>NZ_JAHRXJ010000011.1 GCF_019104765.1 Synechococcus sp. HK05 | reverse complement strand
CAGCCACCCAGCGCCAGGTAGGCGGTGGGGAACAGGAGCAGACCCGACCACCCGACAAAAACGAAGCGGTCGCGCTTGAGCCAGTCATCGAGGACGTCGAACCATCCCCGCTGCGGCGCGCGCCCTACAGCGATCGTCATGAGAGCGGCTTCATGAAGCGTTACACGCGCACTGTACGGGGAACCGAGCGTCTGTGGCGGATCGCCCCAACCCGATAGGTAAAAGCCCCTAGCGAGCCATCGAAGCCGTTGTGATTCGCCAAAGTGGGGCCTGGCTGAAATCCCTGCTGTGTTCGTCGTTGAGCTCTCCCTCAAGCTGAGCCCCATGCCCATTGCCGTGCAGCGCAAGGAGCAGGCCGATGCTGAAGCCCTCTATCAACAGGTGAAGCAGGCCATGGAGAGCGGCCATCCCCGCCTGCTGGAGCTGAGCTGCGAGAAGGAGGAAACCAAACGCGTCAGCCTGCTCACCAGTGAGGTGGTGGCCGTGCAGACCTACGAGAAATCCGCCATCGGCGGCGGCAGCAAGCGCCCTGGCTTCAGCTTCGATGGCTGATCAGGCCCCCAGCCTGGTGGTGGATCAGCTGGGATTTGCCTGGCCCAATGGTCACAGCGCCCTTAATCACTGCAGTCTCACCATCCCCCGAGCCGGGCTCTGGATGCTGGTGGGTGGCAACGGCAGCGGCAAAAGCACCCTGCTGCGCTTGATCGCTGGACTGCTGACACCAGCCCGGGGCCGCCTGCAGCGCCCGCTCAAGCCGGCTTTGGTGTTTCAAAACCCCGATCACCAACTGCTGCTGCCAAGTTGCGGCAGCGAGATCGAGTTAGCCCTCCCCGACACGGTTCCAACGACTGAGCGCCTACCTCGCGTGGAGCAGGCCCTCAGCCAGGTGGGCTTGGCCGGATTCCGGCAGCGGCCCATTCACAGCCTGAGCGGCGGCCAGAAGCAGCGCCTCGCCATCGCCGCCGCCCTGGCCAGCGAAGCCCAACTGCTGTTGCTGGATGAACCCACAGCTCTGCTGGACGAAATCAGCCAAGCGGAGGTGCTCCAGTTGATCCGCTCCCTCTGTGATCGCCAAGAGCAGCCGATCACAGCCCTGTGGATCACCCACCGACTGGAGGAACTGCGCTGGTGCGATGGCGCCGCCCTGATGGAGCGAGGCAGCGTTGGCCCCTGGCGGAGCGGCGAATCCATGGAGCAACGGCTCGCCCCCCTTGCGGGCGGGAAGGGCTGAGGGGTAAGTTCTTCGAGCACCCGTCAGGGCCGCATTCCTCGGTAGCTCAGCGGTAGAGCGATCGACTGTTAATCGATTGGTCGCAGGTTCGAATCCCGCCCGGGGAGCTTGAAAACCCCAGCCTCGCGGCTGGGGTTTTTTCATGTCGGGGCGATGGCGCACTCGACGCCGCATGTACGCGGCTGCATCGCATCGTTGGCCGACAAATTGCAACAGGGCAAACGGAAGAAAACCTGTAAATCCGTGCGCGTCAATCAACTCGCCGGCGCTCAAGACTCGTTGCAGGGCAAGCGCTCTCAACCTCAGCCAGCTCACGCTGGACACACGAAAAGTTCTGCAGCTCCTCAATCTTCTAGAGAGAATGTGAGCAACGAACAGCGGCCCTCACCCCGCGGCGCCTGCACTCCACCGCCGGAGATCCACCATGAAGCCCTGCATCCTGCTGATCGAAGACGACAGCGACATGCGCGAGCTGGTGGCCGGCCACCTCGAACACAGCGGCTTCGATGTGCAGCGGGCTGAAGACGGCATCAAGGGACAGGCTCTCGCTCTGCAGTACACGCCGGATCTGATCCTGCTGGATCTGATGCTGCCCAAGGTGGATGGCCTCACGCTCTGTCAGCGCCTGCGCCGCGATGAGCGCACCACGGGCATCCCCATCCTGATGCTCACCGCCCTTGGCAGCACAAAAGACAAGGTGAGCGGCTTCAATTCCGGCGCCGAAGACTACCTGGCCAAGCCGTTCGACCTCGAGGAGCTGCTCGTGCGCATCAAGGCGCTGCTGCGCCGCAGCGACCGGGCCCCTCTCTCGGCCAAGCACAACGAAATCCTGAGCTACGGAGCCCTCACCCTGGTGCCAGAGCGCTTTGAGGCGATCTGGTTCGACGAACCGGTGCGGCTCACACACCTGGAATTCGAGCTGTTGCACTGCCTGCTGCAGCGCCATGGGCAAACCGTGGCCCCCTCGCTCATCCTCAAAGAGGTGTGGGGCTACGAACCCGACGACGACATCGAGACGATCCGGGTACACGTGCGCCATCTGCGCACCAAGCTCGAACCCGATCCCCGCAAACCCCGCTTCATCAAAACGGTCTACGGAGCGGGCTATTGCCTGGAACTGCCCAGCGGTGCCCACGAGGAGGAGCTCGCCCAGCTGGTGCACAACGCCCGCGCCAATCGCCGCAGCGCCGCCTGATCAGCGGCTCCTACTGAGCCATCAGGCCGCTCAGCTCCAGCAACGCCACCTCCCAGGCCAGGCGAGGCTGCACGAACGAGCGCAGCTGACGACGCAACAGCTCCATGCGTTGTTGCTGCACAGGCTGAGGGCTAAGCCGCCAGAGGTGCAACTGCCACCAGTCGAGCAGCCAAAGCTGTTGCTCCACCTCAAGCGCATCACAGAGATCACGGGCCAGGCTGAGGGCCTCGACCGGGCTGGCGGGCTGAGCAGCACCGGCTGATGCCCCACCCACCAGGGCGGCGCAACGCTGCGCCAGCCCCTCCGGCAGCGCCTCCCAATGCATTCTTTGCTCCAGCAGGGCCCCTGGCGAGCCTGCGGCCAGCTCCACCAGCTCGGGCGGATCCGGGCTGGTGGGCAGCGGAGTCTGGCCCGCCAACACCTGCTGCAGCTGCTCAGGGGCCAGGCGAGCAAAGGGGATGCTCTGGCAACGGGAGCGGATCGTGCTGAGCAGGCGATCCGGAGACGCCGTGAGCAGGATCAGCAGTCCATCACCAGGTTCTTCGAGGGTTTTCAGCAAGGCATTGGCGGCACCCTCCGCCATGGCCTCCACCGCTTCGATCACCACCAGGCAGCGGCTGGCCTCCACCGGCCGGCGCGCCAGAAATTGCGAGACAGCCCGCACCTGCTCCAGCCGCAACTGCGGCGGGGCCTTGCGGCTCACGCCGGCATCAGCCGCTTTGGAGGCCGGCACCAGCTGCCCCTTGTCGCTGTAGGTGGGCTCCACCCAGAGCAGATCCGGGTGGTTGCCTTCCTGCAAGCGGCGCCGCACGGAGGCTGATCCCGCCGGCCCGGCGATCACCCCCTCCAGAAAACGGCGAGCCGCCATCGAACGCCCCACACCATTGGGGCCGCAGAACAAATAGGCGGGAGCCAAGCGTTGGCGCTCCAGCGCAGCCAGCAGCAGGGTGCTGGCCTGCTGCTGGCCCACCAAACCGTCGAAGAGCCGCTCAGTCATCGGCGGGGTGTGCGGCTGCACGGCAGCAGTGGGTGATGGCCGCCTCCAGGGCTGTGCTCACGGCCTCAGGGGGCTGGGAAGCATCCAGCCGCTGCCAACCAGGTTGAGCCGCCAGGGCCACAAAGCCTGCACAGACCCTGGCCAGAAAGGCTTCGCCACTGGCTTCGATCCGATCCGCCGCCCGATGGCCGCGACGCCGCAGCGACTCCTCCAGTGGCAGATCCAGCAGCAGGGTGAGATCGGGCTGCAGTCCACGGCAGGCGATCAGGCTGAGCTGCTCGATCAAGTCGAGGGAGAGGCCGCGGCCATAGCCCTGGTAGGCGGCCGTCGAGCCGCTGAAGCGGTCGCTGAGCACCCAATGGCCCGCCTCCAGGGCCGGCAAGATGTGATCTTGCACGTGCTGGGCCCGATCGGCCGCATACAGCAGCAGCTCTGCAGTGCTGCAGGGTGCCGCGGCCCCGGGCGGATGCAGCAGCAGCTGGCGCAGGGCGCGGCCGAGCTCGGTGCCGCCTGGTTCGCGGGTCACCACCAACTGGGCAGCCGCTGGCATCAGTCCGCTGCGGGGAAGCCAGTGGCTCAGATGCTCGATCTGCGTGGTCTTGCCACAGCCATCGATGCCTTCAAGCACCAGGAACCGACCGCGCTCAGTCATCACCACCGAGCAGCAGGGCATTCACCACCACGGTGATCGAACTGAAGGCCATCAACAACGCTGCCAGAGGAGGGGAGAGCACCACGCCGAACCCCGGCAGCAGAGCGCCGGCGGCCAGGGGCAACACCAGCAGGTTGTAGCCGAAGGCCCAGGCGAGGTTTTGGCGCACCTTGGCCATGGTGCGGCGAGCCAGGCGCAGGGCCTGGGGGATCGCCGTGAGGCGATCCCCGAGCACCACCAGATCGGCGGTATCCATGGCGATCTGGGTGCCGGTGCCCACAGCGATCCCGAGATCCGCTGCCGCCAGAGCCGGAGCGTCGTTGATGCCGTCGCCCACCATCGCCACCGGGCCACGGCCAGCGCTGTGCTGCAGCCGCTCCAGCTTCTGCTGCGGCAACAGCTCCCAAGCCAGTTGCTCCGCGCGCAGGCCCAGCGCATCGCCGAGGTGCTGCACTGGCCCCTGACGGTCACCGCTGAGCACGCCCAGCTGCAGCCCCATGGCCTGCAACGCAGCCAGGGCCTGCGGGGCATCGGCGCGCATGGGGTCTTCGATCGCCAACAGCGCCAGCAGCCGATGCTCGGCGCTCAAGGCCACCACCGTGGCGCCGCGGGCTTCCTGCTCCTGCAGCCACCGCTGCAGGTCAGGGGGGAGCACCAGGCCACTGGCTGCAATCCAGGCGGGGCGGCCCAAGCGACAGCGGCCATAGCCCGCCACGGTTCCCTCCAGGCCATCGCCCGCGATGGTGCGCGGCTGCGCCACGCTGAGCAGGGGCAGCTCCAGCTCTTGGGCTCGCTGCAGCAGGGCGTGGGCCAGAGGATGGCGGGTGTCGGCTTCAAGGCTGGCGGCCAGTTGCACCACAGCGGCCTCCTCGAGGCCGGGCTGGGCGGGTCGCAGGCCGCTGAGGCTGGGGCGACCGATGCTCAAGGTGCCGGTTTTATCGAAAAACACGGTGCTGAGGGCCGCGGCCGTTTCGATCACATCCCCGCCGCGGAACAGGATGCCGGCCTTGGCCGCCCGGCCGGTGCCCACGGTGATGGCCGCGGGGGTGGCCAAGCCCAATGCACAGGGGCAAGCCACCACCAGCACGGCAATGCTGAGCTGCAAGCCCAGCACGAAGGGGGTTTCAGCCGCCAACCCCAAACTCCTGTGGCCGCCATGGGCATGCATCGCCGGTGCCGCCGAGAGCACCTGCGGCCAGAGCTGCGCACCCCAGAGCCACCAAAACAGCCAAGTGCCCAGCGCCAGCAGCATCACCGCCACGCTGAAGCGGCCCGCCACCCGATCGGTAAGCCCCTGAATCGGCCCTTTGCGCGCCTGGGCCTGCTCCACCAGGGCAATGATCCGGGCCACCGCGCTCTCGCTACCGGGGCGCACCACCTCCAGCAGCAGCGGCGCCTGGAGGTTGAGGCTTCCGGCCGCCAGCTCACAGCCTGCGCTCACCTCCTGGGGCAACGGTTCACCGGTGAGGCTCGACACATCCAGATTGGACAGCCCTTCGAGCACGCGGCTATCCACCGGCACACGATCGCCGGGCAGCAAGCGCAGGCGATCACCGGGGCGCAGCGCCCCCACCCGCACGGGCCTGGTGATCGCCTCAGGGCCCGTACCCACCACCAGCAACGCCTCATCGGGCTGCAGACGCGCCAGCTCCTGCAGGGCCCGCCCCGTGCGGAAGCGGGCCCGCTCCTCGAGGAAACGGCCCAGCAGCACAAAGCCCAGCAGCATCACGGGCTCGTTGAAGAAACACTGCCAGCCCACGGCCGGCCAGATCAGGGCCACGAGGCTGGCCAGGTAGGCGCTGGCCATCCCCAAGCCCACGAGCGTGTCCATCCCCGGGGCACCGGCAAAAGCCGAGCGCGCTCCGCGCACGAGGATCGACCGCCCCGGCAAGGCCAGGGCCACGGTGGCCACCAGGGCATGCACCCGCATGTCTGCCAGCCAGGGGAGCGGCAGCTGCCCCATCTCAGCCAGGTGGCCCGCCGCCGACACCAGCAGCAACACCAGTGCCACCACCAGTTGCTGCCAGCGCAGCCACCAGCTCTGCTGCTGCCGGCGCTCCGCCGGGGTGCTGGCCTGATCTTCGCGGCGATGGGCCTGATAGCCCATGGCCAGCAGGGCCTCGATCAGCGCCTCGCTGGGATCGTGCTCGCTCTGGCCAAGCACGGCTGGATCCAACCCCACCCAGGCGGTGCGGTTGAGCAGGCTGACGCTGGCCTGGCGAACGCCGGGCTGGGCCAGCAGGCGCTGCTCCACGGCGCGCACGCAGCCTCCACATTTCATGCCCTCCACCTCGAGCAGCAGAGCAGCCACCGGCTGCGGTGCGGATTCAGGGCCGCTGCTCACGGGGCTGGGGGTGGGCGACGCCAAGGCTAGGGAGTGCGAACAGCCCCGGCATCCCCCGCCCCAGGCAGGTGAGGATGGGCCCACGAAGCTCAGCAGATCGCCGTGCCCCGCTCTCAGCGCAACGACAACTTCATCGACAAGAGCTTCACGGTGATGGCCGACCTGATCCTCAAGGTGCTGCCCACCAACCAGCGCGCCAAGGAGGCCTTCGCCTACTACCGCGACGGGATGAGCGCCCAGGCTGATGGTGAATACGCCGAAGCGCTCGACAACTACGCCGAAGCGCTGAAGCTGGAGGAAGACCCCAACGACCGCGCCTTCATCCTCTACAACATGGCGCTGGTGTACGCCAGCAACGGAGAGCACGAGAAGGCCCTAGAGCAGTACGGCCAGGCCCTCGATCTCAACAGCAAGATGCCCCAAGCCCTCAACAACATGGCGGTGATCCACCACCACCTGGGCTCCTTGGCGGAAGAAAACGGCGACGGCGACCTGGCTGATCGTCACTTCGATCAGGCCGCTGATCTGTGGACCAAAGCGATCCGCTTGGCCCCGAACAACTACATCGAGGCCCAGAACTGGCTCAAAACCAGCGGCCGCGGCAACGTCGACGTGTATTTCTGAGGCAACCGCCTCAAGCTCGATCGTCGGCGGGGTTCACCCCAAGGGCCGCCACCAGCGCCTCCGCCACCCCGCCGGCCTCCAGCAGCTGCAGATCCAGGCCCGCCGCCAAGCGCCCCAGACCACTGCCTTTGGGCACCACCGCACGGCGGAAGCCCAAGCGGGCTGACTCCTGAAGGCGCTGCTCCAGCTGCGCCACCGGCCGCAGCTGCCCGCCGAGGCCCAGCTCACCGATCAGCACCGTGCCAGGCGGCAGGGTGAGATCCCGGTAGCTGGCCACCACCGCTGCCGCCACGCCGAGATCGGCCGCAGGCTCCTCCACCTCCAGGCCACCGGCCACGGCCAGATAGCAATCGAAGCGCGACAGGGGCAAACCCAGGTGTTTTTCCAGCACCGCCAGAATCTGGTGCAGGCGGTTGGTGCCGATGCCGGTGGCGGTGCGGCGCGGGCTGGAATAGCTGGTGGTGCTCACCAGTGCCTGGAGCTCCACCACCAAAGGCCGTGTGCCTTCACAGGCCACGATCGTGGCGGTGCCGGCGCTGGGTTCATCGCTGCCGAGAAACAGCTCGCTGGGGTTGAGCACCTGGGCTAGGCCCTGGCCGCGCATCTCAAACACCCCCAGCTCGTGGGTGGCGCCGAAGCGGTTCTTCACGGCCCGCAGCAGCCGGTGGCTGGCGAAGCGATCGCCTTCAAAGGTGAGCACCGCATCCACCAGGTGCTCCAGCACTTTGGGCCCAGCGAGCATGCCCTCCTTGGTCACGTGGCCCACCAGCAACAGGGCCGTGTCTTGCCGCTTGGCGATGCGGGCCAGGGCCGCGGCGCATTCGCGCACCTGGGCTACGGAACCGGGGGCGCTGCCGAGCTCGCCGTCGTGGAGGGCCTGGATGCTGTCGATCACAGCCACCGCCGGGCGCAGCGCTTCGAGCTCCTGCAGCACCAACTCCAGGTCGGTTTCCGCCAGCAGCTGCAGGCCGGGGCCGCCAGCCGGGGCCAGCTCCCCTTGCTCCTCCGCCAGACGACGCCAGCGCAACTTCACCTGCTGCGCCGATTCCTCCGCACTCACATACAAAACGGAATGGCGGGCAGCCATCGCCTGAGCGCTCTGCAGCAGCAACGTGCTTTTGCCGATGCCGGGGTCGCCACCCAGCAACACCAGCGAACCAGGCACCAACCCACCGCCGAGCACACGGTCCAGCTCGCCGTAGCCGCTGCCCAGCCGCTGCAGGGGCCGATCGCCCACCGCAGCAATCGGCTCGGAGCGCCGCGGTGCAGCGGGGATGGCAGCTTCAGCCAGGGCGGCAACAGGCCGGCGGCGGCGGTTGTCGGTGGGGGTTGCCGCCTGCTCCACCAGGGTGTTCCAGCTGCCGCAACTGCTGCAGCGGCCGAAGAACTGGCGGGTCTGGGCTCCGCAGCTCTGGCAGACGTAAAGGCTGGTGGCGCGGGCCAAAACGGTGTATGAAGAAAGGTGGCTGCCGCAGAACCCGGAGGCCTCGCGACCTTTTCAGTAGGTCGAACTACTTAACCCCGTCCACAACGAGTGGCGCAATGACGGCCTCAACCGGCACAACTGCCTCCGCCGCCAAGGAAACGATCCTGGTGGTGGACGACGAAGCCAGCATCCGCCGGATTCTGGAAACGCGGCTCTCGATGATCGGCTATCAGGTGGTGACCGCCTGCGACGGCCAGGAAGCGCTCGAGGCCTTTCGCCGCACCAACCCCGATCTGGTGGTGCTCGACGTGATGATGCCGAAGCTCGATGGCTACGGCGTCTGCCAGGAGCTGCGCAAGGAATCGGACGTGCCGATCGTGATGCTCACCGCCCTGGGCGATGTGGCCGACCGCATCACCGGCCTCGAGCTCGGCGCCGACGACTACGTGGTGAAACCCTTCAGCCCCAAGGAGCTGGAGGCCCGCATTCGCTGCGTGCTGCGCCGGGTGGAGAAAGACAGCGTGGCCGGCATCCCCAACTCCGGCGTGATCCAGGTGAGCGACCTGCGCATCGACACCAACAAGCGGCAGGTGTACCGGGGCGAGGAGCGCATCCGCCTCACCGGCATGGAGTTCAGCCTGCTGGAGCTGCTGGTGGGCCGCAGCGGTGAGCCCTTCAGCCGAGGCGAAATTCTCAAAGAAGTGTGGGGCTACACCCCGGAGCGTCACGTGGATACCCGGGTGGTGGATGTTCATATCTCCCGGCTGCGCTCCAAACTGGAAGACGATCCGGCCAACCCCGAGCTGATCCTCACGGCCCGCGGCACCGGTTATCTGTTCCAACGCATCGTTGACGCCGTTGCCCCCGAAGCCCTCTGACGTACCAGGTTCCGGCACCGGCAGCCGCCGCGGCCGCCCCCGCGCCATCCGCCGCCTGGTGATCTGGTATCGCCGTAATGCAGCGGTCACGAGCCTGGTGGGTACGGCGACGGCCACGGCCAATGCCGCCGGGTCGATGGCGGGCTCCGTGGCCGGCAGCGCCGCCGGTGCCGCAGCGGGAGCGGCCAACACCGTGCTGCAGCCACTGGTGTTCGACCCCCTGCGCCGCCTGCAGCGGGGCGTGGGGGGCAGCGAAGGCACACCGATCAACGATGCCGATCGCCTCTGGGTGGCGGTGGATGGCATGGGCGGCGACTACGCCCCCGGCCCGATCCTGGAAGGCTGCTTGCGGGCGGTGCGGCTCCTGCCACTGCGGGTGAAATTCGTGGCCGAGGCTGAAGCCGTGGCCACCGCTGTGGCCGAGCTGGAGCTCAGCGAGGAACTGGAGGCGGCGCAGCAGGAGGGTCTACTGGAGCTGGTGCCCAGCGGTGTGTCGGTGGGCATGGATGAAGAAGCCACCGTGGTGCGCAAGAAGCGCGACGCCAGCATCAATGTGGCCATGGACCTGGTGAAGGCCGGTAAGGCCACGGCCGTGTATTCAGCCGGCAACTCTGGCGCCGTGATGGCGTCAGCGATCTTCCGGCTCGGGCGCCTCAAGGGGATCGATCGCCCCGCCATCGGCGCCCTCTTCCCCACCAAGGATCCCGAGCAGCAGGTGCTAGTGCTCGATGTGGGCGCCAACATGGATGCCAAACCGGCCTACCTGCACCAGTGGGCCCTGCTGGGCAACATCTACAGCCGTGACGTGCTGCAGGTGAGCCAGCCGCGCATCGGCCTGCTCAACATCGGCGAGGAGGAGTGCAAGGGCAACGATCTCGCCCTGCGCACCTATCCGCTGATGGCCGCGGAAAGCCGCTTCCAGTTCGCCGGCAACTGCGAGGGCCGTGATGTGCTCTCCGGTGCGTTCGACGTAGTGGTGTGCGACGGCTTCACCGGCAATGTGCTGCTGAAGTTCCTGGAAAGCGTGGGCAGCGTGCTGCTGGATGTGCTCAAGGCTGAGCTGCCCCGCGGCCGCCGCGGCAAGGTGGGGTCTGCGTTTTTGATGAGCAACCTGCGCCGCATCAAGAAGCGCCTCGACCACGCCGAGCACGGCGGGGCCCTGTTGCTGGGCGTGAACGGTGTGTGTGTGATCGGCCATGGCAGCAGCAAGGCTCTCTCGGTGGTGAGCGCCCTGCGCATCGCCCACTCCGCTGCCAACCACGGTGTGATGGAGGATCTGCAACAGCTCAGCGAGAGCGAGAGCCCTGCCGTGGCCTGTGGTTGACTGACCGCACCGTTGGGCTGATCCGGTGGGGCTGGGCCAGACAAACAGCACCGTGAACAGCTGCGGCATGGCCCTGGTGGGCTGCGGCAGTGCCGTGCCCGCCATCAGCGTGAGCAATCAACAGCTGAGCGAACGCGTCGACACCAGCGACGAGTGGATCCGCACCCGCACTGGCATCGGCGCACGCCGCATCTGCGCGGCCGATGAACCGCTCACGCTGCTCGCCAGTCGCGCCGCCCAAGCAGCCCTGGACCACGCGGGCTGGGCACCCGAGGATCTGGATCTGATCCTGATGGCCACCTCCAGCCCCGACGACCTGTTCGGAATGGCGCCGCGGGTGCAGGGCGCCATTGGTGCCCGCCATGCCGTGGCCTTTGATCTCACCGCCGCCTGCAGCGGCTTCCTGTTTGCCCTGATCACCGCCGGCCAATACCTGCGCAGTGGTGCCATGCGCCGGGCCCTGGTGATCGGCGCCGATCAACTCAGCCGCTGGGTGGATTGGGACGATCGCACCACCTGCGTGCTGTTCGGCGATGGCGCCGCTGCCGTGGCCGTGGAATCCTGCCCCGCCGAGCAGGACGGCCTGCTCGGCTTCCGCATGCACTCTGATGGCAGCCGCAACAGCTGCCTCACCCTCGCCCAGACCGATACACACACCGACGTGCTCGGTGGCGTGAGCGCCCAGGTGGGGGGCTTTGCCCCGCTGCGCATGAACGGCCAGGAGGTGTACAAGTTTGCGGTGCGGGAAGTGCCGGCGGTGCTCAAGGAGCTGCTGGAGAGCACCGGCACCCCCGCCTCCGATCTCAATTGGCTGCTGCTGCACCAGGCCAACCAGCGCATTCTTGATGCCGTGGCCGATCGTTTTGCCATTCCCCACGAGCGGGTGCTGAGCAACCTGGCCAGCTATGGCAACACCTCAGCGGCCACCATCCCATTGATGCTGGATGAGGCGGTGAAGGATGGGCGGGTGAAACCCGGCGATCTGATCGCCAGCAGTGGCTTTGGGGCTGGCCTGAGCTGGGGCGGCGCGCTGCTGCGCTGGGCTGGTCCGCAGGGCTGAGCCGGCCGGGCCCTCGGCCCCGCCGCGTAATCTCCCCCCCACACAGTGCAACGCGTGCGGCCATGGGTATCGCCTGGGTGTTTCCCGGACAGGGCTCACAGAAGCTGGGCATGGCCGCCGGGGTGCTCGAGCTGCCCGGCGGCCGCGATCGCTTCGCCGCCGCTTCCGACCTGCTGGGCCGTGATCTGCTCGCCATCTGCGCCGGTGAAGCCGACGGTGAGCTGAGCGATCTCAACGACACCCGCAACACACAGCCAGCCCTCTTCGTGATCGAGAGCTTGCTGGTGGATGGCCTCAAGGCCCAGGGCCGCAGCGCCGATCGGGTGGCCGGCCACAGTCTGGGCGAGCTGGTGGCCCTCTACGCCGCAGGCGTGTTCGATGTGAACACGGGCCTGCAGCTGATGAAAACCCGCAGCGAACTGATGGCGGCGGCCGGCGGCGGAGCCATGACCGCCGTGATGGGCTTCGATCGCGCCGAGCTCGATCAGCTGGTGGCCGCCACCGAAGGGGTGGTGATCGCCAACGACAACAGCAGCGCCCAGGTGGTGCTCTCCGGCAGCCCCGAGGCGGTGGCAGCCGTGAGCGGCCAGCTCAAATGCAAACGCGCCATCCCCCTGGCGGTGAGTGGGGCCTTCCATTCACCCTTCATGCAGAGCGCCGCGGATGCCTTTGCGGCGGCACTGGAGGCCGTGCCCTTCGCCGATGCTGTGATTCCGGTGCTGAGCAACACCGATCCCACCCCCGAAACCAATGGCGCGGCCCTCAAGCAGCGGCTACGCACCCAAATGACCACCGGCGTGCGCTGGCGCGAAACGATGGAGGCCTTCAGCACCTCAGGCATCGACACCGCCGTGGAGATCGGCCCCGGCAACGTGCTGAGCGGCCTGATCAAGCGTGGGTGCGAGGGGATCACCACCGCCCAGATCAGCGGCGCCGCCGACCTGGGGCTGTGAGCGACCCCATGCAGCGGCCGGGCAGCCGGCCGGTGAACGCGGTGAAGCGAGTGCTGCGCCGCCGGCGCAAACCCGCCGAACCACCAGCCCTGCTGCGCACACCGAAACCCAGCCTCACCTACCGGCTGGTGAGCTATCTGCTGGTGTTCCCGATCTACCGGCTGCTGTTCCGCGGCCGGACCGCCGGCAACACCAATGTTCCCCACGAGGGGGCACTGGTGGTGGTGGCCAACCATGGCTCCCATCTCGACCCGCCGCTGCTGGGCCATGCCCTGGGGCGCCCCGTGGCCTTCATGGCCAAGGCTGAGCTGTTTCGAATCCCGATCTTGGGACCGATCATCCGCGCCTGCGGCGCCTATCCCGTGGCCCGTGGCGCCAGCGACCGCGAAGCGATCCGCACCGCCACCGATCGCCTTGAGCAGGGTTGGGCCACCGGTGTGTTCATCGATGGCACCCGCCAGGCCGATGGTCGCGTGAACAACCCCCAGCCCGGCGCAGCACTCCTGGCAGCCCGCGCCGGGGTGCCGCTGCTACCGGTCGCGATCATCAACAGCCACCGGGCCCTTGGGACAGGCTCCAAGCAACCGCGGCTGCTGCCCGTACACATCCGCATCGGCACACCGATTCCGCCTCCGGCCTCGCGCAAACGGGCCGACCTCGATGCCGCCACCGCCGCCTGCCAGGCCCAGATCAATGCCCTGCTGGATCAGGGGTTGATCAACGGCCCCGCACTCCCTCCAGCATCGGAGCGAACCGCGCTGCCGCCCAGCGCCTGAGATCGCGGCCCGTGAGCACCCACAGGGCCGCGCGGGCCCCGTCGCCCCACACCTTGCGCCAGCCCTCCGGCGTACAACGCGCTCCGCAGGGCACCTCCACCGGCGTGAGGCCAATGCCGCGGCTGCCGGCCACCAGCCGGCCCACGAGCATGGCCCGTTGCATGTGATCGCTGCTCGTGACCAACAGCACATGGCGCACCTTGGCGCGCCGCAGGTCATCCACGATCGAGGTGAAGTTGGTGAGGGTGTCGGTGGCGCGGTAATCCAGCTGCACGCGCCCCTGATCGAGGCCCCGCCGCCCGAACAGCCAGTGGGCATATTCAGGATTGCTGCCGCCACTCACCAGCACCGGTAAACCATCCCGCTCCGCCAACTCAGCCGCCACCCGCTCCCGTTCCACATCACCGCCCAACACCAGGATCATCTGGGGCGGAGGCAAAGGGGGCTGCCACAAGCCGCGGGAGAACACCACCAGCCCGGTGGCGGCCAAGCCCGCCAACAACCAACGGCCACGCCGCGGGCGACGCCGGCGGGCCGGCGGGACAGCCGGCCGCTGGTCTGCACGCGGGCGCGGACGGGAACGCCTCACAGCCCCTCCACCGGGCTGGTGGGATAGAGCGGCAGCACCGGCGCCCAGGGGCCAGCCAGATCCGCAGCATGGGCCAACTGGCCCAACTCCAGCAATTGGCGTGCATCCGCCACTGCATCCACCACAGCAGGAGCACAGGGCGCATCGCCGCCCCAGGACTCCTCAGGGCGCACCAGCCGCGGCGTCTCCAGCTCCGCCACCCCACCGAGGGCGGTGGGATCGAGGCCGTAGCAGCCCACCACGCTGCCGCGGCGGGGCAACACCTGCTCCAGCCACAGCCGCTGACCAGGCGAGGCCGGCTCTTCAGCCGCCAGCAAACGGCGCGCGATCAACAAAAAGCTGCTGAAGCCATGGAGCGGGATACCCAGCTGCTGAGCCAGCGTGCGCGCCAGCACCACCGTGAGCCGGGTCCCGGTGAAGCCGCCGGGCCCTATGGCCACAGCCAAGCGCCCGATTCGGGGCCATTGATCAGCCGGCAACAGCTGCTCCACGCAGGGGAGGAGCTGATTCGACAAGCGCCGGCCCAAGGGGAAACCCTCCACCTGCGCCCCAGCATCCGACTGACACAGGGGCTGCACAGCCACCCCGAGGGTCTCGCTGGAGCTGTGCAAGGCCAACAGCAACGGGGGGCCACTCATGTGGGCACCACCTGATCCGGGCGCAACCGCTGCCAGCGGCCTCGATCGAGCTCAAAACTGCCGCACGCCCGCACATCCCACTCCACCCCCACCTGGCCAGGCGCCAGGTCGAGCACTTGAACGTGAATCCTGGGCTCCTGCGGCACAAACACCGGCGTTGGGGTGAGGTGGGCCACGCCGTGTTGGCGTTCAACCGCGTGGTAGGCCTGGCATTGATCCACCCAGCGGCAATCCACGCAGATGCACATGCCCGGCGCCGCAGCGGATGGGGCCATTGTGAACCCTGCTGGTGCAGCTGAGCAGGCCTGGAGGCGACTGCAACCGGAGCGCTGGCCACTCCCCAAGGAGGCCTTTCCCCAGGAGGCGGCCTTGGTGGGAGGCGCCGTGCGCGATGCCCTGCTGGATCGCCTCGGTGACGCCCCGGATCTGGATGTCGTGGTGGAGGGAGATGCGGTGGCGCTCTGCCGGCAGCTGGGGCGGCGCCATGGGGGCAGCACTGTGGTGCTGGATGCCGAACGCTCCATGGCGCGGCTGGTGATCGGCGGCTGGAGCATCGATTTGGCCCGGCGCGATGGCGACAGCCTGGAGGCCGATCTACACCGGCGCGACTACACGATCAATGCGATGGCGCTGCCCCTGGCGGAGCGCCGGCTGCTGGTGGATCCGCTGAACGGCTACCGCCACTTGCAAGCCAAGCAACTGGTGGCTGTGGCGGAGAGCAACCTGCTCGACGACCCACTGCGGCTGTTGCGGGGGCTGCGGCTAGCGGGCCAGTTGGACTTTGCGCTGGAGCCGAGCACGGCCAGGTGGATCAGTCAGCACCACGCAGCCATAGCCCCTGTCGCGGGCGAACGGGTGCTTGCGGAGCTGGACAAGCTGGCGGCGGCCCCCGGGGGCGAGCCGTTGCTAGCGCGTTGCCTGGAGCTGAAGCTGCTAGTCCCCTGGCGCCGGAGCCCCTGGACCCCTGAAGAAGCCCAGCGGCTAGCGCGGTGCAGTGCCCAGGCGGCACACGAGCGCGGCTGGAGCCAAGCGGAGCGGAGCAGCTTTTTGCCGCTGGCGCGGCTGGCCAACGTGGTGGATGCCGCGGCGCTGGAGCAACTGCGCAGCAGCCGCAAGCTGCAGAAGCAGGTGAGCACCCTGCGCCGCTGGCAGCAGCAGCTGGGGGGCACACAGCCAGCGATGCAGGCGGCTGCGCTCCCAGAAACGGAACGGTTGCAGCTGCATCGAGATCTGGAAGCGAGCTTGCCGGCCCTGGTCCTGGACTGGCCCAGCGATGCCGCCCGCGCCTGGATGGAGCGCTGGCGGGATCCCAGCGATCACCTGTTTCATCCCAGCCCCCCCATCGATGGGCTGAGCTTGCAGCGCGCACTGCAGATTCCACCGTCTCCGGCCTTGGGAGCGCTGCTGCTACACCTGATGCAAGAGCAAGCCTTCGGACGCCTGGACAATCGCGATGCGGCGCTGGAGCAAGCCCGTCGCTGGCTCGAATCTGCTGAAGATGCTGGCGAAAGGGCACCTCGCCGTGATTAACTTCAAACGCAAAGGCGTTTAAGACGACCTGATTCGCGCCAATTCGGACGCTGAGATCTCGCCAGTTCGGTTAACAGCCTTGAAACGCCCATTCCCGCAGCTGCCATACCGGCAGTGCATGAATTGGCGGGCACTTTCCGACCGCGTGGTGTCAGCCCGCAAGGCCAGAACACGTTTTCCCCTCTCTTTCCTCCCTTCCTTCCCATGAGCGTTCGTCTGTACGTTGGCAACCTGCCCCAGAGCTTTGACGCCAAGGAGCTCGACGCTCTGTTCTCCAGCGTGGGTGAAGGGATTCGCTTCAAGGCTGTTCAAGACCGTGAAACCGGCGCTGGTCGTGGCTTCGGTTTTGCCAACGTCGACGACGAGAAAGTGGCCGATGCGGTGATCGAGCAGCTCAACGGCCGTGAGTTCGCCGGCAACGCCCTCCGCATCGAGCGCTCCGAGCGCCGCGATGACCGCCGGGGTAATGATCGCCGCCCCGGTGGTGCCCCTGGCACACCCGCCGTGGCCCGCAAAGCCGTGAACAAAGTGGTGCACCGCGACACCGTGGAAGAAGGCGCTCCCGATCCCCGCTGGGCCGGCGAACTGGCCAAGCTTAAGAACCTGCTCGATAACCAGAAAGCTGCGGTTTGACGACAACCATGGAAGAGCAGTGCTGGACCTGGCGCGGCTTTTCCATTAGATACAGCTGCGTTAAATCGCAAGCCAACGGCTCTTCCCCTGGGAGAGCCGTTCTTTGTATTCATGGTTTCGGAGCCTCCAAAGGGCACTGGCGTCACAACCTGGCTCCCTTGAGCCAAGAGGCAACTGTTTTTGCCATCGACTTACTCGGCTTTGGCAACAGCAGCAAGCCGATCTCCTGCCTGGAGGGAGAGCCGCTGATCCCTGGAGGGGTGCGCTACGGGTTCGATCTCTGGGCGGAGCAAGTGCGCGATTTCTGCCTCGAAGTGATCGGTCTTGGGGATGGAATCGAATTACAACTGATCGGAAACTCGATCGGCGGTGTGGTGGCCCTGAATGCCACACGGCTGTTGCAAGCCATCCACCACGATCCACAGCAAGTGATCCTGATCGACTGCGCCCAGCGTGAACTCGATCTGAAGCGGCTAGACACTCAACCCTGGCCGGCCCGTCTCACACGCCCACTCGTGATGACGGTGGTGCGGCAGCGCTGGATCATCAACAGCCTGTTTCTGGTACTGGCTCGGCCCGCCTTCGTGCGCAGTGTGCTGCAGCAGGCCTACCCCAGCGGCCGCAATGTGGATCAGGAGCTTGTGGATCTGTTGCTGCGCCCCAGCCAACAACCTGGCGCCACCGAGAGCTTTCGCGGCTTCGTGAATCTCTTCAACGACTGGCTGGCACCCCAGCTCATGGAGCAGCTGCGGGTACCTGTGCGCCTGCTCTGGGGCGCTCAGGATCCATGGGAACCCCTTGAGGAAGCGCAGCGATGGGAGCAAAACCACGCCTGCATTCAAGAGCTCACTGTGCTTGAGGGGCTTGGCCATTGCCCCCACGACGAATCACCCGAGCAGGTGAATCCAATCCTGTTGCATTGGCTTCAACTGGGCTGGTGTCAACGCGCCTGAGCTATCACAAACGAACGGGGCAAATCGAGGAACTTACCGGAAGTTGGCACATAGGCGCGGTACTTGAACACGTCGTAGTCCAACTCTTCAATCACATCGAGAATGCCGCGATACAAGCGCAGTGATGCCCAAACCGGCCAGCGCGCATCGGGAGCCAGCCAGCGCACACCCGCCTCCGATCGCGCAAACCAATCACGCGCCCGATTTAACTGAAAGCGCATCAACTCTCGCCAACTGTCATTGAGAGTGCCAGCCATCAGCTCCTCTTCGCTGTAGCCGAAGCGTTCGAGATCTTCTTGGGGCAGATAGATGCGGCCGCGACCACGATCCTCACCCACATCACGCAAGATGTTCGTTAGCTGATTGGCAATGCCGAGCGCTACCGCCGCTTCGCTGGTGTCGGGGGGATGGCTCCAAGGAGCTGAGGTGTAGGCCGGATCGATGCCCATCACCTCTTGGGTCATCAACCCCACTGTGCCGGCAACCCGGTAGCAGTAGAGCTTCAGCTGCTCAAACGTGGCATAGCGATGGGTGGTGAGATCCATCCGCATGCCCTCGATCATGTCGAGATAGGGCTGGATCGGCTGGGGGTAGCGCTCAATCGTGTCGGCCATCACCCGATCGAGGCCATCGCGCACGGTGCCTCGAAAGAGATCGCGGGTGCGCTGCTCCCAGGCATCGAGCCGCTGGGCCAGTTCAGCCTCGGGGCGGGTCATCGCCTCGGGGCTGTCCATCAACTCGTCGGTGCGGCGACACCACACGTAGATCGCCCAGATGGCCCGGCGCTTCGCCGGGGGCATCAACAGGGTGCCGAGATAGAAGGTTTTCGCCCACTCGGCGGTTTCTTGCCGGCAGGCCTCGTAGGCCTCCTCTAAGGAAGGAATCTCTGTTGGGGCAGCAGCCAACGACACAGGCTCAGGCCGCCGCTGGCACCGCTGCAGCCACCGGCGCTGCCGCCACAGCCTCCGCACAGAGCTTGCCACTGAGCACAGCCCCCTCCATCGAAGCGAGATACCGCTGCATCGTGTAGTCGCCCGCCAGGAAGAAATTGGGGATCGGAGACGTTTGATCCGGGCGCAGCTGCTGGCAACCGGGCACAGTTTTATACACCGACAATGGCGTTTTCACCACAATCGCCTTGCGCAGCTTGGCTTGATCGTCGCCCGTGAAGTGCATCGGGAAGAGGCGCTTCAGCTCTTCCATGGTGGCGGCCACGATGTCGTCGTCGCTGCGGCCGATCCAATCCTTGGCAGGAGCGAACACCAGCTCAAGCATCGAACGCTCGGGATCTTCGTATTCCTTGCAGGTGTTGCTCATGTCGGCATACACGCTCAGCAGTGGGCTGCGGCTGAACAGCAGGTGATCGATCTCGGTGAGCTTGCGGTCAAACCAGAGGTGAATGTTGATCACCGGCACACCGTTGAGGCCATCGAGCTTCTTGAAGTAGGGCATCTCCTTCCAAGGCTCCGGCAGCAGCAGCTTGAACGGATCCACCGGCAGGGCGCTCACATAGGCATCGGCCTGCAGGGTGAAGCCCTCCTTGCCCTTAATCCCGCCAATGCGGAAACCGCTCACGGAGCCGTCGGCATTGAGCTCGATCTCACGCAGCGGTGAATCGAGATGCACCTCGCCGCCACGCTCGGTGACGTAATCCACGATCGGCTGGCACAGCCGCTGGGGTGGGTTGCCATCGAGGAAGGCCATCTTGGAGCCATCCCCCTCCTGCAGAAAGCGGTTGAGGGCAGTGAGCACCACGGTGCTGGAGATCTCATCGGGATCGATGAAATTCAGCGCCTTGGCCATGGCGATGAACACCTCATCGTTCACCCGCTCCGGGATGTTGTGCAACTTCAGCCATTCGGTCCAGGAGTACTGGTCGCACTCCTCCACGTACTGCTGCCCGCGCAGCATCGCTGGCACCAGACCCAGACCGAAGGAGATCTTCTCCGGCCAGGTAAGCATGTCGTTGTTACCGAGGATCGCCGCCACACCGTTGAACGGTGCCGGAATGTCGGGGAAATCGAAGCGGCTGTAGGTGCCAGGCGTTTCCTTCTGGTTGAAGATCATCGAGTGGCTCTTCCACTGCAGCCTGTCCTCGATGTCCAGCTCCTTGAACAGCTGGCGCATATTGCGGTAAGCGCCGAAGAAGATGTGCAGGCCGGTCTCGTACCAGTCGCCGTCCTCGTCTTGCCAGGCCGCCACCTTGCCGCCGAGCACATCGCGGGCTTCCACCACCACCGGGGTATGACCGGCGTCGCAGAGGTACTTGGCACAGGCCAGACCGGCCAGACCAGCACCAGCGATGGCGACGCGCATGAAAACCCCTGAATCAGCAATCAACCTTAAGAGGGGGCGATGCTGCGCCGCTTGACCGCCAGGCGCGGGGGCTTTCTAAAGTTGCTCCAGCCGGTCCTTGGGTCTGCCGGCCTGCGCTGCCCTGCCTCCATGGCCGACACACTGCTCAAATCCACCACCCGCCATGTGCGGATCTTCACCGCCCGTGTGGAGAACGGCCAGCTGGTGTGCGACCCCAACCAGCTCACCCTCGATCTCGACCCCGACAACGAATTCATCTGGGACAACGCCAGCCAAGACGCCGTGCAGCAGCGCTTTCGTGAGCTGGTGGAGGCCCACGCTGGCCAGGATCTCAACGATTACAACCTGCGCCGCATCGGCTCAGAACTCGAAGGCCAGATCCGTGAACTGCTGCAGGCCGGCGCCCTCCGCTACAACCCCGATTGCCGGGTGCTGAACTACTCGATGGGCCTGCCGCAGGCCCCCCAGAACGCATGACCCGTTCCCGCAGCAGCCGCGGCTACGACGACGATCGCTACGGCTACCCGGAGGATCGACGCGGCCGCCCCAACCGCGGGCGCGACCCCTATGAGATGCCCAGGCGTGGGGGTGGCTCCGGAGGCGGTCCAGGTGGTGGTTCCGGAGGCGGCGGATTCCAGTTCAACGTGGCCAGTGGAGCGATCCTGGCGGGCGTGTTGGTGGTGGGGATCGGTATCGGCACCGGCATCTCCAGCACTACTCAGGGTGATCAAGGGAATATCGCCAGCTCCCAGCAGCTCGATATGGCGGTACCCGACCCTGAGTTCTGCCGCCAATGGGGGGCGAGCGCCTTCGTGATGGACATCGAGCTGTACACCACGATGAACCCAAGCACCAGCTTCGTGACGCAGCCTTCGCTCAAGCCCGGTTGCGTGATTCGCCGCGAGAACTGGAGCGTGCTGCAGAAGGAGGGTGCGGTGAGCGCCGAGCAGATGCGGCAGTGCAAGCAACGTATGAACACCTTCGCCTACATCGGCTCGGTGAAGGACAAGCCCGTGGTGCGCTGCGTGTATCAGACCGACATCAGCGAGAACAAGTTCCTCACCAAAGGTGTGGCCGACGACACCGTGGGCATCACCCCTGAGGCGGATCAGTTCTGATCGTCACCGCCGGGGTCTGAGCCGGCCGGCTGGTTCTGCAGCAGGGGCCGGCGCAAGGGGCTATCGGGGCTGGCGAACACCGGAAGCACCTCTTTGCGGAAGGCATCAGCAGCCCTCGAGCAGTAGCGCGAGGGGTGGCTGATCAACTTCAGCTGCCGCCGCACGGAGAGATCCGCCAGGGCCGGGCGATGCAGGCTGCCTGCGGCCAGTTCCCGCTCGATCGACACCACCGGCAGGAACGCCGCACCCAGGCCGCTCTGCACAGCATTTTTGATGGCCTCAAAGGAATTGAGCTCCATCTCGATTTTCAGGCGCGACACATCGAGGCCGGAGCGCGCCAACAGTTGGTCCACCATCTTGCGGGTGGTGGATTGGGCATCCAGGCAGACGAAGCCCAGGCGGTAGAGGTCGTCTTTGCTGAGCTCCGCCAGGCGGGCCAGGGGGTGCTTGGTGGGCAGCACCAGCGCCAACTCATCACTGGCATAGGGCACCACCTGGAGGAGCTCGTTCAATTCGCTGGGGAGCTCCCCACCGATGATCGCCAGGTCGATCTGGCCGTTGGCCACGCTCCAGCCGGTGCGGCGGGTGCTGTGCACCTGCAGCTGCACCGCCACCTCTGGATACTTCTGGCGGAACAGCCCGATCATCCGCGGCATCAGATAGGTGCCGGTGGTCTGGCTGGCGCCCACGATCAGTGAACCGCCCTTGAGGTTGTGGAGATCGTCGAGGGCGCGGCAGGCCTCCTGGCACTGGCTCAGGATCCGGTCGCAGTAGCTGAGCAGCAGGTGGCCGGCCTCCGTGAGCTGCGCCTTGCGCCCACCCCGGTCAAACAGCGACACATTCAGCTGCTTTTCCAGATTCTGGATCTGCAGGCTCACCGCCGGCTGTGTCACATAAAGGCTGTCGGCCGCCTTCTTGAAGCTGCCCTCGCTGGCGATCGCCCGCAGGATGCGCAGCTGATCAAGGGTGAAGGGCAGATCAGCCATGCAGGGGCGCAGGGATGCTGCGGGAGTCAGAACTCTAGGGGCCCTCTCGGGTTGCTCAGGCGACTGGGGAGAATCAGCACATTCCTTACGCCAGCCGGCCTGTGACTCCCAGCAGCGATCTCCACCACAGCAGCTGGGTGATGCTGGCGTTGCTGCTGGGCTTTGCCGTGATCCACAGCGGCGGCGCCTCCCTGCGCTACTGGGGGGTGGAGCGCATCGGCGAACGGGCCTGGCGCCTGTTGTTTGCAGCGGTGAGCATCCCCTCCGCCGTGGTGGTGATCGGCTACTTCCTGGCCCACCGCTACGACGGCATCCGGCTCTGGAATCTGCAGGACCAGCCCTGGATCATTCCGCTGGTGTGGATCGGCACCGCCATCAGCTTCCTGTTTCTCTACCCAGCCACCTACAACCTGCTGGAGATCCCGGCGGTGCTGAAGCCGCAGGTGCGGATGTATGCCACCGGGATCATCCGCGTGAGCCGCCATCCCCAGGCGATCGGGCAGATCCTCTGGTGCTGCACCCATCTGCTCTGGATCGGCAGCAGCTTCATGGTGGCCACCTGCGCCGGCCTGATTGCCCATCACCTGTTCGCGATCTGGAACGGTGATCGCCGCTTGGCCAATCGCTTCGGTGCGGCCTTTGAGGAGCTGCGGGCCAGCACCTCCGTGATCCCATTTCGGGCCGTGCTCGATGGCCGCCAACAACTGCAGCTGACGGAATTCCTGCGGCCCGCTCAGCTGGGCATCGCCATCGCCGTGGGCGTGTTCTGGTGGGCTCATCGCTTCATCGGCAGCGGCGCCACAGCCTTCAGCCGCACCGGGCTGGCCCATTGGCTGGGATAAGCGCCTCTCGCGCTGCCTACACTCGCCCTGATTGCTCCAGCGCCGGATGCCCTCGCCTGCCGAACTCGCCTGGCTGATTCCGGTGTTGCCCCTGATCGGGGCAGCGTTGGTGGGTCTTGGGCTGATCAGCTTCAACCGCACGGTGAATCGGTTGCGCAAACCGGTGGCGTTGCTGCTGATCACCAGCGTGGGGGCCGCCGCGGTGCTCAGCTACGCCGTGCTCGCCCAGCAGCTGGCGGGGGCCGGCCCCACCGAAGTGCTGTTCAACTGGGCCAGCGCTGGCGCCTTCACCCTGGAGATGGGCTTCCGGGTGGATGCCCTGGGCGCCGTGATGCTTGCCCTGGTCACCACCATCGCCGTGCTGGTGATGGTGTATTCCGATGGCTACATGGCCCACGACAAGGGCTATGTGCGCTTTTTCACCTACCTGGCCCTGTTCAGCAGCTCGATGCTGGGCCTGGTGATCAGCCCCAACCTCCTGCAGATCTATGTGTTCTGGGAGCTAGTGGGGATGTGCTCCTACCTGCTGGTGGGCTTCTGGTACGACCGCGATGGCGCCGCCAATGCCGCCCAGAAAGCCTTTGTGGTGAACCGCGTGGGCGACTTCGGCCTGCTGCTCGGCATCCTCGGCCTGTTCTGGGCCACCGGCAGCTTCGGCTTTGAACAGGTGGGCAGTGGCCTGCAAGCCGCCATCGCCAACGGCAGCGTGCCCAACGGCATCGCCGTGCTGCTCTGCCTGCTGGTGTTCATGGGCCCGATGGCGAAATCGGCCCAGTTCCCGCTGCACGTGTGGCTGCCCGACGCCATGGAGGGCCCCACGCCCATCTCGGCCCTGATCCACGCCGCCACGATGGTGGCGGCCGGGGTGTTCCTGGTGGCGCGCCTGCAACCGGTGTACGTGCCCTTCCCGGAGGTGCAGGTGGTGGTGGCCGTGATCGGCACGATCACGCTGTTCCTGGGGGCCTCGATCGCCCTCACCCAGATGGATCTCAAGAAGGGTCTGGCCTACAGCACCGTGAGCCAGCTCGGCTACATGATGCTGGCCATGGGCTGCGGTGCCCCGGTGGCCGGCATGTTCCACCTGGTGACCCACGCCTTCTTCAAGGCGATGCTCTTCCTGGGCTCCGGTTCCGTGATCCACGCCATGGAAGAGGTGGTGGGCCACGAGCCCGTGCTCGCGCAAGACATGCGCCTGATGGGCGGCCTGCGCAAGCACATGCCGATCACCAGCAGCACCTTCTTCATCGGCTGCCTGGCCATCAGCGGCATCCCGCCCCTGGCCGGCTTCTGGAGCAAGGACGAAATCCTCGGCCAGGCCTTCGGCAGCTTCCCGGTGCTCTGGGCCGCCGGCTTCATCACCGCCGGCATGACCGCCTTCTACATGTTCCGGCTGTATTTCCTCACCTTCGAGGGCAGCTTCCGCGGCAACGACAAGGCGATGCAAGCGCAGCTAATGGCCGCCGCCGGCAAGAGCTCCGACGAACACGCCGACGACCACGGCCATGCCCATGCGGAGCACCCGCACGAATCGGGCTGGCAGATGGCGATGCCCCTAGCCGTGTTGGCGGTGCCTTCGGTGCTGGTGGGCCTGCTGGGCGTGCCCTGGAACAGCCGTTTCGGCATGCTCCTGGATCCCCACGAGGCCGCCGAAGTGGCCGAGCACTTCAGCTGGGGTGAGTTCCTGCCTCTGGCCGGCGCCTCCGTGGCGATCTCGGTGGTGGGCATCACGGTGGCTGTGCTGGCCTACGCCTTGCGCAAGATCGATCTGGGCACCGCCGTGGCTGGTCGTTTCCCCGCGATCAACGCCTTCCTGGCGAACAAGTGGTACCTCGATGCCATCAACGACAAGCTGTTCGTGCAAGGCAGCCGCAAGCTGGCCCGCTCGGTGCTGGAGGTGGATTCCAAAGTGGTCGACGGCGTGGTGAACCTCACCGGCCTCGTGACCCTCGGCAGCGGCGAAGGCCTCAAATACTTCGAAACCGGCCGCGCTCAGTTCTATGCCCTGATCGTGTTCGGCGGCGTGATCGCGCTGGTGGTGCTGTTCGGAGCACTCGGGTGATGGTCTGAGGCGTTGCCCTTTCGCCGGCTGCCGCTCGCGCTGCGCGCGGCGGATGCCGGCTGCAGGGCAACGCCTCAGACCACCGCAGGGGTGGTGGGGCAGTAGCGCGCCAAGCGAGCGGTAGCCGGCGAAAGCGCTTTTGTTCTGCGCCCTCGCCGCAGCACCCACGAGGCCGTCGTGCCGACAGCCCCCACCCGCGCCGCCTGGGGTGTGTTCGCGGGGCGATGTCCGCCCCCAGCGGTGAGCGCCCCGCGAACACACCCCAGGCACAACGCTCTGTGTGACATCCGCCACTCCACCGGTGCAGCAGCGGAAGTGATTTCTACACTCCGCCCAGAGCCGTTGCCCCGTCTGTGCATCTGGATGTCGCCACACTCCTGGCCGCCACCGCAGGCCAGGGCAGCAGCACCGCTTTTCCCTGGCTGAGCGCCTCGATCCTGTTCCCGATCGGCGCAGCACTCTGCATCCCATTTGTGCCCGACAACGGCGATGGCAAGCAGGTGCGCTGGTTTGCCCTGGGTGTTGCGCTGATCACCTTTCTGATCACCGTTGGCGCCTATCTCACCGGCTACGACCCCAGCAACCCCGATCTGCAGCTGGTGGAGAAGGTGAGCTGGGTGCCCGACCTCGGACTGGAGTGGTCGGTAGGGGCCGACGGCATCTCGATGCCGCTGATCCTGCTCACCAGCTTCATTACGGCCTTGGCTGTGCTCGCCGCCTGGCCGGTGAGCTTCAAACCGAAGCTCTTCTATTTCCTGCTGCTGGCCATGGATGGCGGCCAGATCGCCGTGTTCGCCGTGCAGGACATGCTGCTCTTCTTCCTGGCCTGGGAGCTGGAGCTGATCCCGGTGTATCTGCTGCTGGCGATCTGGGGCGGCAAGAAGCGCCAATACGCCGCCACCAAATTCATCCTCTACACAGCCGGCAGCTCGCTGTTCATCCTGCTGGCGGGCCTGGCGATGGCCTTCTACGGCGGCGATTTCAGCTTCAACTACACGGATCTGATGGCCAAGGGCTTCTCCGTGAAGTTCCAGCTGCTCGCCTACGCCGGTCTGTTGATCGCGTTCGGCGTGAAGCTGCCGATCGTGCCGCTGCACACCTGGCTGCCGGATGCCCACGGCGAAGCCACCGCACCGGTGCACATGCTGCTGGCGGGCATCCTGCTGAAGATGGGCGGCTACGCCCTGCTGCGCTTCAACTGCCAAATCCTTCCGGATGGCCACGCCGTCTTCGCGCCACTGCTGGTGGTGCTGGGGGTGGTGAACATCATTTACGCCGCCCTCACCTCCTTCGCCCAGCGCAACCTCAAACGCAAGATCGCCTACAGCTCGATCAGTCACATGGGCTTCGTGCTGATCGGCATCGGCAGCTTTAGTGCCCTGGGCTCCAGCGGCGCGATGCTGCAGATGATCAGCCACGGCCTGATCGGCGCCTCACTCTTCTTCCTGGTGGGCGCCACCTACGACCGCACCCACACCCTGCAGCTCGATGAGATGGGCGGCGTGGGCCAGAAGATGCGCAAGATGTTCGCCCTCTGGACCGTGTGCTCGCTGGCCTCGCTGGCACTGCCGGGCATGAGCGGCTTCGTGAGCGAGCTGATGGTGTTCGTGGGCTTTGCCACCGACGACGCTTACACGCTGCCTTTCCGAGTGGCGATCGACGGCCTCGCCGCCATTGGAGTGATCCTCACTCCGATCTACCTGCTCTCGATGCTGCGGGAGATCTTCTACGGCCAGGAGAAAGCCGAGCTGGTGGGCCACACCAACCTGGTGGATGCTGAGCCGCGTGAGATCTACATCATTGGCTGCCTGTTGGTGCCAATCATTGGCATCGGTCTCTACCCCCGCCTGATGACCGACAGCTACAAGGCTTCCATGGAAATGCTGGTGGCCAAAGATGAACGGGCGATGAAGGCCCTCAATGCGCCTGCAGGCGCTGGCTTGATCCGCCAGGCCCCCCTGCGGGCACCAGAGCTGGCCGGATAACAAAGCGTTCAGGCGGCGAGATCCGACCAACAGATCTACGTAATCTCCAGAACCAACACCCTGGTGCAGCCCGACCGATGAAGCAGCTGAACTTCCTGCTGATCTTCAGCTTCGGCCTGGCCATGGTGATGTTCACCCTGGAGAACACCGCCCCCACCACGGTGCAGTTCCTACCCGGGCTCAGCACCACGCTGCCGCTGGCGGCGTTGCTGTTGCTGGTGGGTGGGATTGGTGCCACAGCAGCCTGGGTGTTCGCCGTGTGGACCGGTGTGGTGAAGCGCGTCGAGAGCCAGGTGAACCCCGGCGAGGCGGAAGCGCAGCAGGTGCGCATCCGCGAACTGGAGGAAGACGTGCAGCGCTACCGCGCGGCCGTGGACGCCCAACTGGGCCTGTTGCCGGCCGCTGGTGAGAGCACCGCCCAAAGCGAAGCGGCCTGAAGGCAGATCTGGCCTGGCTTTTCAGGCTCCGAGCCGATAGGGTCGGGTAAGTGCAAGCGGATCCGTGGCCACAGATGGCGCCAGACTGGCCATCCGCCTGTTGCAAGACGCCGCTGAACGGGGCGATCTGGATCCCTGGGATGTGGATGTGATCGCCGTTGTGGACGGCTTTCTCGATCAATTACGCCAGCGGATTGAAGTGCCACGGCTGGTGGCCGCCATGGGGCGCGGCGGCAGTTACGAACAGGATCTGGCCGAAACCAGCGAGGCCTTCCTGGCCGCCTCGATGCTGGTGAGTCTGAAGGCGGAGGTGCTGGAGGCACAAACCTTTCCGCCCGAACCCCTTCTCGACGACGACTTCAGCTTTGACTTCGATGCCGAAGGCCAGGGCTGGCTGCTCAGTCCGGGCGTGGAGCTCCCCAGGCGGCCGGAGCGCCACCTGCTGCGCCGGCCCGTGGCGCCGCCCCCCCTGCAGCGACCGGTGACCCTCGGCGAACTGATCCGCCAGCTCGAAGACATTGCCGAGCGGCTGGAGCAGGAAGAGGGGCAGCGGGTCAAACGCCAGCGCAGCAAGCGCTACAGCGACCGGGCGGTGATCGAGCAAGTGGCGGCCCTGGCCCACCGCGAAAAGCTGCCGGAAACCACCGCGGCCCTGAGCCAGTTCCTCCTGCAGTGGCCCCAGTCGCTGGAGTGGACCTGCTTCGAAGGGCTGGTGGAGGCCTGGGCCGCCGTGGCCCCCGAGGATCTCGACAGCGACCGGGTGGGTGTGTTCTGGGCGCTGCTGTTCCTCTGCTCCCAGGGGAAGGTGGAGCTGGAGCAGCAAGGCGGGCTGTTTGGCCCGCTCCAGCTCAAACGGCTGCTCGACGAGCGTGAGAGCGTGCAATTACCCCTGCCTGCGGAGCTGGGGTCAGCTCGGGGGCCGGCTCGAGAGCCGCTGGCGGCCTAGACGCTGTGCGTAGGGTGGGCGGACCCACCGAAAGCAGACAGCGCCGATGAAGGCGATGATCCTGGCGGCCGGTAAGGGGACGCGGGTGCGACCGATCACCCACATCGTCCCCAAACCGATGATTCCGATCCTGCAGAAACCCGTGATGGAGTTTCTGCTCGAGTTGCTGCGGGAACACGGCTTCACCGAAATCATGGTGAACGTCTCCCACCTCGCCGAGGAGATCGAGAACTACTTCCGCGATGGCCAGCGCTTCGGCGTGGAGATCGCTTACAGCTTTGAAGGCCGCATTGAAGACGGCCAGCTGATTGGCGATGCCCTGGGCTCCGCCGGCGGCCTCAAAAAGATCCAGACCTTCCAGCGCTTCTTCGACGACACCTTTGTGGTGCTGTGCGGAGATGCCCTGATCGATCTCGATTTGAGCGAGGCGGTGCGCCGCCATAAGGCCAAAGGGGCCATGGCCAGCCTGATCACCAAGCGGGTGCCGCGCGATCAGGTGAGCAGCTACGGCGTGGTCGTCACCGACGACGACGGCCGGGTGCGCTCCTTCCAGGAGAAGCCGTCGGTGGATGAGGCCGCCAGCGACATGATCAACACCGGCATCTACATCTTCGAGCCGGAGGTGCTCGACTACGTGCCGGATGGCGTGCCGTTTGACATCGGCTCCGATCTCTTCCCGCGACTGGTGGCCGACAACGCCGCCTTCTACGCCCTACCCATGGAATTCGAGTGGGTGGACATCGGCAAAGTGCCCGACTACTGGCAGGCGATCCGCAGCGTGCTGCAGGGCCAGGTGCGGCAGGTGCAGATCCCTGGCAAGGAGGTGCGGCCCGGCATCTTTGCCGGCCTCAACGTGGCCGCCAACTGGGACAAGATCAAGGTGGAAGGCCCGATCTACGTGGGCGGTATGAGCAAGATCGAAGACGGCGCCACGATCATTGGCCCCGCGATGATCGGCCCCAGCTGCCACATCTGCGAGGGCGCCACGATCGATAACTCGATCATCTTCGATTACTCCCGCATCGGCCCCGGCGTTCGGCTGGTGGAGAAGCTGGTGTTCGGCCGCTACTGCGTGGACCGCAACGGCGATCACTTCGACCTGCAGGAGGCCGCCCTCGACTGGCTGATCACCGACGTGCGCCGCCAGGACCATGTGAGCCCCTCACCCCAGCAGAAAGCGATGGCCGAGTTGCTGGGCACCGACCTGGCGATCAGCAACGCGAGCTAAGCCCCGCACGCTCCAGGATCAAGGGAATGCGCTCCTCGGCCTTCACGGCCATCAGATGCACGCCCTGAGCAATGCCGGCGTAGGAGGCCACCTGCTCGGCAGCGATGCTGATGCCCTCATCCGCGGGATTGGCGGCGACGGCGAGGCGATCGATGATTGCCTGGGGGATGTTGGCGCCAGGCACCACGCGGTTGATAAACGCGGCGTTCTTCGCCGACTTCAGCAGAAACACCCCCGCCAGCACCGGCAGGCCAAGGGGCCCGGTGATCTCGCCCACGAAACGCTTGAGGCACTCCCCATCCATCACCATCTGGGTTTGCAGGAAGCGGGCACCGGCGGCATGTTTGCGAGCGATGCGGCTCTTGAGGCCACTCCAGCTGGGGCTCTGGGGATCCGCCGCGGCGCCGGCAAATAACGCCGTAGGGCCATCGGCCAAGGCGCCCTGCACCGGATCGAGGCCCTGGTTGAGTGCCTGCACCTGCTGCAGCAACCGCACCGATTCCAGTTCGTTCACGGGCCGTGCTCCAGGCTGATCGCCGGCCCGCACCGGGTCGCCGGTGAGGCAAAGCACGTTGCGGATGCCCAGGGCATGGGCCCCCAGCAGATCCGCCTGCAGGGCGATGCGGTTGCGATCACGGCAAGCGATCTGCCACACCGGCTCGATGCCCTGATCCAGCAGCAGCCGGCATACCGCCAGGCTGCTCATCCGCATCACGGCGCGACTGCCATCGGTCACGTTCACGGCATGCACCCGGCCCTTGAGGGCCCGGGCATGGGCCAGGGTGCTGCTGGCGTCACCACCGCGGGGCGGCATCACCTCTGCCGTGATGGCGAGGGAGCCCACCTCCAGTGCCTGCTGCAGCCCCAAAACGCCCTGGATCCAATGCCAGGCCATCATCAACCAAGCCCTGTCCGCGCCGCGGCAGGCTCCCTAGAGTGGGGCCTCGGCCAGCGGGCGTGGATGGATCTCTCGGAGCGCGAACTGGAGATCATCGATCTGGTGGCCCAGGGGCTCACCAACCAGGAAATCGGCGAACGGCTGATGATCAGCAAGCGCACCGTGGACAACCACGTGAGCAATGTGTTCACCAAAACCGGTGCGAAAAACCGCGTCGCTCTGCTGAATTGGGCCATGGATCACGGCAAGATCTGCCGCGATGGCTTCAATTGCTGCAACCTGCCTCAGGACGACGCCGGCTGAACCCAGCGATCCTCAGGGCTCGGCTCATGCACCAGGGATTCCAGGCTGAAGCTGCCATCAGCCAGGGCAAACAGCTCGGCATAGGCCAGGCAATCCGCCAGATCGCGGCCGCTGAAGCGCAGCAACCCTTGCTGGTCGTAGAGCCCGAGCACCAACCGCCTCCAAATCCTTAAGAGAATCCTAAGCCTGCTGCGGGTTCAGTTCCAGCAGCCACGGCTGTTGTTCCTCTGGATTCCAGCGCTGAAAGGGCCGCTGGGCCAAAGCAGCGTTGCTGAAGGCACTGATTCCGGTGATCTCGCAACCGCACCAGGGCGGGATCGCCACCGCCGCCTGCGCGCTGGTGAGCTCCACCTCCGCGATCACCAGCGGGGCATTCTCCGCAGCAAACACATCCAGCACCCACTCCCCACCGGGCAGATCAAGGCCAAAGCGCTCCTTCAGCACCCGTGCCTCACTGAGCTCCAGCAGGGCCTGAGCATCCGGAGCAGGGATGCTGTATTCGAATTCATGCCGAGCGATGCCCTCAGCCGGCAGTTTCAAGGTGAGCCAGGCCGCCCCCAGGCCATCGCTGCGCACCCGCAAGGTGAGGCCATCAGCGCTGCCAGCCAGATAGCCCTGCATCAGGCGCCGGCTCCACTGCACATGCTCCCGCCAGCACTCACCAGCAACGAGAAAGCGCCGCTCAATCTCCAGGGCCATGGCTCGCTTCAGTTGGGGGAGGGTTCAGCAGCGGTGAGGCTGCCGGCCCAGTGCAGTTTGCGGCTCAAGGTGCGGTAGTAGGAGGGGTTCTGCTCCAGCAGCACCATCAGCGCGTGATGGGGTGAGCGGCTCACATCGCAGCGATCGCCGGGCTCCAGCACCGTGGCGTGGGCGCCATCGTTCCAGAGGCGCACCCGCCGGCTCGCTTCACCCAGCGGCCACACCGCCAGCTGCGCCCGAGGCGGCACCACCACCGGCCGGCTGGAGAGGCTCATCGGGCAGATCGGATTCACAACGATCGCCTCCACCCCGGGATGCAGGATCGGGCCGCCGGCGGCCATCGAATAGCCGGTGGAGCCGGTGGCGGTGGAGATGATCAGGCCATCGCCGCGGTATTGATCCACCACCTCACCATCGATCTCGAGCTCGAGCACACAGGTGGGCGACACCTCATCGAGGCCTGGGCGGAAATAGAAGTCGTTGAGGGCGGCGTACACCGCATCGCTGCGATCGGTGCGGGCCTCCAGCATCATCCGCCGCTCGAGGGCGAAGCGGTCATCGCGCAGGCGATGCCAGAGATCACTCTCACCATCGGGGCCGTGGCCCTGGCTGAGCAACTTGCGCTCGTGGGTGAGAAAGCCGAAATGGCCGCCCACGTTGAAGCAGAGAATCGGCACCTCCAGCGGCGCCAGGTGGCGGGCAGCGCCGAGCACCGTGCCATCGCCGCCGAGCACCACCGCCAGATCGGGCGGACCACCCTCATCGGCCAACAGGCCTGGAAAGGGGTTGGCGGTGGCCCCACTCATGGCCACCGCCACCTTCACGCCCTGCTCCCGCAGGGTTTCCGCACTGCGCCGAGCTTGGCGCAGGGCCGCCTGGCTGGCGGCCCGGTGAATCAACCAGACGGTCTCAAGGCGCATGGCAGCTGAGCGGTGCCCCCAGCCTGGCTACCAACGCAGCAGATTGAAGCGCTCCATGTCGACCGTCTCACGGTTGCGGTAGAGCGAGAGCAGAATTGCCAGACCCACGGCCGCTTCAGCAGCGGCCACGGTGATCACGAAGATGGTGAACACCTGGCCGCGGATCAGCTGACCGTCGAGGTAGCTGGAAAAGGCCATCAGGTTGATATTCACGGCATTGAGCATCAATTCGATGCTCATCAGCACGCGCACGGCGTTGCGGCTGTTGATCAAGCCCCAAACGCCTGTACAAAACAGAATCGCCGCCAGGGCCAGATAGGCCTGCAGGGGCACGGTGGTGGGCAGCTCGAGGTTCATGCGTTGGTTTTCTCCAGCAGCAGAGGGGTGCGGGACTTCTCAATCAGGCCCTGGTCGGCAGGCTCGCCCGTGCTGATGTCGGACGCGAGCACGTCGCGGCGCGCCAAAACGATGGCACCGATCATCGCCATCAGCAGCAGCACCGAAGCCAGCTCAAAGGGGAGCAGATAGTCGCTGAAGAGGTGCTCGCCGATGCGAATCGTGGCTTCCTCACCCACCGGTTCAGGCCCAGGCGTAGCCCAGGGGGTGGTGAAGGCCACCCGCAGCAGCAGCGCGAACAGGCCGGCGCAGACGGCACCCGAGAGGAGACGGCGCAGGGCCAGTCCGGGGATGGCCGCCAGGTTTTCCTTCTTGTTCACGAGCATGATCGCGAACAAGATCAGCACATTCACCGCGCCCACGTACACCAGCACCTGGGCGGCGGCCACAAAACTGGCATTGAGCAGCAGGTAGAGGCCCGCCACCGAGAGGAAGACGCCCCCCAGCAGGAAGGCCGAATACACGATGTTGGGCAGCAGCACCACGCCCAGGGCGCCGATGGCCACAACGGCCGACAGCACCGTGAAGCAGATCAGCTGGGTGGAGGAGGCGATGGTCATCAGGCGTTCTCCTCGCTCGAAGCGGCAGGGGCAGTCTGCACCTGGGAGGGCAGTTGACCGGCGCGCGGGCGGCTGGGATCCACACCGTGGGGATCCATTTCACCCTTGGGCAGGTAGGCCAGCTCCCGCAGGGGGATCACCGCCGGATCACTGGTCACGCTGGTGGGCAGACGGCCCAGGGCCACGTTGTCGTAATTAAGACTGTGGCGATCGAAGGCCGCCAGCTCGTATTCCTCAGTCATCGAGAGGCAGTTGGTGGGGCAGTACTCCACGCAATTGCCGCAGAAGATGCACACCCCGAAATCGATCGAGTAGTTGCGCAGTTCCTTCTTCTTGGTGGCCTTGTTCATCACCCAATCCACCACCGGCAGATTGATCGGGCAGACGCGCACACACACCTCACAGGCGATGCACTTGTCGAATTCGTAGTGGATCCGGCCCCTGTAGCGCTCCGAGGGGATCAGCTTCTCGTAGGGGTATTGCACCGTGATCGGCCGGCGGCGCAGGTGGTCGAACGTGACCGACAGGCCCTGGGTGAGGTAGTTGGCCGCACCCACCGCATCGCGGGTGTAGTCACCGACTTTCTTGAGAAACCCGAACATGAACTGGCGAGCAGGGGCGGAAACGCCGGCACCATGATGGCCCGGCCAGGCGGTGGGAGGGGCGATCAGCCGCCGAAGAAGGCGGGGAACGCCAACTTGAGGCCCGCGGTGACCAGCAGGTTCACCAGGGCGATCGGGAGCAGGAACTTCCAACCCAGATCCAGGAGCTGGTCAATGCGCACGCGGGGCACGGTCCAGCGCAGCAGGATCGCGAAGAACACCAGCAGGTAGGCCTTCAGCACGGTCATCACGATGCCGGTGGTGGCGGTGATCACCTGCACCAATGGCGCATCAACGGACTGCCCCGTGAGGTTCACGATCCACTCCACAGGCAGGGGGAAGCCCCAACCGCCCAGGTAGAGCACCGACACCAGCAGCGCCGAGAGCACCAGGTTGATGTAGCTGCCCAGATAGAAGAGGGCGAACTTCATACCGGCGTATTCGGTCTGATAGCCGGCCACCAACTCCTCTTCCGCCTCGGGAAGGTCGAAGGGGAGGCGCTCGCACTCCGCCAGGGCGCAGATCCAAAAGATGGCGAAGCCCACGGGCTGACGCCAGATATTCCAGCTGAGGATGCCGGCACCGGTCTGTTGGTCAACGATGTCGACGGTGCTGAGCGAGTTGCTCATCATCACCACGGCCAGCACCGCCAGAGCCAGGGGAATCTCGTAGGAGATCGACTGAGCCGCCGCGCGCAGACCGCCCAGCAGGGAATATTTGTTGTTGGAGGCGTAACCAGCCATCAGCAGGCCGATGGGCTGGATGCTGCTGAGGGAGATCCAGAGGAAGATCCCCACGCCCACATTGCTGATCAGCAGGTTCTGGCCGAAGGGCACCACCAGCCAGCTGAGGATCACCGGCACCAGCACCAGCACCGGGCCGAGCGTGAACAGCAGGCCATCGGCCCGGGCCGGAATGATGTCTTCTTTGAACAGCAGCTTGAGGCCGTCGGCCAGGGGCTGAAGGATGCCGAGAGCACCGGCGTATTCGGGGCCGATGCGCTGCTGCACCGCAGCGGAGATCTTGCGCTCCAGCCACACGTTCACGAGCACGCCCACCACGGCGGCCACCAGCACCAGCAGCATCGGCAGGGGCAGCCAGAGCAGGTGCGCTGCTCCCGGCGATAGGCCCAGACCCTGCAACAGGTCGGTGAAGCTGGCCTCCAGGTCGAGGCCGGCGCTCACGACGGCGGGATTGGCGAACACCATGGGTGGCCTGTGGATGGGGGCAACTTAAGCGGCCGCAGCCGCACACGGGTCAGCGGGCTTCTAGGGGTGCCCAGTCTCGACCGGTGGAACCGGTGTAGATCTGCGTGGGGCGGTAGATGCGGTTGGCGCCGAGCTGCTCCTTCCAGTGGGCCAGCCAGCCGGCGGTGCGAGCGATGGCAAAGATCGGGGTGAACAGATCCACCGGGATGCCGAGCTTGCGGTACACAAGGCCGGAATAGAAGTCCACGTTGGGGTAGATCCCCTTAGGGCCGAGCCGCACGGCTGCGGCCTCCTCGAGTTTGCGGGCCAGGTCGTAGAGGGGGTCGTGGCCAAACTGATCAAAGAGCTGCTCGGCCAGTTTCTGCAGGATCACGGCGCGCGGATCCTTCACCTTGTATTCCCGGTGCCCGAAGCCCATGATCTTGCGCTTCTCGGCGATGGCCTGATCCAGCCAGGGCTCCACCTGATCGGCAGTGCCGATGCTGTCGAGCATCTCAAGCACGTCTTCGTTGGCACCGCCATGCAGGGGCCCCGCAAGCGTGCCCACGGCTGACGCCACCACCGCATAGGGATCGGTGAGGGTGCTCGCTGTCACCCGGGCGCTGAAGGTACTGGCGTTGAGGCTGTGCTCAGCGTGCAGGATCAGGCAGGCATCAAAGATGCGGGCCGCCAGCGGGTCGGGCTCCCGCTCGGTGAGCATGTAGAGGAAGTTGGCCGCGTAGGGCAGATCGTCGCGGGGCTGGATCGGATCCTGGCCTTTGCGGATCAGCTGGAACGCCGCCACCATCGTGGGGATCTTGGCGATCAGGCGCACCACCGCCGACACGATGTATTCGGGGTTATCGAGAGCGCGCCGCGAATAAAAGAGCCCCAACGACGCTGCACTGCTCTGCAGCGCATCCATCGGGTGCCCCTGGGAGGGGAAGCACTTCATCATGTCGCGGATGCGGAAGCTCACCCGCCGGTGCATCTGCACCTCGTGCTCAAACTCGCGCAACTGCGCTGCGGTGGGCAGCTCGCCCCAGATCAGCAGGTAGGTGGTTTCGAGGAAGGTGCTGTGCTGAGCCAGTTCCTCAACGCTGTAGCCGCGGTAGGTGAGGCGCCCCCGCTGTCCATCGATGTCGCACACCGACGACTGGGTGGCCGGTACACCCTCAAGGCCGGGGCGGTAGTCGGGGGTGGTTGGCTTCAACCCTGCCTCTGCAGGTGCGGCACTCACCATGGCGGCATCAACCCAATCCGTTTCGGCAACCTAAGGCCGCTGGGCGACGCGCTTCGGTGCCATCAGCCACCGGATGGGGGCATCTGGCGCCGACCCAGCAGCACTCGGGGCGGCAACAGCAACTCCAGCCGCGCACTGCCAAGCAAGCCGGCCTGGGGCGGCTTGGGCCATTGCAACAACGCCACACCAGCCTTCTTGAGCTGCAGGGCTTCAGGAGCCAGGGCCATCGGCACACCGATCAGGAGCGCCGCCAAGGTGCTGAGGTCGGGCTCATGGCCAACCAGCGCCAGGCGCCGCCAGGCCGGCCGGGGCGACACCGCCCCCAGCCAGCGCTCGAGCAGAGGCAGCGGATCCGCCAAGGGCGCCAAGGCCGCCGCCAACTCCAGCTCCGGAGCCAGTCCAGCCTGAACGGCCAATTCAGCCGTTTGGCGCGCCCGCACCAAGGGGCTGCTCAGCACGAGATCACAACCCAGATCCAGCTCCACCAACTGGCGCAGCTGGGCGACGGTGCGCTCACGGCCTTCGGGCGTGAGGGCGCGCTGAGCGTCGTCGGCACCGGCCATCCGCTCCTCGGCGATGCCATGGCGCAACAGCAACAGTTCCCGTTTGCGCGGCGCCATCGCTACCCCTTGAACTGCAGCAAGCCCCGAAGCCGAACGGCCCGAGCGGAGGGCTCATCGGGCTCGAGGCTCAAGGCGGCTCCATCCACCAACGGCGTGAGCTCACTGCTGGAGAGGGCGCCCACCAGGCGCCACGGCTGCCAGGCCGCCAGCAACTGCTGCGCCGTGGGGCCATCCATGGCCCACTGCACAGGCGCCTTCGGGGTGCCGAGGCTCTCCAGCTGCTCAAGGCGTTCCGCCGGAGCACGGCGGCCTTCATCCTGCTGATTGAGCACGCTGAGGCCCTGCCCCCACCAAGCCCAACCGCCCTGCAGGGAGCGGGCGCCTGCCAGCTGGGCCTGGAGCTGGTCGGGGTTGCCCTTCACCGGCTTCGACTGGAGCTTCGTCCAGGCCTGCAGCGTGAGGCCACGGCTCTGCAGCGGCGAGCTGCTGTAGCCCTGGCTCGCCAAGGCCGCATCCAACAACTCGAGCGGCGGTTGCTGCGCTTTGGTGCCGAGAAGCCAACCATCGCCGGATTGAGCCCAGAGCAAGGGGCCCTGATCCGCAGCCGCCACCAACGCCGGCAACGATGCCGGCAGGCGCTCAAGAGCGCTGCGGAGCAGCGGACCCAGCAGCTGGGCCCAGGGATCAGGATCGCTGGACTCCAGCAGGCGGGCCGGCTCGCTCAGCAGGGCAAGGCTGGTGGCGGGCACCTGCAGCTGCTGCGGCAGGGCTGAGGGCGGCGGCGGCAGAGCGGGCAAGGGCTCCCGCAGCTGGGTGAGCGCATCGAGCTGGAGAGCGCGGCCGGCGGGGCTGAGGGCGGCCACCAGCTCCACGACAGCACCGGGTTCGTCAGCTATTTGGGCAGGCAAACCCAGCCACTGCTCCATCGCCTGCGGCCGGGCGGTGAGCAAGGCCACGCCGTGGCCCAGGCGTGCCACGGCCTGCTGCAGCGGCGCACTGGCGGCCTGATTCAGTTCATCGATCTGCGACACATCGAGGGCCTGCTCCAGCACGCCGCGGCCGGAGGCGATCAGCACCAGTTCGTCGTTGATCAGGGCCGTGGCCAGGGGCTGCGGATCTTGCCCCAGGAGGGCGCCGCGACCACTGATCAGGCCCATGCCGCGGTAACTGCTGATCTGCAGATCGGTGCCGGCCAGGCTGCGGCTCTGCCAGAACCGCTGCAGGAAGCGGCGTGCGCCCTCGCCATCGCGGCTGCGCAGGGCCAGCACCCAACCGGGCTGCTCTGCGGCACCCGGTGGGGTGAGGAGGGCAAAGCTGCTTTCACGCCCCAGCCAGGGGGCCAGCTCCGTGGCGTAATCAAGGCCAGCAGCAGCAAAGGCCCCATCGCGCAGACGATCCGCCGCCGCTGCCGCCTGGCGCCGCTGCCGCGGAGCCGCCACGGCCCTGGCATAGGCAGCGGGCTGATCAGGCGTCAGCAACCAGTGCAGGCTGAGGGGTGCGGTGCGGGGCACAAACCGAGCCGCAAGGGGCAGTTCCAGCCGTTGGCTTTGCAACCCAAGCGGACTGCGCTGCAACAGCAACCACCAGCCCGTTGCCCCCAAACTCAGCAACGCGATGGCCGCCGCCAACACTGCCGCCAGGAAGGGGCGGGCCTTCATCGGTTGCCTGCAGGACTGGCCTCATCTTTATGCATAGCGGCTGTGTTTGGCACCCCGCCAGACCTAGCTTCTGGCGATGAGTACCCCCACACCGATCCGCGCCCTCGACCTGCAGCAACGGCTCCAAGCCGGCGAGCCCCTGCAACTGGTGGATGTGCGTGAGCCGATGGAGCTGGAGCTGGCACGACTGAACGAGCCGGTGATTCACCTGCCCCTGAGCGAATCGGAGCGATGGATCGGCTCCCTGCGGGAGGTGCTGGATCCAGACCTTGAGGTGGTGGTGCTGTGCCACGCCGGCGTGCGCAGCTGGCAATTCGGCTGCTGGCTGATGGAAGCTCAGGGATTTCCCAGGGTGTGGAACCTTCAGGGCGGCATTGATGCCTGGAGCGTGGAGGTGGATTCGAGCGTGCCCCGCTACTAACCCCCCCTACGATCCCCGCACGTCCAACGCAGACGCCGCTCCCGTGCAGCCATTGCCCCGCCGGCAAGAGCAAGTGCTGCAGGCCACCGTGCGCCATTACGTGGACACCACCGAACCGGTGGGCAGCAAAACGCTGGTGCAACGCTTCGGGCTGGAGGCCAGCCCCGCCACCATCCGTTCCGCCATGGGGGCCCTGGAGCAGCGCGGCCTGCTCACCCAGCCCCACACCTCCGCAGGACGAGTGCCCAGCCCCCTGGGCTACCGGCACTACGTGGACTACCTGCTGCCAGCCCCCGGTGCCGCCGCCATCCAGTTGCAGCGAGAGCTCATGGGTCTGAGCCTGCAGTGGGCCGCTTTCGACGACCTGCTGCTGCATCTAGCCCGCCGCCTCGCCGACCTCACGGGGCTCCTGAGCCTGATCACACGGCCGCAGCGGCCCAGCCCCGCCCTGCAGGCCCTGCGCCTGGTGCCCAGCGGTGATCGCCTGATGGTGTTCCTGGTGGATGGCAGCGCCTCCGCCACCAGCCTCAACCTGCGGCTGCCAACGACCGCAGCCGCAGAAGTCCCCGCCCTGGAGCGCTGGGCCAGTCATCAGCTCACCCAGGGCCAACTCAACTGGGATGCCCTACCGCCGCAGCTGCAGCTGAGCGGCCAGCTGCTGCGTCGAGGACTCAGCAGCCATCAACAGGCGCCGGTCGCCCAGAGCGATGGTGCAGTAACCCTGGGGCTTGGCGGCCTGCTCGGCCAACCGGAATTCGGCCAGAGCTCCAGCCTGCGCCCCCTGCTGCAGCTGGTGGAAGAGGAGCCGGCACAGGTGTTGCAGAGCGAGCAAGCCCTGCACTACGGAGGCGTGTGGATCGGCGCTGAACATCCCCACCCCGCTCTCCACAACTGCGCCGTGGTGCAGGCGGGCTATCGCACCAGCAGCGGCAGCAAGGGCCAGGTGGCGCTGATCGGGCCGATGCGGATGGCCTACGCCACAGCCCGCTCCGCCGTGCGCGTTGTGGCTGCAAGCCTGGAACGGCTGCTGAGCTGAGCCTTAGCCGCCGAGGGCGCTGCCCAGCTTGTCGGCCACGGTGTTCACATCCTTGTCGCCACGGCCGGAGAGATTGAGCACCACCTCCGTGCCGGGAGCAAGGGTGGGGCAGAGCTTGTCGAGCCAGGCGAAGGCGTGAGCCGTTTCCAGGGCGGGGATGATCCCCTCCAGGCGACACAGAAGCTGCAGCGCATCCAGGGCTTCCGCATCGGTGACGGCGCCGTATTCAGCCCGGCCGATGGTTTTGAGGTAGCTGTGCTCAGGGCCAACGCCGGGGTAATCGAGGCCGGCGCTGATCGAGTGGGCTTCCTGCACCTGGCCTTCGCTGTCCTGGAGCAGCAGGCTCATGGCGCCGTGCAGTACACCCACGCGGCCCTCGGTGATCGTGGCGGCATGGCGGCCAGTGGCCACACCATCGCCGGCGGCTTCCACACCCACCAGGCGCACATCGGTGTCCTGCACGAAGGGATGGAACAGGCCCATGGCATTGGAGCCACCGCCCACGCAGGCCACCAGCACATCGGGGTTGCGGCCGAAGGCTTCATGGCACTGGCGTTTGGTTTCCTCGCCGATCACAGCGTGGAAGTCGCGCACCAGCATCGGGAACGGGTGCGGGCCGGCCACCGAACCGAGGATGTAGTGGGTGCTCTCCACGTTGGTCACCCAGTCGCGGATCGCTTCGCTGGTGGCGTCCTTGAGGGTGGCGGTACCGGCGGTGACGGGCTGCACCGTGGCCCCCAGCAGGCGCATGCGGAACACATTCAGCGCCTGGCGGCGCATGTCTTCTGCGCCCATGTACACGACGCACTCCAGGCCGAAGCGGGCACAAACAGTGGCGGTGGCCACGCCGTGCTGACCAGCGCCGGTTTCGGCAATGATCCGCTTCTTGCCCATGCGCAGGGCGAGCAGCGCCTGACCGAGGGCGTTGTTGATCTTGTGGGCGCCGGTGTGGTTGAGGTCTTCGCGCTTCAGCCAGATGCGCGGGCCGCCCTCGGGCCGCCGGTAGTGCTCGCTGAGCCGCTCGGCCTCATACAGCGGATTGGGGCGCCCCACATAGGTGCGCAGCAGATGGTTGAGCCGCTCGGTAAAGGCCGGATCCTTCCAGGCCTCAGCAGCAGCCTGCTCCAGCTCTGCCAGGGCAGGGATCAACGTTTCCGGAACGTACTGACCACCGAACTGGCCATAGCGCCCGAGGCTGTTGGGCCTGGCGGCAAGCTCCAGGGCTGCGTGGTCAACCTGGGGAACGCTGCTGGTCACCGGCGCCTGAGCGGAATCACTGCAGCGTAGGAACTGGTGGCGGCGGCAGCGCCGGCCAGCCAGGCGGTTCATCGATGCGGATCCGACCCGCTTCGCGGCGGCAGGGCTCTGCCGGCTCCACCAACACACCAAACAAGCTCGCTTTGATCCGGTCGTCGGCGAGCTGGCACTCCGCAGCAGCCGATTGTCCCTGCAGGCCGAACCGCACCATCTCCAGCTGCAGGGGAGGCAGATCCATCGCGTGAGGCGGCTGAGGCGGTGCGAGCCAGTGATGCGCTGAACTGGGTTTAGCGAAAGGCAGCGCGATGGCCAAGGGCGGCTGGCAGGAATTCAGCAGACCAGAGAGCCTCCAGCGCGGTGCACCAGCCTCGGAGCCCACAGCCAAGAACCAGCAACGGGTGCGGGTGCAGCGCACCAAGGCGGGCAAGGGCGGAAAGATGGTGACGGCGATCACCGGCCTGGAAGCCCCCGACAGCGAGCTCAAGGCCCTGCTCAAACAGCTGAAGGCAGCGGCAGGAACCGGCGGCACCGTGAAGGATGGGGTGATCGAACTGCAGGGCGACCAGGTGGCCCCAGCCCTGGCGGCCCTGGAGAAGGCGGGCTATCGCCCGAAGCAGGCCGGGGGCTGAGATGCAAGGCCGCGGCTGGGCTGGTGCTGTTCTGCTGGGCTCGCTGTTGTGGGGTCGGCCCGCCCTGGCAGTGCCGGCACCGCTGCCGCTGGATTGCCAGGCCGCCCTGGCCGCCGCCCAGCGCCAGCAGCAGGAGCTGCAACAGCAAGCCAAAACGCTGGCGGTGCTCTTGCTCGGGGAGATCCACACGAGCGTGGAGGACCACGCCTGGCAGCTCGGCACCCTGGAACGCCTGAGCAGTGAGCGCCAGCTGACCCTCGCCCTGGAGATGATTCCAGCGGCACGCCAACCGGTGCTGGATCGCTTCAACCGCGGCGAGCTCGATGTGGCAGGCCTGCTGCGCGAGGTGGATTGGCCCGCGGTGTGGGGGCACGACCCAAACCTGTATCTGCCGCTCTTGCACTGGGCCCGGCTGCGGCGGGTACCCCTGCTGGCCCTTAATGCCGAACCGGCCCTGGTGCGGCGGGTGCGCCAGCAGGGTCTGGCGGCCACACCGGCAGCTGAACGCGGCGGCATCGGAGACCCGAGCCCCGCCAGCCCGGCCTACCGCCAGCGCCTGGAGGCCAGCTGGCGTGGGCACCAGGCCATGGGGATTGCTGCAGGCCGCGAGACAGATCTGCAGGGCTTCATTGACAGCCAACTGCTGCGTGATCGGGCCATGGCGGAAGAACTCGCAGCAGCACACCGGCGCAACCCCACATCCCTACTAGTGGCCTTGATCGGCGTGGGGCATCTCGAGGGTGACGACGGTGTGCCAAGCCAGCTCAACAACCTGGGCTTGAAGCGGCAATTGAGCCTGCGCCGGCCGGCCCTTCCCGATGGCTGCGCGCCCGCCCCACAAGGGGCCCGCCTGGGGGTCTACCTCGAAAGCGATGCCAGCGGCGTGTGGGTGCGGCAGGTGGCAGCGGGCTCGGCAGCGGCCGCCGCCGGCCTCAAACCCGGCGATCGGATCGTGGCGCTGAATGGCCGCCTGGTGCAGCGAGCCGGCGAGGTGATCCGCGGCGTGCGCCTCCATCCCGATGGGCAGCCACTGGTGCTCACGGTGGAACGCCGCGGCCATCGGTTGGAGCTGAAGCTTCAGCTGCCGCCCTCCAGCGATCCGCGCCTCGCCGCCAGGGACAATAGCGCCAACGCCTGATCCACCATGACCGCAACCCCCACCTACGGCGAGCTCACCAATCAGGGGGCTTCCACCAACATCGCCTGGCACCACGCCTCGGTGGATCGGGCGGCACGGGCGGAGCAGCGCGGCCACCGAAGCGCCATCCTCTGGTTCACCGGCCTGAGCGGCTCGGGCAAGAGCACCCTGGCCAACGCCGTGAACCAGGCCCTGTTCGAGCGCGGCCTGGCCTGCTACGTGCTCGATGGCGACAACATCCGCCACGGCCTCTGCAAAGACCTGGGCTTCTCCGATGCCGACCGCGAAGAGAACATCCGCCGCATCGGTGAGGTGAGCAAGCTCTTCCTCGATGCCGGCGTGGTGGTGCTCACCGCCTTCGTGTCGCCGTTCAAGGCCGATCGCGACCGCGCCCGTGCCCTGGTGGCCGCTGGTGATTTCGTGGAGATCCACTGCGCCGCTGATCTGGCCGTGTGCGAGCAGCGCGACACCAAGGGCCTCTACGCCAAGGCCCGCGCTGGCGAGATCAAGGAATTCACCGGCATCTCCAGCCCCTATGAGGCTCCCGAGAACCCCGAGCTGCGGGTGGACACCGGCAGCCAGACCCTCGAGCAGAGCGTGGAGCAGGTGCTGGCCCACCTGAGCGCCCAGGGCGTTATTCCCCAGCAGGGCTGAGCGGAGCGGGCTGCTGGGGTCGCCAAGCGTCGAAAAACGTTTTGATGCAGCTGGCCACCGGCACCGCCAGCAGCAGTCCCAGCAGATCACCGAAGCCCATCAGGCTGCCGATGCGCGCACCCACCGGCAGCGACACCAGCAGCCAGGCGGGCTGGAGCCCCACGATGCTGCCCATGAGGCGCGGCTGGATCACCTGATCCACCACCTGGCCCACGCTGATGGCAGCTGCCAACACCTCTAAACCGGTGCGGGGATCGTCGAGGGCGAGCAATACACTCACCAGCACGATCGTGAGCGCACTGGCGTAGGGCACCAGCGTGGTGAAGCCGATCGCCACGGCAAACAGCACGCCATAGGGAATCGCCAGCAGCGTGAACACCACGATCTGGAGCACGCTCAGGATCACCGCCAGCAACACCTGGCCGGCGAAATAGCCGCGGAAGGTGCGGTTGAGCGTGCCGATCACGAGATCGCGCACGCCATCGGGCAACCAACGGGCCAGGCCCGCCACGATCCGCTCGCCGCCCAGCAGCAGAAACACCGCCAGCACCACCACGATCACGGTGTTCACGGTGATCCCCACCGTGGCCCCCAGGATCCCCAGCACCCGCTGGCTGAGTTGGCTGGCCAGCTGACTGGCCCGGGCAAACAAGGTGCTGCTGAGATCGGTGAATTCGGTGGGCAGGTTGCGATCGGCGGCCCAGCTCTCGAGGCGATCGAGCCAGATCTCACCCTCCACCAGCCAGGAGGGCAGTGCATTGATCAGCTCACCCAGCTGCTCGATCAGCCGCGGCAGCAACCAGAGTGCGGAGAGCACGAGCAGCCCAAGGCCCAGCCCCACCACCAGCAACACCGCCAGCAGCCGAGGTAGCCCCCGATCTGCGAGCCAGCGGGTGGGGAGATCCAGCAAAAAAGCAATCAAGGCCGCCGCCAGGAACAGTGCCGGAAAGGGAGCCAGCGGCAACAGCAGCTGCCGCAGCACCCAGAGGTTGAGGGTGAGCAGCGGCAGGGCCAGGCTGAGGCGCAGCCAGAGCGGCAGCACCAGGCGCTCAAGCATCGGGAACGGCGTTCAGGCCTTCAGCTTGCCGGCGCCCGCGGTGGCCTGCCACCAGAAGGCCAGCCAGGCGGCAATCCCCAGGAACTTCGCACCTTCCTCAAAGAGCTGCAGGGTGGCGTAATCGATGGGAATCAGCTCCTGCAGCTGATCGGTGATCACCGAGAGACCCAGCAACACCACAGCCAGCAGGAACGAGCCCCCACCAAGGGCCTGCACCTGGGCGCGGAAGCGAAAGAGAATGAGCAGCGCGAAAATTGCGTACAGACTGTACAGAAAGCTGCTGCCGATGTAGCGATCGTGCAGCAGGAACATGTCGTCGAGGCAGAGCAGCAGCGAAAACCCGCCGCCACATAGCAGCAGCTGCCGCACCCGGCCCCGCACATCCACCACACCAGACAGGGCACCAAAGAGTGCGATCGCCGCCGCGGAGATCCAAAGCAGATAGCCCACATTGGAGAGGAAGCCCACACCCAAAGCGGTGTCGCAGCTCTGGGCCAGATCGCGGATCACCAGCTGCGTGCGAATGCCGGCCGCAGCACTGAGCAGCAGGGCCAGCACGTAAACGATCAGCGCCGGCACCACAGCCACCAGCAGCACCCGAAGCAGAGGCCGTTGAGGCCAACCCGTAGACATCCGAGCAAACGCAGCAACTTGCCCCGGACGTTAAGGCTGGGTTATGGAACTGATCCGCAGGCTGGGCAGGCGTTCTTCAGGGCATCTGCTGGAGGTAGGCGCTGCTGCCCAGCTCGAGCAGGCGGGCATCTTTGGCCACCACCTGGTCGTGCAGGCCCTGCCGGTAGGCCGCCACCCGCTCGGCCAGGGCGACATCGGCGGTGGCCAGGATCTGGGCCGCCAGCAGGCCGGCATTGGCGCCATTGCCGATGGCCACCGTGGCCACGGGAATCCCCGCCGGCATCTGCACGATCGAATGCAGCGAATCCACGCCGGAGAGGGCGCGGGTCTGCACCGGCACACCGATCACCGGCAGCGTGGTGAGGGAGGCCACCATCCCGGGCAGGTGAGCGGCACCGCCGGCGCCGGCGATGATCACCTTGAAGCCGCGGCCGGCGGCCTGCTGGGCAAAGGCCACCATCTCCAGGGGCGTGCGGTGAGCCGAAAGCACTCGCACCTCGGTGGCCACTCCAAAGCTCTGCAGCATCTCCACCGCCGGCTGCATCGTGGGCAGATCGGAGTCGCTGCCCATCACCACGGCCACGAGCGGGGCTGACTGTTCAGGCATCGGATGCAGGCAGCAAAGGCGGCGAGAATGGCATTCTCCCGCCCCGCTGTTCGATGCACTGGCTGAGCTCCGTGCGCCTGCCGGCCACCACGGGCCTGTGGCGGATCGGCGTCGACCACGAGCAGCGCATCGCGGCAATCGAACCGCTCAGCGCCGGCAGCACCGCGGCCGGAACCTGTTGGGGCGGTGATTGGCTGAGCCCGATGGGCGTTGATCTCCAGATCAACGGCGGCCTCGGCCTGGCCTTCCCGGAGCTCACCCCAGGCGATCTGCCCCGGCTGCTGGAACTGCTGGAGCTGCTCTGGCGCGACGGCGTGGAGGCGATCGCCCCCACGCTCGTGACCTGCGGAATCACCGAGCTGCGCCAGGCGCTAGCGGTACTGCGCGAGGCTCGGGCCGTGCATCAACCGGGGCGCTGCCGGCTGCTCGGTGCCCACCTCGAGGGGCCCTTCCTGGCGGAGGCCCGGCGCGGCGCCCATCCCCGCCAACACCTGGCCGCCCCCAGCCTGGCAGCGCTCAACGCCCGCATCGGCGGCTTCGAGCAGGAGATCTCCCTCGTCACTCTGGCGCCGGAGCTACCGGGTGCCAGTGAGGTGATCGAGGCGTTGCGCCAGCTCGGGATCCTGGTGAGCCTTGGCCACAGCGAAGCCAATGAAGCCCAGGCGGCGGAAGCCTTCAGCCAGGGGGTGGGAATGATCACCCACGCCTTCAACGCCATGCCCGGCCTGCATCACCGGGCCCCGGGCCCGATCGCCGCGGCGGCCCTGCGCGGCGATGTCGCCCTGGGGCTGATCGCCGATGGGGTGCATGTGGCGCCCTCGATGGCGGTGCTGCTGCAGCGGCTGCTGCCGGAGCAAACCCTGCTGGTGAGCGATGCCCTGGCCCCCTACGGCCTGGCCGATGGCGTGCACCGCTGGGATGAGCGGGCCCTGATCGTGGAGAACGGCAGCTGCCGCCTGGACGACGGAACCCTCGCCGGGGTGACCTTGCCTCTGCTGGAAGCGGTAGTGCGCCTGGCGAGCTGGAGCGGCGAAGCCGGCCAGGCGATCGCGGCCGCCACCGTGCTGCCGCTCAGGCTGCTGGGGGCTCCGGTCACAGCCGCCGAGCAACTGAGGGGCAGGCCTCTGGCGGAGTGCCTGCGCTGGAGCGGCGACGCGCGGGATCTGCGCTGGCAGTGGGCAGCCTGAATAGGATCCGCCCCATCTGACCCAAAGCCCCCAGGCCCGAGCCGATGCCCACCGAGCAGCTCTCCCAAAGCACCGAGGCCCAGAAAGCGGCCGAGAAGCAGGAGGTGAAGGGCTACTTCGAAACCACCGGCTTCGATCGCTGGAACCGCATCTACAGCGAGTCCGACGATGTGAACAAGGTGCAGCGCAACATCCGCATCGGCCACCAGAAAACGGTGGACAACGTGCTGACCTGGCTCAAGGAGCAGGGCAATCTGGCGGGCCGCAGCTTCTGCGACGCCGGTTGCGGCGTGGGCAGCCTCACCCTGCCCCTGGCCGAGCTCGGCGCGGGATCCATCGCCGCCTCCGATCTATCGGAGGCGATGGTGAAGGAGGCCGAGAGGCGCGCTATCGAAGCAGGCGTGCAAAAGGGGCAGATCAGCTTCCTGGCCTCCGATCTGGAGAGCCTCAGCGGCAGCTACAACACCGTGGTGTGCCTGGATGTGTTCATCCACTACCCCCAGCAGCCGGCCGAAGAGATGGTGCGCCATCTGGCCTCGATGGCCGAGCAGCACCTGATCGTGAGCTTCGCCCCCTACACGCCGCTGTTGGCGCTGCTCAAGGGCATTGGCCAGCTTTTCCCCGGCCCCAGCAAGACCACCCGCGCCTACACCCTCAAGGAAGCCGGCATCGTGAAGGCCGCCGAGGAAGCCGGCTTCGTACTGAAGCGCCGCAGCCTCAACCAGGCCCCCTTCTACTTCTCGCGCCTGCTGGCCTTCGAGAAGGCCTGAGGCGGTGGAGGGCTCCCAGCTGCTGATTCCAGCGGTGCTGGGAGCCGGCGCCATCAGCACAGCCCTAGCTCGCCGCCATCAGGCGAAGAAGCTGATTCATCTGCTCGATGCCCGCAGCAGCAGCGTGGCGGAGCTGCTGGATCTGCAGGCCACCGTGGCTGCGCAGATGGGAGCAGGTTCATTCCGGGAACGGGTGAAGCTCTCGGCCGAAATCGTGTGCGCCGCACCGCTCACGGCCCCCTGGAGCGGTGAACCCTGTGTGGCCTTCCGCAACACCACCACCGCGCTGATGGAGGTGAGGGAGGAGCGCACCAGCACCGACAGCGAGGGCAACAGCCACACCAGCGTCAGCTGGGAGCGACGTGAGGACACCCTCGAAACCCTGGAACGCCGCTGCAGCTTTGCCCTGCGCCAAGGCAATCAACAACTCAAGCTTGATCCCACAGCGGCTGATCTGGAACTGGAAACCGTGTTCAGCAATGTGGAACCAGCCTCAGCACCTGCAACCCACAACACACGGCCCCTCGGCACCCGCCGCGAGGAGGCCATTCTTCGCCCCAATGGGATGGTGTTTGTGGTGGCCGAATGCAGCGACAGCGGTGGCGCACTGCAGCTCCAAGCACCACTCGAGGCCGGCCTGTTCGTGGTGCGCCGCGGCGGCGAAGAGGCCTTCAGCCGCAGCATTCGCCGCTGGCGGCGCATCTGGACGGCGAGCAGTTGGGTGCTGACCTGTGCTGCAGCAGCAACAACACTGGCTTCATTGCTGCAGCGCTAAGGAAGCTGTCTTCCACTTCGCTCTCGTCCACTTCTACGTCTGCCGACTGTTGAGCAAGCCGGAGACGTCCTCAAAACCGCTTGAATAGTTTGATTTGGGCCACCGGAGGCTGACCGGGGACAAGCACAGCCGTGCCGAGGTAGCCGGTGAAGGATCCCCCCTGACCGATCACCGAAGCCTCGTGCTGCTTGGGGAACAAATCACCAAGGCCCATGGCGACAGGTCCCGACCGTTTCATCTGAGCCATCTCAGCAGCCTGAACACTCACGTAGCCCATCGAGCGCAGCTGCATATTTCCATCAGGGAGCATGAAAGTTCCCTGAAAATTCGTAAGGAAGCTCTTGCCGCCCTGATCGCCCGGCATCTCCTGAACAATCTCCTCAACACCAAAGAATTGACCCTGGGGCACATCACAGGCCTTGGGACCACTCTTCGTGGAGACCTTGATCACATATGTAAAGCCATCTCCCACACTGGGCTTACCGTCGGCAGTGTCATCATCAAAACGGGCACTCTGCACATCGCAGAGACTCAGATTGAGGTTTTTAGCAGTGGCCTCCTCCTCAGCAAGATTGGAGCCTTGCTGCCTTGAACAAGCCGCCGTAACCAGGAGCGAGCCGACCACCATCGCAGCGAGGAAACGGCGCATGAAGATCAAACGATTGGCTGCATTCTGAAGGAAGCGGATTAAGCCTCGGTAAACCCATCGCCCTCAGCAAGCTGGGGGGGCAGCGCGGCCTTCAGGTGCAGCGACGCACCAGCAGGAGGCCACAGGCTGAGGGCATGAGCATGCAATAGATAGCCACCGGCACCAGGCAACACCTGCGGATCAGCGGTGCCGCCGACTCGGTAGAGCGGATCACCAGCCAAAGGCGCACCGATGGCAGCCAGATGAATGCGGATCTGGTGGGGTCGCCCCGTGGCGATGGCCACCTCCACAAGACATGTCTCCGGCCGACGTTCCAGCAGGGTGAGTTCACTGCGTGATGGCAATGCTGCGGGATCACCAGGCAGGGCGGCACACCAGATCTGACCCAGCAGTGGATGACAGCGTCTGCCAATGGCAGCAGTGATGGGCTTGGTTGCACCAACCGCCCAATCCGACGGCAAAGCTGCGCAGAGCGTGCGGTACAGCTTGCGGCAGGAGCGACCCGCCTTGGCATGGACGCAGGCCTGGGTGCTCTCACGCAGCTGGGCACTCAACCAAGCGCGGCTCGCGGGCCGGCGCGCGCACACCAGCAACCCGGAGGTGAAGCGCCCGAGCCGATGCACCGGGCGCGCGGTGGGGGCCCAAGCCTGCAGCTGCGACAACAGCGTGTGCTCGAGAAACCCCCCGGCCGGCAACACCGGCAGGCCGCTGGGCTTGTTCAGCACCAGCAGATCGCCGTCGTCAAACACGATCGAGCGCTGGGTGAGCACCGGCACGGCAGCCTCTTGCCAGGGGGGCCGATGCCACACCAGCCGATCACCCGGGGAGAGGGCCCCATCGGCCTGGAGCTGCTGGCCGTTCCGCCAGATCTCACCGGCGGCGAGGCGCTCCATCCACACCGCCTGATCGGAATGGCGATAACGCGCCGCGTAAAAGCCAGCAATGCTGGCGGCGGGGCGATCAACACGATCGCGATAGGCGTGGCCGCGGTTGAAGGCCGCCGGCAGCCACAGCTCTGGATCCCTACTCAACCAGACCGTGCTCGAGCGCGTAGCGCACCAGCTCGGTGCGGCTAGCGGTGCCGGTTTTCGTGAACAGCCGGCTCACGTATTTCTCCACATTGCGGATGGAGGTTTCCAGGCGCCGGGCAATCTCCTTGTTCATCATTCCCTCGGCCACCAGCTGGAGCACGGACGCCTCGCGCGGCGTGAACTCGTGCTTCACCGCAGCAACCTGCTTCTTGCTGCCACCGGTGGCCAGCAGGGAGCGAATCTCGGTGATTTGCTTGGCCATCTGGCCGATATCGGCATCGGCAAAGCGGGCCGCTTCGTGGAGTAGGCGCTCCTGACGACGCACCACATTGCGCACACGGGCCACCAGCTCATCGGGATCGAAGGGCTTGGGGATGTAGTCGTCGCAGCCGGCCTGGAAGCCTTCGATGCGATCAGCCGTCATGCCCTTAGCGGTGAGGAAGATCACCGGCGTGCCGCCGAGGCGCTCGTCATCGCGCAGCTTGCGCAGCAACCCATAGCCATCGAGGCGGGGCATCATCACGTCGCTGATCACCAGATCCGGCAACAGGTCCTGGGCCTTGGCCCAGCCGTCTTCGCCGTCGACGGCGGTGGTCACCTGGAAGCCCTCATCCTCCAAATAGGCCTGGACGGCGGTGCGCAGGCCGGGTTCGTCGTCGACCAACAGCAGGCGTGCCGGGGGCTGTGGTGCGGCGGCTTCGGCCTGCTCAGGGGCCTGGGATTCGGGTTCGAGGCTCATACGTGCAATCTATCGAGGGTGACTCGGCAGCACCTGCATCTGTTCACGCAGCTGGCCCGAGTAACCGAGCTGACGCGCTTGGGCCTGGAGGGTGGCGGGATCCTTGCCCGCCTGCTCAGGGAAACAGGCCGCCCACCAAATCTGGTGATCGAGCCGGTTGGCCTCTGTGATCGTGCCGCCGGGATTGAGCTCCTTGATCAACAGATCACGCCCTCGGCGGGTGAGCCGCATGGGCGCTTCAGGGCTGCAGCGCAACGTATCAACCGCCAACTTCACATCACCGGGTGCTTCCACCCACACCACAATCGTGCGGGCTGAGGCATCCCGTGGATCGGGCTTCGCGTTGTGCACACCGATGGCAAACGCACCTTCCATCGTGGTCCACTCCCGCAGCAGCACCAAATCAGCGGGGCGCTGATCCGTGGCGCTGCGGTGGGGATTGCTGGGGTCTGGAGCACCGAGGGACGTCTGAGCAGCGGCGGGAACCGCGGCCAGTGGAGCAGCCAGGCCGAACAGCAGCCCGCCTCCCACAGCCAAGCGGCACCAGATCCGCCGGAACGCAACAGCCATCAGGGCCAGCACAGCACGCTGCTTGCCAGCATGGGTGGCCATGGCCGATCCCGTCATCTACCTGGATCACCAGGCCACCACCCCGTGTGAGCCGGCGGTGGTGGAGGCGATGGCGCCCTGGTGGAGTGCACAGTTCGCCAATCCCGCGAGCCGCAGTCACCGGCCCGGTCTCCTGGCGGCAGCGGCGGTGGAGCAGGCCCGCGCGCAGATCGCAACGGCCCTGAGGGTGGAATCCACAGCCGTGGTGTTCACCAGTGGCGCCACCGAGGCCAACAACCTGGCCCTTAAGGGCCTCGCCGAAGCGGAGCTGCACGCCGGGGGCAGGCGGCGCCACCTGCTCTGCCTCAGCACCGAGCACCGGGCCGTGCTCGATCCGCTGCGCTACCTGAGCCGCCACGGCTTTGAGCTCACCGAACTGGCGGTACCCGCCTCGGGGCTGGTGGACCTCGAGCAGCTCCGCCAAGCGCTGCGCCCCAGCACCCTGCTGGTGAGCGTGATGGCGGCCAACAACGAAATCGGTGTGCTGCAACCGATCGCGGCCATCGCCGAGCTCTGCCGATCCCGGGGGATCCGCCTCCATTGCGACGGCGCCCAGGCCGTGGGCCACATCCCGCTGCTGCCCGCGGCGCTGGGGATCGATCTGCTCAGCCTGAGCGGCCACAAGCTCTATGGCCCCAAGGGCATCGGCGCCCTGGTGGTAGCCCCGGGGGTGACGCTGGCGCCGCAGCTGCATGGCGGCAGCCAGGAGCAGGGGCTACGGGCCGGCAGCCTGCCGGTGCCCCTGATCGTGGGGCTGGCGACAGCGCTCGAGCTCGCCCTGGCCGACCAAGCTGCACGGGCCGTGAGGCTGAAAGCGCTGCGGGATCAGCTCTGGCAACAGCTGCAGGAGCTGGGCGGCGTGCACCGCAATGGCGCCCCGGCACCTCGGCTGGCCCACAACCTGAATGTGTGGATCGAGGGCGTGGAGGGCAGCGCCTTGCAACGCCGGCTGCGGCCTCACCTGGCGATCAGCAGCGGCTCCGCCTGCAGCAGCGGCGAGCCCTCCCACGTGCTGCAGGCCCTGGGGCTCAGCCGCCAGCAGGCGGCAGCGGCGCTGCGCTTCGGCCTGGGTCGCCACACCAGCGCTGCCGACATCAACAGCGCCGCGTCCCTGGTGAGGGCCGCCGTGACCGAATTGCGCCAGGGCTGAGTCGACCCCACCACAAAGCGTTCACGCTGAACGCGGAGTGCAACAAAAGCTGGGCGAGCACTGCAGCAATGGCTACCTTCCGGGCAATTGCCTTGTGCTGATGAGCCTGCCGACCCCCGGCACCAACAAGCTGCAGGTGCTGCGCGCCGTGGAAGACGGTTGGCAGGCCTTCTGCAGAGCCCCCTGGCCGTTCCTGCTGTTCCAGGTGCTTGTCACCCTGATCCTGGTGCCCTTCGGCGCACTGCTGCTGGGGGGCCTGCTGCGGCTCAACAGCAGTGAGCTGCCCTTCCTCCATCCCGTGGCCGCCGGCATCGCCGTGGTGGTGGGCGCCATCGGCTACGTGATCGTGGGCCTCTGGGGCGTGGTGGGCATCACCCGTTGCGCCTGGATGAGCCTCGATGGCCAGCGCCCCTCGTTCCGCAACTTCACCCGCTGGGATCGCGCCGCAAGCGGTCGCCTGCTCGGCTCAGCCATCCTGCTGGCGATCGTGCTGGGCGTGGTGGGCCTCGTGGCCGCCCTGATCGGCACAGGCCTGAATGCCCTCAACACCACCCTCACCGTGATTCCGGTGATCGTGTTTGGCATCTTCTACATCTGGTTCCTGATCAGCCAGAAGTTCCTGCTGCAGCTTTCGCTGTTCGGGGTGAAGCGTCCTGTGGAAACCATCCAGGCCGGCGTGAGCGGCGTGAACCCCAGCTGGTGGGTGGTGCTGTGGCTTGGAATCGTGGAAAGCGTGATCCACGCCGTGGCCGCGCTGTTCAGCTACGGCGGACTGTTCGTGATCTTCCCGGTGGTGATCTGCATCAGTACCGCCGCCTATCGCCAGCTGTTCGGCAGCCAGGACCACACCGGCATCCTCAGCAACAGCTGAGCCAGTGGCGATCCAGGGGCGTGAGCTGCGGCCGATCGGCCCGCAGCCGCCCCACCCGTTGTTCCACCAGAGGCCGGCGACCGCAAGCGCGGGCGGCCACCAGCAGCATCTGATCCAGGATCTGAGCCTGGGCATCGCTGCCACCGGCCATGGGGAACCAACCCTGCACCGGCTCCAGCAAGGCCAGGGCGTCGGCATGGCGCCCTTGAGCCAGAGCCACAACGCCATCGAGCATCGCCAACCCGGCCGGCTGCCAGCACCAGGCCGGCTCCACCGCGCCCGGGTGATGGGCCAGCTGCTCCACCCGGCCGCGCAGCGCTGCCAAAGGGCCACTGCAGCCAGCCCGGGCCAGGCACCAGCCGTAGTGAGCAGCGATCAGGGGCGCCTCCGGCTGCAGCACACGATCACCGATCGCCTCAGCCAGGGCCGACCACACTGGATCGAACGGTGGGAGCAGCGGCTCTGCTGCAGCCAGTTCCAGCCGGCAATGGAGAGCAATGCGATCGATCAGCTCACCGGTGCCCGAATCCACCGGCTGAGGCGCCAGTGCCTGCTGCCACTGGCGCAGCGCGGCGGGTGCATCACCCGTCTCCAGCCACAGCAGCGCCCAGTGCCAATGGTTGTGCAACGCCATCGGTGCTGCCGCCGCAGACCAACTGGATGAGCGCTGCTCCGCGAACGCCAGAGCCCGCTCGAGAGCTCCACCACGCTGCAGGGCATGGAGCAGGGCGTGATCGGCCCAGGGGTTGAGCGAACGTAGCTCGACGGCCTGGAGGGCGCAGCGCTCAGCTGCCGGCAGGGAGCCGCAGAGCTCGTGCGCAAACGCCTCGATCGCCCGCACATCCGGGTGATGCGGGTGATGGCGGCCGAACCAGAGGGCCAGATCGAGCAGGCGGGCGCCATGCACGGCCTGGCCACGCAGGTAGCAGAGCCACTCCGCCAGCTTCAGGGTGAGTGGAGCCTCGGGGTGGGCCGCCGCCAGTTGCTCGGCAGCGCGCAGCGCCAACCCCAGTTCGCCGGACAGCCAGTGTTCGGCCAGGGGCAGCAGGCCCTGCCCCCAGGCATCGAGACGGTCTGCACGCCGGCGTGCAACCTGCAGGTGACGGGCCGCTTCCGCGGCGGCGGCTGGGGTCTGGCCCAGCAGCGCCACCAGCCCCGCCAGCAGCGCCAGAGCGGGATGACCCGGGCGAGCCTGCGCCGCCGGGAGCGCCCGCTCCATGCCCGGCAGGAAACCCATCCAGGCCAGGGCCACCGCCTCAGCCTCGCCCCGCTGATCTGCAGGCAGGGCATCGAGGAAGGTGCCTGGAAGCGTGGCGGGCCAGGTCACACGCTGCGGCGGCGCGCCAGGCGCAAGCGGGCACTGCGGCTGCGGGGGTTAGCCAACTCTTCCTCGGGTGTGGCCTGCACGGCCTTACGGGTGATGCGCTGCAGCCGCTCATCACTCACGAACGCCGTCTTCACGCGGCGATCTTCCAGGGAGTGGAAGCTGATCACACCGAACAGGCCGCCCGGCAGGAGCCAGTTGGGGGCGGATTGCAGCAGCCGATCCAGCACGCCCAGTTCATCGTTCACGGCGATGCGCAGGGCCTGAAAGGTGCGGGTGGCGGGATGAATGCGGCCCCGGCGGGCCTTCGGCGCATAGCAACCGGCCACCGCATAGGCCAACGCTGCGGTGCCGCTGTAGGGGCCCTGTTCAGCCAGATCGTGCTTGATCCGCCGGGCGATCCGGCGCGAGAGGCGCTCCTCGCCGTAGGCGTAGATCAGATCCGCCAGCTCCGTTTCATCGAGCCGCGCGATCAGCTCGGCGGCGGTCTCGCCCGCGGCCGGGTTCATGCGCATGTCGAGCGGGCCATCGAGGCGAAAGCTGAAGCCCCGCTCCGCCACATCCAGCTGCGGGCTGCTCACCCCCAGGTCGGCCAGCACCGCCAGGGCCGGCTCCTCTGGCTGGTAGCTCGCGAAGTTGGTGGCCACGATCTGGGCACGATCCCCGAAGGACGCCAGGCGCCGAGCCGCCGCAGCGCGGGCGGTGGGGTCCTGATCCAGGCCGATCAAACGCAGGCGCGGATGGGCCTCCAGCAGCAGGGCGCTGTGGCCGCCGCCGCCGAGGGTGCAATCAATCAGCAGGCCGTCGCCGTGCTGTTCCAGCAGAGGCTCGAGCTCGGCGAAACCGGCCAGCACTGGCCCCGCCAGCACCGGAACGTGATTAAACGTGGCGGAATCCTGCGGATCGCCCAAGCCCGGCAACGGAAGCGGCGGCCCTTCCTTCCTAAGATCCCGCCAGCGAGCTCCCACCCCTCGGCCCCATGACGCAGCTGGAAACGCGCACGGAGCCGATGGTGGTGAACTTCGGGCCGCACCACCCCTCGATGCACGGGGTGCTGCGGCTCGTGGTGACCCTCGACGGTGAGGACGTGGTGGACTGCGAGCCGGTGATCGGCTACCTCCATCGCGGCATGGAGAAGATCGCCGAGAACCGCACGAACGTGATGTTCGTGCCCTATGTGAGCCGCATGGACTATGCGGCCGGCATGTTCTACGAGGCGATCGTGGTGAATGCCCCCGAACGCCTGGCCGATGTGCCGGTGCCCAAGCGCGCCAGCTACATCCGCGTGTTGATGCTGGAGCTCAACCGCATCGCCAACCACCTGCTCTGGCTTGGCCCCTTCCTGGCTGACGTGGGCGCCCAGACACCGTTCTTCTACATCTTCCGCGAACGGGAGATGATCTACGACCTCTGGGAAGCGGCAACTGGTCAGCGCCTGATCAACAACAACTATTTCCGCATCGGCGGTGTGGCCGCCGACCTGCCCTACGGCTGGCTGGAGAAGTGCCTCGACTTCTGCGACTGGTTCGGCCCCAAGATCGATGAATACGAGAAGCTGATCACCAACAATCCGATCTTCCGCAAGCGGATCGAGGGTCTGGGCACGATCAGCCGCGAGATGGCGATCAACTGGAGCCTCTCGGGCCCGATGCTGCGCGCTTCAGGGGTGCCCTGGGATCTGCGCAAGGTGGATCACTACGAGTGCTACGACGACTTCGACTGGGATGTGGCCTGGGAGAAGGAGGGCGACTGCTACGCCCGTTACCGGGTGCGGATCGAGGAGATGCGCCAGTCGCTCAAGATCCTGCGCCAGGCCTGCCAGATGATTCCCGGCGGCCCCACCGAACATCTGGAAGCCCGCCGCATGGCCGAGGGCAAAACCAGTGAATTCGCCGGCTTCGATTATCAGATCGTGGCCAAGAAGGTTGCACCCACCTTCAAGATTCCCGATGGCGAGCTCTACACCCGCCTGGAATCGGGCAAGGGCGAGATCGGTGTGTTCATCCAGGGCAACAACGACGTGACCCCCTGGCGCTTCAAGATCCGTGCCGCCGATTTCAACAACCTGCAGATCCTCCCCCACATCCTCAAGGGCGCGAAGGTGGCCGACATCATGGCCATCCTCGGCTCAATCGACGTGATCATGGGCTCGGTGGACCGCTGAAGTCCTGAACCGCTTCCTGCGCCGCCTGAACCACGCCGGCTGGCTGCTGCCGAGCGCTTTCACGGCGTCTCTGTGGCTCAAGGGAATGCATCCCGGCCTTCCAGGATGGATCTGCCCGCTGCAAGCGTTCACGGGCATCCCCTGCCCCACCTGCTTTCTCACCCGCGCCACCAGTGCAGCCCTCACGGGCAACCTGGCCGATTCGGTGCGCTGGCATGCCTTTGGCCCCCTGCTGGCGGCGGGTCTTCTGTGGTGGTCGGCGCAGGCGATCCGGCGGCGTGAACTGCTGCCCTGGCGGCTCCGAACCCGCACGTTGATTTGGATCACAGCGGCTTTGCTGAGCTACTGGGCCCTACGGCTTGGCCTCAGCTTCACTGGTTTCAACGCCTTCCCGAACCTGGCTGCCCCATGAATCCCGAAAGCTGGCTGCTGCTCTGCCGCACCGTGCGCTTCGGGGACACCGACGCTGCTGGGGTGATGCATTTCCCTCAGTTGCTGCATTGGTGCCACGAGGCCTACGAGGAAAGCCTGGAGCGCTTCGGCATCGCAGCGGCGGATGTGTTTCCCAGACCGGGATCCAGGCCCGAAATCGCGCTGCCGATCGTGCATTGCAGCGCTGATTTCTTCCAACCACTCGTGTGTGGCGATCCTCTAGCGATCGCCCTGGAGCCGCAACACCTCGATCCCGGATGTTTTGAAGTGCGTTATCGCTTCAGCAGTAACGGCACCTCAGTGGCCGAGGGTCTCACCCGCCACCTGGCCATCAGCAGCAGCGAACGGGCTCGGCGCGCACTACCAGCCGCCATCAATCGCTGGCTGGAGGCCTCATCGCTGCAACGCGGCGTGCAGCCGCTGTAGGCGTTCCCTTGAGGCTCCACAGCAAAGCAGCGAGCTGAAGCGGCAGCAGAGCCGCCAGCAGGGCAAAGGGATGAAAACCCATGGTCCAGCCATCTCCCAAAGCACAGGCACTCACCCCAGCTGCCACCAAGAGCAGGCCAGCGGACACGCGGCTGGAGGAACGGCTCAGAACCATTCCTTGCGTCCGTCGAGGTAGGTGGCTTTGAACTCCTGCGGTGTTTGCGTGAGATAGATGATCCCTTCAATCACACCGATCAGCCCCATCACAAACCCACCTACACCACAGGTGAGCACCGTAACCAACAGCATGATCAAACCCGCTTTGGTGTAACCCAGCACGAATTTGTGAAGGCCAAAGGATCCCAGAAAGATCCCCAGCAAGCCGGCTGCCAGTTTTTTGTTGCTCACCTCCGTGAGATCGAGGGCACTCCAATCGCCGTTGCTCATGCATCACCAGGCGCTACACCCTGCTTGTAGCCGCCTGTGCAGCACTTGTCAGGGCTCGGGGGCAGGCTGAACCGCCGAATGGGAGCTCAGCCACGCACGCCAGCGCCGGCGCTCCCATTTTCCCAAAGAGCTGCGCTGCAGCTCAGGGCAAGCCAACCAGCGCCGCGGCCGTTGGCTCGGCGGCAGGCTCAGAGCGAGCGTTTGCAGGGATGGCCGCAGCGCCGCTTCACCCACATCGATGCCAGCCGCCGGCTTCACCAAGGCCACCAGCCGCTCACCCCAGTGCAGATCGGGCTCCGGCAACACGAGCAGGTCCTCCACAGCGAGCCCCTGAGCCCGAGCCAGCTCCAGCAAACGCCGCTCCACCTGCTCGGGGAACACGGTTTCACCCCCGCTTTGGATCGCACCATCGAGGCGCCCCAACAGCTGCCAACCCTCAGGCCCCTGCTGAGCGCGATCGCCGCTGCTCCACCAGCCCTGATCGAGCGGCAAGGGCTGCAGCTCCCGTTGCTGCAACATCCCCAGAGCGAGGCTGGCGGTCTTGATCTGCAGCGCACCGCTGCCGGCCTCAAGGCGCAGCTGCACATGGGGCAAGGCCGCGCCACATCCATCCACACCGGCCAAGAACTGCTGCGGAGACAGGGCCATCACCATGGCGCCGGTTTCGGTGCTGCCATAGCAGGGAGCCAAGCGAATCCCCAGATCCCGGCAACGCTGGGCCAGGGCAGCTGGCAGGGCCGCGCCGCCCACCAAGATCAGGGCAAAGCGCTCCAGCCAGCGGATCCCGGCCGGCCCATCCAGCAAGCGCTGCAACTGGGTGGGCACCAGCGAAAGCACGGCCCGATCGGGATCCCCCGGGAAGGCCTCGGCCAGCAGCTGCTCGGGCTCACGCATCCACACAGGGGAAAGCCAGCGCAGCTCAGCGCCCCAGGCCCTGGCCCGCAGCAGTGGCATCAGTCCACTCACGTGATGGAGCGGCAGGGGATTAAACAGCTCCAGCTGGGCTGGTTCCAGCTTCAAAGCCTGCAGCCACTGGGCAGTGCCAGCCACGGCCACCTGCAGGTGAGCGAGGGGTTGCACGCACCAGCGGCGCCCACCGCTGCTACCGCCCGTGCCCAGCACCACCGCTGGCCCCGAGGCGGGGTCGCTGCGGGAAGGCAACGCCGCCTCCAGCAGGGCGGCCTCCTCGGGCGCAGCAATCGCCACGGTCTGTTCCCGATCCCAGGCCTGCAACAAGGTGAGCGCCAGCTCAGCCCGATCGCCGCCCGTGCGCAGCAGCAGCGGCTGGCTCACGCCGCGGCCTCCCACACCCGCTCGGGTTCCGCGGCAAACAACAGGCCCTCGGGTTGCCATCCGGGTGCCAAACCTGGCGCGGCCGGCGTGGGGCCTTGTGCCTGCAGCGCCGCCAGATGCTCCACGAAGCGCCGGCCGATACCGGTTTCAAACGCTGTGCTGATCATCTGGTGGGGCAGGCCAGCCTGCAGCTGCTGAAGCAGCGGCCGGGGATCGCCCTCCTGCAACGGGCGGCGCACCTGCCAGCCAGGCCAGGCCTCGAGCTGGTGCGGCAGCAGATGGGACAGCGATTCATCCAAGGCCACAGGCAGCCGCTCGGCCAGGCGCGCCAGTTCGGCGTGCTCCAAGGGCGCCAAAGGCTGCTCCAGCCACTGCAACCGCGGTTCATCCACCAAGCGATCCGCCCAGCGGTGGGCCGTGGCTACATCCCAACCACCATTGGCATCCAGACGCAACCAGGCGGCTGCGGGCAACCTCTCCAGCAGCGCTTCTAGCAGAACGCGCTCCTCGGCATCCGGCTGGGCTGCCACCTTCCACTTCACGGTGACGGGCCATCCGAGCGATCCAGCTGCGCTGGCAAGCACGCGCTCCAAGGTCGCCAGGGCCGCCTCACCTGCGGGCAAAAGCCAGGCTGAGCGCGGGGCCAGCTGCCAGCAGCCACCAGCGCCATCGAGCTCCGCCAAGGCCATCCCCATCGCGCAAGCCAGTGGTGCTGGCAGCTGCAAGATCCGCTGCTCCAGCTCCTCGCGCTCCAGAGCTGACGGCAGCGCCGCAACTGCCGCGGCCAGCTCCGGCGCGGCCGGCGCCAACAGCGGGGCGGCAGCCTCACCCCATCCGAGCGCACCGCTGGAAGCCTGCAAACACAGCAGCCAACCGGAGCGCTCCACCAGCTCTCCACGGCTGGTGATCAGGCTGCGCGGCAACAAAAAGCGATAGGGCCGCCAGCTCAGCTGCAGCAGGCCCTCGGCACTCATCCCAGCCAGCGCCCCAGGGCCAGGCCCAGCGCCAAGCCCAGACCATTGAGGGCCTGAAAGCGCAAGGCCAGAAACTTGCTGCCCACGATCCGATCCGGTTCGCGGTGGTGCTGACGCAGCAAGCGGATCAGCGCCTGGGCAGGCGGCAGCCCGATGGCCCCCAGCAGGGCCGTGAGGGGCCATTGCCCCACGAGCACCGGCGCCCACTCGAAGGCCAGCGTCAGCGCCACGAACCAGGGAATCAACGCAGCAGCACGCCCCGTACCCAACCGCACCACCGGTGAACGCTTGCCATGGGCTGCGTCCTCCTCCACCTGATGGAAATGGGAGCAGAACAGCACCAGCGTGGTGGCCAGAGCCGGGCCACTGCCCAGCTCCAGCGCCGCTTGCCACGGCACACCCCCCTCACCCACAGGGGCCAGGGCCAGAAGGGCAGCGGCTGTGGCCAAGGGGCCAAAGGCGACCCAGCACAAGGGCTCGCCAAGGCCCCGATACCCCAGACGCAAAGGTGGCCCTTGGTAGGCGTAGCCAATACCGCAGCAGGCCAGCACCAGGGCGATCACCGCCGCACTGCTGCGCAGCGCCACGAGGGCCATCAACAACAGCCCCAACAGCAGCGCGCCATTCGCCAGCAGCGCCACACGATCGCGCCGTCCGGTGAGATTCACCACGGAATGGGGTTTGCCTTGGGTGTCGACACCGGTGTCGGCATCGAACACATCGTTGGCGAGGTTTTCCCAGGCCAGCAGCAGCACCGCCGCCAACAGAAACAGCACGAGCTGATCCACGCGCACCGGCAGGGCCTGCCCGGCACGCCAACCGGCGGCCAACAGCACCGGCATCACCGCCACCGAATACATCGGCCACTTGATCGCCGCTTTCCAGAGGCGCCGCCGTTGCGCCGGATCGGCGTGAAGGCTTGCGACGACCTGAGGCTCGGACGCGGGCGAGGGCAACTGGCGGCGCAAGAAGGCCCATACATTTGAGCAGCCGCTTCTGCCCGTTCCGGGTGCAGGCTCCATCCAGCGTCACAACCAGCTTCAGCGATCTGCTGGCGGCAGCCACCGAGGGCGCCCGCCTGCTGGAGGGAGAAGGCGTGCTCAGCCTGGCGCTGCCCCTCACAGGCCGCGACCCGATGGCCCTGCTGAGCCAGCTGGAGCAGGGTGAGCGCTTTCGCTTCCTGTGGGACAGCGCCCCCGGCCTGTGCCTGGCCGCCAGCGGCCGCTGCAACAGCCTGGAGCTGAGCGGCCCGCGCCGCTTTGAGCTGGCCCAACGCTTTAGCGCCGTGAGTCTGGGACGGCTGGCTGCACCGCAGGCCTGCCCGCCGCTGGCGCGGCCGCGGGTGCTGCTGGCTTTCTCCTTCTTCGACAGCCCTCTGCAGGAGGGCGACGGCGTGCCGGGTGTGCAGGCGGTGCTGCCCCGCTGGCAGCTGAGCCGGCAGGGCCGACACTGTTGGCTGCGGCTGCAGCGCACCCTCGGCGGCGAGGTGAGCGCCCGTGCCCTCGCCGAAGAACTGTGGGAGCAGGCCCTGCGCCTGGCCCAACTGCCGGCGGATCCTTGCGCCGATCAGGGAGATGCGCCTGGCCCGGCCATCGTGAGCAGCTCCCCCTGGCAGGAGGGCTACCGCTCGGTGGTGGAGCGCGGCCTGGAGCTGGTGGAAGCGGGCGACCTACGCAAGCTGGTGCTGGCGGTGCGCCAACAGCTCCAGCTGGCCCAACCACTCGATCCGCTGCTGCTGCTGGCGCAGCTGCGTCAACGCCAGCCCGGCAGCTGCCGCTTCCTTTGGCAACAGGCCAATGGTCCCGCCCTGCTGGGCGCCTCCCCCGAGCGACTGCTCACCGTGCGCCAAGGCCAGCTGCGCAGTGATGCCCTGGCCGGCACCGCGCCGGTGGGCCCTAACGCCGACCAGCTGCTGCACTCCGACAAAGACCGCCGCGAGCATGAGCTGGTGGTGGAAGCGATCACTGAGGTGCTCCAACGGAGCGGTCTCACGCCCCGCCGCCCACGCCATCCGCGCCTAGCCCGCCACGGGCAACTGGTGCATCTGCACACACCGATCACGGCAGCCCTGGCCGAGCAACAACCGCTGGCCGTGACTGCAGCGCTGCACCCCACACCCGCCGTGGCAGGGCTACCCAGGCGTGAAGCGATGGCCGCACTCCGCAGCCTGGAGCCGTTTGAGCGGGGCTACTACGCCGCTCCCATCGGCTGGATCGACAGCGAAGGCGACACCGAGCTGCGGGTGGCGATCCGCAGCGGCAGCCTGCAGGGGCAACGGCTCGAGCTCACCGCCGGCGCAGGCCTGGTGCGCGGTTCGGCGGTGGAGCGGGAGCTGGCGGAAGTGGCCTTGAAGCTGGGGGTGCTGCAGCAGCAGCTGGATCTGCCCCACCTCAACAGCAGCATCAGCCGCCCGTGAGCGACTTCAGCGCTGGCCTCGGGCTCCTCGCCGCGCTGCTCGGCCTCGCCCTGGCGATTCGCCGCTGGCTGGGCCGAGCCCGGCTCGAACGGATCATTTTTGAAGCCGACACGCCTGCTGGTAAGCGCTTTGATCTGGCGCTCCTGATCGCCATCGTGCTCAGCGTGATGCTGGTGGCCTTGGAGAGCGATCCACGGCTACGGGGCCAATACCGCGCCCTGTTCGAGCCGCTGGAGGTGCTGTTTTCCAGCCTCTTCAGCCTGGAATACCTGCTACGGCTGCTCTGCAGCCGCAGGCCATGGCCCTACGCCCGCAGCTTCTTCGGCCTGGTGGATCTGGTGTCGAGCCTGCCGCCGCTGCTCACCCTCGGCATCCCAGCGGCGCAATCCCTGCTGATCGTGCGGGTGCTGCGGCTGCTGCGGGTGTTCCGGATCCTCAAGCTCGGCTCCTACCTCGATGAAGCGCAGCTGCTGCGCCAGGCCCTGGTGGCCAGCCGCCGCAAGATCACCGTGTTCATGCTCACGATCGTGGCGCTGGTAGTGCTGATCGGCACCCTGATGTATGTGATCGAGGGCGAGCGCAGCGGCTTCACCAGCATCCCGGTGGGGATCTATTGGGCGATCGTGACGATCACCACCGTGGGCTACGGCGATGTGGCGCCGGTCACCACCCTCGGGCGCTTCGTGGCCTCGCTGGTGATGCTGCTGGGCTACAGCATCATCGCGGTGCCCACCGGGATCGTGACCGCCAGCATCCAGCAGGTGCAGCGGGAGCGGCGCGGGGTGGAGGCCAAGACAGCCCCCGAGGCCCCCATGGGCCAGTGCCCGCACTGCGGGAAGCCCCTCAAAGGGTGAGCAAGCGCTCCATCGTTTGATCCGCCAGGGCGATGCCGCCGAGGCGCTCCACCTCGCGCACGCCGGTGGGGCTGGTCACATTGATCTCGCTGAGGCGGCCATCGATCACATCGATGCCCACGAAGAACAGGCCCTCTGCCTGGAGAGCGGGTGCCAGCTCTGCACAGATGCGCCGTTCCTGATCCGTGAGCTCGGTGGCTTCCGGTGCGCCGCCCACCGCCAGGTTGCTGCGGAATTCCCCCGGGGCCGGCTTGCGGTTCACCGCGCCGAGGGGCTCACCATGCACCAGCAGGATGCGCTTATCGCCGGCGGTTACCGCCGGCAGAAACGCCTGCACCATCACCGGCAGCGTTTGCTGGTTGGTCACCAGCTCCAGCAATGCCTTCATCCCAGGGGCACCGGCGTGGCTGCGCACCACACCCTGCCCGGCGCGGCCACCGAGGGGCTTGAGCACCACATCGCCATGATCGGCGGCGAAGGCAGCCAGCTGCTCGATGTTGCTACTCACAAGGCTGGGGGCCATCAGGTGGCTCCAGCGCAGGGCACCGAGTTTCTCGTTCCAGGCCCGCAGCGAGGCGGGGCGATTCAGCACACGCACCCCCTGGCGCTCCGCCAGCTCGAGCAGATGGGTGGCATAGAGATAAGCCTCATCCACCGGTGGGTCCTTGCGCATCCACACTCGCGGGAACGCGGCCAGCGGCAGCCAGCGGGGTTCTTCCGCTTCAAACCAAGGATCGGGGAGATCCCAGCCACTGGCGGTGGGCCGGATCTCAGCCAGGCGGATCGGCTGGGCGAGCACCATCGGCTCATGGGCCGGATCAGAACCCAGCACCGCCAGCTGGGCCGGCGTGCAGACCCACACCTGCTGGCCAGCCCGCTGGGCTGCCTGCATCAGGGCCACGCTGGAATCTTTGGTGGGGCGAAGCTGCGCGATCGGATCGATCACAAACAGCTGGGCCTCACGGCCGCTCTCGATCACGCTCAAGCAGCGGCTCCGAGCAGCGCATCCAGCTGACCGCTGCGCTCCAGCGCATGTAGGTCGTCGCAACCGCCCACGTGCTGGCCGTTGATGAAGGTTTGGGGCACGCTGCGGCGGCCACCGCTCTTGGAGGCCATCACGGCGCGAGCGGCCTCATCACCATCGATCGCATATTCGGTGTAAGCCACGCCCTTGCGATCAAGCAGCGCCTTGGCCCTGATGCAGAACGGGCAAGCGCGCCAGGTGTAGATCTCAACGTTCGCCATCAGGGCGTTCTTCGGTGGCGTGGATCCTAGAAGCGGCGATCCGCCTCAACACCCGCCATTAGGTACGGTCGACCCAACGTTCAACAGCCGCCGGTGCTCGATCTCACCGACTTCAAACGCGACCTCTCCGAGCTCACTGACCGCCTGGGCAATGCCCAGGACTGTCTTTGACGTCCCTGCACTGAAAGCACGGCAACAAGACCTCGAGCAACTCGCCTCCCAGCCCGACTTCTGGGATGACCAGAAGCTGGCCCAGGCCAAGATGCGCCAGCTCGATGAGGTGAAGGCGCAACTCGAGCAACTCAGCCAATGGCAGGGCGCTGTGGCCGATGCCGAGGCCACCGTGGAGATTTACGCCCTCGAGCCCGACGAGGAACTGCTCAGCGAATCCAACGAAGCCCTCCAGAAACTGCGGGCCGATCTGGATCGCTGGGAACTGGAACGCCTGCTCAGCGGCCCCTACGACAAGGAAGGCGCCGTGATCAGCATCAATGCCGGTGCCGGCGGCACCGACGCCCAGGACTGGGCGCTGATGCTGATGCGCATGTACACCCGCTGGGCCGAAGACCACGGCATGAAGGTGACCGTGGACGAACTCAGCGAGGGAGAAGAAGCCGGGATCAAGAGCTGCACGATCGAGATCGAAGGCCGCTACGCCTACGGCTATCTGCGCAACGAGAAGGGCACCCACCGCCTGGTGCGCATCTCACCGTTCAACGCCAACGACAAGCGCCAGACCAGCTTCGCCGGCGTGGAGGTGATGCCAAAGATCGAGGAGGAGGTCAAGCTCGACATCCCCGACAAAGACCTGGAGATCACCACCTCACGCTCGGGTGGCGCCGGCGGCCAGAACGTGAACAAGGTGGAAACGGCGGTGCGCATCCTGCACATCCCCACCGGCCTGTTCGTGCGCTGCACCCAGGAGCGCTCGCAGCTCCAGAACAAGGAGAAGGCGATGGCGCTGCTGATGGCCAAGCTGCTGGTGATCGCCCAGGAGCAACGGGCCGCCGAGATCGCGGATATCCGCGGCGACATCGTGGAAGCGGCCTGGGGCAACCAGATCCGCAACTACGTGTTCCACCCGTACCAGATGGTGAAAGACCTGCGCACCCAGCACGAAACCACCGACGTGCAGGGCGTGATGGACGGTGATCTGGATCCCTTCATCCAGAGCCTGCTGCATGCGGGCGTGGAGGTGGCGGGAGGTGGCAGCGATGACTGATCCCACCAGCGAAAGCACCTCAGCGCAGCCGGCCTCCGGCGCCGCGGGCGAAAACCCCAGCTTCACCAAGCTGGCGATGCGCAACATGGTGCGCAAAGGCAAGCTCAGCCTGGTCCACTTCGGCCTCACGGCCCTGGGGTTTGTGGGTTTCATCGTGCTGGTGGCCTGGCTGGGCCGGCCGCAGCTGCCTGGGGCCTGAGCGATGGCGTTCGCGGAAGCCGCCGAGCACACCCCAGATCTGGATCTCGCCTTCGAGGCCGACGACACCCTCGCAGCCGAGCTGCTCAGCGCTGCCGGTGACCTGGCCGACCCGATGGCCGGCGCCGAGCTTTGGCATGGCCGCATCAGCGACTGGCTGGAGCAGATGGCCGCCGAACTGCCAGCGGAGCTGCAGGCCCCCGCTTACAGCCTGGGTCTGAGCCTGGTGGGCGATGCCGAAATCGCTGAGCTCAACGGCGATTGGCGCGGCAAGAGCGGTCCCACCGACGTGCTCGCCTTTGCCGCCCAGGACGATGGCCTCGATGACGCCCCGCCGATCCCGCTGCCCGACGACGAGGGCGAGGAAGCGCTTGAACTGGGCGACATCGTGATCTCCCTGGAGACTGCCGCCCGCCAGGCACCGGAGCATGGGCATTCACTGGTAGAGGAACTGCTGTTCCTCGCCACCCATGGCCTGCTGCACCTGCTGGGATGGGATCACCCCGACGACGCCAGCCTGGCGCTGATGCTCGCTCGGCAGGAACGACTACTCGCCAGCCCTGAGCAGCGGTAGGGTGCGCCCGGATGCACGCAGCGGGAGCTTTGGCGCATGCTCGTTCCCCAGGAACCCAGCCCCGAGCGGAGACCGATGCTGCGCGATCTGAACCGAGACGGGACGCGCGAGAGCCTCGACCAGCCCACTAGCGCCCTCTCCAACAGCCTCGACACAGCCCCCAAAGTGCGCCGCCTCGGCGCCTGGGCCGTGGCCGGTGATCTGCCCTCCAGCTTTCGCTACGCCGCCCAGGGGTTGATCTACGGCTTCCGCAGCCAGCGCAATTTCCGCATCCACGTGGTGACAGGTGCGGTGGTGTTCTTCCTGGGCCTCTGGCTGCAGCTACCGCTGGAGCAGCTGGCGGTGCTGGTGCTCACCGTGGCAGCGGTGCTGGTGCTTGAGCTGATCAACACCGCCACCGAAGCGGTGGTGGATCTGGCGATCGGTCGCCGCTTTCACCCCTTAGCCCGCATCGCCAAAGACTGCGCCGCCGCTGCTGTGCTCGTAGCGGCCATCAGTTCGCTGGTGATCGCGGTGCTGCTGCTGCTGCCACCGCTGCTGGCGCGCCTGGGCGTTTGAATGGGGCCTGGCCAGGCGCGGCGATGCTTCTCGTTCTCGACAACTACGACAGCTTCACCTTCAACCTGGTGCAGTACCTGGGTGAGCTCGCCGCCGATCACCCGATCACCGACGACGTGCGCGTAGAGCGCAACGACGCCCTCACGCTCCAACAGATCCGCGAGCTGGCGCCGGACGCCATCCTGATCTCCCCCGGACCCGGCGACCCCGACCAATCCGGGGTGTGCCTGGAGGTGTTGCGGGAGCTGAGCCCAACCATCCCCACCCTGGGGGTGTGCCTCGGCCATCAATCGATTGCCCAGGTGTATGGCGGCAAGGTGGTGCGCGCCAAGGAGCTGATGCACGGCAAAACCTCTCCGGTGCTGCATGAAGGCCAGGGCGTGTTCGCCGGCCTGCCCAACCCCCTCACCGCGACCCGCTATCACAGCCTGATCGCTGAGCGCGAGTCCCTGCCTGACTGCCTCGAGATCACGGCCTGGCTCGACGACGGCACGATCATGGGTCTGCGCCACCGCACGTATCCGCACCTGCAGGGGGTGCAGTTCCACCCCGAGAGCGTGCTCACCCAGAACGGCCACCAACTGCTCAGCAATTTCCTCGCCCAGGCAGCAGCGGGCTAGGGTTCGGCCCACGCATTTCAGGCAACCCGCTCCACCATGGCCCTGCCGACGATGGTTGCTCTGCGCAAGACCGCTTCGTTGCCGATCCGCCTGCTGACAGCGGCGGCCGTCACCCTGCCGCTGGCCGCCAGCGCCAACACCGGCGTGACGATCACCAGCTACGGCCACAGCGCCCTGCTGATCCGCGGCGGCGGGGCCACGGTGCTGATCAACCCGTTCAAGGCTGTGGGCTGTGCTGCCGGCCTGGCAGAACCACGGGTGAGCGCCAACGTGATTTTGGCCAGCAGTCGCCTTTTGGATGAGGGAGCGCCCGTGGCTAGCGGCCGCCTGCTCAGCAGCCCCGGCTCCTACCGGGTAGCCGGCCTGAAAATCGACGGCATCTCAGCCCCTCACGATCGCTTCGGCGGGCGCCGCTTCGGCCAGTCCACCCTGTGGCGCTGGAAGCAGGGCGGGCTGGAGTTCGCCCATCTGGGCGGCACCGCCGCCACGCTGAACCCAGAAGACAAGGTGCTGCTGGGCAAACCCGATGTGCTGATCATCGGCGTGGGCGGCGGGGCAAAGGTGTACACCGGCGTGGAAGCCGCCGCGGTGGTGCGCGAGCTCAATCCCCGGCGTGTGATCCCGGTGCAATACGTGAGCGGCACCACCCCGAAAGACTGTGATCAAAGCGGCGTGGATCCCTTCCTCCAGGCCATGAGCGGCACCCCGGTGAAGCGGGTGGGCCGGGTGCTCAGCCTTCCCGCCAACCTCAGCGACGGCACTCAGATCGAGGTGATGCGCTGATAGGTAGCCCAGAAGCGCTGCATCTGGTCGCGGGTGCCGATGCTCACCCGTAGCGAGCCATCAATCAGGGGTTTGCCAGTCATCGCGCGCACCAGGATGCCGGCCTCACGCAGAGCCTGATCCACCGCGGCAGGGTCGGTCTGGGGCCAGAGCAGCAGGTAGTTGCCGCCCTCCACATGGTGGCGCACGCCAGCAGAGCGCAACTGCTCAGCCAGCCAGGCCCGAGCTTCGGTCACCTCCGCCACGTAGGCATCCACATAGGCCTGATCCTTCAACGCAGCGAAGGCTGCCGTGACGGCAAAGCTGTTGATGTCGTAAGGGCCGGTGACGCGGCTGATGCGATCCACCACGGCGGCGTGGCCGATGGCAAAACCGATGCGCAGGCCGGCCAGGCCGGCCGTTTTGGCCAGGGAACGCAGCACCAGCAGGTTGGGCAGAGCGGTGAAATCGGCCTGGGGCAACACGCTGTCGCCGGTGAAGGCCTCATAGAGCTCATCCACCACCACAAGGGTCTGCGGTGCAGCCGCCGCCAACTCCAGGATCCGCTCGGGTGCCAGACGGGTACCGGTGGGGTTGTTGGGATTGCAGATCAGCAGCAGGCGCGGCGGCTGGCCGGAGCGGGGCTGGAGCAGGGCCTCTCGGATGCGTTCCAATGGGAAGGCGAACGTCTCGCCGTCGTAGGGAATGGCTTCGATCGCCATGCCCTGCATCTGGGCACAGGGGGTGTAGTAGCCAAAGGTGGGCGCAGTGGTGAGCAACGTCGCACCCCGGTCGCCATAGGCATGAAAGATGGCGTGGATCGCTGCATCCACCCCGTTGAACAACCCCATCTGATCGGGCTGCAAGGGCAGATTCAGGTTGGCGATCACAGCCTCCCGCAGACCGTCGTACTCGGGGTAGATGGCGATGTGATCAGCGGGAATCGCCCGCAACGCCTCCACCACCTTCGGGCTGGGGCCAATGGTGTTCTCGTTGAAGTCGAGCCGCAACATCTGGCGCCGTCCCTCCAGCGGCGCGCTGTAGGCGTGCAAGCTCTCCACCTCAGGGCGAGGGCTGGGGAACGGGAGGTCCGGAGACAGCCGGTCGAGGGCATTGCGGTCTGCCGTCATCGGATCACATGCGCTCCAAGGTGGGAATGCCCAACAGGCCCAGCCCCAGTTTGAGGGTGTCGGCCGTGAGGCGGCAGAGGGCCAGGCGTGAGGAACGGGCCGGCTCTTCGGCCTTGAGCACCGGCACTTGGTCGTAGAAGCGGTTAAACACCTGACTGAGCTCAAAGAGGTAGGTGCAGAGGCGGTTGGGCAGCAGCTCCTCCTCCACCTCAGCGATCACCGCATCGAACTTGAGCAGCTCGCGCACCAGGGCCCACTCCTGCGGTTCGCTGAAGCTGAGGGGCTGAGCAGCGGCTGAAGAGCTGCCCTCAAGATCGCCGCCCTTGCGGGCGATACCGGCGATGCGCACCACCGCATAGAGCAGATAGGGCGCCGTGTTGCCCTGAAGCGCCAGCATCCGGTCAAAGCTGAACTGGTAGTTGGTGATCCGGTTCTGGCTGAGGTCGGCGTACTTCACTGCCGCCAGGCCCACCGTGGTGGCCACGTGCTGGATGAAGGCTTCGTCTTCGCTGCGGCCTTCCTCGTCGAGGCGGCGACGCAGGTCGGCTTCGGCGCGCTCAACGGCCTCATCGAGCAGATCGCGCAGGCGCACGGTGTCACCGGCGCGGGTTTTGAGCTTCTTGCCGTCTTCGCCTTGCACCAGGCCGAAGGGCACGTGCTCTAGCCGGCCATCCTCCGGCAGCCAACCGGCGCGGCGGGCTACCTGGAACACGCCAGCGAAATGGTTGGCCTGGCCAGCATCAGTTACGTAGATCACGCGGCGGGCGCCATCGCCATCGGGGGCTGCGCCAAAGCGGTAGCGGATTGCCGCCAGATCGGTGGTGGCGTAGTTGAAGCCGCCATCACTCTTCTGCACGATCACCGGCAGCGGTTTGCCGTCTTTACCGCTCACCCCTTCGAGGAACACGCAGCGGGCGCCGTCGTCCACCACCAACAAACCAGCGGCCTCCAGATCCGCAACGACTGCCTCGAGGTAGGGGTTGTAGAAGGATTCGCCGCGCTCGCTGAGGCGAATGTCGAGGCGGTCGTAGATCTTCTGAAATTCACGCCGGCTCTGATCGCAGAGCAGCCCCCAGGCCTTGAGCGACACCGGATCGCCGCCCTGCAACTTCACCACCTCCTCGCGCGAGGTGGCTTGGAAGGCTTCATCGTCGTCGAAGCGCTGCTTGGCCTGGCGGTAGAAGGCCACGAGATCACCGAGATCCACGGCATCAGCGGTGTTGAGCGCCTCGGGGGCCACCTGCTTGAGGTGGGTGATCAGCATCCCGAACTGGGTGCCCCAATCGCCCACATGGTTGAGCCGCAGCACCGGATGGCCGCGGAACTCCAGCACCCGCGCCAGAGAGTCGCCAATGATCGTGGAACGCAGGTGCCCCACATGCATCTCCTTGGCGATGTTGGGGCTGGAGAAATCCACCACCACCGGCGTATTGCCCTGCACCGCAGGCACCCCAAGACGTTGGTCTTGGAGGCAGGCCTGCACTTCAGCGGCGAGCCGCTCGGGGCGCAGGGTGAGGTTGATAAAGCCAGGCCCTGCGATCTGCGGCTCAAGGCACAACTCCGCAAAACTCGGGTCTGCCTTCAGCTGCTCCACCACCGCCGTGGCAATCGCCCGTGGTGGCTGCCCCAGCGGTTTCGCGAGCGGCAGGGCTCCATTGGCCTGAAAATCGCCAAATTCGGGCTTGCTGGCAGGGGCCAACTGGGGATCAAAGCCTCCTGCCGGCGGCGCCGCCTCGGGGAAGGCCCGCTCCATCGCTGCGCGCAGCTGGGCTTCCAGGGTTTCAGCGATGCGGAGCATGGAATCACCCACCACCCCCTGGGGCGGCCTTCAAGGTGATGTGATCATCCCCCTTGAAGCTGCCGGCGCAGATCCGCCAGGGTGAGCGCATCCAGGCCATAGCCCCGCAGGGTCGTTTCCAAGGCTGCCAGCCGCTGCTCCGCCGGCAAGTGGGCCACCTCGTGCCACACCGTGCTGCCGATGGGGCCGATCAGGCGCAGCAGCAACTGCTCACCATCAACGGGCGCAGCCTCCTCCGGCTCTGGGGTGGGGGGCTGAACGACCTCCATCCCTTCCGGAGGCGACGCAGGTACCGCCCCGGAGACCTGCTTCAACAACGACTCCACAGCGACCTCGGGAACGCTGGCCTGCAGCAATAACGGACGCAGCCGCTGGGGATCATCCAACGCAGCTCGCTCCATCTCCGACGTCCAGATCACATCAGCAATCGGACCAATCGCCAGACGCAGCTCTTGCAGATACCCACGCCCAGGCCCAGCCGATTCAGCTGGTGGGGACACGGAAGCCGGAGCAGGCTCAGCCTCAACCGCCAGAGCCGGCTCCGGCTGCACCTGGGCGGCCCGACAGGCCTCCTCCACATCGGCACGGGCCAAGCCGGCTGCCACCAACCGCTCCTGCAGCGCAGGCACCTGCCCAGCCGGAATCACACTGGGCTGGCTCTCGAGCAGCAACTCCACCATCGGGCCATACGTGCTCACCAGTTGCTGATGCAGCACGGGCTTGCTGAGTGCAGAAAGGCCGGTCCCCGGACTCCCCAGCACGGGGAGAACACTCACCAACGGAGTCGCGGGCGACTGATCGAGCAGCCGCAGCGCATCGGCCGCCTGTTGCACACGCCGGGCCGGTAAATCCTCCAGCAGGGGCGCCAGCCAGCCGGCCACCTCCGCCTCCACCCCCTGAAGCGACCAACAGCCCTGGGCTTCGTCGTAGAGGCTGGCGGGATCTTGACCGGTGTAGAGGCTCAGGGCCGACACCCCCAAGGCGTAAAGGTCTGCGGCTGGCGTCAGCCGGCCGAAGCGAGCCCGCTCCGGCGCTGAGAAAAATGCACGCCCAGCCTCCGAGACACCCGTGAAGCCCGAGCGACGCTGATCCGATCCCACATCGAGACGGGCCTTCAGCAAGGAGAAATCCACCAGGAAGAGGGGGCCCGCCTCTGGGGGAGGAATCAGATTGGCGGGATGCAAATCGCCATGCACGAGGCCAGCTGCATGCACCTGCTCGAGCACTTGGAGCACTTGCCGCAGCAACTCCGCCAACCGCTGTTTGCGCCGCAACAGATCGAGTGATCCCTGCAGGGAAGGGCCAGGAATGTATTCCTGAATGAAGCAGAACATCCCGGCGCGGGCATAGCCATCGAGCACCCTCGGAATACGGGGATGCCGCAATCGATCCAAACAGGCAGCCTCCACCTGCAGGGCCTCCACAAGCGACGGCCCCGCAGGAATCAGCTTCATCACCGCCTGGCGCTCCCGCTGCCGCTCCTGAAGCAGCAGGGTCTGCTGGGCGGGCGAGCGCCCCAATGGGCGCACCAACTCAAACGGGGTATCCGCCAGCAGCATCTCCACTTGCACGGCCTCCGGCGTATGGGCCTGGGCAAAGTCGAGCAACTGCTCCTGACCGAGGCAATACGCCTGCATCGGCTCCGGCAACCCCTTGAGCTCCACCTCGCCCATCGGCTGTGCCAAACGACGGAAGCGGGGATCAATCAGGTCATAGGTGGACCGCACAAAGGCCACGCCGTTGGCCGGGCTCACCGTCTGGAGGCGAGACGCCAAATGCACGCCTTGGCCGAGAATGTCGTCGCCGTCGGCATAGATCTCGCCGGTGTGCAAGCCAAAGCGATGGGCCAAGGATTGACGCCCTCTCGCCGTCAGGCTCTGCACGCACGACTGAATGAACTCCAGCGCCTGGGTGGGGCCATCGAAGGTGGCGAGAAGGCCATCACCCAGCGATTTCACCAAGGACCCGCCATGGCGCTGCAGCTCATCACGAATGAGCGCCAGATCTTCTTTGATGCGCTGAATAGCAATCAGCTCATCCGCGAAGATTTTCACGGAGGAATCCACCACATCGCTGAACACGATGGCCTTGAGCTGGCGCTCACGCCCAGCCATCAACTCGCCCCCTCCGCATTGAGTTGCTGCTTGCGACCGTAAACCGCATAGGGCTGCCCCTTCAGCGGCAAGGTCCAGCTCTCCACGTTGGTCACCACTGTGCGGAGCCGTTGCAGCCCCTGGGCTTCTGGCAACACCCCAGCCACATAACCCAGACTGGGAGGAAGCTGGGCAGCACTCTGATCCAACAGCTTGAGAAACGGCTGGTGATCAGCTGCCACCAGAGGCTGACTGAGCACCAACGCACCAACAGGAATGAGATTTGGATCATCAACGATCACCCGCACATCTGTACCGGGATCGGGCAGCGATGCATCCCAGGCGATCACATCCAACTTGCCGGCACGCAATTGATCGAGCAACTCGCGGTAACTGAGGGCATAGTGAACTGACTGCAAACGCAAGCCGTGCAGGTTGTAAAGGGGCAGATAAAAACCCGTGAGTGAACCCCGCGGCAGCAGACCCAGCCGAGCGCCGTTCAATTGCGCGAGCGTGCGCCGATCACTGCCGGAAGGCACCAACAACTGCGAGCGCGACTGACTGCGCTGCCCAAGGGGCCGCAGCAGGCTGTAATCCCGCTGATCAGACCCCTCCATCGCCAGGGCTGCCAGACCGGGCGGCAGAAACGCCACATCCCATTCGCCGGCCCCGAGCCGTTGCCGTGCCTGCTCCGGACTTACCACCGGCTCCAGCGACACCTCGCAGCGGCTGGCGATGGTCAACAGATCGCGCAGACGCGAGATGTCGGAATCGGGCAAAACGGCTTGCCCCGCCATAGCTCGGCCCTCTTCGGCACCCACATAACCCACCCGCAGCTGACCGACAGGCCCACACAGACTCACCCGCTCAGACGGCTGCTGTCCGCAGCCAGCCAAACCCCACAGCATTGAAGCGACAGCCAGCAGCGGCCACCGCACCCCCAAGCCAGCAACGCTCATGGACGCCCTTGCCGGTCTTTGAGCATCTGCATCGAGATCGCCAAACTCTGCTTCATCCGCTCAAAGCTGCGGGCCAGCAAGCCAATCTCATCGCTGCGACTGCGCTCGTCGAACGACACCGTGGCCGGAGTGACGCTGGCCTCCTCCGCCTTGCGGCTGATCTCACGCATGGGGCGCAGGATCAACTGATTGAGCACACTGTTAGTAATCAAACCCACCGCCACAAAAGCAATCACAAACAGCAACGCCGTGGTGAACAGCGACCGATCCTTGGCCTCAAACACAGCCTTCTGGGGCACCGTCACAATCTGAGCGCCCACGATCTCATTGAGCTTCCAGCCAAAGCCGCTGCTGTCGCCGTAGGTGAGCAGCTGACTCGCGGGAGCCCGGGCGGGCGTGGAGTGACAAACCAGGCAACTCTCTTTGGTGATCTTGATCGGACGCGCCACAAAGTGCATGGGACCAAGCGGTGTATTTTTTTCACCCGCCAGCGTGGTCAGCGATGGCTCGTTGCGAAAACGCTCGATCACACCGGTTTCAAAGCTGTCGGCCTTATCGCGCAGGTTTGTGGGATTGAGAGCCGCTTCACGGTAGGAATATTCCCGATACTCAGGCTTTGCCTTGAGATAGGAGAAGACCGTCTGAGCCGAATAGCTGGGCACAGACTCAGGACGAAATGCACCCGCTCCTTCATTCAAAGGCGCGACAATGGGGTTGACATCTTTACTGGTGTATTCGCGCACGGCCAACATCGCATCCATAAAGAAGCTGGAGCGCTGATCAATCAGGCTGCGCGCCTGCAAGCCAAAGAGTTGATTCAACAGCAGCACAGCCACCAGAATCGACAGCGCAAAGATGGCCGAGAGCGTGATGGCCAACTGCTTGCGGAGCGGCCGCTGCCCGGAGCCCACCATCCAGCCCTGGAGCACCGGGAACTTCATGTCGCAGCCACAGTTCGCCCCCACAAGGTAAGGGGCACGCTGCAAAAGCAACAGCCCCAGATGCGACTGCACACAAGCGGGGCGAACTCAGCCCTCGAAGCGCATGCTCAGGTCGAGCCAGGAGCTGCGGGTGATCGGCGCACTGGTGGAGATCAGATCGATCCCAGTGGCGGCGTAGGCCCGCAGCTGCTCGGGCTGCACTCCGGAGGCTTCCAGCACCACCGAGGCCCCGGCAACGCGGGAGGCCGCGCAACGACGCAACTGCGGCACGAGCAGCAGCAACGTCTCGGGGCTGAATTCATCCAGCAACACCCCATCGGCACCGGCCTCGACCGCTTCGCGGGCCTGCTGCTCGGTTTCCGCCTCCACGATCACCCGCGCCGGCCAGGGAGCCGAGGCCCGTACCGCCGCCACCGCCGCGCGCACGCCACCGGCCCAGGCCAGATGGTTTTCCTTGAGCATGGCGGCATCGTCGAGGCCCATGCGGTGGTTCACCCCGCCGCCGCAACGCACCGCATATTTCTCCAACACCCGCAGCCCTGGGGTGGTTTTGCGGGTATCGGCCAACTGCACACCCGTGCCAGCGAGCTCAGCCACCAGAGCAGCCGTGGCCGTGGCAATACCGGAGAGCCGCATGGCCAAGTTGAGAGCCGTGCGCTCCACCGCCACCAAGGCCGCTGCCGCACCCTCCAGCTCCAGCAAACGCTGCCCTGGAATCACCGGCGCCCCTTCAGTCACCAACAACCGAACCTGGGCCGTTGGATCGAGCTGGTGCAGCAACGGCTCCAGCAGCACGCCCCCGCAGAAGCGACCTTCGGCTTTGGCGATCCAGTGCGCACGGCCCGCGCAACCTTGCAGGGCTGGAGCGCTGAGATCGCCGCGGCCGATGTCTTCAGTGAGCCAGGCCTGGAGCTGAGCGCAAAGTTGAGGAGTGATGGGCAGTGGAGCTGCCATCCGGGCAAGCATTGCGGCTGAGCCTGCCCATTCTGTGGGCCCAGCTGGGGCTCACTTACCGATGCAAAAGCGGGAGAACACCCGGTCCAGCACCGCTTCACTCACCTCCTCGCCCGTGATCTCCCCGAGGGCGCGCACGGCGGTGCGCAGGTCAATCGTCCAGAAATCCCAGGGCAGCTGCTGCCGGGCCGCCTCCAGGCTGGCGCTGAGGCTGGCCGCCGCCGCCGCCGCCAAATCCTGCTGACGGCGATTGAGGGCGAGGTGCACCCCCTGTGGATCGCTGTGGCCGCAGCGGGCGAGCAGCTGCGCCACCAGCTCGCTCTCACCCGCGCCAGTGAGCGCACTGATGCACACATCCGCCGCTGCTGACGCGGGGCCGGCACCTGGCGTGAGCTGATCGGCCTTGTTGCCCACCACCAGCAGGGGCACCCCCGGCGGCACCAGCTCACGCAACGCCGCATCGTCGGCGCACCAGCCGGCGCTGAGGTCAAACAGCAACAGCACCGCATCGGCGGCCTGCAGGGCGGAGCGGCTGCGCTCAATCCCGATCTGCTCCACCCGATCGCTGGTGGATCGAATGCCGGCGGTATCGAGCAAGGTGAGCGGCACCCCCTGGAGCACCAGCTCGCTCTCCACCAGATCACGGGTGGTGCCGGGCAGATCGGTCACGATCGCCCGCTCACTGCAGCTGAGCCGGTTGAGCAGGCTGCTCTTGCCCACGTTGGGGCGGCCCACGATGGCCACCCGCAAGCCCTCACGCAGCAGCTGGCCACGCTCGCCATCGGCCACCAGTTGCTCGAGCTGGGCTTGCACCTCGGCCAGTTCAGACGCCACAGCATCGCCATCGAGGGGCGGCAGGTCGTCTTCAAAGTCGACCCGCGCTTCGAGCTCCGCCAGCTGATCCAGCAACCGCTCCCGCAAACCAGCAATCCGGGCCTGCAAACCGCCATCCAGGCCAGCCATCGCCAACTGGGCGGCGCGGCGGCTGCGGGCCGTCACCAATTCGCTGATCGCCTCAGCACGGGTGAGATCGAGCCGGCCATTCAAAAAGGCCCGCTGGCTGAACTCCCCTGGCAAGGCGCGGCGGGCACCGCTACCCAGCACCAGCTCCAGCACGCGCTGCACGCTGATCAGGCCGCCATGGCAGTGGAACTCGACCACCGTTTCACGGGTGAAGCTGCGGGGCGCTCGCATCAGCAGCAGCAGCACCTCGTCCACACGTTCGCCGCTGGCGGGATCACACACATGGCCATAAAGCACGCGATGACTCTCCCAGGCCTGATCACCAGGGGGCACAAACAGACGTTGGCCGATAGCTTCTGCCTCAGGCCCGGACAGCCGCACGATCGCAACACTGCCCTCTCCGGGGGCAATGGCCGTGGCCACAGCAGCGATGGTGTCGTCCGGCAAGGCGGGAGGCTGCGATGCCTCCAGTGTCTCCCGCGGCGAAGCGACTCAGGTTGGCGGGAATCCCGGGCACACCATCAGGTCGATATGGCCCCCGCTGGGGTGGCGCCATTCGCGGAACTCCTCGGTGAGGGCTTTGTGCGCCTGGGTTTGCTGCTCGTGCTCCAGCGAGATCAAGCGCTGATGCACCAGATCGAGGGTGTCGTCGATCAGTTGAGCGGCTTGTTCGGATGTCATGGAATCAGCTAATTCGTTCCACCGTCGTAGGCGCCGCCGCCTGCCCAAGCTGTAGTGCAGGGCACCGCCTCCAGTGCATGTGGGCGGATCCGCACGCGGCGAAAAGCTGCAAACCCTCATGACGGCCTCGGATCTGAAGATGCAGAAACCGCGGCGGCCTGAACCTGGGCTTCATTCCAGGTGATGTCGCGGAGAGGCTCGGCCACGGCCACACTCATCGGACTGGCCAGCGGCAACGGCACCCGCAGCTGGGGATCCCGCGACAGCGTGAACACGAAGAGCGCGCAGCCACTGCGCCACCAGGTCACCAGGGGAATCAACAGGCTCTAGAAGAAGGAAACTCTCTGCTCCTGGTGACCGCGCATCACAGACAGAAAGACACACAATTTTCGGAGGATCGGACGAGCTTTTCAAAAACCTCCAACAGACGGCCAGCCAACACGAACACAGGGCGTGACATTTCATTACAGGCCAAACCAGGGCGATGTCGAAATCCCGAGCCCTGGCTACAGCGCAAATAGATTCACCTTCAAAGACAATGCCATCACCCGCTGCCCGAGCGAAGATTCCCTTCTCTTTGAATCCAATCCTAGGGATTCTTCCAACGCAAGGGAACAACCCCTGGATAGATGGCATCAATTACGACGGAAAGCTCTACAACGAAAATTCGGACTTAATCGCATCGATCAACTTTAATCCACTCAAGAATGAACTGATTGACGTAGGCGGATACGCACCTGGCCCCCTCAACGAGAAGCCTGTAGAGGTCTTAATCTCATTTGTTGACAAACCTACTTTATCCGGCTCCGCAAAACTGGCCGAATTGGGTCCGCTTAATGGATGGCCAAGCAATCTCAAAAGGGCTTACCTCAACGCCTTTGAAGCCTGGAAAGAAGTTGCCAACATCGAATTCACAGAAGTCGAAGAGGGCTCTGCCGCAAACATAGAATATTATCTAATCAGCATTGATCCCTCCTCAGGGATTCCCCAAAACGTCCTCGGCTCTCACCAAGGGATCTTAGATCCGCCACCAGGCGAGCCACAGACCTCCTGGATTAACGCCAAGTTTTACAACGAGACTACGAATACAAATCCTGGATACTCTTTTCTAGAGACAGCCATCCATGAGATTGGGCATGGCATTGGCCTCTCTCACCCGCATGATGGCGGCCTTGACCCACTAAACCCATCGCCGATCTTTGTTGGGCTCAACCCAGTTCTTGCGGCAGGAGACCAGTTTGGCGTCTTCGGCTATGGCCTGTTTGGACAGAATCAAACTCCAAACACTATTATGTCTTATAATAGAGGCCTGCAATTTGATCAAGAGAATAATCCCTTACTCTTGCCGGATGTCGACAGTGCAGGGCATGCCCAGACTCCAATGGCACTTGATATCATGAATATACAACTCAAATATGGCTACAATATTAAAACCAGGACCGGCAACGATACCTACGAACTAACCGGAGGTCGCGATGAACTCACTGGCTGGGCGTCCGTATGGGATGCGGGCGGCATCGACACGATCAACGCACGAAACGCCCGAAATAAGGCTGTCATCAATCTTCGGGCCGCGCCGATGAACGCATATCGGCCACAGTCAGATGAAATGAGCGAGCAATACAACTGGGAAGCCATTGGTGTTACAGATGCCAAAAGCGCAGAGGCATTACAAACAATTATTAATGTTGTTAATGCGCCTGGATCACTCCTGGGGACCAGCTACAAATTTGCCGTACTAGCTCCTGCTATCCTGGAAGCACCTGCTGACATCAAGCTAGAGAGCTCAGAAGGAAAGTGGGGCACTCAATCCTTTGGAGACTACTTCTTTAGCAATATTGACACCTCAGACATTGACACGCTTATCGATTCAATTAGCAGTGCGGTCGACAGCATCAGAAAAGTGAGCAGATCGCTGGCGGAATCCGATCCTGACTATCGAGAAAAAAGCCTAAATGTTGAACTGGAGCAACAAGAACAACTCCTTGAAAGTGCCATCAATGTTGGCGGCTACTTTAATCAAGTCATAAAGAATCAAGGAGGCTTCACGATTGCGGCCGGTGTTGAAATCGAAAATGCTGTCGGCAGCGCTTTCTCCGACTCCATAATAGGCAACTTCTTGCCTAATGTTCTAACCGGAAAACAAGGCGACGATACTATCGATGGACTACAAGGAGATGACATTATCGACGGCGGGAGTGGAGATGACGCGCTTAACGGCAATGTCGGGTCCGACAAGATTCTAGGAGGGACCGGGAAGAACACCTTCCTGTCTGCCGAAGATGGATTTATAGACACACTTGTGATCAAGCCAGATCGTGATGGCAGTCAAAACTTTGATATTATCGAAGGACTAGATCCTTTCGATATCGTTTTGATCTCCGGCACTGGCGCAGAGCCTATATCCGCGAGAGACATCTCTACCGACGGCCTAGCCGGGGTCGGTATTTTTGTTGGCAATAACCTAGAGGCTTTGTATACCGGCGGCATCTTAAGGTCCCAACAAATACAAGATTTAACGTCTTTTACCACCTAATCAAAGTAGAGAAATTCTCTTTTCCCCTAAGGGTCGCAGCCCAGGACAACCAACTCTGCGACCCTCACTCCTCGTCTGCGAAACACATCCGCTACCGCGCCGTCCAAGTTAGAGCGCTCGTCAGCCTCACCCAACAACTGAAGCCCCATCAGGATGTCTCACAAAAGACTTTGCCGAAGATTTGATTCTGGCGGCTGACGACTTCATCGCAGCATCAAAGCCTCAAGGCCCGGCAATCTTGCTCGGATTGAATGACGGACTCTGTGCCTGAGCCTCATTCCAGGTGAGGCCGCGAATCCGTTCAGCAAGTGCGCCGCTCACAGCACTCACGAGCAATAACAGGGGAAGCAGCTGGGGATCTCCCTGCAAGGTGAACACAAACAATGCGGAGAACAATGGTGTGCGATTAGCAGCAGCAAAGAGCGCTACGGAGCCTACGGCTGCCAATTGGCCACGAGCATCAACGGAAAGAAAGGTGAGCGGGCTCGCCAGCAACGATCCGAGGGTCATGGTGTCGTGCATGAGGCCACCCGGTGCAGCGGCGGCGATGCTGATCAATGAGGCCAAGAAGCGCCAAAGCAGCGTGGCCATCGAGCCACCCCCTTCCCCTTGCAACGCTGCCGCTAGCGATATAGATCCATCGTTCAGGCTAAGGCCGCCGCTCAGCCAGGCCAGCACTGCGAGCACGCAAGCCACAGCCAGCACAGCAGGAAGCCGATAGGCACGTAGCCGACCCGCCAACCAACCAGCCAAGGGAATCAGTACCCGCACAAACAACGAACCCAACAAGGCCCCAAGCACGGTGAGCATCACGGCCCATAGCCAGGCTTCACTGCAAAACGGGCCAAACTCCAACCCAACCAAGCGAGCCGGCTGACCGAGGCTGGAGACCACCAAGGTGCCACTCCCTGCCAGCAAGATCGTGGGCGTGACCAGGGAAATGCCCTTCTCACGGCTGAGCTCTTCGATGGCATAAGCCGCCCCCAACAGAGGCGAACGGAACGCCGCGCCAAGGCCAGCACCTCCGCCGATCGCCGCCACCAGGGGTATCGGAAGCGACGCCCAGGCACGCACGGCTGGCCACCGCTGCCGGAAGGCCAACAACAACGCAGCGCCTAAGGCTGCAGAGGGTGACTCCACACCCACGCTGAAACCCGCCAAGTGGGTCAGCACCATCAGAGGCAAACGGCAGAGCTGCGTGCGTAGATCAAGCCGATCGAGGGTTGCTGTTTCCTCAGCGCCTTGCTGGAGCGCCAACACTGGCGTGATCCCACCACCTCTGCCGCGCGCCAACGGGCCCCAGGCCAAGCAGAGCGTGGCCGCAGCCGCCGAAAACACCAGGGCTGCTGGCAGCAAGGGTGGCGCTTGTGCCTGCAGCCACAGGCGCTGCTGCAAGACAAAGCCCAGCTCCGACAACAGCTGATAGGGCCACTCCGCCAACCCGAGCAGAAACCCCAAACCGAGCCAGACAACCAGCGCCGGAAGGACGTTGCGGTGCTGGTTCACGAACCGATGCCAGTGCGGGCGATGTCGAGCACATCCGCCATCGAGCGGATCTGATCGAGGGTGTCGCGCAGCTGATGGGCGCTCTGCAGCTCCACCCGCAGATCAATGCGGGCCGGTTTACCGGGATTGGTGCGCACCCGCGCGTCACTCACGTTGATGCGGTGATCGGAGAGGCGCGTGAGGATGTCTTTGAGCACGCCCACCCGATCGAGCACTTCAATGCGCAGCTGCACGGGGTAGCGGCGCCGCAGAGCATCAGCGGCCTGCGGGTTCCATTGCACCGGCAAACGGCGCTCCACCGGCACCGAACTGAGGTTGGAGCAGTCCTGGCGGTGGATGGTGATGCCGTGGTTGCCGAGGGCCACGGTGCCCACGATCGCTTCGCCGGGCAGAGGGCTGCAGCAACCGCCCAGGCGGTATTCCAGACCTTCCAAGCCCAGGATCGGGCTGGCCTCACCGTGGGTGTTCACCGGCGGCGCCGGGGCCGCCACGGCCTGGGCTTCCACCTTGCGGGCCAGCTCCTCGTTGCTGAGCACCGGCTGCGCTTCAGCCGAAGCGAGGCGTAGCTCCTCGCGCAGGCGGTTGAGCACCTGATGCAGGGTGACGCCACCGAAGCCGATGGCCGCCAGCAGGTCTTCGGTGGCCAACAGGTTGCAGCGCTTGGCCACCCGGGCCATGGCCTCACCGTTCAGCAGAGCATCGAAGCCATCGCGCCCCAGCTCCCGCTCGAGCATGTCGGTGCCGCGCTGGATGTTCTCGTCGCGGTGGCTCTTTTTGTACCAGTGACGGATGCGATTGCGGGCCGTGGGCGTGGCCACGAAATTGAGCCAATCGAGGCTGGGGTGTGCCGATTTGGACGTCACCACCTGCACAAAATCACCGTTCTGCAGCGGCGTGGCCAGAGGGGATAAGCGATCGTTGATGCGCACGCCCTGGCAGTGGTTGCCGACTTCAGAGTGAATGCGATAGGCAAAATCCACGGCAGTTGAACCCTTCCTCAGACCCACCACATCACCCTTGGGGGTAAACACAAACACCTCTTCATCAAAGAGGTCTTCCTTGATCGAACGCAGGAAGTCGTTGCTGTCGTCGCCGACGCCATCCTTCTGCCAATCCACCAGCTGACGCAGCCAGTTGAAGCGCTCGGCATCGGAACCGGTGGCGGCCGGCGAACCGCCTTCTTTGTATTTCCAGTGGGCCGCAATCCCAAATTCCGCCACGCGATGCATCTCGGCCGTGCGGATCTGCACCTCAATCGGCCGATGCCGCCCGATCACCGCCGTATGCAGGGATTGGTAGCCGTTCGGCTTGGGCAGGCCGATGTAGTCCTTGAAGCGACCGGGGATGGGGCGGAACGTGTCGTGCACCACCGCCAAGGCCCGGTAGCAACTCTCGAGATTGGGGCAGATGATCCGCAGGGCGGCCACGTCGTAGATCTCGTGGAACGCCTTCTGCTGGCGCTCCATTTTGCTCCAAATGCCATAGAGATGTTTGGGACGGCCGCTCACGTCGCAATCGGCCAGTCCTACCCCCGCAAGACGATCACGCAGCAGCTGCACCGTGACACCCAAGCGCTCCTCTCGGTCGCTGCGCTTGCTGGCCACCTGCTGCTGCACGTCGCGGTAGGCGTCGGGCTCGAGGATCTTGAAGGCCAGATCTTCCAGTTCCCACTTGAAACGGCCGATGCCGAGGCGGTTGGCCAGCGGCCCGTAGATCTCGCGGGTTTCGCGCGCGATGCGCTGTTGCTTCTCGGGTTTCAGCGCCCCAAGGGTGCGCATGTTGTGCAGCCGGTCCGCCAGCTTCACCAGCACCACGCGGATGTCGCTGGCCATGGCCAGAAACATGCGGCGCAGGTTTTCGGCCTGGGCTTCGGTTTTGTTAGTGAAATGAATGCCGCCAAGCTTGGTTACACCCTCCACCAAGCAGCGCACCTCCAAACCGAAGTGCTGCTCGATCTCTTCCGGGGTGACGTCGGTGTCTTCCACCACGTCGTGCAGGAAACCGGCAGCAATCACGCCGGCACTGGCGCCGATGTCGCGCAGGAGATCCGCCACCGCCACCGGATGACAGATGTAGGGCTCACCACTGGCCCGCACCTGGCCGTCGTGGAGCTGAAAGGCGAAGTGGAAGGCGGAGGCCAGTAGCCCTTCGGCGTCGGTTGGGCAGCTATCGCCTGCCCCAGGGGGCACATGCTCGATGCAGCGGCAGAGCCACTCAGGCAGCTCAATGCCGTAATCGCCGGGGCCATGGATCTGGCGCACACCGAGCACTCGGCTGGCGTGGCTCGGAGCCACCGCTTCCGCTGTGCCGGTCACCGCCTGGAGCATGACGCCCTGCCGTTCAGACCATCGTATGCAGCAGCTGAAACAAACCGGCCCCATGTGCGGGACTGCAGGCGAAGCAGCTGCCAACCTGATCGGTAACAGCCGAGCCGCGCCCGCCATGGCCGCCCGCCAGACCTCCGGCCCGGTGCTGCAGCTCGATCAGCTGGTGGTGCGCTACCCCGGCAGCAGCGCCGACACCCTGGCGGGCCTGAGCGTGCGTCTGAATCCCGGCGAACGGCTGGCGCTGGTGGGCCCCTCCGGTTGCGGCAAGAGCACCGTGGCCCGGGCAGTGCTGCAGCTCTTGCCTCAGGGGAGTGTGTGCAGCGGTGGGCTGCAGCTTTGCGGCCAGGATCCCCGCCGCCTGCGGCGCGGTGCGCTGCGGCAGCTAAGGGGCGAGGCCGTGGGCCTGGTGTTTCAAGACCCGATGACGCGGCTCAACCCGCTGTTGAGCATCGGCGAACACCTGAGCGACACCCTCGCCCAGCACCGCCCGAGCTGGAAGCGCCACCAAGTGCGGCTGCGGGCGGAGATGCTGCTGGAGAGGGTTGGCATCAGCTGCAACCGCTACGGCAGCTACCCCCACGAATTCAGCGGCGGCATGCGCCAGCGGCTGGCGATCGCCCTGGCGATGGCGCTGGAGCCGGCGCTGGTGATCGCCGATGAACCCACCACCAGCCTGGATGTGGCCGTGGCTGGCCAGGTGATGGAGGAGCTGTGCCGGCTCTGCGAGGAATCGGGCACAGCGCTGTTGCTGATCAGCCACGACCTGGCCATGGCCGGCCGCTGGTGCCAGCAGATCGCCGTGCTTGATCAAGGCCAATTGGTGGAACAGGCCCCGGCCCAGCAGCTGCTCACCGCCCCCAGCTCTCCGCTGGCCCAGCGCCTGGTGGGCGCGGCCCGCGCCCGTGAAGGCAGCCGAACACCCAAGGCCCCAACGGAAGCCCCACTGCTGCTGGAGCTGGAGGATCTGCGCTGCTGGCATCCCTTACCCGGCCTGCCGTGGCAGAAGCGTTGGTATCGCGCCGTGGACGGGGTGAGCCTGCAGCTGCGCCAGGGCGAAACCGTGGGGGTGGTGGGTGCCTCCGGCTGCGGCAAGAGCACCCTCTGCCGGGCGCTGATGGGGCTGGTACCGGTGCGGGGCGGCAGCGTGCGGCTCCAAGGGCAGGATTTGCGGCGGCTACGGGGCGAGCCGCTGCGCCGGGCTCGGCGGCGCATCCAGATGGTGTTTCAAGACCCGCTGGCCTGCCTCAACCCCGTGATGAGCGTGGTCGAGGCCATCGCCGATCCGCTGCTGATCCATGGGTTGGCCACACCAGCTGCCGCCCGCGAGCGAGCCCGCGACCTACTGGCCGCTGTGGGGCTCAATCCGCCGGAAGCCTTCGCCAACCGGCTGCCCCGGCAGCTCTCCGGCGGCCAACAGCAACGGGTGGCGATCGCCCGGGCCCTGGTGCTCGAGCCGCAGGTGCTGCTCTGCGATGAGAGCGTGAGCATGCTCGATGCCGAGATTCAGGCGGAGGTGCTGGAGCTACTGCGGGAGCTGCAGCAACGCCTGGGTCTGGGGCTGATCTTCGTGACCCACGACCTCTCGGTGGCCAGCGGCTTCTGCCAGCGGGTGATCGTGCTCGATGGGGGCCGCATCGTGGAGCAGGGCCCGGGTGATGCACTGCTGGAGCACCCCAACGCAGCGATCACCCGCACCCTGGTGGAGGCCTGCCCGCGGCTGCCTCAGCCCGCCAGCTCCCACCACTGAGGCTTCATGAAGTAGTCCTCGTCCTCGTAATCCACGAGGGCACCACCCGCGTGGTTCACCAGATCGGAGGAGCGCACCTCAAAGCCGGCCTGGCGGGCGATCGCTGCCACCTCATCCGCATCAGCGGCCGACGTAGCGGAGAGCTGCTGCTGCAAGGCAGGGTCCTGACGCACCGCCGTGATGAACGCCTGCAGGCTGTGTTCGGCCATGGATAAGGCCTCAGGAGGGAACGACATCCCAGTCTGGGTGCGGCGGCGCAGTAAGGCGAGCAACTTCTCCAACACCTCCGGCAGTGGCGCTTCAAACAGCATCCGCTCGCGGCTGATCGGGTGATCCAGCCCCAGCTGGAAGGCATGCAAAGCCTGGCCGGGCAACGCCATCGGCAGCTTGCGGCAACGGGAATACACCGGGTCGCCCACGATCGGATGGCCGATGTGGGCACAGTGCACCCGAATCTGGTGGGTGCGCCCGGTGTCGAGCTTGAAGCGCATCAGGGAGTAGTCGCCCAGGCGCTCCAGCAGGGTCCAGTGGGTGCAGGCATGGCGGCCGCTGTCGTCATGCACCACGGCGTATTTCTTGCGATCGGCGGGATGGCGACCGATGGCGCCCACGATCGTGCCGTGCTCGGCGGCGGGCACGCCATGCACCACCGCCAGGTATTCACGGGAGGCGATGCGCTTCTGGATCTGCACCTGCAGCTTCACCAGCGCCTCCTGGCTCTTGGCCACCACGATGCACCCGGTGGTGTCTTTATCGAGGCGGTGCACGATGCCCGGCCGCAGCTTGCCGCTGATGCCCGGCAAATCGGGGCAGTGATGCAGCAGGCCGTTCACCAGGGTGCCGTCTTTATTGCCGGGGGCCGGGTGCACCGTGAGCCCCGCAGGTTTGTTGAGCACGATCAGGTGCTCGTCTTCAAACAGCACATCCAGGGGAATCTCCTGGGGCACGAGGTAGGGGAGCGGCTCCGGCGGCGGCATCCAGAGCTCCACCGTGTCGCTCTGGCGCAGGGGCGTTTTGGCGCGGCCGGTGACGCCGTTCACCCGCACATAGCCCGATTCGATGAACTTCTGGATACGGGCACGGCTCTGTTCGGGGCGCTGGGCCACGAGCCAACGATCCAGCCGCATCGGCAACGGCTTGGGGTAGGTGAGGGTGAGCAGCTCCCCTTCGCCTTCACCGAATCCGCTCACGGCAATTCCAGGGCCAAGGGGCCCAGCATGCCCCGGCGGAAATCGTCGAGAAACCGCTGCGCCATGCGGGCGGTATCGCCGCTGGTGTGGCGAGCTGCCGCGGCCTCCAGCCAGCCATGGGCGTCGGGCAGCACCCCGGAGTTCTGTACAGATTGCACAGAATCTGGGAGTGGTTCCAGCGGCACGCCATAGCGGTTCTGCAGCAGACCCGGCTTCACCCCTGATGCCGCCGAAGCTTCCAGACCCGCCAGCATCTGCACGAACGCCATTGCCACCGCCTCGCCGTCGTAGGCGGCCTGGCCGATGTCATCGCAGAGGGCCAGGCGCAGGGCTGCCAGCTGATCGTCGAGCCGCGGCGGCAGCACACCTGGTGCGTCGAGCAAATCAATGTCCTGCCCAAGGCGCACCCAGCGCAGGCTGCGGGTCACACCGGCGCGGCGGGCGCTGTCCACCACCTTCTGGCGCACCAGGCGGTTGATCAGGGCCGACTTGCCCACATTCGGGAAGCCGAGCATCAGGGCCCGCACCGGACGGGGCCGCATGCCCCGGGAGCGGCGGCGTTCATTGAGCGCATCGCCGGCACGGATCGCCGCCTGCTGCAGTTGTTTCACGCCGGTGCCGGCCTTCGCATCGCTCCACCAAGGGGTCTGGCCCTGGCCGCGGAACCAGGCATCCCAGGCGTCTTGGGCAGCTTTTGGGATCATGTCGCGCCGGTTGAGCACCAGCAGGTGCTGCTTGCCGGAGATCCAGCGCTGCAGGCGGGGGTGACCCGTAGCGGTGGGGATGCGCGCATCGCGCACCTCAATCACCAGATCCACCTTGGCGAGGTTGTCTGTGAGTGAGCGTTCCGCCTTGGCGATGTGCCCCGGATACCACTGGATCGCCGGCGCAGCGGAACTCAACAACTCACTCACGGAACCACCAACACAGGGCAGGGCGCCAGCTGGATCACGCGCGAGGCGGTGCTGGGCGCTACATCAGCCTCCAGCGTGAGGCCTCGCGTGCCCATCACGATCACATCGGCATTGATCTCATCGGCCACATCGCAGATCACAAAGGCCGGCTTGCCCTCCCGTTCGATCACCTCGCAGCTCACCCCCTGCTCCTGAAAACGGCTGCGGGCCTGCTCCAGCAGCTCGGCAACGGCGGCGGGGTCGTCTTGGCCGGGCTCCACCACCGAGAGCACCACCAAGGTGCTCTGGTGCTGCTGGGCGAGCTTGAGGGCCGTGGCGGCGGTTTCAGCCGCCTGACGGCTGCGATCAATCGGGAAGAGAACGATCTCAAACATGGCCGCTTGGCCGGTGCTTCCTCTGTTTAGCGCCAGAAACGCCGATCACCAGAGAACGCACCGTGGGGGTTCCCCCTTGACCGGCCCGCTAAATTCGCCCGACCTTTCCCTTAGCCCTCACCCATGGCGAAGCGCTCCCTGGCCAGCCTCTCCGCTGATGAACTGCGCGGCAAGCGCGTGCTGGTTCGGGTCGACTTCAACGTGCCCCTCAACGATGCCGGCGCCATCACCGATGACACCCGCATCCGCGCTGCCCTGCCCACGATCAACGACCTCACCGGCAAGGGCGCCAAGGTGATCCTCTCGGCCCACTTCGGCCGTCCCAAAGGTCAGGTGAACGAGGGCATGCGCCTCACCCCCGTGGCTGCCCGCCTGAGCGAGCTGCTGGGCAAGAGCGTGGTGAAGACCGACAGCTGCATCGGCCCCGACGCCGAAGCCAAGGTGGCTGCCATGGCCGAGGGCGATGTGGTGCTGCTGGAGAACGTGCGCTTCTTCGCTGAAGAAGAAAAGAACGAGGGCGACTTCGCCAAGCAGCTGGCAGCCCTGGCCGATGTGTATGTGAACGACGCCTTCGGCGCCGCCCACCGCGCCCACGCCTCCACCGAGGGCGTGACCCAGTACCTGAGCCCCAGCGTGGCCGGCTACCTGATGGAGAAGGAGCTGCAGTATCTCCAGGGCGCCATCGATGAGCCCAAGCGTCCCCTGGCCGCGATCGTGGGCGGCTCCAAGGTGAGCTCCAAGATCGGCGTGCTCGAGGCCCTGCTCGACAAGTGCGACAAGATCCTCGTGGGCGGCGGCATGATCTTCACCTTCTACAAGGCCCGCGGCCTGGCCGTTGGCAAGAGCCTGGTGGAAGAGGACAAGCTCGAGCTGGCCAAGGAGCTCGAGGCCAAGGCCGCGGCCAAGGGCGTGCAGTTCCTGCTGCCCACCGATGTGGTGCTGGCCGACAACTTCGCCCCTGACGCCAACAGCCAGATCGCCAAGGTGGATGCCATCCCCGACGGCTGGATGGGCCTCGACATCGGTCCCGACTCCGTGAAGGTGTTCCAGGACGCTCTGGCCGATTGCACGACCGTGATCTGGAACGGCCCCATGGGCGTGTTCGAGTTCGACGCCTTCGCCGCCGGCACCAACGCCATCGCCACCACCCTGGCCGACCTGAGCGGCAAGGGCTGCTGCACGATCATCGGCGGTGGCGACTCCGTGGCTGCTGTGGAGAAGGCCGGCCTGGCCGACAAGATGTCGCACATCTCCACCGGTGGCGGCGCCAGCCTCGAGCTGCTGGAAGGCAAGGTGCTGCCCGGTGTGGCCGCCCTCGACGAAGCCTGATCCGTTCCGGGCCCGGGCTAACACAAGCCATCGAAGGCCCCCTCGCGGGGGCCTTTTTAGTGCCTAGCGATCGTCGAGCGCAGGCAGCTGATAGCGCTGGCGCAGAGCGGCCAACTCGCGCATCCACTGGGCGCGATCACGCTCCCGCTGCACCCGGGCCTGCTCCAGGCAGGCATCAGCGCTAGAGCGCTGACGGGTGCGCTGCAGGCAGTCCTCGAGGTTGCGCAGCTGAGCCAGGCGCAGATCGGAACTACGGCGCTCGATCTGCCGCCGCGCCTCGAAGTAGTTGCGCAGATCAGGGAGGCTGAGGCGAGCCAAGGCCTGTGCCTCCTGCTCCTGCGCCGTGGGGCGGCGTGCCTGAGCCGCAGCCGGAGCCACGGCGGCAGCGGCCAGCAGCAGCGCCAGGGGGAGGGCTTTGAGCGGGGTCATCAAAGGCGGCCTCACTGCTTTTTCTTGCCGCCGGTAGGCAGACCAAGGCGATCCGCCAGGGCCTGCTGCTGTTGAGCCTGCTCAGCGCGCGTCTTCTGCGAAGCACTGGCGAAGCTCTGCCAACAGCTCTTCACGGCGGAGGGGTTGGCGGCTTGGCCGAGGCAGGTCTGCGCCTGATCGAGCTGCTGCAGGCGCTCACTGCTGCGGGCTTGCTCGATGCCGCGCAGGCCCTGGATGTACTCGCTGCGCTGCGCCGGGGTGAGACGGCTGAGGGCATCCACCATCGGGCCGCCGGCACCGGCTTTCGGAGGCTTGCTGAAGGCGGAACCGGCGCTCAGCAGCAACGCCCCGCTGAGGGCGAGGGCAAGGCGAGAGCGAAGAAGGCGATGGGCCATGGAGGGCTCAGAAGGAAGCCCCCACATCCTGCGGAGCAACACTGGCTTCAGGGGTTTCCGGAGCCGACACAGCTGTGACCAGATGCGACTGAGCGGGCCTGCAGCACCACCGCAAACCCCTCCGAGGAGCGCAAGCAGGTGAGCTGCCCCCCATGGCTGGCCGCCACCCGCGCTGCAATCGCCAGGCCCAGGCCGCAATGACCGCTGCCGCCCCGCGCGCGGTCGAGCCGCAGGAAGGGCTGCAGGGCCTGGGGCCAGGCCTCAGGGCTGATGCCCTCGCCCTGATCCCACACCTCCATGCGGAAACCGTCCTGGCCATCACGCCGCAGCACGAGTCGCAGCGGCGGCCGGCCATGGCTCAAGGCGTTGTCGATCAGGTTGCCGACGGCGCGACCCAGGGCGGTGGGTTGCACGCAAGCCTGGAGGGGCTCGAGATCGAGGCTGAGCTGATCCGGTTCGAGCGCGGCACTCAGCTCCGCCAACCACTGATCCAGCGGCAACGCCACGGCGGGCTCCGCATCACCACCGCCGGCAAACAGCAGAAACTGGGCTGTGATCCGCTCGAGCGCATCGAGATCGGCCTCGGCTCGCTGCTGCTCGGCATGGCCCGCCAGCCGCAGCCGCAACCGGGTGAGCGGGCTTTTCAGATCGTGGGCAATCCCAGCGAGCATGGTGGAGCGCTCGCGGTCATTGGCCGCCAGGCGCTGCACCATCGCCTTGAAGCGGGCCGTGAGCCGCCGCACGGCTCCGCTGCCGGCAGCGGGCAATGGTGCCGCAGACGACTCGCTGTTGCCCACCTGGGCCAGGGCCTGCTCGAGCTGTTGCAGCGGCCGCTGCACTTCCCACCAGAGGTAGAGCAGCGAGCTGGAAATGCTGCCCGCCAACAGCGCCAAAGCCAACAGCAGCGGATCGGGGGCACCGCGGCGTGAGGCATCCAGGGGCGTGAACAGCCACACCGGCTCGAGGGGAGAGAGCAGCTCCACCCACACCCCGGGGCGTTCGCCACCAGCCGGCAACACCGGGGGGCAAGGGGTGATCTCCCGGCACAGCTCCTGCTGCAGCTGCCGGGCCTGACGCTGCAGGCGGCTATCGCGGCTCAGGGGCGGATTAGCCCCCACCCGCAGCGGCAAACCGCTCAAGCGCGAGAGGGCTGCCGGGGGCAGGCGATCGAGGGCTAACTCACCGAGCCGCAGGTTGAAGGCCACCTCAGGGCCGAGCTGGATGATCTGAGCCCGCTCCAACCGCTGGGCCAACAGCGTCTGCAGCAGACCCAGGCTGAGGGCCGACACGCCGGCCCCCACCAGCGCGTACTTAGCGGCTGCGGGGCTGGCCATCGGGCACAAACACGTAGCCGTAACCCCACACCGTTTGCAGGTAGCGAGGGCGCGTGGGATCAGGTTCCACCAACTTGCGCACGCGCGACACCTGCACATCCATGCTGCGGCTGTCGGTGTCGGAGCCCGGACCGCGGGCCAGCTCGATCAGCCGCTCGCGCGACAGCGGCCTGTGGGGGTGCTGCACAAAGGCCGAGAGCAGGCTGAACTCACCGCTGGTGATCACCACCGGCACTCCACCGCGCTCCAGGCTGCGGGCCGCCAGGTCAAGGCGGTTGTCGCCGAACTCCACCAGCTGACCTTCCGCCAGCGGCGTTCCAGCCGGCAGGGCCACCCGGCGGCGCAGCACCGCTTCAATGCGGGCGGTGAGCTCCCGCGGCAGGAAGGGTTTGCCGAGGTAATCGTCGGCGCCCTGCTCCAGGCCGATGATCCGATCCACCCCATCGCCGCGGGCGGTGAGCATCACCACCGGCAGATCGTCGCCGCCATCGCGCAAACGGCGCAGCAGGGTGAGGCCATCGTCGCCGGGGAGCATCACATCCAGCACCACCAGATCGGGACGCTGCCCCTCCAGGCGGGCCATCAGCTGCTCGCCGCTGCTGAGGCAGCGCACGTCGTAGCCCTGATCGGTGAGGTAGGTGCCGAGGAGCCGGCGCTGCTCGGGGTCGTCGTCCACCACCCAGATGCGCGCTGATGCCGTGCGGGACGCGACAGCCATCGAGGGGGTCCAGGGCCTGGTCAGACTGTATGGAGATCCGGGCGCCGAGGCCGCCTCAGACAGATCTGGTCACAGCTTGGTGGTGCCGGGAGCGGCTGACGCTGGCCCTCGCTCCATAGCCTTGGGACATGCGCCGGATGCTGCAGCGATGTGGGCCCCTGGCCCTGGCGATCAGCCTGGGCCTGACCTCTGCTGCATGGGCACAGACAACGGCGGAGCAGCAGAGCTACCAACAACGCATGCGGCTGCTGTTTGAGCGGCTCGATCGCAACAACGACCAACGCCTTCAGCGGCAAGAGGTGCAGGGCCAGCGCTATCTCGAGCGCCATTTCGATCGCCTCGACAGCCGCCAGCGCGGCTATCTCGGGCCGGACGACCTCACACGCAACGATCCCTCCCGGGCCGTGCGCTTCTTTCAGCAGGCCGACCGCAACGCCGATGGCGTGATTGATCGGCGCGAAGCGGAGGCGTTCGCGTGGCTGAGACGCCATTTCGGCCAAGCCGATCGCAATGGCGATGGCCGCGTGGATCCGGCAGAACTGCAGGGCCTGGCCGAACGGCGGCGCGCCTCCTCCTCCACATCCCCCCCATGAACCTGGCCTGGATCGGCTTAGGCGCCATCGGCACACCGATGGCCCTCAACCTGCTGAAGGCGGGCTACGGCCTCACCGTGCACAACCGCACCCCAGGGCGCTGCGCTCCGCTGCAGGCCGCTGGAGCGGCGGTAGCCCCCAGCCCCGCAGCTGCGGCCCGCCAGGCCGATGCGCTGCTCATCTGCGTGAGTGATGACGCCGCCGCCGAAGCAGTGTTGCTGGGCGCGCCCGATCCCGCAGGCGCTGTGGCCGGCTTGCGCCCCGGCTGCCTGGTGATCGATTGCTCCACCATCGGCCCGGCCACCAGCCGCCGCCTGGCGGCCGCTCTGGCCGAGCGGCAGGTGGGCTACATCGACGCCCCCGTGACCGGCGGCACCGAAGGCGCCAAGGCCGGCACGCTCTCGGTGCTGGTGGGCGGTGACAGCCAACATCTGGAGCGGGCCCGACCGCTGCTGGAGGTGATCGGCGGCCGCATCACCCACTTCGGCCCCGTGGGATCGGGCCAGGAAGCCAAGGCGGTGAACCAGGTGCTGGTGGCGGGCAGTTACGCCGCCGTGGCCGAAGCCCTGCAGCTCGCGGAACGGCTCGGCCTCGATCGCCACCAGGTGGTGGAGGCCCTCAAGGGCGGCGCCGCCGGCTCCTGGGCCCTGGAGCACCGCAGCACCCAGATGATCAACGACCACTACCCGCTGGGGTTCAAGTTGGCGCTGCACCGCAAGGATCTAGGCATTGCCCTGGAGGCCGCCGCGGCCCAGCACCTGGAGTTGCCCGTCACCGAACAGGTGGCCGCCATGGAGGATGCCCTGCTCGCCAGCGGCCACGGCGACTTGGATGTGTCGGCCCTGGCCCGTTGGTTCAGAAGCTGAGGGCGGCCCGATCCGCCACCACGCGCACCTGCTTGCTGGCGGCCACGATGCCCTTGGGATGCACCAGCAGCACGGCCCAGGTTTGTGTGCCCGGCAGGTAGGGCGCCTGGGCACTTTTGAAGATGCCCCCACCGCCCAGGGCTTCGAGCTGGAGATCGGGGGTGCGCATGCGCAGCAGCTCACCGGCGGTGACCGGCTTCAGCGAGCCAGCCACCACGGCCCCATCGAGGGGCTCATCGAACACCACGTCCACGTCGTAGCGCTGGCCCGTGAGCACGGCATCGGGGATGAGCAGGCTCACCTGAAGGTCGCTGTCGCCGCTGCGCAGGATCGAGCTCTCCCGGATCACCTCCTGGCTGTTGAAGCGGCTGCCGCCATCGCCGAGCACCAGCTGTTGCTGCGCTTGGAAGCGGAACTGATAAGGACCCTCCCCGCGGCTGCCGGTCACCGAGATCTGAGTGGTGGATCGGCCGTCTTTGAGCGGGGCGCCGGGTTGAACGCTCCAGCTGGCATCCGGAAACTGCTCGCGCAGCAACAAGCGGCGGCGCGCCACCTCATCGGGGTCAAGACCCTGGCCGGGCTCGAGCACCGCAGTGAGCGCCTCAGGAGAGGTGCTGTTGAGGGCCTCCTGCAGGGCCTGGAGGCTGGGGGCGGCCCGCAACGGGGTTGCCGCCCCCAACACCAATCCGGCCAGAGCAACGGCAGCCGGCAGGAGAGGGCGCAACAGCACTGGGGCTCAACCAACAAACGGCCCTTAAGTTAGGCGCGCCTTCCCGCCGCGCCCATGTCCCGCCTGTTGATCGCGGCCAGCGGCACCGGCGGACATCTGTTTCCGGCTCTGGCGGTAGCTCAGGCCCTTCCAGCCGATTGGCAGATCCAATGGCTGGGGGTGCCGGATCGGCTGGAAACAGAGCTGGTGCCTGCCGACATCCCGCTCCACACCGTGAACGCCGGCGGATTACAAGGGCGCGGCCTGGAGAAACTGCTCAACCTCTTGCGCTTGTTTGGCGCCAGCTGGAGCGTGCGCCAGCTGATCCGCCGCGAAGGCATCCGCGTGGTGTTCAGCACCGGCGGCTACATCGCTGCGCCAGCGATCCTTGGCGCCCGCTGGTGCAGCGTGCCTGTGGTGCTGCACGAATCCAACGGCGTGCCCGGCCGGGTGACGAGGCTGCTAGGCCGCTTTTGCACCCACGTGGCCGTGGGCTTACCCCAGGCCGCCGAGCGTCTCCAGGGCTGCCAGCCAAGGGTGACGGGAACGCCCGTGCGGCGGGAGTTTCTGCAACCCGCCGCCCTGCCGGCTTGGGTGCCCGCCGGCTCCGGGCCCCTGCTGGTGGTGATGGGCGGCAGCCAGGGGGCCGTGGGCCTCAATCGCATGGTGCGCCCCGTGTTGCCACGGCTGCTCGCGGCCGGCTGCCGCGTGGTGCACCTCAGCGGCAGCAACGATCCCGAGAGCGGCCAGCTGCAGCACCCCGCCTACGCCGAGCGCCCGTTCAGCGATGAAGTGGCCGGCCTGCTCCAACACGCCGATCTGGTGATCAGCCGCGCCGGTGCCGGCAGCCTGAGCGAACTGGCGGTGTGCGGCAGCCCGTCGATCCTGGTGCCCTTCCCCCAGGCCGCCGACAAGCATCAAGACGCCAACGCCGGTGCCGCCGCCGCCCTCGGCGCCGCCGTGATCGTGTGGCAGCACCCACCGGAGCACCCGGCGCTGGAGCAGGCGATCTGGCGGCTGCTGGGGCCGCGCCTGCGGGGCTGCGATCCAGCTGTGGATCCGCTGCTGCAGCTGCGCGCGGGGATGGAGCGGCTGGCGGTGCGGGATGCGGATCAGCTGTTGGCCGGGTTGTTGATGGAGCTCAGCTCCTGACGCATCGCGTGAAGGATGCGACGGTTATCGCGATGGCTCTGGTAACCCATACGCAGCCAGCTCTCATCAAGCTCATCAAACGAGCGGCAATCCCTCAAAAGAATGCGACGTTGAACTTCCAACACCTCCCGTAGGGGCTGCAATGAACAGGGCTCTCCGTTGCACTCACCACGGATCAGCACATAATTCGCCGCCGATGGCATCGGATTGATGCCTGGCAGGGAAGCAAGCTGGCGCTGCAACCATGCTCCCTCTTGCGATGTCCAACGCTGCACACGCTGGATCCAGGCTTGGTAGCGGCGAGGTTCACGAACCAGCTCTTCGCCCACGGCCGCCGCTATGGCATTCACGGGCCAGGGATCTCGCCATTGGCTCCAGCGCTGCAGCCGAGCCGGATCTGCAATGGCATAGCCCAAGCGCAAACCTGCAATGCTGTACAGCTTGGTCAGACTCCGAATCACAATGAGGTTGGGATAGTTCTCCACCCAAGGAATCAGGGACTGTTGATCTCCCTCTGGAACTAAAGGTAAAAACGCCTCATCACAGATCACCAGCGCAAAGCGTTGCAGCAAGGGCTGCAAAGATGCACGGTCCCAAAGCTGACCAGTGGGGTTGTGAGGGTTGGTGATCCACAGCACGTCTGCATCACCAGCCGAGACTGCTGAATCAAAACCAGACCGCGCCAGGGACCAGTGCAGCGGCAGCGGCCGAGCAGACCAGCGCCCGCCCCAGCAACGCAATGCACGCTTGTAATCCGCAAAGCCCGGTTGCGGAAGAATCGAAACGCCGAGATCAGTGGCGTCGCGAGCAGCCCAGGTGAACAGCTCAGAGGCACCATTGCCAGGCAGCACGGCAAGTGGGTCCACACCATGCACCGCAGCCAAACGGCTGCGCAAGCCAAACGCCTCGCGATCGGGATAAGGCCTGCAAGCTGCCTGGCGAAGCGCACGCCGTAGATAGCCGGGCCAGGCAAACGGCACCAGGGAAGCACTGGCATCCAAGAGCTGCTCAGGCCTGCAGCCGAGGCGACGGGCCGTTGCGTCGAGATTGCCGCCGTGGGTTGCCTGCACCATGAACGGTCCTGGTGCCCACCAGCTAAGAACATCCCCGGTGGATGCTGCGATCCGCAGATATCTCCATAGGATTCGCAGCGCGCCTTGGCCAAGAAGGGGGATGAGATCGAAGACAAGGGCCGGATGGGTCTTGGGCACAGGTCTTGGTCTGCTCGCACTACACACCTGTCCCGTTGCCCAGGCGCAAACGTTCTGCGATCCCGACGAGCAGTTCTTCCAGGAGAAACCCACGCCAGCCACACCTCGAGAGCGGGTGAATGGGATCAACCTCTCCAGCTGCAGCAGTGGCCTGCCCTGCCTCAATCAGGTGCGTGCAGCCATGGCCGCAACACAGCCGCTACCAGCGGCCCATCGGATCGTGAAGCGAGAGCCGCCGTTGCAGCCTTGCCTGCAGTCGGTGCCAACCGCACAGCCTGAACAGTCGTCATCCCAAGCAACAACGCCCACACCGTCACCAACCCCGTAGGCAGCGCCGGCCAAATGGGGTATGAAGCAGCCATCATCCGCAGAACCATCGTCCGCAGGTTGATGAGGAAACCACTAGCTCCCCTTGTGATTGGCCTGGCGAGCTGCTTGATCGGAAGTGGAGCGGCCGTGGCGTCAGAGGATCTCGTGCGGTTGCTGGATGCGAAAGCCTGCACGGGCTGCAAGCTTCAGGATGCCGATCTCACCTTTGCCGACCTGCGTGATGCCCAACTGGCAAAAGCGCAACTGCAACGCGCCAATTTGAGCCGTGCTCGCCTGGATGGGGCGGATCTTCGCGGCGCCAATCTGAGCCACACCACGTTGATGGGTGCCACGCTGCGCGGCGCTGATCTACGGGGCGCACAGCTGAACGGAGCTGATCTACGCGAGAGCGATCTCAGCGGTGCCCTTGTGGATCCCGAGGGGCTGGCCAGCACCCACTGGACAGGTGCGGTTGGCATCACGGCCGAATCGAGCAGCTACGCCGCCATGCACAATGCAGGCGTGGAAGCTGCACAACGAGGGCAGCTGATGCAAGCGGAAGATTTTTTCAACAAAGCGCTCACCAAAAAACCTGATGCTGCTATCACTTGGCTAGCGCGAGGCATCATCCGATCAGAACAAGCACAACTTGAGCCAGCACAGCGTGACCTGCTGTACGCCGCTCAGCTGTTTGAAGGGGAAGGCGATCCAAAACTTGCGAAAGACATCCGTCAAGCCGTGGAACGACAACAAAAAGCGGCGAAAGGTCAGGCTGGCAACGGTTGGGGCAGTCAGATTCTCAGCGGCGCCGCTGGCCTGTTCCAACAGCTTGCGCCACTTGCCGTGAAGTTTTTCGCACCTGTTCCTTTCTGAGCTGAACCATGGCCGCAGAACGCACCTTGATCACGGGACCCAGGAATGGCCGCACGGTGTACCGGTTTAACGGCAAGCCGAACAAGGTCACAGTCAAAACAACGAATCGTGGATACACGATCCTGCTGCGCGGCAACAACGACGCCGGCACAGGCAGCCGTGGCAATGATGTGATCGATGGCGGCTCGGGATTCGACAACATGATTGGCGATCTCGGCAATGATCAGCTCAGGGCTGGAAACACGCAGGCTCGCCGCCAAGATCAGAACCAGCTGCTTGGCGATATTGCGCTCATCAAGGTTGGCGAGGCTGGCGGCGAAGACGAACTTCTGGGGGGATTTGGGTGCATCGACCGCTTGGTGGGAGATAGCCAGAATCTCTATGGCCGAGGCGGGATTGATGATCTCCAAGCCTTTGGCGTGATCACAGAAATGGTGGGCGATGCGCTTGAGCTACAAGCCAGCGCCCAGGGCGCTAATGACATTCTCACAGGCTCCCCTGTGTTCGGAACACGCACCACGATGTATGGCGATGGCATCAGCTTCTATGGGCCAGCTCGCGGAGGGAGCGACCAACTGATTAGCGGCGCCAGCGACGACTTTATGTATGGAGACTATCAATTTGCATTTCCGGCACCATTTGCAACGGATCCATTCATCTTTGACATCTACGATCAGCTCGGCTTTTTCACACCTCCAACCGAAGGCCTACAACCCTTTGTCTACGATCCAATTATTTTCGACCTCTTCAATCAGGACCCAAGCAATTTCGACCCCGATAACGTGCCTGCCAACGCCAAGACAATCACCTTTGACGTACCCGTGATTGGAGAAGATGGGCAATTCAGCGGCAGAACAACGAAAGAAACCTACGTTATCCCCGATCGCACCGTAGACAACAATGCTCCAAAGGGGGGCGCCGACCGATTTGTCTTCAAGACACTAGACGAAGGGAGCGATATTATTTTTGACTTCAATCCCGCCGAAGGCGATCGCCTCGTATTCGCTAATGGGCTCTCCATCAATGAGATCCAAGCACTGGAGAACGGTCGCGACACACGCATTAACTATGGAAACTCGACGATCCTGCTACCATTTTTTACAGGTTTAACAGCCAACGACATCCTATTCAGCACCGATGGCATACAACCCATCGATAACGGAGACTTTGAACCCGTCAACCTTTAAGCCTATGGGTTGCGATCAGCACTATAGATCAATGTTCTAGCGTCACGCGTAGATGGTTGATAACCATACCCATACAGGCCGCCCTGCTCATCGTTGATAATGCGTGGTGTCACCATAATCACAAGCTCGTTCTTCGTGCGATCACCATTCGTGCGCCTAAAGAACTGCCCAATCAAAGGCATATCGCCCAAGATGGGCCACTTGGAGACAACCTGCTGATCTCGCGATGAGATCACACCCGTAAGAATCAGAGTTTGACCATCGCGCACGCGAACACGCCCTGTATCCAACAGCCGATCATTAATCAGATTGATCAGACCACAATTACCAACCTCCTGAGTACCGACCGCTGCCGATATTTCAGGAGACAAGGAGAATGATACAAATCCATTATCATCAACCTTTTCCACCCTGGCCCCAAACGTCAAGCCCGCATTCCCAAAGACAGGCTCACAAAAGTTATTACCATTGATATCCTGCTTTACATTATACGAAGTAACTAACTGGGTTCCAACCCGAACGTAGGCTTCATTTGCCCTCTCTCTTCCTATTTTTCCATCGGATGATATGCGGGTGCTATCCGTGCCCCTTAAATCTGGATTAGAGCCATTAGGTCCATCTCCTTCCTGAAGGATAAGGGTTGGACTCGCAAGAATCTTGGTATTACTTGAAATGATCTGGGCCTGCAAGAAGTCAAAGAATTCTTGATCCGGATAGTTTCTACCAGGATTGGGCCGAGTCGAAAATGGATATTCGGAAGATCTATCCGCATCCGCGAAAGTGCTTCTCGATGCATTACGCGACCGACGCCCAGAACCCGTAGTTTCTTCAGAGGTATTAGTCGTTTCAGCTCGAGATATTTGAACCGAAGATCCAAGTGTCGAGCGAACAATTTCCGTGACTGAATTAGCAAGTGTATTGCTAAGAGATTTACTGCGCGAATCAATAGGCTCCACCCGAAAGACGGTGTTTTCCGCAACAACCTCACCCGCATCATTAAAGATTTTCTCTTGGAAAGGCACAACTTTTGTCCCCGTTTCCCTGGTGAGCTCAAGATTGAGTTCTTCGATCTGCTGCTGAGTCAACGACCTGTCATTACCGACATTCAACTGCAATGAGCGCTGAATACCAGAAGAGCTCCCCGACGTCGATGTCGACTCATTTCCAGTTGAACGCGTCGAATCAGCATCCACCCGAGAACCAGAGTTCCTTCTTGTGACGGAGGCTTGTGCTTGCGAAAATTCCTCACCATTAGCGGGAAGATTTCTGCCAAAAGCCGCAAGAAGACGACCTTGATCATTGACAATGAAATTATTACCAAAACGCAAGGCAAAGCTGTTGTCTATTTCGCTGACATTGCTGAGATTAACGTCAAGGATTTTGACTGACAAGGCAACTTGTCGCTGCCTGAGGTCAAGCTGACGCAAATACTGCTCTGCAATAGAGATCAGTGCAGATTCACCGAACAAGGTAATAGTACCCAACCTCGTATCCGTGGTTGCATTAAGACCTAAGAGAGGGCCAGTTACAGCGCCAAAAGACTCGACAGAAGTAGTTGTTGTTGACGTCGTTGTCTGAGCTGCAGGTGCATTGGAAACAGAATTTGTCTGGCTAACCCCTTGCGAGCTTGCTGTAGTGATAGTATTGGTTTTTGTGACTTGTGCACCGAGATTGGCAAGGTAATCTGCCGCCTGGTCAGGGCCAACCTGGTTCAATCTATAAACCTTAGAAAGTTGAGCACCAATAGATTTGGATAAAACATTAGCGCCAACAAGAATAGTATTTCCCTCCCTTCGAGCTTGGAGGCCAGAAGTCAACAACACGAAGTTAAAGGCTCGTTCATAGGGTTCATTGCGAAATGCCACTGTTACCGGAGTGACTGGCGGCGGTTCCGATGTAGTGGAGCGAGTTGATTGTCCCGAAGTGTTCTGGCCATTCATCTGATTGGCCTGCATATCTGAATAGGCAAAGCCATATCCTCCCATCTGCGCTAACACCATCAAAACATCCCGCGCATTGGCGCCACGCGTTGTCATCGTGACGGGGGGTCCGCTGAGATTGACATAGGCTCGATTACGAATCACCATCGACCCCACTGCCATATCACCCAGCGGCGGTGCAACGGCTCGAGGACGAAGCGGAGGTACGAACGCTGGGGTAGGAACCGGAACAGGCGTGCTCAGATTCGGCCGCGCCGTTTGAACCACAGGCAACACAGGTGCATCAAAACGCAGCACCAGGTTCTTCCCATCACTACTCACCACCGGTGCGGGCACGTCTTGCCCCTTCACAGGGGTCACCTTCAGCTGAAAGAGGCGGCCCGTGCCATCAAATGTGATGCGTTCCATGCCTGAATCAGGCATCGCTAAGGATTGCGGTCCGCTTTTCAGACCGCGAATCCGGTCTGTACGCAATTCACCCAACCAAAGCTTGCCATCACGCTTCTGCTCCAGCGCGCCACCACCACCAACATCTTCAAGAACAAGCTCAATCGCATCGGGCAAGCGCCGAATCTTCAGTTGCACGCCATCTCGCCGCACTTCAGCCTGAGCCAAAGCTACAGGCATCTCCAGAGGTGAAGCCAACAGCAACGCTGACAAACCCATCGCGGGCCAGTGCGACCACGACTGATGCACCACTCAAAACGTCCGAGCCTGACGCATGGTATCGATTTTGACGGCTCACGCCAGTGCCTCGATAGCATCAACAACACAAGAAGAGAAGTCAGCGCTTCTCCGACTTTTTCACGTCAGCTTTTTGAGGAGCCTCTGCATACAATCCAAGATTAATACGAAGCTCAGGCTTTGGCGGCACTGCTTCAGCATTGGCACCAGCCTGCTTTGCCTCTGACTGGTCAACTGTGACCTTAAGATCACTCTGTACAACCAGCAGGCTTAAACGCTCTAAGCTACGCAAAAAAGCCAGGAGTTGCGGACCATTTCCTTGGGCAACCAGCAGCAATGATGTCTTTTGCAAACCTGGCGCCAGCAATGGATCAACGGGGGGAGCAGGATCTTTCTTTTGCTGAGAAGTAGACAGTTTTTTCTGATCCACATCATCTTTTGGGAGCTCAATCAGCGGTTCATAACTCTCCAGCTGTACACCTGTTCGCTGGGACTCAGCGCTCAGTTGCGCCATAAAGGTTTGGATGTCGCCACTACCAGCAACCAAGCCTAAGATTTGACTGCTGCGCAGTTCAGCTTGGCTGCGATCGCCATCCAGCTTTTTCAGCTGCGCTCTGAGCAGCGGAATCCTCTGGCGTTGTTCATCCAACTGCTGCAGCTCTCGTTCGGCCTGTTGCAAGCTCTGCCACTTCGGCCACATGAGAAAAGCACCGAGGCCAACACTGATCAAGCCCGCCATCACCACAGGCAGCCAAAACAACACCTGCTCGCGGCTAACAGGGCTAGCAGAACCACCTTGAAAGTTGGTCATCGCAATACCCCCGCCTGCTCCAAAATCAGTAAGCGTCGGGCCATTCCATCAGCACCCAGCTTCTGCAACAGAGCCAGTTGACGATCAGCCGGGAGCTTGGCAAGTTTCGCGTTGAGTTCCCAGGCCACTGGAGGCACCTCCACAGTGACCTCGCCGTTCTGCGGCTTACCCTTCTCCATGGGTTCACGCACAAGTTTCACCACTTGAACCGAACCCGGCTGAAACAATGGCGTTTGCGACAACAGCAAACTCAGCCCGTTAACCCGGCGAAAAGACTGAGGATCAGTGGCCAATCCCTTCAACAGGAGGTTGGGCCCTTGCACCGTTGCATCAGTAATCTGAATGCCCTTCGGAGTGATCGCAGCCAATTGCGCCAACAGTGCTGATCCCGAAGACACTGCAACCAGACCATTCGCAATCCCTTCGTTACTGCGCTGGATCGCCGTTAAGGCACGACGGCGCTGCTGAGCCTGATTCTCGAGGGTTTGAACAATTCCAGGGATGCCCCGTAACCCCTCCAGTCGCCGATCCAGCTGACCTTCACGTAGCTGCAGCCAGCCCCAGACCAACAACACACTCAGAACAACTCCTCCCCCGAGTGCCGATCCGCGCCCTAGCAGTTGGGTCGCCGGCACAAGTTGCTGACCGTTCCCAGACAAGCCCCGCTCCAGGCGACGCTGCCGCAACAGATCCCAATCCAGATTCCACCAACTGGGCGACTTCATGACAGGTGCTCACCTGCCGCTAAGCCCCAGAGCCCAGCCAGGTCAAGTTCGCTCTCAGTTCCACTGGCCATCCCATCGGGCTTGATCCACCAACCCAAAGCCAACGGGTCGAGATGACAAGGCTTCCACGCCAAACACTGCCGCAGCAGAGCACTAACAGGTTCAATCTGGGCCTGCAGGCCATCCACCGAGACCAGCCACAGCACCTGGGCATCAGCGACCAAAGCCGACCATGGGCCCTCACGCCTCCACTGATCCAAGGCATCAATCAACCGTGAACCCTCGTGGGCAGCCGGCATGGGCCACTCCCCAAAGGGCTCCCCGTTATGGATCGCCAACAGCCAGCTCTGCCTCACACCCAACTCGAGCATCAGCCGCAGCCCAGCAGGCGCATCGGCATGCTCCGGCTGAGGCACCCCTCTCCACACACACACCTGCCAAGGCTCAAGGGCATCCAGGGCAACACCGGCTTGGCTCAACACCTCAATCCATCCCTCCAGCACAGAGCGCCGCGTCGCCACCATCAACGAGCGCGGCAACACTCCAGCCAATGCAGTGAGGCAGACATCCGATCCATCGGCCGGATCGTCAAGCCGCCATGGCAACTGCAGGGCCTCTGCATCCTTCATCAGCTCATGCTCGGGATTCTCCGGCCACTCGGCATCGGGCCATTCGATTACACGCCATGCTGTCGCGGCTCGCGGCAAGACAGCCCGAACACGGGCCCCTGCAAAGCCTCGTTCCACCAACCAATCACCCACGAAGTCACCCAAGGCTTCAGGCTCCTGTGGGATGCCATCACGACACAGGCCTTCCGGTAACACCACCCGTTCCAGCCATCGCAACCGGCGCCCATTCAGCACCAATGCGGTGAGAGCCAAATCCTCGAGCTGAAGAAAAACTCGCCGCGGGAACAGCCAGCTCTGAAGCGGCGCCAGACGATCTTGTACGCCCGCAAGCACCACCGCAGCTCAGCTGCCCACTGCCAGCAAGTTACCGCCAGGGCACGCCGCTGCCCACCGCCTCGCTGATGGTGCGGAAGCCATGGCGATCGAGCTGCTGGCAAATCCCCTCGAGAATCGCCGGCACCAGCTGCGGCCCCTCGTAGATCCAACCGGTGTAGAGCTGAATCAGCGAGGCCCCGGCGCTGATGCGCTCCCAGGCCGACTCCGGCGAATCGATCCCGCCCACACCGATCAGCGGCAGCCCCGGGCCGGCCACCGCCCGCAGGCGGCGCAGCACCTCCAGGGCGCGGGCCCGCAGGGGAGCGCCACTCAGGCCGCCGGCTTCTTCCGCAAGGCTGCGGCCGGTTTGGGCGATGCGGCGCTGCTCGAGGCCTAGGCGGTTGAGACTGGTGTTCACGGCGATCACCCCGGCCAGGCCCTCTTCGTAGGCGAGGCGAGCGATGGCGTCGATCGCTTCGTCCTCGAGATCGGGGGCGATCTTCACTAGCAGCGGCGGGCAGGCCGGCAGCCGCCGCAGACGCTCCACCAGGCGGCGCAGCTGGGCGTCGTCCTGCAGCTCCCTGAGCCCAGGGGTATTGGGGGAGCTCACGTTGATCACGGCGTAATCCGCCAGGGGAGCGAGCAGCTCGAGGGAGGAGGCGTAATCGTCTGGAGCCTGCTCCAGCGGCGTGATCTTCGATTTGCCGAGGTTGATCCCGAGCACGGCCGGGCGCTGGCCCGCGGGCGGGAGCGCCTGGCGCTCGAGGGTGCGGCGGGCCGCCAGGGCGCCGTTGTTGTTGAAACCCATGCGGTTGAGGGCTGCGCGCTCGGCGGCCAGCCGGAACAGGCGCGGCTTGGGGTTGCCGGGTTGGGCGTGCCAGGTGACGGTGCCCACCTCGGCAAAGCCAAAGCCGAACAGATGCCAGATGCCGGCGGCAACGGCGTTCTTATCAAAACCAGCCGCCAGACCCACGGGGTTGCGAAAGCGGCAACCGAACAGGGTTTGCTCGAGGCGCAGGTCGCGCACCTCCAGCTCAGCGGCCAGGCCCGCCAGGCTGCCGCTCACCAAAGGCCAGTTGCGGCGCAGCGACGCCTGACCGAGGGCCTGGAGCGTGAGCTGGCTGAGCTGCTCGGCGTCAGCCCCCTCGTCGCGGCTGAGCAGCGGCCCCACAAAGCGTTGGTAAAGAGCGCCGGTGCCGAGTTCAGCCATCCCGTTGTTGCTCCGTTACACCCGATCCTGACGCGTCCCGCGCCAGACGCCAGCGTCCGTCAGCCCCCGGCTGCACCAACCAGTCGCGCCAGCGCCAGGGTTCATTGCGCCCCTCAAGCTTTTTCAGCGGTTGTTCCACCAGCTGGGCGAGCTCCATCAGGCTGAGGCCGTAGCCACCCTCAGCCAGGCGATCCGCCAGCTCCAGGCGGGTGAGCAGCTGCTGCAGGGCCGGGGGAGCCGCATCCTGCGGGGCTGCTGGCTCAGCCAATGGCTCCGGGGCGCTCACCATCAGGCCGCCGTAATCGCCGTGGGCCAGCTGGGGTTGTTGCCCCTTGGAGAAGGCCACGGCGATGGCGTCGCAGCGGTCGTTATCGGGATCGCCGCTGTGGCCTTTCACGTAGGTGAAGGGGAGGCCGCTCAGGCGGGCGGCATCGAGGGCTTCCCAGAGGTCGCGGTTGAGCACGGGGCTGCCGGAGGCGGTGCGCCAGCCCTTGCGCTTCCAGCCGTTGATCCACTTGCTGAAGCCATCGATCAGGTATTTCGAATCCGTGCGGATCGTGAGGCCCGGATCGCGCGGCAGCACCGCCAGCTTCTCGAGCAGCGTCAGCGCCGCCGTGAGCTCCATGCGGTTGTTGGTGGTGTTGGGCTCAAAGCCCCCAAACTCCTGCACTGAACCATCGCTGAAGCGCAGCAGGCAGCCCCAGCCACCAGGTCCTGGGTTGCCGCTGCAGGCGCCGTCGCAGGCAGCCGCTACCACCACTGGCTGATCGGGCACTGGGCGCTTACCTCCGGGTCCGGTACAACACTCTCCTGACGACGTGCGCCGAAGAGAAACCCCATGCAGCGAACCTACCTTCCCCTGCTGGCCCTCTCCGCGGCTGTGGCAGCCCCAGCTGCTTGGGCTGCAGTCTTCGATGCAGAGCCTGTACCGCAGAACGGCGTTCTCGTGGCAGGGCAAGCCTTAGGGAAAGACCAGTGGAAGCTGGTGGTGCTCGATCAAATCAACAGCAACGCTCCCTGCTGGAGCGCAGCACCATCAGGCGTGATCGACGTCGTGGCTCCGCCAACGAGCGATGTGCACTGCAAGGAATTCACCTCCAGCAGTGGCTACTCGGCGCGTGTTGCTGGAGATGACCTGAGCCGAGGCTGGCGCCTGCGGGTGGAACCATCCGGTCAGCAGCTCGTCCTGGAGTTGATCAACCCAGCGACCGACCTCTCGTTGGTGATTGGTCGTTCACCACGGCGCCCAAGCGGCATGACGGCCTTCAAGCTGGAGCCTGGCTGGTCTCCCGAACGACGCTCTTATCAGGGCAAGCCCCTTCAACACATCTACCTATCTAATGCAGAGCCTTTGGCGGTGTTGATGGCGAAAGCACGCAACAACGGAAACCTGATCGCCCGACCACCGGCCCTGCTGCCTGCTGTGCCAGGCAGCAGCAAGACCGCTCAAGCCCCGGTGTCGCGAGGCAACGGATCCCTGCGGTCCTCCAGCGGTCCGATCGCCCTGCAGGTGATCCCCTACAAGCCCTAGGCCAGCTGAGATAGCGGCCCAAGATCCCTAGGAGGCCTTTTCCTCTGGCTGTATGTTTCTCTTGTGTGAGGAGTGCGGAACACCACTTCCGGGGTCGAAACGAGGACAGACTCCCAGAAGCGTTCCGAACTCAAAGCCCTGCCTTCGGCGGGGCTTTTTTGTTGGCGAGTGGTTAGGCCAGCCCCGGCGCGATCACGCGCAAAAAAAAGCCGGCCCCCGCAGGAGCCGGCTGATGGGAAGCGGTGTGGCCCGAACAAGCGGGCCACGGGCGAAATCACTTGAGAGCGACCTTGCCGCCGGCTTCTTCGATGGCCTTCTTCATGGCCTCGGCATCAGCCTTGGAAGCACCTTCCTTGACGGCGCAAGGGGCACCTTCCACCAGAGCCTTGGCTTCGCCCAGGCCCAGGCCGGTGGCTTCGCGCACGGCCTTCAGCACTTTGATCTTGGCAGCGGCGTCGAAGCTCTCGAGCACGACGTCGAACTCGGTCTTCTCTTCAGCAGCCTCAGCAGCACCGCCAGCGGCGGGAGCAGCCATCACAACGCCAGCGGAAGCGGCGGCGGACACACCGAAAGCCTCTTCGATCTGCTTAACGAGCTCGGAAGCTTCAAGCAGGGAGAGCGACTTCAGTTGCTCGAGAATTTGGTCGGTAGTAGCAGACATGGTTGGGAATCAGCAACAGATCTGTGTGAACAGTCGGAGCGGAGAGCTCAGCAGAGCAGGCCTCAGTTGGCCGTGCCCTCGCCGTCGGCGTGCTGCTTGAGCGCCCGGGCAAGACCGGAGGGAACTTCGTTGATGCCCACAGCCACCTTGGTGGCCACGGCGTTGATCGCACCGGCGATCTGCGCCATGAGCACCTCCTTGGAGGGCAGATCCCCGATGGCCTTGATCTCGGATTGCGAGAGGAGCTTGCCTTCGAAAAGGCCGCCCTTCGTTTCCGATTTCTTGGTGTCCTTCTGGAAGGCCTGAACGGCCTTCACGGCACCACCCACGTCGCCCTTAACGAGCACGAAGGCGTTGGTGCCGGTGAGGAGGGAATCCAGTTCCGACCAAGCGCTGTTGCCATCAATGGCACGGCGCATCAAGGTGTTTTTGGTCACCTTGCACACACCGTTGCTGGCCTGCAGACGGGTCCGCAGATCAGACATCTCCTTGATGGACAGGCCCTTGTAATCAAGAACCAGCGCCATTTCGGCCTCACCGAGGAGCTGCTTGAGCTCTTCGACGATCTGTTGCTTGTTCTCCAGCGTGCGGCCCATGGGAAACGGAACGGATCGGGGGAACAAGCCGGGTACGCAGCCCCAGTGCGGATGCACTCGAGGGGCTGCGGCTTGCATTCCCCCGGCAGCGAACCGCCAGGGCAAAACCAGTCGCGTGCACCTCGGCAGGGTTTACGGCTGTCGGCAGCGATTCACCGAAGTGAGCGCTGGCCTTGAGCAGACCTGCTGTCTTGGGTAGGGCGCGTGCCCTTCTGGCCTAAGCCAGCAATCCAACCTACAACAAAGCCCCCGCCGGGGCGGGGGCAAAGGAGGCTGGGGGAGAGCCAGCTCTGGAAAGCCGGATCAGCCTTCCTGCTTGATGTCCTGCAGAGCCGACACATCCACTTCCACCGAGGGACCCATGGTGGAGGTGATGTAGAGGCTCTTCCAGTAGCGACCCTTCGCACCGCTGGGCTTGTTGCGGTCGATGGTCTCCTGGAGGGCCTTGAGGTTGTCGAGCAGCTTGGCGGCGTCGAAGCTGGCTTTACCGAAACGCACGTGCACGATGCCGGTGCGGTCGGCGCGGAACTCGAGTTTGCCGGCCTTGAACTCGTTGATAGCGGAGGCCAGGTCGGTGGTCACGGTGCCGGCCTTGGGGTTCGGCATCAGGCCACGGGGACCGAGCACACGACCCAGCTTGGCCACCTTGGGCATCATGTCCGGGGTGGCGATCAGCAGATCGAACTCCAGCTCGCCTTTGGCGATGGTGTCAACCAGATCGTCGTCACCAGCCAGGTCGGCGCCGGCGGCCTTGGCCTCAGCCACCTTTTCACCACGGGCGATCACGGCGATGCGGATGCTCTGGCCGGTGCCGTGGGGCAGCGCCACGGTGGTACGCAGCTGCTGGTCGGTGTACTTGGGGTCGATACCGAGGCGGGCGTGGGCCTCAACGGTCTCGTCGAACTTGGCGGTGGCGTTGGCCTTCACCAGTTCCACCGCTTCGAGCGGGGAGTAGGTGCGGGTCTCAACCTTGCCGAAGGCGGCGGAATAACGCTTAGAAACTTTGGGCATGTCAGGCGTGGGGTGCAGGCGAGCCGAAGGGCTCTCCCCCGATAAGGGACAAAACGTGGCGTGGGATCAGGGCTGGGCCGAGGCCCACTGATCTCAGTCCTTCACGGCGACGCCCATGTTGCGGGCGGTGCCTTCGATGATGCGCATGGCCGACTCAACGCTGGTGCAGTTGAGGTCGGGCAGCTTGGTCTTGGCGATCTCCTCGAGCTGTGCGCGGCTGATAGCGCCCACGGAACCCTTGGAGGAGGTGGCGGCACCCTTCTCGATCCCGGCTGCCTTGGTGATCAGCACGGAAGCGGGAGGGGTTTTGGTGATGAAGGTGAAACTGCGGTCTTCAAAGACCGAGATTTCAACCGGGATCACATAGCCAGCCTTGTCCTGCGTCCGAGCGTTGTACTCCTTGCAGAACGCCATGATGTTGACGCCGTGCTGACCGAGGGCAGGGCCCACCGGCGGCGCGGGGTTGGCTTTGCCGGCCTGGAGGGCCAGCTTGATCACAGCTACAACTTTTTTTGCCATCGTCCTGGCGGCTTGAGCAATCTGCGGATCCGCGACCCTAGGGCAGCGGGTGCGGCGGATCCCGGAGACCGGAACCCAGCCTGTGGCCGCCCTCCGCAGGGAGACGGCCGCACCGGAATCAGCTCTGCTTGCTGATCTGAGCGAACTCGAGTTCCACCGGGGTTTCCCGGCCGAAGATCGACAGCAGGGCTTTGAGCTTGTTGCGCTCGCCCGACACTTCGATCACCTCGCCCTGGAAGTCCTTGAACGGACCAGCGGTCACGAGGATCTGATCGCCCTCGGTGAGGTCGACCTTCACCACAGGCTTCTTCTCGGCCGCACGCTTGAAGATGCGATCCACCTCCGAGCGGCTCAGGGGGCGAGGCTTGATGTGACCGCGGGCCTTGCCGGTGGCGCGGCGATCTTCAGCGCCCACGAAGTTGATCACGTTCGGGGTGCTGCGCACCGCCATCATCGTGTCTTCATCCAGCACCATGCGCACGAGCACGTAGCCGGGGAACACCTTTTCTTCGGTGCTGGTGCGGCTGCCGTCTTTCTTGAGCTTCACCGCCGGGGTCTGGGGGATCTCGATCTCAAGGATGCGGTTGTCCACGCCCAGGGTCACGGCACGCTGCTCGAGCGTGGCCTTCACTTTCTTCTCACAGCTGGAGGCCACCTGCACGGCGTACCAGCGGGCGATGGGAGCACGACCTTCGGCGGCGGGAGCAGCAGCGGGCTCGGCCGCATCCACCAGCTCGGGAACGGCCAGATCTTCGGTGCTCAGATCGCTCAGATCAACGTCGGACACGGGCAACGGCAAAGGGGAAGGAGAACTCAGCGGAACACCTGGGCATTCACCCAGCTGTAGAAGCGGTCGATGGCGGCGATGGCAAAGGCCGAGAGGGTCACCATCAGAATCACGGCCACCGATTCGGCAAACAGCTGCTGGCGGCTGGGCCACACCACCTTGCGCAGCTCGGCCACCGTGCTGCCCACAAAGCCGGAGGGGGCTGGGGTGGGTTCAGCAGAAGGCCCGGGGGCTGGCGGATTGGGTTGTGGCTCAGTCGGGGTTTCCACCGCGGTGTCCAGAAGGTGTTCGCAGAGCGAGGGCGCGCGCTGTTGCGCAAACAGCCACCCTACCGGACGTGATCAAACCGCCTGGCTGATCGGGCTGAAGCGCAGCTGCCCCTCCGCCTCCTGCAGGCTCACCTGCACGGCGGAGGCCCCGAGGAAGCGCTCCTCGAGCAGCTCGGTGGCCAATGGATTTTCGATGCGCCGGCGCAACAGCCGGCGCAGGGGCCGCGCCCCGTATTCCGGCTCGTAGCCCTGTTGGGCCAGCCAAGGCACCACCGGCTCCTCCACCTGCAGCTCCAACCCCTGCTCCCGCAGCAGGGCAGCCAACTCCGCCAGCTGCAGATGCACGATGCGCTGCAGCTGCTCGGGGCCGAGGGGCTGGAAGCGGATCACCTCATCAATGCGGTTGAGGAATTCGGGGCGGAACTGGCTGGCCAGGGCCTGCTCCACCTGCTGCTCCAGCTGCGCCGGATCACCCGAGCTGCGGGCGTGGTCGAGGATCGCGCGGCTGGCGAGGTTGCTGGTCATCACCACCACGGTGTGGCGGAAATCCACGGTGCGGCCCTGGGAATCGGTGAGGCGGCCGTCATCGAGCACCTGCAACAGCACGTTGAACACATCCGGGTGGGCCTTCTCCACCTCATCGAGCAGCAGCACCGCATAGGGACGGCGACGCACCGCCTCGGTGAGCTGCCCCCCCTCCTCGTAGCCCACATAGCCAGGAGGAGCACCCAGCAAGCGCGCCACGGCGTTGCGCTCCATGAACTCGCTCATGTCGAGCCGCACCAGCGCCTCCTCCTCATCGAACAGCGCCGCGGCCAGGGCCTTGGCCAGCTCGGTTTTACCCACACCGGTGGGGCCCAGGAACAGGAACGAACCCACCGGCCGGCGCGGATCTTTCATCCCCGCCCGAGCCCGGCGGATCGCTGCCGCCACCGCCGCCACCGGCTCCTGTTGGCCGATCACCCGCTCACCCAGCCGCTGCTCCAGCTCCAGCAACTTCTGGCGTTCGCCCGCCATCAGGCGCTGCACGGGAATCCCGGTCCAGCGGGCCACCACATCAGCGATGTCGCCCTCTTCCACCTGCTCGCGCAGCAACGACTGGCCCGCTCGCTGCTGCTCCTGCAGTTGCGCCTCCAGCTCGCTGCGGCGCTGTTGCACGCCGTGCAGCTGGTCGTATTGCAACCGGGCCGCTTCCTCCAGATCGCCATCGCGCTCAGCCTCGGCGATCTGCAGCCGCAAGCTCTCGTCGTCGGCGAGGAGCTGCCGCAACTCCGCCAGCTCCTCGCGCTCGCCCTGCCAGCGCTGCTGCAGCTCCTGGAGCGCGGCATTGGCCTGCCGGCGCTGCTCTTGCAACGCCACCCGCTCCGGCTCAGGCGCGCTCTCCGCTGAGAGCAAGGCCAGCTCCACCCGGCGCAGCTCGGCTTCGGCCTCCTCCACCAGCCGCGGCTTGGAGGTCACCTCCATCCGCAGCTGGGCGGCGGCCTCATCGATCAGATCGATGGCGGAATCCGGCAGGCAGCGATCGGCGATGTAGCGATCCGCCAGGCGCGCAGCCGCCACCACCGCGCCATCGGTGATCGCAACGCCGTGGTGTAGCTCGTAGCGCTCCTTCAGGCCGCGCAGGATCAGGGTGCTGTCATCGAGCCCCGGCTCCTTGATCAACACCTGCTGGAAGCGGCGGTTGAGGGCGGGATCCTTTTCCACCGTGCGGCTGAACTCCTCGGGCGTGGTGGCACCGATGCAGCGCAGATCGCCACGGGCCAAGGCCGGCTTGAGGATGCTGCCGGCATCGCTGCTGGAGCGCTCCGGCCCCACCACGTTGTGGAGCTCATCGATGAACAGGATCACGCCGGCGCCTTTGCCCTCCGCCTCACGCACCTCCTTGAGCACGCTGCGCAGGCGCTCTTCAAATTGCCCGCGGAATTTGGCGCCGGCAATCAGGGCACCGAGATCGAGGCTGATCAGGCGCTGCCCCTTGAGGGCATCGGGCACTTCGCCAGCCACGATCCGCTGGGCCAGCAATTCAGCGATCGCGGTTTTGCCCACGCCGGGTTCACCGATCAGCACCGGGTTGTTCTTGCCGCGGCGAGAGAGCACCTGCATCAAGCGGCGGATCTCGGTGTCGCGGCCGATCACCGGATCCAGCTCGCCGGCGCGCGCCGCAGCGGTGAGATCGCGGCCGAACTGATCGAGGGCGCTGGGCTCCTGCTCGAGGGTGAGGGCTGAATCCGATTCCGCTTCCGCGGCAGGCGGGCGGGGCGCGGCAGCAGGGGCAGACGGCCCCGCGGGGGCGGAGGAAGCACCCCGATCGATCCAGCTGTCGCTGGTCTGCTGGGCCGCCCTGGGCTCCGGGGCGCGACGCACCGGCTCAGCCGCGGGGGGCGCGGGCCGTTCGGAGCGTTGCTGGCGGCGCAACAGGTCTTCGCTGAGGCCCTGATCCGCCAACAGGCGCCGCCCCAGGCGCGGTTCATCCAACAGCGCCAGCAGGATCTGGGGGATGTCAATCAGGCGGGCGCCCGCTGCCTCGCGGCAGCGCTCCGCGCCATCCAAAAGCTCTTCGAGGGCTTCCCCGATGTAGAGCTCACGGCTGGAGCTGGTGGGCTGATCGGCGCACACGTCGTCGAGCTGATCGAGCAATGCCTCTGGATCGAGGGGCAGCGGATCGATCCAGCTGGCATAGCGCGCATCGCTGAACAGCACCTGCAGCAGGTGCTCCACATCCATGTCGGCGTGGCGCCAGCGGCGGGCCTGCTCCTGGCTGGCAAGCAGCAGATCCCAGGCCGCATCACTGAAGCGATCCGGTTCAGCGGTGAGAGTGTCAGGCCGCATGGGCGCGTGAGCTCAGCTCGATCAGTTCCACCTTGTAGCCGTCGGGATCTTCCACAAAGGCGATCACCGTGCTGCCGTTTTTCATCGGCCCCGGCTCCCGCACCACCCGGCCACCCTTGGAACGGATCTGATCGCACACACCCACGATGTCGTCCACGCCGAGAGCGATGTGGCCATAGCCCGTGCCGATCTCGTAGCTGCTGGTATCCCAGTTGTGGGTGAGTTCCAGCACCGTGGTGTCGCTCTCCTCGCCATAGCCCACAAAGGCCAGGGTGAAACGGCCGCCGGGATAGTCCTTGCGGCGCAGCAGGCGCATCCCGAGCACCTCTGTATAGAAGGTGATCGAACGCTCCAGGTCGCCGACCCGCAGCATCGTGTGGAGCAAGCGCATGGAAGCCGCATCAGCCAGGCGCATTCTGACCAGAGCTCACCATTCGGTGCCAACGGGCACAAGAGCAGCGGCAGGGGCGACCCATAGGATCCCCCTCAAGGACCACTGAGACACACCCCGGCCGCTGTGATCGACACCCTCGACCTCGTGATTGACACCATCGTGGCCCGGGAGGTGCTCGACTCCCGCGGCACCCCCACGGTGGAAGCCGAGGTGATGCTTGAGGGCGGTGCCAGCGGCCGCGCCATCGTGCCCAGCGGCGCCAGCACCGGTGCCCACGAAGCCTGTGAACTGCGCGACGGCGGCAGCCGCTACTGCGGCAAGGGTGTGCTGCAGGCCGTGAGCAACATTGAGGAGAAGATCGCCCCCGCTCTCTGCGGCCTCAGCGCCCTCGATCAGGGCACCGTGGATGCGGCGATGCTCGAACTCGACGGCAGCGCCAACAAGAGCGCCCTCGGCGCCAACGCGATCCTGGCCGTGAGCCTGGCCACCGCCCGCGCGGCCGCCAATGGCGTGGGCCTGCCGCTCTACCGCTACCTGGGTGGCCCGATGGCCAACCTGCTGCCGGTGCCGCTGATGAACGTGATCAACGGGGGGGCCCACGCGGCCAACAGCCTGGATTTCCAGGAGTTCATGCTCGTGCCCCATGGCGCACCCACCTTCAGCGAAGCGCTGCGCATGGGCACCGAGGTGTTCCACACCCTCAAGGGCCTGCTGAAAGACAAGGGCCTGAGCACCGCCGTGGGTGATGAAGGCGGCTTCGCCCCCGATCTCGGCAACATCGAAGCCGGCGAACTGCTGGTGCAAGCGATCGAGAAGGCGGGCTACCGCCCCGGCGATCAGATCTCCCTGGCCCTCGATGTGGCCAGCACCGAGTTCTTCAAAGACGGCCGCTACGCCTTCGATGGCGGCAGCTACACCAGCGCCGAGATGGTGGATCAGCTCGCCCAGCTGGTGAGCCGCTTCCCGATCACCTCGATCGAAGACGGCGTCGCTGAAGACGACTGGGACGGCTGGGCCCTGCTCACCGAAAAGCTCGGCAAAACCGTGCAGCTGGTGGGCGACGACCTGTTCGTGACCAACAGCGCCCGCCTGCAGCGCGGCATCGACCTCGGCGTGGCCAACTCGATCCTGATCAAGGTGAACCAGATCGGTTCCCTCACCGAAACCCTTCAGGCGATCGATCTGGCAGGCCGCGCCGGCTACACCAGCGTGATCTCCCACCGCTCCGGCGAAACCGAAGACACCACCATCGCCGACCTGGCCGTGGCCACCCGCGCCGGCCAGATCAAGACCGGTTCGCTGAGCCGCAGCGAGCGCGTGGCCAAGTACAACCAGCTGCTGCGCATCGAAGACGAACTGGGCAGCCAGGCCGTGTATGCCGGCGCGGAAGATCGCGGCCCCCGCGGCAAGGCCTGAGCCGCCTCAGGATTGCCCCAACTTGTCGATGCGGCCATCGCGCCGCAGCCGGGCCTGCAGCTTCAACCAGCTCAGGCCCACAGGCGCTGAGAGCACGATCGGCACGGCGGTGAGCGCTGGCCTCGCGCTGGCCGCCAGCAACGCAGCCGACACCAACAGAGCACCCAGCAGCATCGACTGACCAGCGCTCTGCTGACTCAATGCCACACGCCGCAGCAGCCGATCGGTTTCACCGGCGCGAATCTGCACCTGCAGGTCGCCCTGCTCGATGCGCGAGAGGCTGTCTTCGAGGCGCTGCGGCAGACCCAGAGCGCGGCTGCCCACCTCCACGGCCTGGCGACCCAGCTGATTGAAGAGATCGTTGGGGCCGTTGCCGGAAGCGCTCATCAGGGGCAGCAGGTAGGGGCGGGCAATCGCCACGAGGCTAAAGCTGGGATCGAGGCTGCGGCCTACGCCCTCAAAGGTGGAGAGGGCCCGCATCACAAAGATCAGCTCGGGGGGCAGGCGGAAGGGCTGGCCATACACCAGCTCATAGAGATCACCCGAGAGCTTCTCGATCACGTTGGCGGAGAAGGGGGGCGTGAGCGCCTCGGTGAGCATCACCCGCACCAAGCGCCGCACAGGCCCTGGATCGATGTCGGGTGCGATCACCCCAGCAGCCTGCAGTTCGTTCACCAGCCCACCGGCGTCGCGGGCGGCGGCGGCCGTCACCATGCGGCCCAGGCGACTGCGCAGCCGCTGCGACAGGCTGCCCACCATGCCGAAGTCGTAGTAGATCAGTGCCCCATCACGGGCCACCGCCAGATTGCCCGGGTGGGGATCGGCGTGGAAGAAGCCGAAGCGCACCAGCTGCTGCAGGTAGCTGGCGGCGCCCTTTTCGGCCACCGCCGCCGGATCGATGCCCGCCTCGAGGATCGCCTCGCGGTCGGTGATCTTGATGCCCGGCACGTAATCCAGGCAGAGCACCCGGCGGGTGGTGAGCTCCCACACCACGGCCGGAATGCGAATACCCGGATCGTCCAAAAATTGCTGGCGGAAGCGGGCAGCGTGTTCGGCCTCCAGGCGGAAATCGAGCTCCCGCAGCAGCACACGCCGGCACTCCTGGGCGATCGACACCCAATCGCGCCCCACCCCCCAGCTGGGATGGCGTTGCAGCACCGCTGCCACTTGCTGCATCACCTCCAGGTCGAGGCGGAACAAGCGCTCCAAGCCCGGGCGCTGAATCTTGAGCACCACCTGGCGGCCGCTGCGCAGGCTGGCGCGGTGCACCTGGGCCAGGCTGGCGGCCCCGAGCGGATCGGGATCGAGATCGATGATCTCGGCGCAACGCTCACCCAGCTCCTGCTCCAGGAGCGCCTGGGCCGTTTGGAAGGAAAAGGCGGGAACGCTGTCTTGCAGGCGCGAGAGCTCCTCCACCCAGCTGGCAGGGAGCACATCGGGGCGGGCTGAGAGCAACTGCCCGAGCTTGATGAAGGCCGAGCCGAGCGTGAGCAGCTCGGCGGTGAGCCAGCGGGCCCGGCGCCGCTGCCGCTCCGCGCGGCGCTCCTCGCTGGCGCCACCGGGATAGCTCCAATCGCGGGCATCGAGCCAGAGCCATAGGAGAAGCTGCAACACAGCACTCCAGATGCGCAACACGCGCGTGGCACTGCGCACACCCTGCGTCAAGGCAGGCATCAGGGCTGCTCCTCCAAGCGACGCGCCACCCGCGCCACCTGCGCCCGCAACTGATCGATCTGCTGCTGCGGATCAACCGGGGGCGACATCGGCTCACCAGCCGCGGGGGCGGGCTCGCCATCACCGCGCTCCAGGCGCTGAGCCTCCAACTCCACCTCTTCGCGGAACAAATCCCATTCCTGCCGAAACCGATCAGGCGCATCCTGTGCCAACACCGCCAGACCGGCGGCGGCATCCGCCAAACCGCTACCCAGGCGTGCGGAGAGTCGATTCAGTGCTGCCTGCACCAGGGTCTGAGGTGTGCTCATGGCGGCCGACCGGGCCGAGGCCAGGCGTGATCTGCTGAAACTGTGGCAGATCAGAGCTGGGGAGCGGGAGGCGGCAGAGGCAAGGGCTGGGGTTGGAGCACGGGCACAGGCGGCACGCTTGCAGGTGGCTTGTCCTGCAGCTTGGGCTTCGCCTGTGGTGTCGGCTTGGGCTTGGGTTTGGGAGCCGGAACCGCAGCAGGGGTTGGTGCAGGCGCAGTTATGGGTGCAACAACTGGCTCAGGGGCGGGCCCTGCTTCGGCATCCTGCAGCGGTTCAAGCTGAGCAGCGTTCTTAAGGCGTTCCTCAGCCTTCTTGGCTTCCTCGGCGCGCTGCTTGGCCTCTTCCTGCTGCTGCCGCTCCAGTTCCTGCAGCTCCAGATCGCCCCTGATTTCCGCCTGGGCATCCCCAAAGCGCAACTTCAGGCTCTCAAGGCTGGTGCCGGGGAACACCTGCACGTCGAAGCCAGGGCCAAAGCGGATCAGCTCTGCCACGTTGAAGCTCACGAGCCGTTGGGTAATGCCGTAGGCCACGCCAAAGCAGAGGCCTGCCACCAGTGGCCCCTTCCAGATGGGCTGCGGCCGAGGCTGGGTTGACTGCGACACCCGGGCCATGGGGCCAGCACGAGGGCGCCAACTCTAAGCAGCACCCACCGCAAGCCTCAGACCACGCCCCCAACAGGTAGCGGGCGCATGCAGACATTGCATAAACAACGTCCGCTTGTGTTGAAGCAGCCAACAACACAAGGACCACGTGATCCCGCCGCGTAATTTCGGCACCGTCGCGTGTGGGAGGAGGGATGATTTCACTGGATTGCCTCGCCGCGCTGGATCATTTGATCTGGTTGCGCACGGGCCAACGGGCGGCAGAAGCCCTGGCCTGCGCCCAGCCCACCGTGAGCCGCAACAGCCGCAAATGCCTGGAGCTGCTTGATCTGCAGCTGGCCCGCAGCCGAGGCGAGTGGCGGCTCATCGGCGACACCGAACTGATCAACCTGGAGCGGCACGTGCACCAGCAATGGCGCTGGAGCCGTGATCACACCCTGCGACTGGACGCGCAGCACTGGTCAGCGCCAGGGCTGGATGGTGTGGCACTCGACAACTGGCAGCGCGGCAACTTCAACTACCTCGATTACGAACAACCCCTGGCTCTGTTGCAAGACGGGGTGATCGACGCCTGGATCTGCTCCGCGCCCGATGCCCCGCTGCGGGACGGTCTCCGGGGCCTGCGGCTCACCACCATGCCCATGCACCTGATGGTGCCGGTGGGCCATCCCCTGGCCGAACGGCGCGATGCCATCACCTGGGATGAGCTGTTGCCCTATCCGGTGCTCCCACTGCCGGATGGCAGCTTCCCGGTGTTCGAGCAGGTGCTGCGCAACTGCGGCTTGCTCCCCAGCGCCGCGCGGGAAGCCGCGATGAAGCAGGCGCCGTGGTTTGGCCAGAGTCCGGTGGAAGCGATGTTGGTTGGCTACTCCTCACCCCTCACCCTTCATCTCTTCGGCGATGACTGGGTTCGCCTGCCCCAGCAACTCCCCGTTGAAGTGGGCGATGTGCTGATGGTGCGCGAGCCCTATGCCGACCATCCCCGCACGCAGGCCCTGTTCAACCAGCTGATCGATCACATCGCCCACCTGGCCGCCCCGCACAAGGATGTGGTGGTGCATCGACAGCCGGTGGCTTACGTCGTGTAATCGGCGTTGATGCGCACATATTGATCAGACAAGTCGCATCCCCAGGCACGGCCTGCACCTTGCCCCGCGCCCACTTGGATGCGGATCAGCACCGTGTCGTCGCTGAGGTAAGCGCCCGCCGCCCGATCGCGCATGTAGGCCGAAGCCGCAGGGCGATCAAAGGCGAGGGGCTGACCTGCGGCCATCAATTGATGCTCCCCCAGCCAGAGGGCGACGGCATCGGGATCCATCGGCACTCCGGCCCGGCCGGCAGCCGCCACGATCCGGCCCCAGTTGGGATCGCGGCCGTGCACGGCGCACTTCACCAAGGAGGAGCCGCAGATGGTGCGGGCAATGGCCCGGGCAGCGGCGTCATCGCTGGCACCCTCCACCTGCACCTCCAGCAAACAGGTGGCGCCCTCGCCATCGCGGGCAATCGCCTTGGCCAGATGTTGCGACACCGCCGTCAGGCCGGCCTCCAGTGCGTCGAAGTGCTCGGGGCTCAAGGGCTCACCGGCTGCAAACGCCAGGTATGTGTCGTTGGTGCTGGTGTCGCCGTCCACCGTGATCGCATTGAAGGAGCGATCCACCGCCCGCTTCACCATCGCCTGCCACACCTCAGGCGGTACGCCGGCATCGCAGCTCAGGTAACCGAGCATGGTGGCCATGTTGGGGTGGATCATTCCCGAGCCCTTGGCCATGCCGCCGATGCGCACGCGGCGACCGCCCAGCTCGGCCTCGAGGGCGATCTGTTTGTCGATCAGATCGGTGGTGAGGATCGCCGTGGCCGCATCAGCTCCCCCCTCGGCGCTGAGGGCCGCCACGAGGGGATCCAGCCCCGCCAGCAGCGTGTCCATCGGGATCGGCACGCCGATCACCCCGGTGGAGCAGATCAGCACCTCCTCCGCCGCCAGCCCCAACCGATCGGCCATGGCCTGGGTGGCGCGCTGGCTGTCGATCAAGCCACGATCGCCCGTGCAGGCATTGGCCTGACCGGAATTGGTGAGCACAGCCCGGGCATGGCCGCCACTGGCCTGCAGCCGTTCGGCGCAGAGATCCACGCAGGCGGCCCGCACCAGCGAGGTGGTGAACGTGCCGGCGCATACCGCCCCTTCTGGCGCCAGTAGCAGCGAGAGATCGGGCTTACCGGAGGCCTTGAGGCCAGCGGTGATGCCAGCGGCCAGGAAACCCTCAGGGGCTGTCACGCCGCCGGGGATGGGATACCAGGGGTGAGTCACGGCCGCCGCCACTCGCTCGAATGCTGCGATTCTGAGCGCTGATCGCCCGCGCCCCAGCCCGCCGATGCCCGCCTCGCCCCGCTGGAGCGGACCGCAACGCCGCATTGGCCTCACCGGCGGGATCGCGAGTGGCAAAAGCACCGTGGCCCGTTGGCTGGAGCAGCAGGGGCTGCCGGTGCTGGATGCGGATGTGTATGCGCGGGAGGCGTTGGCTCCGGGGACTGCCGGTGCGGCTGCGGTGCTTGAGCGTTATGGGGAGGTGGTGCGGGGCGAAGGCAGCGCTGCCGCAGCGGGCGTGATCAATCGAGCGGCACTGGGCCAGATCGTGTTCAACGCTCCCCAGGAACGAAGCTGGCTGGAGCAACTGGTGCACCCGCTGGTGCGCGCACGGTTTGAAGACGAGCTCGCCAGGCTGGCGAGCGCCCCAGCGGTGGTGCTGGTGGTTCCGCTGCTGTTTGAAGCCGGCCTCGAGGGCCTGTGCAGTGAGGTGTGGCTGGTGGACTGCGAACCGGAGCAGCAGCTGGAGCGCCTGATGCAACGCGATGGGCTCAGCGAAGCGGCGGCGGAGGCGCGCATCCAGGCCCAGTGGCCCCTGGAGCGCAAACGGCCCTTGGCCGATCAGCTGATCGACAACCGCACAGACCCCAGCCAACTTCCAGCACGGCTCGGCCACCTGCTCAAAGCATCAGCGCTGGACGGATAACTCCCGCTGGACCAGAGGCCTGAGCTCCAGCAAACGCTCCAAGAGGTTGCTGTTGAGCAGAGGACCGCGCGGCGCCGGGCGCTCCAGCTCGGGCTGATCAGGGGCGCCGCAGGCTTGATGCTGGAGCACGAACCGCGATCCATCCACATGGAGCCCCAGCTGATGGGTGGAGCAGGTGTCGGAAGGCTGGGCTCCTGCCGGAACACCGAACGCGAGGCCGGCGGCAGAACAAGCAGCCAGCACAACGGCAACAGGGAGCCGAACAATCGAAGGAGCATGCATGGTGATTAGAGCGAGGGAGTGATCAAGCGGCGATTGCGACGCAGTCATCGAGCCGGAACCATCACGTAACCCCCCATGGGCTGCATGACCGATGCATTCGTATAGGTGCTGCCGTTTTGCTGGTACGCCAGTTGCAACTTCAGCTTCAGCAGTTCGATTTCCTGCTGTTGGCGCATCAACTCCAGCTCGGTGGTGCTAGGTGCAGCAACCTGCCACAAAGGCTGGGGCTGCACCTGCGGCTGGCGGTTCTGCGCATTCATGATCAGGCCTGTGGTCAGATTGCCGCCCAGGCCAATCAGCTGATCCTGGGTAACGTGCTGGCGGTCGCGGGCATTTTCCTTCGATTGCCAGTCACGCGCTGCGGTGCAATCACGACCGGAAGCATTGAATCCGCCACCATTACCGCTGATGTTCACCGAACCGGAATCACAGGCACCGTAAATCCCGAAGTTCTGAGCATGGGCCGCAGGTGCAGCGATCGACAGAGTGGCAGCACCAGCAAGCAGAGCGGCAGCGGCGGAAGCTTTGAGGGTCATGGCTTTGAAACGTGCGTGTGAGTGAGTGAATGAAGCGGTTGGGGCTGTTTCCTTCCGATACACCCAAGCTCGCCGACACAACCGCTCCAGCTATTGACCCCGCTCATCCAGCCCTGTGCCGTTGATCACAGGGAAGCGAAGCCTGAGCCGAAGCCCTTCAACTTTCTATGCAGGACTTGGCTCGCCCGCATCGAAACCGATCTGCAATGCGACGACGTCTTTCAACGCGGCAAGCAAAACCGCACACACGCAGGTTCAAACAAGGCAATATTCATCCCCATGGCACACAGATAGAGACCACGACACATTCCGCAGCTGCAAAGAATAACGACAACCTTCGCAATGCAATGCAAGGACAAACATATAAGCACTTGCACAGCAAACGAGTCCGCCAGAACCAAGTTAATCGAATGCCTAAAAGCAAGGAAGACAGAAAAACATCGAAAAAGCCAGGATCGCTTTCATGGCCTAGCCATTACGACCCGGCAGCGCCCTAAACCATTTGGTGATCACCCACTTCTCACCCTCCTCTACAGGCATCGCCTCATGCAAGGTATAGGGATTCGGAGAGCCATCTGCCATCAAATTATTCCAAGCTAGGGCAAAGCCCTGGATGGGCGAATAGCAACGATTTAAATGCTTAAAACAAGTTTTACCACCACGCTGAACGGTATTCAAATAGATCATAACTGTCCAGGTACGTTGTCCACCAGGATGGGCATGTTCAGAAAACTCCTCGGTGCCTGGAGCGAACCAATCGGTATGCTCCTTGAAATATTGACCTGGCCCATAGCACTGTCCCTGCAAAGGCTCCGACAGACTCGGATCCACACCTAGAAGACTTGATAAGTATTGATCAATTCTCGCAGAAAGCCCCGAATCACTATCGTGAAGATGGCAGGTACGGCTTGTCCGATAAGCACTCTCGCCCCGCGTGACCGATGAGGGCACGAGTTGTCGATTAATAGCACCAATCAATAATTCACAATCTTCTCGACTCAGCAGGTCAGGCAATTCATAGATTTGAGCCAAGGCCGTATCAAGCTTCCAAGCCCTAGGCGCGTGATCGGGCTTTGTCAGAGGCGCTTCAAACCACTGCAACCAGCTCAGGACACTCGTTGAATCCTGATCCGCCAAATTGGCAGAATCGAACTTCGTTTCAGTCGCATCTGCGAGGGTCACCCCATTGTCCTCCCCGAGGCGATCCAGGAATGCCTCGAGCACCGAAGGTGAAAATCCACCATCCCGCTGTGCTCGCTCGATCATCCCTTGGCGATCACAACCGCGACTAAAGTTCAGGCGCAGCCATTCCTTCCAATCCTGAGGAATCAATTCACAGCCTGAAGTGGCCAACTGGATACAATCCTGCTGAGCCTCTTCAAGACTTGAAAACTTGCACCGAAAGCCGGAATAAGGCGAAGGATCCCAGTCAACCGGACGCCAGTGAAAATACATATTTCGGTAGTATTTTCCATTAAAAGGCTGGACACGAGCGTGGGGACAAAGACTTTCGTAGAAAAGCATTTGACCAGGGCGAAAGCAGACTTCGTGAAGCTGTCCTTCGTGGTCAACAAAGTCTAGGGGCCATGAAGCAGGAGCATCATCGTCAACATGGACAATACAACTTACAACATGAGTATCAACGCGATCGCGATGCACATGCAACTTTGACCCCGGGCCATAACTACGAATGCCATAACCCCAACTACGCTCTAAGCGACACCCCGCCCAGGCCTCAATCAACGGGGTAATCTCAACATAAGCAAGCTCCATGAGCTCAGGGCTTATCGGTGCATAAGCAAGCTGCGGGGAAGAAGCCTTTGCAGAAGAAATTCCATGAACAACGGCTTGGCCATAGTCACCGTCAACCTGCGGAACCTCAAGAATAGGCTCAAAAATCATCGATTTATATTCACCAATCAAGGCCGACTGGAGCCTTCCGGGCGTTGGCACCAATTGAAACGGCTTATCCGCAAATCGTGGCAGTGACGGCATAGAAGAGATGCGATGACCAATTATAAGTTATTTTCTTTATCTGCCAACAGCCAGCCTCAGCCCTTCAGCTTCTGATTAAGGATCTGGTTCGCCAGCTTTGGATCGGCTTTGCCACCGGTTTTCTTCATCAGCTGACCCACGAAGAAGCCTTGCAGCTTGGTCTTACCGCCGCGGAAAGCCTCCACCTCCTCAGGGTGAGCGGCCAGCAGCTCCTCCACGATCGCCGTGATCGCCGCAGGGTCGCTGATCATGCCGAGGCCCTTGGCTTCCACGATCGCCGCCGGTGAGCCGCCCTTCTCCAGCAGCTCGGGCAGGATCTCCTTAGCGATCTTGCCGCTGATCTTGCCGCCATCGATCAGCTGCACCATCTCCGCCAGTTGCTCGGGGCGGAAGGGGAGCGTGGCGTAGGAGAGGCGATTGGCATTCACATAGGCAGCGATATCGCCGGTGATCCAATTGGCCAGGCCCTTGGGATCGGCACCGGCGGCGACGGCTGCCTCGAAGTATTCGGCCATCGGGCGCTCATCGGTGAGCACGCGGGCGTCGTACTGGGAGAGCCCCAGGGTTTCGGCATAGCGGTGGCGCTTGGCAGCAGGCAGCTCGGGCAACTCAGCACGCCAGCCTTCGCGCCGCTCGACGCTCACCTCGATCGGGCCCAGGTCGGGATCGGGGAAGTAGCGGTAATCGCTGGCACCTTCCTTGCCGCGCATGCTCTTGGTGAGCTGCTTGCCTTCATCCCAGAGGCGCGTTTCCTGCACCACCGGCTCGCCGCTCTCGTAGGCCTTGATCTGGCGCTGGATCTCGTACTCACAGGCCTTCTGGATGGCGGAGAACGAGTTCATGTTCTTGATCTCCACCTTCGTGCCGAAGGGGGCATCGGGCCCGCGGCGCACGGAGATGTTCACGTCGCAGCGCAGGGAACCCTCCTGCATGTTGCCGTCGCTCACGCCGAGATAGCGCATGATCCGGCGAATCTCGGAGGCATATTCCGCTGCCTCACGCCCGGTGCGCAGATCCGGCTTGCTCACGATCTCCGCAAGGGCCACACCGGCGCGGTTGTAATCCACCAGTGAATGGGTGGAGCCCGCCAGGCGATCGCTGCCGGCGTGCACGAGCTTGCCGGCGTCTTCTTCCATATGCAGGCGTTCGATGCCGATGCGCTTGAGGTAGGTGTCTTTGCCCTTCTCCGCCACCTCCACTTCAATCCAGCCTTCTTCGGCGATGGGCTCGTCGTACTGGGAGATCTGGTAGTTCTTCGGCAGGTCGGGATAGAAATATTGCTTGCGGTCGAACTTGCTGTGCTCGGCGATGTTGAGGTTGAGCGCCATCGCCGCCTTCACCGCATACTCCAGCACCTTCTGATTAAGCACCGGCAACGTGCCCGGCAGGCCACACACCACCGGATCGATGTGGGTGTTGGGGTCGTCGCCAAAGGCCGTGGAGGCACTGGTGAAGATCTTGCTGTTGGTGCCCAGCTGCACGTGGGTCTCCAGGCCGATCACGGCTTCCCAGGCGGCCTCAGCAGCCATGTGTCATCTCCAAGCGTGGGCCGATCCTATGGAAGGGCGCCGGTGGCCATCAACCGCTGCGGGCTGAAACACTGAAGTGCCCTTCGCCGCTGCCCCCCAGCCATGGCCGCCACCCCTGCGACCAACACCGATACGCCGGTGCTGATCCTGGGCGGGGGGTTGATGGGTCTGGCGATTGCCCATGCCCTGGCCAGAGGCGGCCGAGCTGTGGAAGTGCTGAGCCGCCGGCGCAGCGAAGCGGCGGGATTTGTGGCCGCCGGCATGCTCGCGCCCCATGCGGAGGGCCTCAGCGGCGCCCTGCTGCAGCTCGGCCAGCGCAGCCTGGAGCGCATCCCTGGCTGGGTGGCGCAGATTGAGGCCGACAGCGGCCTCAGCTGCGGCCTGCGACCCTGCGGAATCGTGGTGCCCTTTGCCACGGCCGCCGAGCGCGACGTGTACCCCACGGCCCCGTGGGGCGAGGCCCTGGATCGTGACGGCCTGGAGCGCGAACTGCCGGGTATCGGCCCCGGCTGGCAGGCCGGGCTGCTGTTCCGCCAGGACGGCCAGATCGACAACCGCCGCCAGCTGATGCGGGCGCTGGAGCGCGCCTGCGTGGAACTGGGTGTGCGCTTCCAGGAAGGCGTCGAGGTGCTGGAGCTCCTGCACAACAACCACCAGCTCACGGGCGTGCGGGTGCGTGATGCCGCGGCCCATGTGGAGACCCTGCAGACCGAGGCTGCGGTGCTCTGCAGCGGTGCCTGGAGCGCCCAACTGTTGCCCGAGCTGCCGGTGTTCCCGGTGAAGGGGCAGATGCTCTCGCTGCAGGGTCCACGGGAGGCCCTGCAGCGGGTGATCTTTGGACCTGGCACCTACCTCGTGCCCCGCGAAGACGGCCTGCTGGTGGTGGGCGCCACCAGCGAACGGGAAGCGGGCTTCACGGAAGGGCTCACTCCCTTCGGGCAGCGGCAGCTCCAGGCCGGAATCGAGGCCTTGCTGCCCGAGGCGAGCCAGTGGCCACCGATGGAGCGCTGGTGGGGCTTCAGGCCCTGCACCCCCGATGAAGGGCCGCTGCTGGGGGCCAGTCCGCTGAACGGGCTGCAGCTGGCCGCCGGTCACCACCGCAACGGTGTGCTGCTGGCGGCGATCACGGCCGAACTGCTGAGCGCCAACCTCAGCCCGGAAGGCTGCAACCCAGACCAACAGGCCCTGTTGGAGCTCTTCCGCTGGGATCGCTTCGGGGGATAAGCCTGCGCAACGGATCACCTCAAAGGGCAGTCAGAGCCCCGGACCCGCAGCAGCATGGGGATGCAACCGGGGCCAGACCTGCGCGATGGATCCGCTGCCCTTCTTCAACCTGCTGGCCTTGCTCTGCATGGGCCACTTCCTGGGTGATTTCGGTCTTCAGGGCGACCGCATGGCCCAGGAGAAATGTCCAGGCTGCTCTGGCAGCGTGTCGTGGCGCTGGTGGGTAAGCGCCCACGGGGGCATCCATGGGCTGCTGGTGGCGCTGATCACCGGCGTGCCCCTCCTGGGGCTCGCGGAATGGGGATTGCACACCCTGATTGATCTCGGCAAGTGCAGGCAGCGCTACTCGATGGGCGCTGATCAAGGCCTGCACCTGCTCTGCAAGCTGCTATGGGCAGCGCTGGCCACAGCCTGAGCCGCAGCCAGCACCACTCCCGGGCCTCAGCCCTCCACGCGCCAGGTCTGATCAGCGGGGGTCCAGTCACTCAGCTCGGAGGGCTGGAACCACAGACCGATCTCGAACTGGGCGGTTTCGGGAGCGTCGGAGCCGTGGATCACGTTGCGGCCGATGTTCACGGCCAGGTCACCGCGGATGGTGCCGGGCTCAGCTTCCAGGGGCTTGGTGGCGCCGATCAGCTTGCGGGCGCTGGCGATCACGCCATCGCCTTCCCACACCATCGCCACCACGGGGCCGGAGGTGATGAAGTCGACCAGGCCAGCGAAGAAAGGGCGCTCGCGGTGCACGCCGTAGTGGCTCTCGGCCAGCTCACGGCTGGGGGTGAGCTGCTTGAGGCCCACCAGCTTGAAGCCCTTGCGCTCGAAGCGGCCGAGGATCTCGCCCACCAGGCCGCGCTGCACGCCATCGGGCTTGATGGCAACAAAAGTGCGTTCAGCAGCCATGGAAACAAAAGGTTCAGATCCGGCCCATCGTCCGCGGCGGGGCTACCGGTTGGCAAGCACAGGCGCCAACACCCCGTAAGCCAGCAAACCAGGAAGCCAGTAAACTGGGTGCAAGGAGGCGGTGCCATGAAAACCACCATCGACCTTCCCGATGTGCTGGTGCAGCAGGCACGCCAGCGCGCACTCCAGCTGGGCCGCCCGTTTAAAGAGCTCGTGGCCGACTACATCCGCCAGGGATTGAGTGAGCTGCCCGTGGCGCCCACGGGATCCAGCTCAGGGGCCCTTGAGATCGCCCCCGATGGCCTGCCGCTGTTTCGCCGCGATCCCGCCAGCTCAGGCATCACGCCACCGCTGGAGCAACTGCTGGCCCTGGAGCAAAGCACCCTCGCCGAGGAGGACCGCCTGCGTGCCGGCCTGCCTGATTGACACCTGCGTATGGCTCGCCGTGAGCTTCGAGGCGCATCCCTGCCATCAGCAGACGCGCCAAGCCCTGCTGGAGGCCACACCGGATCAACCCTGGCTCTGGTGCCGGGCAAGCCAGCAGAGCTTTCTGCGCCTGGCCTCAACGCCAACACTGCTCAAGGCCTACGGAGTTCCGAAAGCCACCAACCGCGACGCCTTCCACGCCCTGCAAAGCCTCTCGGCTCTGCCGCAGGTGGCTGTTGTGGAGGAGCCACCCAACCTGATGCCGGGCTGGATGAAGCTCGCCTGCCTGGATCAGGCAGCGCCGAAACGTTGGATGGACGCCTATCTGGCTGCCTTCGCTGTGGCAGGCCACTGGAGGCTCATCACACTCGATCGCGACTTTCTGAACTTCGTGGATCACGGCCTGGATCTCCAGCTCCTCTGACCACACCATCCCCCTGGTGACAGCAGACCCCAAAATCAGGGCCTACCCGCACCTCCGCAGCCTGTGGTGACCGCCCCCTCCGCCATCGCAGGCCAGCAGCAGCGCTGGACTCCCGCCGACAGCGCCGAGCTCTATGGCCTCACCCGTTGGGGCGAGCCCTACTTCTCCGTGAACGCGCGCGGCCACATCAGCGTGCAGCCCCAGGGAGAACGGGGCGGCAGTCTCGATCTACTGGAGCTGGTGCAAGGGCTGGAGGGCCGCAACCTCGGCCTGCCGCTGCTGATCCGCTTCGACGACATCCTCGAAGATCGGCTCGAGCGCCTGCACGCCGCCTTTGAGCGCGCCATCGCGCAATACGGCTACGCCGGCCGCTACCAGGGCGTGTTTCCGGTGAAGTGCAACCAGCAGCGCCACGTGGTGGAGGAGCTGGTGGCCTGCGGCAAGCGTTGGCACTTCGGCCTGGAGGCCGGCAGCAAAGCGGAGCTGCTGATTGCCCTCTCGCTGATCGACGACCCGGAAGCGCTGTTGATCTGCAACGGCTACAAAGACCAGCGCTACATCGAAACCGCGATCCTGGCCCGCCGCCTCGGCCGCCAGCCGGTGGTGGTGATCGAGCAGGCCGATGAGGTGGAGCGGATCATCAGCGCCAGCAAAGCCCTGGGTGCGGCTCCGTTTATTGGTGTACGCGCCAAACTCTCCAGCCGCAGCACCGGCCGCTGGGGAAGCTCAGTGGGCGACAAGGCCAAGTTCGGCCTGTCGATCCCCGATCTGCTCGCCACTGTGGAGGCCCTGCGGGCCGCCGATCTACTGGGGGATCTGCGCCTGCTCCACTTCCACGTGGGCAGTCAGATCAACGACATCGCCGTGCTCAAAGACGCCCTGCAGGAAGCCGGGCAGATCTACGTGGAGCTCACCAAACAGGGAGCCCCGATGGGCTTCCTGGATGTGGGCGGCGGCTTGGGCATCGACTACGACGGCAGCCGCACCGCCACCGCCGCCTCCACCAACTACTCACTGCAGAACTACGCCAACGATGTGGTGGCCACGGTGCGCGAGTGCTGCGAGCCCCATGGGGTGAGCGTGCCCACACTGGTGAGCGAGAGCGGCCGCGCCATCGCCAGCCACTTCTCGGTGCTGGTGTTCAACGTGCTGGGCAGCGCCGCCATGCCCGGCGCCGTGCCGGCCAAGCAGGAGAACGAACCACTCACGGTGCGCAACCTGCGGGAGACGTTAAGCGGCATCACAGCAACAGCCGCGAGCGATGAGGGCGTGCTCTCGCGGCTGCAGGAAGCCTGGAACGACGCGATAAAGTTCAAGGAGGATGCACTGGCGGCCTTCCGCCTGGGCTACATCTCGCTGCCACAGCGGGCGATGGCCGAACAGCTCACCTGGGCCTGCGCCGAAGCGATCGTGGCCCGCCTGCCCCGCGGCGGCACCATCCCCGACGACCTGCGCCAGCTGCGGGCTGCCATGGCCGGCACCTACTACGCCAACCTCTCAGTGTTCCGTTCAGCCCCAGACACCTGGGCGATCGAGCAGCTGTTCCCGCTGATGCCGATCCACCGGCTGGATGAGGAACCCACTCAACTAGGACATTTCGCCGACCTCACCTGCGACTCCGACGGCAAGCTCGCCCGCTTCATCGGCGACGGCCAAGCCAAACCGCTGCTGGAGCTGCATGCCCTGCACCCCGGCGAGCCCTATCTGATCGGGATGTTCCTCGGTGGTGCTTACCAGGAAGTGATGGGCAACCTGCACAACCTGTTCGGCAGCACCAATGCCGTGCACATCCGCCTGGCCCCCGGCGGCGGCTACCAACTGGATCATGTGGTGCGCGGCAACACCAACGCCGAGGTGCTCGAGGCGATGGAACACGACCCCGAACTGCTGCTGGAGCGGCTGCGGGTGGCCAGCGAGGCAGCGATCCAACGGGGCCAGCTGAAGATCAGCGAAGCGCGCCGCCTGATGGATCACCTGGAAACCAGCCTGCGCCAGACCACGTATTTGCAGGAGTAGCGGCCGGGGGTGTGAGCTGAATCACAGCGGCCATCGCCGTGGGTCACCGCAACACCCGGCCAAAGCGGAGAGGGTGACACCAGATCACCCCACAACCGCCATGACCTTCTCCCTCCCCGGCTTCGATCAGTGGAGCTTCCAGGCCGTGATGTTAGGCAGTTTGCTGGTGCTGGAAGCCCTGAGCGCCGATCAGAAGCTGAGCACCGTGCTGGAACCGATGGATTCCACGCGGGCCCGCGCCCATGAGCTGATCAACCGCCCTTGCTGTGCGCTGGCAGCAGCCCACGCTTGATCAGGGGCTGGAGATCCGTGATCCGCAGCGCACCATCCAGCTCCTCCACCGTGCCGCGGCTGCGCAGTTTGCTCAGGGTGCGCGACGCCGTTTCCCGCGCCAGACCAGCCAGCAAGCCCAGCTCCCGCTGCGCCAGGGCCGGAATCAGAGCCTGGGGATCATTGGCTGCACTGCTGCGCCTGGCCAAGTAGGCCAGGGCATCGAGCAGCCGGGTGGTGGCATCGCTGCTTTGAATGGCGAAACGCTGGTTGAGATCCCGCAGGCGCGAGGCCTCCAGCCGCGCCAGAGCCAAGGCAAAGCCAGCGTCCTGCTGCAGCAACGCCGCAAAGGGAGCCGCCCGCAGCTTCACCAAGGTCACGGGGGTGAGTGCCACCACATCAGCGGAGCGAGCGGAACCATCGAGGGCCGCCATCTCCCCGAACACATCGCCCTCCCCCAACACCGACATCACCACCTCATCGCCATCGGCGGTGTAGCTGCGCACCTTGGCCATACCGCTGCGGAGCAGGAACAAGGATTCACCCCAGTCCTGCTCCATCACGAACACCTGCTCGGAGCCATGGCTGCTCTGCAAATGGCGATCGAGCAGTTGGGCGCACTGCTCGGCGCTGAGGGAAGCAAACAGCGGCCAGGCCTGCAGCTGCTCAAGGGTGAAATCGGCCATGACCACGCAGGAGAGCGACACCACCGCAGTTGCAGTGGCCAGTCTGGAGCAACCCCACCAGGATGAGCACACGCCGCAGAGCGCCGATGTTCGGGATCGAATCGCAACGCAGCATCGTGCGCGAACGGATGAAGCTCCTGCTCGCCGCCCACGACAGCGAGATCGTGCCCGTAGAGATCCGCGCAGAGCCTGGCGAGCTGTTGCTGCGCCAGGGCGCCCCAGCCGAACGGGTGCTCCTGCTCACCGAAGGCACCGTGGCGATCCAGGTGCGCCAGAGCGATGGGGCACCGCACACCCTCGCGATCGTGGAGGCTGAGGAGTTGCTGGGCGAAATGGGGCTGTTCGGCAACGGCGTGCATTCCGCCGATGTGCAGGTGCTCGAGGCGCCCGCTCAGTTGATCGCTGTGGATAGCAACCAGCTGCTCAAGGCCATGTTGTTTGATGCCGACCTCTCGATCGAACTGCTCAACCTGATCAGCCAACGCTGCCTGCAGGGCAATGAGCTGGTGGGGCTACTGCTCGATGGCATCAAGGCCGCCCACAACGGCGATCGCGCGCTGTTAGGCCAGACCTGCGCCGCACTGCGGCATCGCCGCCACTCGATCGCCGCCGCGGCCGATCAATTGGAAGCCCTGCTGCAATGAAAACCGGCCCGCCGCTCCTGGATCAGCTTCTGCAGCTGCAGGCACCGCTCTTCGCCGGCATCGACCCCACACTGCTGCAGGCATGGCTGGCGGCGGCGGAGCTGCGCTGCCACGCCCGCGGCACCACGGTGCTGAGGGCCGATCAATTGAACAGCCAAACCTTCCTGGTGCTGTCTGGCGAGTTGGTCGTGAGCCTGCAGCAGGGAGGCACGGCGGCCTTGGCGCGCATTGGCCCCGGCGACTGCGTGGGCGAAGGTCAACGCTCACCCAGGGCGACACCACCGCTTGGGTGCGCTGCGAGCAGCCGAGCGAACTCTGGGTGATGGAACGCCAAGAGCTCCTGACCTGGTCGCAGCAATCTCACCAACTTGCGCTCAATTTGCTGCAGCTCCTCGGCGAGCGACTGCGCCACTCCAACCTGCATGCCCGAGGCGCGCAGGCGCTCAATCAACAGCTGCAAACCCGTGCCCTCAGCGATGCCCTCACCGGCGCCCTGAATCGCCACTGGCTCGAGCAACAGCGCAGCGCCCTAGAGCAATGCCCGCAGCTGGCGTTGCTGTTGGTGGATATCGACCACTTCAAGGCCATCAACGACACCCATGGCCACAGCTGCGGCGATGCCGTACTGCAGGCCGTGGCCAAAGCATTGCGCCATGGGATTCGGCCCAGCGATGCCTTGGTGCGGTTGGGGGGCGAGGAATTCCTGGTGATCTGCCAGCACGACACAGAGCCCGAGGCCGCGCACGGGCTGGGGGAGCGGCACCGCCAAACGGTGGAGAAACTCCGCAGCGAAGCATTGCCGCCCGTGACGATCTCGATCGGCGTGGCGCTGCGGACCCCGGATGAAGCCTGGGGCGATCAGCTGGAGCGTGCCGATGCTGCCCTCTACCGCGCCAAAGGCAGCGGTCGCAACCGGGTGGAACTCGGCTAAACGCAGCAGCTGGGGTGGGCCATCAGCTCATGGGCCACGTCGTAGGGCGCATCCTGGGGCTGAAGCCAGGTGGAGCAGTGCAAGGGCTCATCGCCCGGGAGCTCCGCATCGCGGCAGCCCTCCAAGCGCAGACGGCTCCCCAGCAGCACCAGCTGGAAGCTCCAATGCTGACGGGCGTGGATTTCAAAGCTGCTGGCCATGGCGTGCAGCTCCTCGGCGTTCGATACCAACAGGATTCCCCCGCTGGTTCAGGGCGCCAGCCGGCAGGAACGGTTCCTGATCCGGCTGCAGGCGCCGCAGGGATTAGCCCAGCGCCGCCGTGAGCTCCGTGCGGGCCTGCTCCAGCGCTCCATCCAGCGCGGCCCCATCGCGCCCACCCGCTTGAGCCAGGTTGGGCCGGCCGCCGCCGCCACCGCCGCAGGCCTTGGCAATCCCACCGATGAACTTGCCGGCCTGCTGGCCCTTGGCGATCACGGCCTTCCCGAAGGCGGCCACCAGGATCACCTTGCCCAGGTCCGCGGGATCGGGCAGGCCGCCGAGCACCACGGCGGCGGCATCACCCAGCTGATCCACCAGCCCCTGCGCCGCGCTCTGCAGGCCGCCACCCTCCACACCATCGAGGCGGGCCACTAGCAGTTGGTGCTCGCCAAGGGCCACGGCCTGCGCCATCAGTGCCGCTGATTTCGCCAGGGCCAGCTCCTCGCGTGCCGCGGCCAAGGCCTTCTGGCTGGCCTTGAGCTCATCAGCCAGCTGCCCCACCCGCTCCACGATCTCAGCGGGCTGGGCCTTGAAGCGCTCACCCAGCTGCTTCACCACCCCATCGCGCTCGTTGAGATAAGCGAGCACCGCAGGGCCAGCCACGGCCTCGATGCGGCGGATTCCGGCGGCCACGCCGCTCTCGCTCACGATCTTGAACAGGCCGATCTCAGCAGTGTTGGCCACGTGGGTGCCGCCGCAGAGCTCCATCGACACGCCGGGGACATCCACAACGCGCACCACATCGGCGTACTTCTCGCCGAACATCGCCACCGCGCCGGCGGCCTTGGCCTTCTCGATCGCCATCTCCTGCACCTCGAGGCTGTGGGCCTCGCTGATCCAGCCGTTGATCAGGCTCTCGATTTGCTCGAGCTCCGCGGCACTCACGGCGCGGGGGCAGTGGAAGTCGAAGCGGAGGCGATCGAAATCCACCAGGGAGCCGGCCTGGCCGATGCCCGGATCCACCACCTGCTTCAGCGCCGCCTGCAGCAGGTGCGTAGCCGTGTGATTGGCCTGGGCGCGGCGGCGGCAAGCGCGGTCCACCTGGCCGTGCACCACATCGCCAACGCTCAGGCTGCCGCGCTCAATCCGGCCGCTGTGCACGAACACGCTGCGGTTGCGGCTCACGGCATCGATCGCGACGATCAGGCCGTTGCCATCGGGACCGTCGCCGCTGAGCACGCCGCGATCCCCCACCTGGCCGCCGCCCTCGCCATAGAAGGGCGTGGTGTCAAGCACCACCTGCACGTTGTCGCCAGCCACGGCGCACTCGGCCGGTTCGCCGTTCACCACCAGCGCCTGCACGGAACTGCTGTGCTCGAGCAGCTCATAACCGCGGAAGGCGGTGGCCTCCAGATCGCCCGCCACCTGATCGATGGCTTCCTGCAGGGTGAGATCGATGCTCACCGCCGCCGCCTTAGCGCGCTGGCGTTGAGCCTCCATCGCCGCTTCAAAGCCTTCGAGATCCACCGTGAGGCCGTGCTCCTCAGCGATCTCTTCGGTGAGCTCCAGAGGGAAGCCGTAGGTGTCGTAAAGCTCAAAGGCCTGCTCGCCTGAGATCTTCTTCGGCTTGGCCGCCAGCACATCGGCCAGCAGCTTCTCGCCCCGCTCCAGGGTTTCCAGGAAGCGGGCCTCCTCGCGGGCCAGCTCCGCCAGGATCACTTCACGGCGCTCCAGCAGCTGCGGGTAGGCGGCCCGCATCAGCGTGATAGACGCCTCTCCCATCGCCGTCAGGAACGGCTTGTCGATGCCGAGGAGCCGTCCGTGGCGCACCACACGGCGCAGCAGGCGGCGCAGGATGTAGCCACGGCCGAGATTGCTGGCGGTCACGCCATCGCAGATCAGCTGGGTGATGGCGCGGGAGTGATCGCCGATCACCTTGAGGCTGGTTTTGCCCTTCTCATCGAGGGCGCGATAGTCCACGCCCGCCAGTCCCGCCGCTGTTTCAATCAGCGGATAGATCAGGTCGGTTTCGTAGTTGTTGGGTACTGCCTGCAGGATCTGAGCCATGCGCTCAAGGCCCATGCCGGTGTCGATGTTGCGGTTGGCCAGCGGCGTGAGGGTGCCCTCCGCGTCGCGGTTGTACTGCATGAACACCAGGTTGTAGAACTCGATGAAACGCGAGTCGTCTTCGAGGTCGATGCCGTCGTCGCCGAGTTCGGGCTTGAAGTCGTAATAGATCTCCGAGCAGGGGCCGCAGGGGCCAGTGGGGCCGGACGCCCAGAAGTTGTCGGCCTCATCCATGCGGATGATGCGCTTGGGGTTCACCCCCACCACATCACGCCAGATCACCTCGGCTTCGTCGTCCTCACGGAACACGCTCACCACGAGGTTCTTCGGGCTGAGGCCGAACACACTGGTGCTCAGCTCCCAGGCCCACTGAATCGCCTGCTCCTTGAAGTAGTCGCCGAAGGAGAAGTTGCCGAGCATCTCGAAGAACGTGTGATGCCGCGCCGTACGGCCCACGTTTTCGATGTCGTTGGTGCGAATGCACTTCTGGGAGCTGGTGGCCCGAGGGGCCGGCCGTTGCTGCTGCCCCAGAAACACCGGCTTAAACGGGAGCATGCCCGCGATGGTGAGCAGCACCGTGGGGTCTTCCGGCACCAGCGAGGCGCTGGCCATCGGCTTGTGGCCGCGCTGCTCGTAAAAATCGAGGAAGGCTGCGCGGATCTCAGCACCAGTGCGAGGGGCGGCGGCAGCCATGGCGAAGCAAGAAAAGCCTGAACCGGGCATGATCGCGCAGCATGAGCGCCCCCACCGACTCTTCCCGCGCGCAGCTGCGCCTGCGCTCGATCGCCTGGGCCCTAGGGGCTGGGCTGAGTGCCCTGGTGCTCGGGCTGCCCTTTGGGGTGGAGGCGGCGCTGCGGGCCGGCGGCTGCGGCTTCTTCTATGGCCTGCTGGCCTTCCACCTGCAGCGGGTCGACCCCGATGACAGCCACCTGCAGGCGGGCCTGGTGGGGGCTGTGTGCGGCATCCACAGCCTGGCGCTACCGCCCCTTAGCCCCTGGCCCTTGCCCTCTCCCTGGATGCAGAACTTGGCGTTGGTGGCGCCAACTGTGATGATGGAGCTCGTTCGTGCCTGGCTGCCGCTGATCGGCGCCGCACTTGTGCTGCACGGATCGCAGGTTCTGCCACGACTCGTCGCGGCGCGGACCACCACGATCCGGCAACCCTGACTCCCCAGGCCCCGCCTCCATGAGCCTGCTGCATGCCACCTGGCTGCCCGTCGTTCCGCGGGGCAGCTTCGCCAAGGGCAAGGCCCCCAGTGCGGGCCTGTTCATCTGGGCGGACACCTGGCGTGTGGCCGAGCCGGTGAGCCCGAGCAGCGAAGCGCCGCTCCACCCCCTCAGCCTCGATCTCGACGACCTGGCCACCTGGCTCGACGACAACCAGTTTTGGTCGGAAGACCTGCGCCAGGCCACCGTCACCCTCACCCTGCCCAGCCGCCAGCAGCTCAGCCGCGGCCAGAAAAGCGACAGCGCCGGCTCCTGGAGCGGCCTGCCCCTTCAGGCCGGCGAACCACTCCCCAAAGACCTCACCTGGTGGCCCTGGCAGCTGGAGGGCTGGTTCCTCAAGCCCGGCCCCGCCGCCGAATGGCTCAACCAGTTGCCCCTCTCCGGCACCGCCGCCGCGGGGCTGGGCGACGACCTGCTCTGGTGGTGCCATCTGCAGCGCTGGTGCCTCAGCCTGATTGCCCGCGGCCGTTGGCTGCCCGATGCCGCCGAGGGCAAAGCCAGCTGGCTGCCCCTGCTCAACCGCGAAGACGACCGCCGCCGCCTCGAAGACCTGGCCATCCGCATGCCCCAGGTGGTGGCCGCCTCCAGCGCCGAACCGCATCTGGCCTGCGGCAGGCCCCGCTCCAACCGCCTGTTGGTGGCCAGCATTGTGGAAAAGCTGGTGGATGGCCAGCTGCGCCACGCCTTTGCCCCCGGCGGCGAGGGGCTCGATCCCCTGCTGGCGGCCTGGGAAGAGGGCCTCGCCAGCCACGATGGCCGCATCCAGATCGACGAGGAAGACCAGGAACGCCTGGCCATCGCCAGCCACCACTGGCGCGAAACCGTGGCCGGCAAGGTGGAACCCGCGCGTGCCTGCCTTGAGCTGTTCACCCCGCCGGAAGGCGACGAGCTGTGGGAGCTGCGCTTTGGGCTGCAAGCGGAAGCCGACCCCACCCTGCGGGTGCCCGCCGGGATCGTGTGGGGCGCCGGCGACGGCAGCCTGGCCCTCGGCGAGATCCAGCTGGAGCAGCCCGGCGCGCTGCTGCTGGAGGGCCTGGGCCGGGCGTTGCTGGCCTTTGAGCCGATCGAACGGGGCCTCGATGCCGCCACCCCGGAAGCGATGCAGCTCACCCCGGCCGAAGCCTTCGTGCTGGTGCGCACCGCCGCGAGCCGCCTGCGGGATGTGGGCGTGGGCGTGGTGCTGCCCGCCAGCCTCTCGGGCGGCCTGGCTTCACGCCTAGGCCTGGCCATCACCGCCGAGCTCCCGGAGAAGTCGCGCGGCTTCACCCTCGGCGAAACGCTGGAGTGGCGCTGGGAATTCATGATCGGCGGCGTCACCCTCAACCTCAAGGATCTCGAGAAGCTGGCGGCCAAGCGCAGCCCGCTGGTGCAGCACAAGGGCGCCTGGATCGAACTGCGGCCCCTCGATCTCAAGAACGCCGAGAAGTTCTGCGCCGCCGAGCCCCCCTTCAGCCTCGATGACGCCCTGCGTATCACCGGCAACGAAGGCGAAACCTTGCAGCGCCTGCCGGTGCATGCCTTCACCGCGGGCCCGCGCCTGCAAGCGGTGCTGGAGCAATACCACCAGCAGAAGGCCCCCGATCCCCTGCCTGCCCCACCCGGATTCGCCGGCCAGCTGCGGCCGTATCAGGAGCGAGGCCTGGGCTGGCTCGCCTTCCTGCATCGCTTTGATCAGGGCGCCTGCCTGGCCGACGACATGGGCCTGGGCAAAACCATTCAGCTGCTGGCCTTCATCCAGCACCTCAAGGCCGAAGAGGAGCTGAAGCGCCCGGTGTTGCTGGTGGCCCCCACCTCGGTGCTCACCAACTGGAAGCGGGAGGCGGCAGCCTTCACCCCCGATCTGGTGGTGAACGAGCACTACGGTCCGCGCCGCCCCAACAGCCCCGAGGCGATCAAGAAAGCCCTCAAGGGCGTGGATCTGGTGCTCACCACCTACGGCCTGCTCCAACGCGACAGCGAACTGCTGGAGGCGATCGACTGGCAGGGCGTGGTGATCGATGAAGCGCAGGCGATTAAGAACCACAACGCCAAGCAATCGATGGCAGCGCGGGATCTGGGCCGCCCCGGCCGAGGCAGCAAATGCGGCCCCCGCTTCCGCATCGCCCTCACGGGCACACCGGTGGAAAACCGCGTCAGCGAACTGTGGGCGCTGATGGATTTCCTCAACCCCAAGGTGCTCGGCGATGAACCCTTCTTCCGCCAGCGCTACCGGCTGCCAATCGAGCGCTACGGCGATATGTCGTCGCTACGGGACCTCAAGAGCCGGGTGAGCCCCTTCATCCTGCGGCGCTTGAAAACCGACAAATCGATCATTTCCGATCTGCCGGAGAAGGTGGAACTGAGCGAATGGGTGGGGCTCGCTCCCGAGCAGAAGAAGCTCTACAACCAAACCGTGGAGGACAGCCTCGATGCGATCGCGCGGGCGCCGCTGGGGCAGAAGCATGGCCAGGTTCTGGCGCTGCTCACGAAGCTCAAGCAGATCTGCAACCACCCGGCCCTGGCCCTCAAGCAGGACCCCGACCCCAGCGATGCGGCCTTCTTCAAGGAGTTCGCCGCCCGCAGCGCCAAGGTGCAGCGGCTCGAAGAGATCCTCGAAGAGGTGATCGAAGCGGGCGATCGCGCCCTGCTGTTCACCCAGTTCGCCGAATGGGGCCACCTGCTCAAGGCGCACCTGGAGCAGAAGTGGAAACAACCGGTGCCGTTCCTCTACGGCAACACCAGCAAGGCCGAACGCCAGGCGATGGTGGATCGCTTCCAGGACGACCCGCGCGGTCCGCAGCTGTTCCTGCTCTCGCTCAAGGCTGGCGGCGTGGGCCTCAACCTCACCCGCGCCAGCCACGTGTTCCATATCGATCGCTGGTGGAACCCCGCCGTGGAAAACCAGGCCACCGACCGCGCCTACCGGATCGGCCAGCAGAACCGCGTACTGGTGCACAAATTCATCACCAGCGGCTCCGTGGAGGAGCGCATCGACCGGATGATCAAGGAGAAGTCGAAACTCGCCGAAGACATCGTGGGCTCCGGCGAAGACTGGCTCGGCGGCATGGACGTGAGCCAGCTCAAAGACCTGGTGACCCTCAGCGAGGACTGACGCGATGACCATCACCCCCGGAACCCCCAACGGCATCACCACCCAGCTGGGCGATCAGGGCTTGGGCCAGCAGCCCTGGTGGGTGGAGCAGTGGATGGAGCTGATCAACGGCTACCGCTTCAAGAAACGGCTGGAGCGCGCCTGGGAGTACGCCCGCAGCGGCAACGTGCTCTCGATTCGCTTCGAGGGGCGCCGCGTGCACGCCCGCGTGCAGGGCAGCGGCGAAGACCCCTACAAGGTGAAGCTCTGGCTGGATGTGCTCAGCGACGACGACTGGGGCTACGTGCTCGAGGCCCTTGGTCAGAAGGCCCGTTGGTCGGCTCAGCTCCTGGCGGGCGTGATGCCGCAGGACATCGAGCGCGCTTTCGCCGCCAGCGGCCGGCGCCTGTTTCCGTTCAAGTTGCAGGAGGTGCGCAGCGAATGCACCTGCCCCGACAAGATCAACCCCTGTAAACACGTGAGCGCCGTCTACTACCTGATGGGCGAGCGCTTCAGCGAAGACCCCTTCGTGCTCTTCCAGCTGCGGGGCCGCACCCGCGCCCAGCTGCTCAGCGATCTAGCGGTGCAGCGGCGGGCGCTGCTGGCAAAGAAAGCCAAAGAAGCGAAAGAGGCGGCTCCAGCCGATGCGCCCCCACAGCCAGCCGCCGAAGGCTCCCTCAATCCCGCCCCCGCAGCCATCCGCGATCCCAACCGCTGGTGGAACTACGGCGCTGCCCTCGATCCGGGGCTCGTGGTGATCACCCCAGCCATGGAGGGCGATACGGGCCTGGATGAAGCCGGCCCGTTGCCGTTGGCGGAAGACGGCCGCTTCCCCGAGGCCGGGAAGCTGTTTGTGGAGCAGCTCAAAGCCCACGGTGCCGCATGCGGCACCGCGGCGATGGCCACCGCGATGGCGGCCGGCAGCAACAACGGCGAGGGCGACGCAAGCAGCAGCGCCCAAGCCTGAGGTGATCAGCTCGCCCCGCCGCCGACGCCTGCGGCGCCTGGCCGTGGCCCAAGCCGCGGCCCCCTGGCTCACACCTGGCAAGCAACACCTTGCCTGCAGCATCCTGCGCTCGTTCGAGCGCGCGTTCGGCCGGCCGCTGCTGGCTGGCACCGCAACGCACGATGGCCTCCAAGCTGCTCAGCTGCTGTTCCGCGCTGACACCGTGGTGCTCGCCCATGACGGCGGCTCCGATCCCGCCCTGATCTACGCCAACGCCGCCGCTCTGCAGCTGTGGGAGCGCAGCTGGGCCGAAATGATCGGCATGCCCTCGCGGCTCACTGCGGAACCCCAGGAGCGCGACAGCCGCGCTCAGATGCTCGCCAACGCCCTGCAACAACACGCCAGCGAGGGTTACAGCGGCGTGCGCATCAGCCAGAGCGGCCGCCGCTTCCAGATCCACAACGCCCGCCTCTGGACCCTCTGGGGCCCCGGCGATCAACCCTGCGGCCAGGCGGCTGCGTTCAGCAGTTGGTGGTGGCTCTAGCTCAACGTTCGGTTCTCCGGAAAACACTGGTGTTGCAGCCGAACCAGGGGTGTGAGCACCGCACCAAAAGGGTCGGTTCTTGCACTACTGGCGATCAAACAAGCCGAGCACATTGGCGTTGCGGGTGAACACCCCGCACCCGCACATTCAGGAGACACAGCCATGCTGACTCTGCGCCAATCCGCTTTCGATCGCACCGCTTTTGATCGCCTCGAGTCCGACCTGTTCAAGCGACTCGAGCAACAGCTGCACACCGCCGAGCGCGTTCCCGCCGCCGAAGTGCGCGAAACCGAAGCCGGCTACAGCATCTGCCTGGAGCTGCCCGGCGTCGAGCGCGACTCGATCGACGTGAAAGCCACCGACCGCAACCTGGTGATCAGCGCTGAACGCCGCGCCCCGCAAGCCGAAAGCACCGACGGCGACCCCCAACCCACTGGCGCTGCCACCTTGCTGAGCGAAATCCGCTACGGCACCTGGAGCCGCAGCTTCCGCTTCCCCTCCGGCATCGACCGTGAAGCGGTGCAGGCCGTGTATCGCGACGGACTGCTCACGGTGGAGGTGCCCAAGGCCCAGACCCTCACCAGCGTGAGCGTGAAGGTGGAGGGCTGATGCCGGCGGCCAGGCGCCGCGATCGAGTCACACCAAACGAGACGGGATCCGCCCCGGCCTCAGGGCCGGGGCTTTGTCGTTGCAGGCAATCCTGACCCTTCCTCCTGCCGCCTTACCTACAGTTCACCCCAACCGCGAGCGGATCCCATGGCTGAGGCAGCCGTTGCCAGTACACCGCGCCTGAGCCTGCAGTGCGAGGCGATCGCCGCCGACACCACCACGATCCGCTCGCTCGACTGGGACCGCAGCCGTTTCGATATCGAGTTCGGCCTGCGCAACGGCACCACCTACAACAGCTTTCTGGTGCGGGGTGAGCGCACCGCCCTGATCGACACCAGCCATCTCAAGTTCGAGAGCACCTGGCTGCCGCTGCTGCAGGAGCAGATCGATCCCAAGGCGATCGACCACCTGATCGTGAGCCACACCGAACCCGATCACTCCGGCCTGATCGGGCACCTGATCGATCTGAATCCCGAGATCGAGATCGTGGCCTCCAAGGTGGCGATCCAGTTCCTGGAAAACCAGGTGCACCGCCCCTTCAAGAGCCGGGCCGTGAAGAGTGGCGAAGAGCTGGATCTGGGCACCAACCCAGAGAGCGGCATTCACCACCGCTTCGAGTTCCTCAGCGCCCCCAACCTGCACTGGCCAGACACGATCTTCTCGTTCGACCACGGCACCGGCATCCTCTACACCTGCGACGCCTTCGGCCTGCACTACTGCTCCGATGACGTATTCGACGTAGATCCCGGCGCCATCGCACCGGACTTCCGCTTCTATTACGACTGCCTGATGGGTCCCAACGCCCGCAGCGTGCTGCAGGCGATGAAGCGCATAGACGCGCTACCGGCGATCAACACCGTGGCCGTGGGCCATGGCCCCCTACTACGCGAGCACCTCAGCCTCTGGCTCTCCGACTACCGCGAGTGGAGCGAAGGACGCAGCAAAGGCGAGGCCTACGCGGCCGTTTGCTACGTAAGCCAGTACGGCTTCTGCGATCGGCTCAGCCAGGCGATCGCCCGCGGCATCGGCAAAGCGGAAGCCCAGGTGCAGCTGGTGGATCTGCGCGCCACCGATGCCCAGGAACTGAGCGCCCTGATCGGTGAAGCCAGCGCTGTGGTGGTGCCCACCTGGCCCGCCAATCCCGATGCCGACCTTCAGGCTTCCATCGGCACCCTGCTAGCCGCCCTGCAGCCCAAGCAGTGGGTCGCCACCTACGACGCCTACGGCGGCAACGACGAGCCGATCGACACCGTGGCCTCGCAGCTACGCGGCCTGGGCCAGAAGGAGGCCTTTGAACCGCTGCGCATCCGCCAGGTGCCCGATGGGAATGATTACCAGCGCTGCGAAGAGGCCGGCACCGACCTGGGCCAACTGCTCACGCGCGCCAAGACGATCGCCGCGATGAAGGCACTCGATGGCGACCTCGACAAAGCGCTGGGACGGCTCTCCGGCGGCCTGTATGTGGTGACCGCCCGGCAGGAGGAGCGCGCCTCCGCGATGGTGGCCAGCTGGGTGAGCCAGGCCAGCTTCGAGCCGCCCGGCATCACGGTGGCCGTGGCCAAGGACCGTGCCATCGAAGCGCTGATGCAGGTGGGCGATCGCTTCGTGCTCAACATCCTGCGGGACGACAACCACCAGCCTCTGCTGCGCCATTTCCTCAAGCGCTTCCCACCCGGCGCCGATCGCTTCGCTGGCGTGGCCACCCTCGAGGGCGTGGCAGCAGGCGGCCCCGTGCTCGGTGATGCGCTGGCCTTCCTGGGCTGCCGTGTGCAGCAACGCATGGAAGGACCCGACCACTGGGTGATCTACGCCGAAGTGGAGCAGGGCAACGTGGCCGACACCGAAGCCGCCACCGCCGTGCATCACCGCAAAGTGGGGAACCACTACTAGGTTCCACTTCGGATTGACACCCTCCAAGAACCCTTGGTATTATTAGGTTTCTTGGAGGACAGACGAACCTTAAAACGAGTTGAAGAGAGTTGAAAGTCCCCGATGGGGACTGAAACCCCACCTTCCACCGAGTTGAAGGTTTGTTGAAGAGATGACCCCCATCACCCCTCAGGACCCACAGGAAGACGAACCAAGACCCCAGAACCAGGAACAGTCCCTAGAGACCCTGAGACAGGTCGTAGGGAACCTGGACCTCACCCCAGAGGACCTTCTAATGGTCCTCTCCTCTGTGGTGTCCCTGAAACAGAAGAAGAAAGAAGAGGAGACCGAAAAAGGAAACAAGATTTTCCAGGACAAGGTTTACCTATGGGAAAACACGAAAGATAGTTTCATCTACCGAGATGGGAGAACCAAGAACGGGAACTATTACCTGAGGATTTATTGTAGAGAGACTAAGAAGGTATTCTCCAAGAGTTTAAGAACAAACTCACGAGAAGAGGGTATTGTCCTCGGAAGACAAATGTATTCCGAAACTTACGGAAAACTAATAAGAGGAGAGAAAACCAAGTCACTGACGACAAAAGACCTTATTAGGATTTATCTAGAACGGGAGGAACGGAGGATAAGTCCTCTCCCCAAGACTGGAATAACCCTGGAAACCTGGAAGACCAAAAAAGGATACTTGTCAGTCTGGAAAAAATACATTCAAGAAGAACTCAAAATGGGAGACACCAAGATTGAGAACATCCCACCAGATCTCACAAGAGATTTCCAATATTGGGTTCAACGACAAGAAAAGTCTTACTACAAGGGAACCAGATACTCACCAGATTACATCAACTCAATCGTTTCAGAAGTCAATAGAATGTACAGACAGGTTGGTGTAAGAGACAAGTTTATCTCATCCTCTCTTGTCCCCCAAATAGACTTGATGAAGAAACCACCTTCAACTCAGGTTAAACGGGACATCCTCAGAGTTGAAGAATACGAGAGATTAGTGAAATATCTCAGAACCAACGAATACCTAAGACCCGAGGGGTCCTCAACCCTGGAACAAACCAAAAGGTCCATCTTCAGAGAGTTTATCGGTATATCCTATAACACTGGTATGAGACCCAAGGAGATCCTAGGACTGACCTGGGGAGATGTCTCCATCAATGTGTCTGACACCAAAGAGAACCAGAAAATATTTCGTCTTCTCAAGGTAAGGTCTGAAAACTCAAAGACAGGAAAAATGAGAAGTGTGAATGGTCCCGTTGGACGTCGTCTGGAAAGACTTCGGGAAACCTACGAAAAGGTTGGAATGGGGTGTAGTCCGGACAAATATATCTTCAGAAACCCAACCTGGAAAAGACAAGACAAAAACATTCCATACCATCAGAAGGTCTTCACTGACAGACTGGAGAAGGTTCTAAATGAGACTGGTCTTCAGGATGAACTGGACAAGACCAACAGAAGAATAACACTTTATTCATCAAGACACTTCTACACAACACTTCGTCTTCAAAACGGACTAGACATCCACCTACTCTCAAAACAACTTGGAACATCAACGACTTACATAGACCAGACTTACTCCCACATTCAAGTTGAGACCAATACCGAAAGAATAACAAAGGGAATGTCACTCATCAGAACACTTGAAGAGGAATAGGTATATCCGTTATTCCAACAAAAGAAACCCCAAATAAACATACATCTTTATTGACTTCTTAGACGGTGTTCTATTGACTGATGTGTAAATATGGAATATACTATATAAGGTATATCAACCTTATATCACATACTTATCTGAGTGGAAATATCAGTCAGTCTCTGGGTATATTGAATATTCAATGTCTGGACCTGAAGTGTCCTTAGTATCCTACGGGTGTATCCAAATGAGAACCTTAGATAAAAGAACAGAAGGAGAACTGGTGAAACACCTGATACTGGAGAAGGTGGAAAACCTCAGTGAGGGAGAGTGGTTTTACTCAGTCATTCACTATGGTGACAGGGACGATAATGGATACATCAGGGATTGGGATTACAGAAAGGGTCTTTACCACGAACACTATATGAAAGGGGTCCACAGAAGACACAGGAACATCCTCAGGGAACACTTCGGTAGGAACATCTGTCTCGTCTTCACAATGGAAAGACACAAAAGTAAGTCAGAGAGAATAGAGGTTGGGAAAAATCTTCAATATGGAGACGAGAAGAAAGGGAAATACCACACAAACCTCCTGATAGGACCCATCACAGACCATCAAATAGAAGAACCGAAATCCAAACTCAGGAAACTATGGGACACACCTGGAGGAATGGGTGTCCCAATTATCAACCATCATTATGATGACCTTACAAACCTAAAGATAGACCTCATCAACTCTTGTCTAAGACTACATCCAGATGTAAATAAGTTCAGACCATCAGTAAAAACTCAAGTCCTCAAGACACCAGAAGACCTTTGGAATGTAGGTCATTACTCCCTGAAAGACATCACCAGAAAAGGTCTTGACTTTATGGATGTCCTGGACCGAGAAAACTCAGATATAGAACACTAAGGAGAACCAATGAAGAAAAACCAGATTTGTCTAAGTGTATCCAGAAGAAACAACAAATACCTTGAACTACTAGAGAATTACTCAATGGAGTTTAATCTCAACAAGACCCAGACAATCTTCAAGATACTAAAGGACTACAACTCTTGTAGAGTAAAGGATATGGTGAAATGAGGAAGACAATTTCCCTCTCTTCTGTCACCTATCAGATGGTTCTTGAGTTGTCCAATAAGACAAGAAAGAAACCAGAACAATGGATTGAAGAGACCATCAAAAACCAATACGAGAAATCGGTAAAATCAAAATGAAAAAGACATTCCATCAGTTCAGAGAAGAAACCTTAAAAAGGAAACTTGGTCTGAAGACACAGGAACAGGATGAACCCCAGAAAACCAGTAGGAACTCAATGGAAGTCGGGAAGATGTATTACTCACTATGTCCTGATGACCCCAAGAAATATCGGTCAATAAGACTTCAACTCAACCCTTGGACCCAGAAACTCATTCCTCAAATCTCAAATCCAGTTGAAGGTGTCCCACCAGATGAACTAGAAGAGATTTCCCCCTGGGTGGTCCAACGACTGATGAGGGTCTGAATAACAACAATGTCCCTCCAGAAGAAAGAAGAACAATGGATAAAAATTCTAAAAAGACTAAAGTTAATGGAACTCAGTATCCTAAGACTAGAGAAGACCTTATTGACCGAATGGTCAAGTCATATAGAAAAAGAAAAAGAGAACAGAAGATTGACAAACTCCTCAACTCGGACGACCACTGGAAAGGTCTCTCCTGACTGGTGTGAAACAAGACCTAGATAAACTGAGGGGATGTGAAGTCTCCAGACCTTAACCAGGACCTGTTCGTTCCCTTCAGAACAGGTCCTTTTACTATGTGGAGATGAGGTGGTCTGTCGTCCTTCTTCTGGGTCTGGTTGGGTTCTTGACCCCCGAGACCTCCTTTAGGTCCTCTCCACCCGTCAGAGAGGACCTAGAGGTCCCCTGGAACGACCCACGGACCGATAGAACCCGTTACTCCCACTGGTTCTCTTACAGAACTAATAAACCAGATATTCAATCAAAAAGTGGTTTTTTCTTTGTTCGTGACAACAAAGTATTCTGGGTATTCTTTAACACCGATTGTATCCCAGACCACAAACACATCACAATGGTGGGATACATAAACAGGAACTACGAATACAGAACCAAAGGAGAACCAGAAAGGGTTTGTTCAAGTTCCATTCAAGAGGAGAAAGGGAGACTCATCTACAAGGTCCTCTGTGACAATCAAAAGTGGTTAGACTGGACTTTGTATCCATACAGAAGTTAGTCATAGTCATCCGTAAGACCATCCCACCAACCAATCCAGTTTCAGATTCCCCTCTGTAACCCGAAGTACTCTCTAAGGACTTGACCCATCTATACTTGTATTAGTGTCAAGTGGTGTCAACCTTGAAACAAGTTCTATATTCTTTTGTCTTACTCTCGGTGTTTTCTATGAGTTCCGTCGTTCATTCCGATTCACAGGTAGAGGTGACAAGTGAAACCATAATGGAACTTGTTTCGGATATGTCAAAAGAGTTATGTGAGACGTCTAAGTCTGGAGGTATGTACCCAAGGTCAATCAACAAGATTGACAACGAAGAACGAATATGGATAATGAACACCCTAATGAAAAAGTACGACAGAGATGTGTCAATGAAACTCACTGATTTAGTCTTTAAGACATCGTTAGAAATTTGTCCTAGAAGTTTTTAAACTAAAACCATCCGTGAAACCATCCCACCGACACAACCCAGTGTTCAAAACCCTGGAAGACCCTCTGGACATCTTCTACCTCTGTTTCGGACTCCTAAGGAACACCATCAAAGAAGTCAGTCCTGAGACCTGGAGAGGTCTTCTTGGACAGACCACACCCCCAACTAAAAACTGATGGGTCCCAGTGACCTCCAGAGGTGACAAAACGAGTGAGTGATGTCGGGACCCCTTTCCTCAAAAAAAATCCCCAGGTGGTCCAGGACCCTCAAGGTCGTGAAGAGAACCCTTCGGACCAGTCAGGTGTCCCCAAGAACTGGGAAAATGGGGTCACACCAACTGGTCCCTGGACCCCCTCAGGAAGTCAGGAGACAAGTTGAAAACGGATTGAAAGTCATCTGATGACCAAGACGACCCCTCCAAACCCATTCTCCCACAAGGGTTCTCAGGGAGTGGTCGTCAAAGTGGGGAACCACTACTGAGCTCGAAACTTGAAGGCGGCTTAGCCGCGCTGGCCTCGCTTCTTCAGGGCGATTCGCAGCGCTGCATCATCGACACCTGATCCAGCCTCGAGATAATTCAGAATCATGTCGCCACCAGGCGCGACAGTCCCCAAATAGAGGCCATCACCTTCAGCTCCGTAGAGCTGCCACGCGCCCGACTCACCCTGGGGCGACAAGGTGAAATAAGCCCGCTCGGGATCGCTCCATGCACCGGAATCAACATCTCGATACTGCTTCGTAGCCTTAGCAGAAAAGCCGCGGACTTTAGTGATCACAAATTTGTAATCACCATTCAATTTATAACCTTCGCTTCGGTATCCAGACCCCTTGCCAACCCACTTTCCCTTCAGGAAATCGGCCGCGCCTCGAACATCAACAGACGCATCCCCTATCGACGCAGCCACTGCCATGGGGGAATAGCCAGCTCGCACATGCCAATCCAATCGATCGACACTCGAAATATCGAAGCCATAAGCCTCCGGGCCGGACTGAATCATTTGTTAACAGTGTCACTAACCTCTCAAAACTAATGAGCTCTCCAAAACGTCGCAAGGCGCTTCCTAAAGTTGGCCTTAGCAAAGGGAAACCCCATGGCTGCGAAGGGCGCTGAACGGTCGGTGATTCAGCTACCGCTTGAGCCGGGTTTGGTGTGCCTGCGGGGCCTCAGCCCAACGCGCCTGCGCTTCGAAGTGGAGTACGGCCTCGAGCGCGGCACCACAGCCAACAGCTTCCTATTTCTGCCGGATGGCGACGATGCGGCACTGCTGGTGCATCCGCCGGGCGCCTCCTTCGCCGAGCCCTATCTCGAAGCCCTGGCCGAGCTAGTGGCCACCGATGCCCGGCTGCAGGTGGTGGTGGGCCACACCAACCCCAACCGGGTCAAACTTCTGCGCAAGCTCGCGCAGCGCTGGCCGTTGCTGGAACTGATCAGCTCCAACCCTGGCGCCAAGCTGCTGCGCGAACTGTGGGAGCAACGCAAGCCCGCCGCCCCCGGCGCAGAGCCGGCTGCGGAAGCGGAAGCGCTGCCGCCCCTGCCACCACTCCAGGTGGTGCGCGGCGAGCTGCGGCTGGAGCGCGGCGACGGCCGCTGCATCGAGCTGCTGCCCACGCCCACACCCCGCTGGCCAGGTGGCTTGATGGCCTTTGAGGAGAACAGCGGCCTGCTGATGAGCGGCAAGTTCTTTGCTGCTCACCTCTGCAGCGAAGCCTGGGCAGAAGCCAACCGCAGCAGCACCGAGGAAGACCGCCGCTACTTCTACGACTGCCTGATGGCACCGATGGTGCGGCAGGTGGAAACGGTGCTCGATCGCGTCGACGAACTGCCGATCCGCACCATCGCGCCTGGACACGGCCCCGCCATCGCCGAGAGCTGGCGCAGCCTGCTGGTGGATTACCGGCGCTGGGGCGAAACCCAGGAACGCGCCAAGCTCTCCGTGGCTTTGCTTTACGCCAGCGCTTACGGCAACACAGCCGCCATCGCCGATGGCCTGGCCCAGGGGGTGGCACGCACCGGCGTGCGGGTGGAGAGCATCAACTGCGAATTCACGCCAGCCGAAAAACTGCTGGAGGCGATCCGCAGCTGTGATGCCGTGCTGATCGGCTCACCCACGCTGGGGGGCCATGCCCCCACGCCGATCGTGTCGGCCCTGGGCACCCTGCTGGCGGAAGGCGATCGGGCAAAGCCAGTGGGTGTATTCGGCAGCTTCGGCTGGAGCGGCGAAGCCCTCGATCTATTGGAGAGCAAGCTGCGCGATGGCGGCTTCCGCTTCGCCTTCGAGCCGATCAAGGTGAAGTTCAGCCCCGATGCGGCCACCCTCAAAACCATTGAGGAAACAGGCACGGGCCTGGGGCGCCAGTTGCAGAGCGAGCAACGCAAGGCCCAGCGCCGCGCCAGTGGCGGCGGCCTCAGCGAAAGCCGCAGCAATCCGGCCGTCCTCGCCCTGGGCCGCGTGGTGGGCTCGCTGTGCGTGCTCACCACAGTGAAGGGCAGTGGCGACAGCCAGCTCAGCGGCGCCATGGTGGCGAGCTGGGTGAGCCAGGCCAGCTTCACCCCCCCGGGCCTCACCGTGGCTGTGGCCAAGGATCGAGCCGTAGAAGCACTCCTGCACGTGGGCGATGCCTTCGCACTCAACGTGCTGGCCTCAGGCCGTGAAACCGGACCCATGAAGCAGTTCCTTCAACCCTTCGCTCCAGGAGCGGATCGTTTTGCAGGGCTTGAGCTGGAGCACAGCCCCGGCGGCCTGCCGGTGTTGCCGGAGGCGCTGGCCTGGCTGGAGTGCACGGTGCAGCAACGGATGGAGTGCGGCGACCACTGGTTGCTCTACGCCCAGGTGCAGGCCGGTGCCGTGCTCGATGCCGCCGCCACCACCGCCGTGCACCAGCGGCGCAGCGGCGCCAATTACTGAGACCGCAGCACTCACTCTCTCAGCACGAATGAGGCTCCTGGGCTGTAGCCAACACCACAGCCCAGCCGTCTCTTAACCCAAAGCGAGAATTCGGCAAATCCCAGTGGCAGCAAGCCTCCTGAGGCCTCATTTTTTGAGGCTGTAAGACCTGTTCATCACAGCCTGAAGAAAAACCGAACTCCTCGGCAACCGCTATCAGACCGGCTCAAATGATGGGGTCAGTTGGTTAGATCGATGCAGGCGGCCCTCGAACCCAACCCCGCTCGCCAGCGCTGGGTGGTGCGATACCGCGGTTTTGTGTTGATTCCCCAGAACGACCTCACCTGGCTGGTGCGGCCGGAACGCAGCCCGATGAGCCTGCTGCCGTTTCGTACGCCCGCCAGCTCCGTGGATGACGTGAAGGCCTTGATCGACTGGCGCCTGAATCAGGCGGCCTGAGGCGGTGGCGGGGTGTTGCCACCCGCCACAAACGGCAGCACCACGGTGGCCCAACGCTCGGGGCGAGCCGGGCGGCTGCGGCGAGGACGACGCACACCAAAGGGAACGCGCACCACGTTGGTGCCTTCCACGCGCAGGGTTTCTCCGCTCACAACGGCGGGCAGCAACAAATCGGCGTGCCCCTTGATCCCCGTGGTTCCCTGATCATCCGTGTTCATCGTTCCTCCCAGATACCGGTGTCACCCGATCCGCAGTGATCCCTGCAGTTGCAGCAGATCCTGCTGGAAAAGCAAGGGTGACTGCGAAAAGAAATTCCGCATTTTTCGTTCCGGCGAAATCTAAACGCAAACCCGCCGGAATCAAGTGCCGCTGAGGGTTGGCGTCGCCAACTCCTCCACCGAAGGACACGTGCACACCAGATGGCGGTCGCCATACGCGTTATCAATCCGCGCCACCGCCGGCCAGAGCTTGCTGGCCAACTGCTCCTCGCCGGCTGGATAGCCCGCCTGGGCGCGGCTGTAAGGACGATCCCACTGCTCGGCCATCACGGCCAGCAGGGTGTGGGGGGCCCGCTTGAGCGGATTATCCAGCGGATCGTTCTGGCCCGCCTCGATCGCCGCGGCCTCAGCGCGGATGGCGGCCATGGCCTGGCAGAAGCGCTCCAGCTCCGCCAATCCTTCACTTTCCGTGGGCTCCACCATCACCGTGCCCGCCACCGGCCAACTCACGGTGGGCGCGTGGAAGCCGTAATCCATCAGCCGCTTGGCCAGGTCGTCGACCTCTAGGCCAGCGCTGCGTTTAAGGGGCCGCAGATCGAGGATGCACTCATGGGCCACGCGGCCACCCGCACCGCGATAGAGCACCGGGAAATGGGGCTCCAATTGCTCGGCCAGCCAATTGGCGGCCAGCAGGGCCACCGCCGAGGCCTGGCGTAGGCCGGCGCCACCCATCATCCGGATGTACATCCAGCTGATCGGCAGGATGCTGGCGCTGCCCCAGGGGGCGGCGCTCACCGGCCCGATCGCCTGCGCACCGCCGCAACGCTCCGCAAGGGGATGGCCCGGCAGGAACGGCAGGAGATGCTCCGCCACCGCAATCGGACCCACGCCGGGGCCACCGCCGCCGTGGGGGATGCAGAAGGTTTTATGCAGGTTGAGGTGGCACACATCGGCGCCATAGAGCCCCGGTTTGGCCAGGCCCACCTGGGCGTTGAGATTGGCGCCATCCAGGTACACCTGGCCGCCGTGGTCGTGAATGAGCGCGCAGATCTCTTGAATCCCCTGCTCAAACACCCCATGGGTGGAGGGATAGGTGACCATCAGGGCGGCCAGGCGATCGCTGTGCTGCTCGGCCTTGGCCTGCAGGTCGGCGCGATCGATATTGCCCTGCTCATCGCAGGCCACGGGAACCACCTGCAACCCCGCCATCACCGCGCTGGCGGGGTTGGTGCCATGGGCGCTGGTGGGGATCAGGCACACCGTGCGCTGCTGCTGCCCGCGGCTGCGCTGCCAGGCGCGGATCACCAACAAGCCGGCGTACTCCCCCTGGGAACCGGCGTTGGGCTGCAGCGACACACCGGCAAAGCCGGTGATCGCCGCCAGCCATTGCTCCAGGTCGGCCACCAGCCGGCGATAGCCGGCGCTCTGGTCCGCCGGAGCAAATGGATGCAACCCAGCGAAAGCCGGCCAGCTCACCGGCTGCAGCTCGGCCGCCGCATTCAGCTTCATCGTGCAGCTGCCCAGCGGGATCATCCCGTGCACCAGCGAAAAGTCGCGGGCCGCTAGACGCTGGATGTAGCGCAGCAGTTCGGTTTCGCTGCGGTAGCGCTGGAACACGGGCTGCTGCAGCCAGGGCCGATGGCGACAGGGCACCACATCGCCCCAAAGCAAGCGCTCGGGGGCCTCGCTGCAGTGGGCGTCACGCAGCTCCTGCTGCAACGCCCGCCAAAGGGTGGCGGCGCAGGGCTGAGGGGCACCAGCCGCGGAAGCCAGGGCCTCCAGCAAGCGCTGGAGTTCGGCCACGCTGCTGCGTTCATCCAGGGTGATCGCCAGACCACCAGCCTCCGGCCGCAGATTGAACCCCGCCGATTCCGCCGCCGCCAACAAAGCCGGAGCCTGAGGCGACTGCAGCCGCAAGGTGTCGAACCCACAGCCGGGTTCAGCGACCAGCCCGCAGCCAGCCAGGGCGCGCCGCAACAGCTCGCGCAGCAGCAACACCCGCCGGGCGATCGCCGCCAGGCCCTCCGGGCCGTGATGCACGGCATAGAACCCGGCCATCACAGCCAGGAGCACCTGGGCCGTGCAGATGTTGCTGGTGGCCTTGTCGCGGCGGATGTGCTGCTCGCGGGTTTGCAGGGCCAGGCGCAGGGCGGGCCGGCCTTCTGCATCGAGGGATTGGCCCACCAGCCGGCCGGGGATGCGGCGCTGATGGGTGGTGGTGGTGGCAAAAAAGGCCGCATGGGGCCCGCCGAACCCGAGGGGGATCCCGAAGCGCTGGCTGTTGCCGATGGCGATCTCCGCCCCCAGCTCCCCCACCGGGGCCAAGAGCACCTGCGCCAGGGGGTCCACAGCAGCCGTCACGATCAAACCCGCCGCCCTGGCCGCCACGATCAGCTCCGCAGGGTTGGTAAGCCCACCGCCGGCGCCGGGCAACTGCAGCAGCAAGCCAAAAGCGCCCGCAAACGGCTCGGCTCCGCCTTCGGCAGCCTCCAGCAAGGCTGCAGGCTCCACCGACACCAGCTCAATGCCGAGGGGCTCGGCGCGGGTCTGCAGCACCGCCCAGGTTTGCGGAAGCACTTGGGCATCCACCAAAAAGCGCTGGGCACTGGCCTCGCGACACACGCCAAAGCTGAGGCTCATCGCCTCGGCAGCGGCGGTGGCCTCATCCAGGAGCGAGGCATTGGCAATCGGCAAACCCGTGAGCTCACTGATCAGGGTCTGAAAGTTGAGCAGTGCCTCGAGTCGCCCCTGGCTGATTTCAGCCTGATAGGGGGTGTAGGCCGTGTACCAGGCCGGGTTTTCAAACACGTGGCGCTGCAGCAGCGCCGGCGTGACGCAATCGTGATAGCCCAGGCCGATCAAGCTGCGGCGCACCTGATTCGCCGCCGCAATTTGCTGCAGTTCCTCCAGGGCCTCGGCCTCGCTGCAACCGAGCGGCAGGCCCTCCGCAGCGGCGGCGGCATCGAGCCGGATGGCCGGCGGCACCACCTCATCGATCAAGCCTTCCAGCGAGCTGAGCCCCAGCTGAGCAAGCATCTGCGCCTGCTCGGCCACCGTAGGGCCGATGTGGCGGGCAACGAACTCAGTGTCCATCCACCTTGGCGCTGTAGGTGGCGGCATCCATCAGCGCATCGATCTGTGCGGGCTCACTGGGGCGCACTAACAGCAGCCAACCCTCGCCATAGGGGTCGTTCTGCAGCTCTTCGGGGCTAGCCAAGACCGCTTCGTTGCGCGCCTCAATCACGCCGCTGATGGGCGCCAACAACTCCTCCACGGCCTTGACTGATTCCACGGTGCCGAAGCTGCTGCCCTGGCTGAGGCTGGCGCCCACCTTGGGCAGCTCCACAAACACGATGTCGCCCAGCTGATCCACGGCAAAGGCGCTGACACCGATGCGGGCCAGCTCCCCCTCCGCGCGGACGAATTCATGGCTGTCGGCGTAACGGCAGTCGTCGGGGGTACTGAAAGCCATGGGTGCCGCCTGGGCGGTTGCTGCGCTGCAGTCTGTCGGAAATCAGCGGCGCGGGGCTACGACGTGTCACTGCATCGGGCCTGACTCAGCCTGCCGCCGGCCCACACCAACCGCCTTCCGCCAGCGCCAGCAAGGCCCGCTCCAGGGCCAGCTCAGCGTGGGCAGCGGTGGTGCCGCCCTGGGCATAGAGCACGTAGGGCTCGCGCAGGGGGCCGTCGGCGGAGAACTCACTGGTGCTGCCGTCGATGAAAGTGCCGCCGGCCATCACCAGTTCGCTGGCGTAGCCGGGCATCGGCGCGGGCACGGGATCGAGGTAGCTGCCCACCGGTGAACAGCCCTGGAACGCCCGGCACACCGCCTTGAGCGGCTCCGGTGAACCGAAACGTACCGCCTGAATCACATCGCTGCGCACCCCACCCACCAGCGGTTTCACGGCATAGCCCAACCCTTCAAACACGGCGGCGGTGAGCTCGGCGCAGAGCAGGGCTTCCGTGACCATCTGCGGCGCGAGGAACAAGCCCTGGAACAGCAATCGGTGCAGATCAAAGCCCGTACCGCCCTCACTGCCGATGCCCGGTGCCGTGAGCCGGCAGCAGGCCTGCTCCACCAGCTCCGCCCGGCCGGCCACATAGCCCCCGGTGGGAGCGATCGTGCCGCCCAGGTTTTTGATCAAGGAGCCCGCCATCAGATCCGCACCCACGGCCGTGGGCTCCAGCAGCTCCACCAGCTCGCCGTAGCAGTTGTCGACAAACACCAGGCAGCCGGGCTGGATCGCTTTCACCTGCTCCACCAGCCGGCCGATCTGCTCCACCGTGAGTGAAGGCCGCCAGCTGTAGCCACAGCTGCGCTGGATCAGCACCATGCGGGTGGGCGGCGCCAGCGCCTCGGCGATGCCGGCTTCGTTCACCGTGCCGTCTGGCAGCAGGTCGAGCTCGTCGTAGGCGATGCCGAATTCGGCCAGCGATCCCTGGCCCTCGCCGCGGATGCCGATCACCTCCTCGAGGGTGTCGTAAGGGCGACCCGTGAGCGCCAGCAAGCGATCGCCAGGGCGCAGCACGCCATACAGAGCCGCTGCAATGGCATGGGTGCCGCTCACAAACTGCAGCCGCACCGCAGCCGCCTCGGCCTGCAGCACCCGTGCAAACACACGATCGAGCACCTCCCGGCCCAGATCGCCATGGCCGTAGCCGCTCACCGAGGCGAAGTGGTGCACCCCGAGGCGCTCAGCGCGGAACGCCCCCAGCACCCGTTCCAACCGCGGCTTCACGCCGGCGCGGCGCCGCTGGGCCAACGGCGCCGTGCGCTCCAGGGCAGCGGCCAGCTGATCGGCCACCCAGGCCTGATGGGGTGCGCTCATGCCAAACAACAACGCAACCCCATGCTGCAGGCCGCGTGCCGGTCGATCATCCGTCTAGATTTTTTCGGATTGGTGTGTTGGTTACAGCGCCCTGCTGCGACCAGCCACCCCAGGCCAGTGGTGCGTGGGTCCCAACGGGACCCAACCAGCGAACCAGAGCCTGCGCATCCTCTAGGAGTTCACTTTGGTACTTGCCCAAGATGCCGCCTCCGCGGCACGCAACCAGCGCGTCAGCGTTGAGCTGGAGGGTGGTTCAGGCAGCTACAGCGAAGCCCAGGAAGCACGCATGCGGGCCGCCTTGGTGGTGCCCCGCGCACCGCTGCCTCGCAGCCAGAGGAAATACAAGCTGGGCACCACCGGCTTCATGTTGGCGATCCACGTGGGCGCCGTGTTTGCCCTTCTGCCCCAGTACTGGAGCTGGCAAGGCGTTGCGGTGCTGGCGGTTCTGTACTGGACCACGGTGCTGGGGGTGACCCTCGGCCTGCACCGCTTGGTGGCCCACCGCAGCTTTGTGGCTCCGAAGTGGGTGGAGCGGGTGCTGGTGCTGATGGGCACCCTGGCCTGCCAGAGCGGCCCGATCGAGTGGGTGGGCCTGCACCGCCACCACCACAAATTCTCCGACCAGCCCAACGACCACCACGACGCCGCCCGCGGCCTGTGGTGGGCCCACAGCGACTGGATGCTGCACGACATCCCGGCCATCAAGGAGCTGCATCGCTTCACCGGCGACATGCTCCAGGACCCCTTCTACCGCTGGCTCGATCGCTGGTTCCTGCTGCTGCAGATCCCCCTGGGCGCGGCCCTCTACTGGTATGGCAATGCCGCACAGGTGCATGGCGGTGGACTCGGCCTGGTGCTCTGGGCCATCCCCCTGCGGCTGGTGCTCGTGTATCACGTGACCTGGCTGGTGAACTCCGCCACCCACGCCTTCGGCTACCGCAACTTCGACTGCCCCGATCTCTCGCGCAACTGCTGGTGGGTGGCGATCCTGAGCTTCGGCGAGGGCTGGCACAACAACCACCACGCCCACCCCTCCAGCGCCCGCCATGGCCTGCGCTGGTTTGAGTTCGACATCACCTGGCAGCACATCAAGCTGCTGCGCGCCCTGGGCTGGGCCAAGCGCATCCGCGAGGCGCGCTATCCCGCTTGAAGCTGCCGGCGGATCGCTTCCGCCAGATCAGCCTCCCCATTCTCTGAGCCCGGTTGCACCAGCAGCCGGGCTTTTTGGCGCAAGAGCTCCAGAAACTGATCGGCGCTGAGCTCCTCCTCCTGGGTAGCCCCCAGCGCCGCCAGGGTGAGGCGCAAATCATTCAGCTCCGCATCCAGTTCCTCGGCGCTGAAGTCGCGCTGGCCGGCCATCACCTCCGCAAAACGCTCACGCCGCTGCCGCTTCTCCACCGGGTAAGCCGCCAGCACGGGCTCACGGCAGAGCCGCCAGGGGCGCCCGGCCGTGAACAGCTCCGCCAGGGCAGCGCTCAGGCCCGCGGCTTCTGCCGCCTGGATCCGCAGATCGAAGCCGGCCGGCAAGGCTCTGAGCCCCACGAAGATCTCGAACAGCTGGGCTGGGCCCAGGGCCGCGCCATCGTTGGCCAGCAGCGGCAGGGCTGAGGCCTCAAGCGCACTGAGCAGCTCCGGCTGATCCGCCAACTGCTCGGCCAGCGGGGCGGCCAGACCCGAGGCACCGGCCTGATGCGCCAGCAGCTGATTGATCCGCCCCAGCGCCACGAACAACTCCGGACCCGGCGAAGCGAGCTTGCGGTTGCGCAGGTTGGAGAGCTGGGAGTTGTGCACGCGGCCCAGCTCCAGACGCTCCGCCAGGGCCGGCAACACCCGCTGACTCCAACCATTGCGCTCGTGCCACACCTTGATCAGATGCCCGAACGCATCGCGACCCGCTTCGAGTTCACTCCGATAATCCACTTGATACGGATCCGTAGTGCTACCATTTTATCGGAAACACACGGAGGGCCCGTGACGGCCACCATCACCAGCCTCGGAAGCGTGCGGCACCTGCACCGGCCGCGCGGCGCGCAGCACGCGATCCCCTCGCTCAATAGCGACCCCCAGGGGCGTGACTGGGTCGTGATCCTGTTCATGGGCGCCCTCCATGTGCTCGCCCTGGTGGCACTGCTCCCCCAGTTCTGGAGCCTCACCGCCATCGGCACCCTGGCGGTTCTGTATTGGGTCACCGCCTGCCTGGGCGTGACCATCGGCTACCACCGGCTGCTCAGCCACCGCGCTTTCCGGGTGCCCCGCTGGCTGGAGCGCTTCTTCGCCACCTGCGGCGCCCTCAGCTGCCAACACGGCCCGATCGACTGGGTGGGCCTGCATCGCCACCACCATAAGTTTTCTGATACGGAACCGGATCACCACAACAGCCACCGCGGCTTCTGGTGGAGCCACATGGGCTGGATGTTCCGTCCCATCCCGGCCAAGGGAGCGATTCCGCGCCTCACGGGCGATCTGGCCGCCGATCCCTACTACCGCTGGCTGAACACCAACTTCCTGCTCCTGCAACTGCCCCTGGCCGGCCTGCTCTTCTGGCTCGGCACCATCACCGGCGCCGGCGGCTGGGCCCTCGTGCTCTGGGGCATCCCCCTGCGCCTGGTGCTCGTGTATCACGCCACCTGGCTGGTGAACTCCGCCACCCACCGCTGGGGCTACGTGCTCCACGACAGCGGCGACGGCTCCCGTAACAACCCCTGGGTGGCCGCCGTGACCTTCGGCGAGGGCTGGCACAACACCCACCACGCCTACCCCCACTCCGCCCGCCACGGCTGGGGCCGCCGCGAGCCCGACCTCACCTGGCTGCACATCCGCGCCATGCAGCGCCTCGGCCTGGCCAGCCAGGTGCGGCTGCCGGCGCCGCTCACACAAGGTGCTCAGGCACCCGTGGCGTAGGCTCATCAATCGCCCATCCGTTGATCGTTAGTACGTAGATCCCATGGCCAAGCGCGTTTCTGTGGTCCTCAGCGAGGACGTCCTCAGCCTGGGTAAGGACGGCGATCTGGTGGAGGTGGCTCCCGGCTACGCCCGCAACTTCCTGCTGCCCCAGGGCAAGGCTGTGCCCGTCACCCCCGCCGTGATGCGCCAGGTGGAGCACCGCCGCGCCAAGGAAGCCGAGCGTCAAGCCGCCCTCAAGGCTGAGGCCGTGGCCTTCCGCACCGCCCTCGACACCATCGGCCGCTTCACCGTGAAGAAGCAGACCGGCGGCGATGACGTGCTGTTCGGCACCGTGACCAACGGCGATGTGGCCGAGGCCATCGAAGCCGCCACCAAGAAGGAAGTGGATCGCCGCGACATCATCGTTCCCGAAATCCACCGCACCGGCGCCTACAAGGTGCAGGTGAAGCTCCACAGCGAAGTGACCGCAGAAATCAACCTGGAAGTGGTGAGCCACTGATCCAGGCGATCTCCGCATCGACCGCCATCCACGGGTTGCCGCACGCAACCGTGGCGAGACAATGGTGATCCCCTTTGCCGTCAGGCCCTGCAGGGTCTGGCGGTTTTTTGTTCCCTACCACCCCTCTTCGGCGGCACCCCGGCCATGGTGAGCGTTCCCCTCAGCAACCTCGATCCCGAAGAGGGTCAGGGCCGCCGGCCAGGCTCCCGCGGCCGCCCCCGCGACGAAGCCAACTTCGAGGCCATGCCGGATGGCGTGCCACCGCAGAACCTCGAAGCCGAGGAGGCCGTGCTGGGCGGCATCCTGCTCGACCCGGACGCGATCGGCCGCGTGGCCGATGTGCTGCAGCCGGAGGCCTTCTATCTCACGGCCCACCGCGAGATCTACCGCACCGCTCTGATGCTGCACGGCCAGGGCAAACCCACCGACCTCACCGCGATGACCGCCTGGCTGGCGGACACCGGCGCCCTGGAGAAGGTGGGTGGCAGCGGCCGGCTGGTGGAGCTGGTGGAGCGCACCCTCTCCACCGCCTCGATCGACCAGGTGGCGCGCCTGGTGATGGACAAGTTTCTGCGCCGCCAGCTGATCCGCTCCGGCAACGAGGTGATCCAGCTCGGCTTCGATCAGAGCAAGCCGATGGAGCAGGTGCTCGATGAAGCGGAGCAGAAGATCTTCGCCATCAGCCAGGAGAAACCGAGCGTCGGCCTCACCCCCACGGCCGAGATCCTCACCGCCACCTTCAACGAGATCGAAAGCCGCTCGTTGGGCACGGCGGTGGCTGGCATCCCGGTGAACTTCTACGACCTGGATGCGATGACCCAGGGGCTGCAGCGCAGCGACCTGATCATCATTGCCGGCCGCCCCGCCATGGGCAAAACCGCGATCACGCTCAACCTGGCCAAGAACGTGGCCCAGCTGCACAACCTGCCGGTGTGCGTGTTTTCGCTCGAGATGAGCAAGGAGCAGCTCACCTACCGCCTGCTGGCGATGGAGGTGGGCATCGAAAGCGGCCGCCTGCGCACCGGCCGGCTGCAGCCAGAGGAGTGGCCGCTGCTGGGCCAGGGCATCAGCACCCTCGGCCAGATGCCGATTTATATCGACGACAAACCCAACGCCGGCGTGCTCGAGATGCGCTCGCTCTGCCGGCGGCTGATGGCCGAATCCGGCAAGGAGCTCGGCTTGGTGGTGATCGACTACCTGCAGCTGATGGAAGGCGGCGGCTCCGACAACCGCGTGCAGGAGCTCTCCCGCATCACCCGGGGCCTCAAACAGATGGCCCGCGAACTGAACGTGCCGGTGATCGCCCTTTCCCAGCTCAGCCGGGGCGTGGAGGCCCGCACCAACAAACGCCCGATGCTCTCGGACCTGCGGGAATCGGGCTCAATCGAGCAGGACGCCGACCTGGTGCTGATGATCTACCGCGACGAGTACTACAACCCCGATACGCCCGATCGCGGCATCACCGAAATCATCGTGACCAAGCACCGCAACGGCCCGGTGGGCACGGTGAAGCTGCTGTTTGAGCCGCAGTTCACCCGCTTCCGCAACCTGGCCGCGCCCTAGCGTCAGCCGATGGCCTTCAGCAGTACGCCCACTGAACACTTCGACGTGATCGTCGTGGGGGGCGGCCATGCAGGCTGCGAGGCGGCAGTCACGGCGGCGCGGCTGGGCTGCTCCACCGCTCTCTTTTCACTCAACCTCGATCGCATCGCCTGGCAGCCCTGCAACCCGGCGGTGGGTGGTCCGGCCAAGAGCCAGCTGGTGCATGAGGTGGACGCCCTCGGTGGCGTGATCGGCCGCCTGGCCGATGCCACCGCCCTGCAGAAGCGCATCCTCAATGCCAGCCGCGGCCCGGCCGTGTGGGCCCTGCGCGCCCAAACCGACAAGCGCCAATACGCCCGCCAGATGCTGCAGCTGTTGCAGCACACCCCCAACCTGGCGCTGCGCGAGGCGATGGTGACGGGCCTGGAGGTGGAAGGCACACCCGGCGAGGACGCCCGCATCGCCGGGGTGCGCACCTACTTCGGCAGCACCTACAGCGCCGGCGCCGTAATCCTCACCGCCGGCACCTTTCTGGGCGGCCAGATCTGGGTGGGCAACCAATCGATGAGTGCCGGCCGCGCCGGAGAGCAAGCCGCCGAAGGCCTCACCGAAGCGCTGGAGGCCCTGGGCTTCCAGATGGGCCGCCTCAAAACGGGCACCCCGGCACGGGTGGACCGGCGCAGCATCGCCCTCGATCAACTGGAGGAGCAGCCCAGCGACGCCCACGGGCGCTACTTCTCCTTTGATCCGGCCAGCTGGGTGAGCGGTGAGCCGATGAGCTGCCACATCACCCGCACCACGGCGGCGACGCATCAGCTGATCCGCGACAACCTCCACCTCACGCCGATCTACGGCGGCTTCATCGACAGCAAGGGGCCTCGCTATTGCCCCTCGATCGAAGACAAGATTGTGCGCTTCGCCGATAAAGACAGCCACCAGATCTTCCTGGAACCGGAAGGGCGCGACACGCCGGAGATCTACGTGCAGGGCTTCTCCACCGGCCTGCCCGAGCGGCTGCAACTGGAGCTGCTGCGCACCCTGCCTGGCCTGGAGCAGTGCGTGATGCTGCGGCCCGCCTATGCGGTGGACTACGACTACCTGCCCGCCACCCAACTCAAGCCATCGCTGGAAACCAAGCGGGTGCAGGGGGTCTATTCCGCGGGCCAGCTCAACGGCACCACCGGCTATGAGGAGGCCGCCGCCCAGGGTCTGGTGGCGGGCCTCAACGCTGTGCGCCAGCTGCGCCACCAGGAGCCGGTGCACTTCCCGCGGGAAGGCAGCTACATCGGCACGATGATCGACGATCTGATCACCAAGGACCTGCGCGAGCCCTACCGGGTGCTCACCAGCCGCAGCGAATACCGCCTGGTGCTGCGGGGCGACAACGCCGATCGGCGCCTTACGCCCCTGGGCCGCGAGCTCGGCCTGATCGACGATCGGCGCTGGGAGATCTACACCCGCAAGCAGGAGGCGATCGCAGCTGAACAGCAACGGCTCAACACTGTGCGCCTCAAGGTGAGCGATCCAGCCGCCGAAGCCGTGGTGGCGCAAACCGGAGCCGCGATCAAGGGCTCGATCACCCTGGCCGACCTGCTGCGCCGTCCTGGCTTCCACAGCGCCGATCTGGTGCGCCATGGCCTGGCCGATGCCGACCTGCCCCTCGACGTGCGCGAGGGCGCCGAGATCGACATCAAATACAGCGGCTACCTGGCCCGCCAGCAACAGCAGATCGATCAGGTGAAAAAGCAGGAGCACAAAGCCATTCCCGCGGGCATCGACTACGCCTCCATTGGCACCCTGTCGCGCGAAGCCCGCGAGAAGCTGGCGGCCGTGCAGCCCATGAATCTCGGGCAAGCCTCGCGGGTGCCAGGGGTGAGCCCCGCGGATGTCACCGCACTGATGCTCTGGCTGGAACTGGAGGGGCGGCGCCAGAAGCTCGTCAACAGCGCTCAGGATCGATAAGGTGCGGCTCAACACCAGGCGCGCCACCCCGCCCTGGCACGGCGATTCCGTACAGGCCGTACAGATTTCATCGAAGGCCTTGAGCGCGTCCCGTCCCACCAGCACCTCACGGGCCTATTGGGAGCTCAAGGCGGAGCAGGTGATGGATCGGGTGTTCGAGAACGCCGGCCGCCCGAACCCGGCTCAGCTCCACCACGCGCCCATACCAACCAGCCGCCAACCAACGCCACCACCCGATCCAGAACCGATTGAGGTGGAGGTGCGCGAGACGCGCTGGCGCTGGCCATGGCGCCGACCTCAGGCCTGGCAGTTAGCAGCCACCACCTTGGCGGGCCTCGGCCTTCTAGGGGGCCTGGGCCTTTGGCATGGCTGGAGCGAAGCCCGCAACGACCTACGCCAAGAACGCAACCTGCGCCTGTTGGAAGGGATCCGAAGCCTCGAGAACGCGCCGGCGGCCACCGAGGCCGCAGCACCTGGTCCTAGTAGCGATGCCCTGCCGCCCCCGCCACCCAGCGAGCCCTGGATCGAAGAGCTCGCACAACTGGAGAGCAGCGCTCCGGCTGGCGCCCCACCACTCCAGGTGCCCCTCAACGGCACCCTCCAGGCACCAGCACCTCCAGCCAGCGCCAGCGCACCTTCAACAGCAAGCGCTGGCTCGGGAACACCCGAACTGCTGGGCGTGGTGCAGATTCCGGGCAAACCAGGCTCCGCCATCTTCCAGCTGGGCGGCAGTTCCACCAATGCGCTGGTGGGCGAAATGATCGGCAGCAGCGGCTGGAAGCTGGTGTCCACCAGCGGCGACAGCGCCGTGATCGAACGCGGTGGAGCCTCTCGCCGCGTCAGCATCAGCAGTGGTTTCTAGGGGGCCTACCGGCCCTCAGCGCTGCGCCGATGCCCCCCACTGAGCTCTGGCCCTCCCCCCTGCCGCTTTGGCAGGCAGCCCCGGAGGCCGTAGCAGCCGGGCTCGGCGGCGAGCTCAGCGGCCCCTGGCGCCTCCTGCTCCTGGGCGATGGCAGCCCCACCCGCCATCTGCAATCGCTCACGGGCATTGCCGTGGACGTGGAGGTAATCGCCATGGAAGCCGACAACGGCCAGCCGCAGGAGGCGCCAACTGAAGTAGCCGAGCTGGATCAACCCTTGCTGCGCCGCCAGGTGTGGCTGCGCTGCGGCAGCCAGACCCTGGCCTGGGCAGAGAGCTGGTGGAACCAAAGCGAAGCCGAACGGCACCTGCAGGAACGCAACCAGCCGATCTGGCGCAGCCTCACCGCCAAACGCGCCGAGCTGTACCGCGAAGTGGATGGCCTCGCCTTGGTGGCGGCCCCTCGATTGGAGGAGGGATTCGGTCATCCGGGCCCCTACTGGAGCCGCCACTACCGGTTTTTCCGCGGCGGCCGTGAACTCACCGTGATCCGCGAGGTGTTCTCACCGGCATTGGAGCGCTGGCTGGGGCCCGCCCAACACACAGCTTCATAACGTTTTCATACAAACGCTACGAGTAGCTACAGAACAAGCTTGACACCTTGCAGGGGCATGTGCTGAGGCCAGCATGAATGCACTCTCCAAGGGCCAATGCTTCATCTCCTCCGCGGCGGCCAAGCGCCGCCTCCAGCGGCCACAGCCGAACCCGAGTGGCTCTCCCTCACCGACCTGGGGCGCATTTATGGAATCTCCGCTGTGCACTGCGGCCGTCTGCTCAGCGAGGCCGGCCTGCGCGATGCCAGCGGACAGCCCAGCCGCCATGCCCTGCGCAGTGGTTGCGCGATCCGGGGCCATCAGCCCCATGCCCATGGCCCCACCCAGTGGCATCGCAGCCATTGCCAGGCTGTGTTTCAACGGGCCGGCCTCGAACCGATCCAGCGCACCACCCTGGTGCAGCAGTGGGCCCAGCTCCTCAGCGCCCTCACGGAAGGGTCTCCATCGATCAGCACCAGTGCGGCCCAGATGGCGGAAGACCTCCCCGGCGAACTCGTCGACCCGGTGAACGCTGAACTCCGCCAGATCGGCTGCAGCTTTCAAGTGGCCGAGCGCGGCACAGCGCGCCACAACCGTCAGTCGAAGCGGCGACGCGATGAGCGCGGCACAGCGCGTCCGCTCTGAACCGGCGGGGGCGGCTCAGGCGCCGCAGCATCAGCACCTGCGCTGCCGCGTTGCCATCGGCTCACGCTGAAGCTCTCCTCATCCGGCCAGGCATCGCCATCTGGAGCCGATTGGCGCGCAGGGCGGCGACGCGAGATCGCCTGCAGAGGTTCACGCCGTGGCGATCGCCTCGCTGGCGGCGAAGCCTCCGATCCCTCCCAGGATTCGCGCCAGCCCTCCTCGTCTTCCAGGAGCCAATCGAGCTTGTCTTCCACCCAGCGGCCGAGGTGATCGAGCTTCAGGCCAGTGGCGCGGCCGCCTGGCCGTGAGCCGGGACGGGCCCCCGATACCCCATCCACCAACTGCCGGCCGGCCGACACCCACTGATCGAGGCGCTGCTCCAGGCGCGGCTCCCCACGGCGCAGACCACGCCGCTCGCCGCGGTCGTCGGGGCGTTCGTCACGCCAGTTGTCGTAGGCATCCACCATCCGATCAGGCTAGATGCGCTGCGCAGAGCTTCAGCGCTGCAACCGTCTGGCCCGCAACCAGCGTTCCCGGGCCAGACCCACCAAGGCGATGGTCAGCCCGCTCCATTGCAGTGCCCACAACGCCGTGCCCATGGCCGGCAACCTAGGCGGCCGCCGGCGTGAACACCAGCTGACAGCTGGCATGCCAGCGGCCGCCGTGGAGCCGCTCGCAACACAAGCGGCAGGCCACTCCAGGTCGGCGGCGGCGATAGGGGGATTCCAGACCGCAGCTGGGGCAGGAGGCGATCCAGCGCGCCGGTTCACTGGGCACAGGGAAGCGGTGGCGCACGCTCACTTCAAACGCCCGCTGGGCTGCATTGATCGCCGCCATCCGGCTCCGGAAGTGGGGCCCATGCACCTCATCGGCCTGCACCACCCGATGCACCCAGGCGTGGATCATTTCGTGGCAGAGGGTGCTGAGGGTGGCCTCCTGGGGCAGGGGCTCCAGCAGCGGCCGCGAGAGCACGATCTCGCTGATCGAGCGGCCCTGACGGTCGCGGCCAAAGCGGTAGAGGCCAGCGCTGCGGCGCATCCGCCCATCACTCCAGCGCACAGCCACCAGAGCCTGTCCATCGGCATCAGCCAGCTCACCGCTGAAGTGTTCGCGGTTAAGGCGATGAAACAGCGGCAGCAGCGGGACGAGGGGCACGCTCAGGGCTGACTGCAACGGGGGCAGTTTGGCTGAGATCTCCGGCCCGGTGCTGGAACCCGCACTGCGCCGGGGTGAAGCTGCTCCTGCAGAATCACCCCCACTCCTCTCCGCGCGCCCATGGACGGACAACTGGTGCAGTCGATCGGCACCAAGGCCCTGCTGGCCGGCGCCGGCACGCTGCTCCTCTACTGGACGATCAACGCCGTGAAGCTGGTGTTGAACGCGCGCGGGATCAACCCGGTGATCAAGCAGTTCTTCACCCAGGTAGCCTCCGGTCGGGTGGATGCGGCCTATCTGCTCACCACCAAGAACTACCGCTCCCACGTGAACCGGCAGCAGTTCATCCGCTTCCTGGCCGGGCTGCAGCTGAACAAATACCGCAACCTCAAGTCGGGCCGGCCGCGCATCCAGGAAGACCAGATCACCCTCACGGTGAAGCTCAAGGCTGAGAACAACGACGAGCTGCCCCTCGATTTCACCTTTGTGAAGGTGGAGGAGGACTGGAAGGTGGACCGAATCCAGAAAGCCGCCGCCTGAAGCCCGCCCGCCCGTGAGCACCGCCGCCTCCGCCGCCAGCCGCGCCTCGGAACTGCGGCGGCTGCTCAATCACGCCGCCCACGCCTACTACGTGCTGGATGCTCCCGAGATGGAGGATCCGGTCTACGACCGGCTCTATCGGGAGCTGCTCGATCTGGAGCAGGCCCATCCCGAGCTGATCACGCCCGACAGTCCCACCCAGCGCGTAGGTGGTGCGCCGGCTCAGGGCTTCCAGAGTGTGCGCCATCGCATCGGCCTGCTCAGCCTCGACAACGCCTTCAATACAGAAGAACTCGAGGCCTGGTACACGCGGCTGCTCAAGGTGCTCGACCGCGAAGCCGCTACGGCACTGCCGATGGTGGGCGAGCTGAAAATCGATGGCAACGCCCTCGCCCTCAGCTACAAGCACGGGGTGCTGGTGCGGGCCGCCACCCGCGGCGATGGCGAACAGGGCGAAGAGATCACGGCCAATGTGCGCACGATCGGCTCGGTGCCGCTGCGCCTGCAACTGGAGCACCCACCCGCCTGGCTGGAGGTGCGCGGTGAGGCCTTCATTCCCGATGGGGTGTTCGCCGCCATCAACGCCGACCGCGAGGCCCGCGGTGAGGCCCTGTTCGCCAATCCCCGCAACGCCTGCGCCGGCACCCTGCGCCAGCTCGACCCGAAGGTGGTGGCGGCCCGCCGGCTCGATTTCTTCGCCTACACGCTGCATCTGCCGGACGACTGGCAGGCCGCCGCCGGCGATCCAGCTCGCCCCACCAGCCAGTGGGACAGCCTGCAATGGCTGGCACACGCCGGCTTCAAGGTGAACCCCAACGCCGCACTGCTGCCGGATCTGGCCGGCGTGGAAGCCTTCTTCGCGCAGTGGGACACGGAGCGCCGCGCTCTCGACTACGCCACCGACGGCGTGGTGGTGAAGCTCAACGACCTGCGCCTGCAGGATGCCGCCGGCTTCACCCAGAAAGCCCCGCGCTGGGCGATCGCGCTCAAATACCCCGCCGAAGAAGCCCCCAGCAAGCTGCTGCGGCTGGCCTGCCAGGTGGGCCGCACGGGCGTGATCACGCCCGTAGCCGAATTCGAACCCGTACCGCTCGCAGGAACCAGCGTCAGCCGCGCCACCCTGCACAACGCCGACCGGCTCGTGGAGCTCGACTTGCACGCCGGCGACACGATCGTGGTGCGCAAAGCCGGCGAGATCATCCCGGAAGTGGTGCGGGTGCTGGCGGAGCTGCGGCCCGCCGGCGCCCAGCGCCTGGAGCTGCCCCACACCTGCCCGGAGTGCGGCTCGGAGCTGGTGCGCGAGGAGGGGGAAGCGGCCACCCGCTGCGTGAACAGCAGCTGCCCGGCAATCCTGCGGGGCGCCCTGCGCCACTGGGTGAGCAAGGGCGCTCTGGATGTGGATGGGCTCGGCAGCAAGTTGATCGAGCAGCTGGTGGACCGGGGCCTGGTGGGCTCGATCGCCGATCTCTACCGGCTGGATGGGGCGCTGCTGGCGAGCCTGGAGCGGATGGGAAGCAAAAGCGCCGACAACCTCGTGGCGGCGCTGGAAGCCTCCAAAGCCCAGCCCTGGCACCGGCAGCTGTATGGCCTGGGGATCCACCATGTGGGCGAAGTGAACGCCAAGGCCCTGGCATCCGCCTTCCCCAGCGCTGCCGAGTTAGCCACTGCCGCCATCGACACGCCCGAGCTGATCACTGCCGTGTATGGCATCGGCGGCGAGATCGCCCAGAGCCTGCAGCAGTGGTTCGCCACAGCGGCCAATCAGGAGCTGCTGGGGCAGCTGGCGCGCCTGGGCTTCAGCCTCGCGGCGAGCGCCGCAGAACTGGAAGCCGCCACGCGCGCCTCGGAGGCCACCGCAACCCTGGCCGGGCAAACGTTTGTGCTCACGGGCACGCTGCCCAATCTGAGCCGTAGCCAGGCCAAGGCTGTGATCGAGGCCGCCGGCGGCAAGGTCAGCGGCTCGGTGAGCAAGAAAACCAGCTACGTGGTGGCCGGCGAGGAAGCCGGCAGCAAACTCAGCAAGGCCGAAAGCCTGGGGGTGCCGGTGCTGGATGAGGCGGGGCTACAGGCGCTGCTGGCTGAGGCCTGAACCCAGCCAGCCCAGTCTCAGCGATAGCCCGGTCGATTCACGGGCCCGCCAGCATTCGGTCCCACACCCGGACCCGCCGCAGGCCGCACTCCTGCACCCGGCGCCCCGTAGCCCACACCAGGGCTGGGATTCACCACAGGGCCGCCAGGCGTGGCCACCGGACGGGCGTAGACGCGCACCGGAGCTGCCTCCACCTCCACGCAACCGGGCGGATAGCCGGGTCCGGTGCAGACCACGGCGGCGTGCAGTGGGCCTGCTGCCAACACGCTGAAGCCGGCCACAGCACCGGCTAACAACCCATGCCTGTTCATCGCGGCCTCAAACGGCGTTGCCACCATCCTGGCCGCTGCAGCGCCAACGCACCATCCATAACCTGGTCGGCATGCAGCAACCCGCCATCCACCGCTGGATCAAAACCGAATGCGGCCGGGCGAAATATGCCGAGCTGGCCGCCCGCCCCGGTGTGGCGGCCAGGCTGCGCCTGGGCTGGTTCGTGCTGATCGCCGCGCTGCGCGACTGGCGACTGCCGGATCAGCCCGGCGGCTCTGCCTCCTGAAGCGCCTTGCGGGCCGCCCGGCCCACCAGCCACACCACCGCCACCGTGGCCAGGATCCCGATGATGCGCAGGGCCCAGGTGGCCGGGTCGGCCTCACCGCTGAGCACTTCCCCGAAGCGGGCCACATCACCGGCCAGCGCTCCCAGCCCGCAGAACAGGATCGTGCCCGGCAGGATGCCGATCAGGCCAATCGTGTAATCGCGCAGGCTCACCTCGCTCAGGCCATAGGCCAGGTTGAGCAGCGAGAAGGGAAGGGCCGGCGAGAGGCGGGTGAGCAACACCAGCTTCAGGCCCTCCCGGCTCACGGCCCGCTCCACCGCCTGCAGCTTGGGCAGTGCCGCCAAACGGTTCTGGGCCCAGCCGCGCAGCCAGGTGCGCCCCAGCAGAAACGCCGCTTCCGCACCGAGGCAAGCCCCCACGAACACGATCAGGCTGCCCCACCAGGTGCCATAGAGAGCACCGGCCAGCATCGAGGCCCACACCCCCGGCAACAGCAACGTCACCCAGAGGGCATAGAGGGGAACAAAGGCGATGGCGCCGGCCGGCGACTGGAGCGCCGGCAGCAGCGTGGACACGCCCTGGGCCAGTGCATCTGCCTGGATGGTCATGGCGTGCCGGCGAACAAGGCTCCTACCGTGCCAGCCGTTCCGACCCCGCACGCTGCGATGCCAAACGGGGAAAGCCGCTGCGCACGGTGACCACCGCCCAGGACAGCCCGAAAGCGAGGGAGAGCGGGTGGCGCACCACGGTGATGGCCAGTCTCAGCAGCAGCTTTGTGAACAACACGCTCTGGCCGGATTCCTGGAACTCCAGGACACTCTGACGAGCTACTTCGCCCCCTCACCGACCGGGTGATCGAGCAGGCCCTGGAGGTGAAGGCCGGCGAAGCGGAGGAGCACGGCGACGAGGCCAACACACCAACACCAGCCCCCCGACTGGAGCCTGTTGTGCACCAGAACGCACTGCTGTGACGGCTGGGCACCGGCGCTGACAACAGCGAAAACTCTGCCCACCATGCAGACAGACGCCCGCGTTTCAGCTATGGCCGAAACCGCTGATCTGCCGCTAAGTGCAACGGGAGCGGATCAGACCGCCACCGCCAGCCCCCTGAGCAGCTGGAGCGAGCCGTGGACGGTGGAGCTGAAACAACTGGAGCAGCGTCAGGCCAGCTTTCCCACCCTGCAGTCGTTCAGTGCCGGCCAGACCAGCTCCGGCGAATGGGTACTGATCGGCGGACGCACCAATGGTCTGCACAACTTCACGCCCGACGGAAAGGCCAACTTCCCGCCCTCCCATCAGAACGAACGCATCTGGGTGTACGACCCAGTGAAGGAGCGCAGCTGGTCGCGGCCGCTGGCGAAATCCGGCCTGGGCTCCGGCAAGCAGCTGTCGCTGGCCACCACCAACGCCCAGCAGTTCCAACGCGAGGACGTGCTGTTCCGGGTGGGCGGCTACGTGTACGACGGGGCGACCCAGAGCTTTTCCACCCGCAACCGTCTCTCCGCCATTCAGCTGGATGATCTGGCCGCCTGGGCGAAGAAGCAAACCCTGCGCCTACCGAAACACAGCGTTCTCTCAGTGGCGGGCGAGGCGCTACAGGTGAACGGGCAGAACACCCACCTCTTCGCCGTGACCGGCGGCGAGATGCTGCAAGGCGAGAACGAGAATCAGGCTCAGCTGATCTTCGGGCAGGACTTCTCCGGCGGGTACACCCCAGGCAGCAATGGGCTGTACACCGCCCAGGTCCGCAATTTCGACATTCGCTACAAGCCGAATCAGGGCAAACTCAGCTACCGGCTCAACAGTGTGTCCCGCCCGGACGACTCCCGCTACCGGCGGCGGGATCTCAACATCGTGAACCAGCTGAAGCAACAAGCCGATGGCGAGCTGAGCCGCCATGGCGAAGCCCTTGGCGGCGTGTTCTATGGCGGCGCCGGCGTGTGGACCGTTCCGGTGCAGATCGATCTACTCACCGGCCAACCCACCATGGCCAATGCCGATGATCCCGCCACCTTCCGGCAAGGCATCAATCAATACACCGCCGCCAATCTGGGGCTGTATTCCCGCGGCGACGACAGCCAAACAAGCCTGATCTTCGGTGGCATCTCCGCGATCACGCTCGATCCCGAAGGCCAGCCCTACTACGTGAACCGGGAGAACAACCCCGATCTGGCGCCGTCGTACCCGTTCACCTCCCAGATCGCTGCGATCAAACGCAACGCCGACAACAGCTGGACGCAATCCCTGGCCGGCAGCTTCCCCAGCCTCGAGAACGCCGCAGGAGAGCCCCTCACCTATGGCGCCTCCTCCGCCTTCATCCCCCTGGCCCCGGGCCAGGACCGGCGCGTTCGCTACCTCGCCGACGGCGTGGTGGATCTGGATCGCCTACAGCGCCGCACCAGGGCTGGCGAATCGGTGTTGGTGGGCTACGTGGTGGGTGGCATCGAATCGCAGGTGGCTAACGACTTCAACGACCTCACCACCTACGGCAGCTCCAACTACACCGTGGCCTCGGGCGAGATCTTCAAGGTGATGATCACGCCCAACTGAACCGGCTAAGCAGCGGCTCAGCCTAGATCCGCGAGCCGCTTGCGGGCCAGCTCGGCCTGGGCTTCCGCTTCTGCCAGGTTGGCTTTGCACTCCGCCACCACCTCCGGCGGCGCTTTGTCCGCGAAGTTGGGATTGGCGAGACGGCCGGCCAGGCCCTTGATCTCCTTCTCGGCCTTGGCGATGTCTTTCTCGAGGCGGGCGCGCAAGGCCTCGAGATCCACCAAGCCCTCGATCGGCAACACCACCTGCAGCTCACCGCTCACACCGGCCAGGGCCTTGGTGGCGGGGTTGGCGTCCGCCGCGGCCGGATCCAACACCTCCACCCGCTCGGCGCGGGTGAGGGCGGTGATGTCAGCGGTGGCAGCCGTGAGCACCGCTGCCAGCTCGGGGCGACCCGAAACAAAGCGCACCGGCACGCTCTGGCTCGGCTTGAGCCCGGCCACCGCCCGCAGGTTGCGCACCACGCGGATCGCCTCGATCAACTCGGCAAAGGAGGCTTCCAGGTTGTCGTCCAGAGCCGCAGCATCCAGCTCCGGCCAGGGCTGAAGGGCGAGGAACGTGGTGTCCGGCTCGCCGGTGAGGCCATGCCAGAGCTCTTCGCTCAAGTGCGGCATCAGCGGATGAAGCATCACGAGCAGGGCATTGAGCACCTTGGCGAGCACCTGCCGCGCGGTGCGCTGATCGGCGAGCGCCACCTCAAGGGCAGGCCCCTCCAGCTCAGCCGGCACCTGCAGGCGCCGCTTGATCAGCTCCACATACCAGTCGCACACCTCGTTCCAGGCGAACTCGTAGAGACCCTTGGACGCTTCACCCAGGCCGTAGCTGCCGTAGCGCTCGGCCGTTTCGCGGTTCACCCGCGCCAGGCGCGAGAGGATCCAGCGATCCGCCAGCTGCAGCGCCGCGGGATCCGGGTCACCCAGCGAGGCGGGCGTCTCGCCGTCCAGGTTCATCAGCGCGAACCGGGTGGCGTTCCAGAGCTTGTTGGCGAAGTTGCGCGAGGCCTCCACCGTGGCGGAGGTGTCGGATTTGCGGTCGTAGTCGAGGCGAATGTCTTGACCCGCACCAGCCACCTCACGCACCAGAGCGAAACGCAGGGCATCGGCGCCGTAGCGATCGATCAGCAGCAGCGGGTCGATGCCATTGCCCGCCGATTTGCTCATCTTGCGGTTGTTTTCATCCCGCACCAGGCCGTGGATGTACACGTCCTGGAAGGGCATTTGGCCGGTGAAGGCGCCGGCCATCATCGTCATCCGGGCCACCCAGAAAAAGATGATGTCGAAGCCCGTCACCAGCACGCTGGTGGGATACCAACGGGCCAGATCGGCGGCATCCGCATCGGGCCAGCCCAGGGTGGAGAAGGGCCAGAGGCCACTGGAGAACCAGGTGTCGAGGGCGTCAGGATCTTGCTCGAGCACCAGGGGATGGGCGTGGGTGCCGCCACCGAACTGGGCTTCGGCCTTGGCGCGGGCTTCCGCTTCATCGCGGGCCACCACATAAGGAGTGGTGTCGGTGATCTCGTCACCGGTTTCGCTCACCACAAACCAGGCGGGGATGCGATGGCCCCACCAGAGCTGGCGGGAGATGCACCAGTCGCGGATGTCGGTGAGCCAGTCGCGATACACCTTGCTCCAGCGCTCCGGCACGAAGCGGGGATCAGCGTTCTCGAGGGCCTCGCGGCAACGAGCAGCCAGGGGTTCCGTTTTCACAAACCACTGGGTGGAGAGCAGCGGCTCCACCGGCACTTTGCCGCGATCGGAGAAGGGCACGCTGTGGCGATAGTCCTCCACCTTCACTAGGAAGCAGCCTTCCTCCATGGCGGCCACCACGGCCTTGCGCGCCTCGAAGCGATCCAGGCCCTGGAAGCGACCGGCGGCTTCATTCATCGAGCCGTCTTTCGCCATCACCGTGATCAGCGGCAGGTTGTGGCGCTGGCCGATGGCGAAATCATTGGGGTCGTGGGCGGGGGTCACCTTCACGCAGCCGGTGCCGAACTCCGCATCCACGTGGTCGTCGGCCACGATCGGGATCTCGCGGCCCACCAGCGGCAGGGTGAGGGTTTGTCCCACCAGATCGGCATAGCGCGGATCCTTGGGGTTCACCGCCACGGCCGTGTCGCCCAGCAGCGTTTCCGGGCGTGTGGTGGCCACCTCCAGGTGGGTGCGACCATCGGCCGCCGCACCAGCCGTGAGCGGATAGCGGAAGTGCCAGAGGTGGCCATCCACCTCCTTCATCTCCACCTCCAGATCGCTCACCGCCGAGCCCGAGGCGGGGCACCAATTCACCAGGTATTCACCCCGGTAGATCAGCCCCTGCTCATGCAGGCGGTTGAACGCTTCAATCACCGCCGTGCTGCAGCCGGCATCGAGGGTGAAGCGCTCGCGCTGCCAGTCCACCGAATAGCCAAGCCGGCGCAGCTGGCCCACGATCGTGCCGCCGCTCTGGGCCTTCCACTCCCAGGCCTTCTCCAAAAAGGCCTCACGGCCGAGATCCTCCTTGCGCTTGCCCTCAGCCTTGAGCTGCTTCTCGAGGATCGTTTGCACCGCGATCGAAGCGTGGTCGGTGCCGGGCAGACACAACACGTTCTTGCCCTGCAGGCGCTGGAAGCGCACGATCGTGTCGATCAGGGCTGTGTTGAAGGCATGGCCCATGTGCAGGCTGCCGGTCACATTCGGCGGCGGGATCACCACAGAAAACGGCTCGCCGGGAGCACTGGGATCGGGGTGGAAGGCGCCGCTGGTTTCCCAGGCCTGCTGCCAGCGCGCTTCGGTGCCCACCGGGTCGTAGGTCTTGGGCAAAGCGTCGGTCACGGGCGCAGGAACAGCCAATCGCGCCATGCTCGCAAAACGGCCCTAAGCCAGGGATGATGGGCACGCTGAGCACAGCGATGGCGCTGCCCTCCCGATTCATTCCCACTACCAGCCGGGGCTGGCTTCGCACCCTGGCCCTGAGCTGCAGCCTGCTCCTGAGCGGCTGCACAGGAGGTGGACTCCCTGCTGTGGTGTACCTCGCCGGCGGCACCAACAGCGACCAAACGATCGACGCGGAGCTGCTGGCGGAGTACAGCGGACGGTTGCGGTTGCTGGAGAAGGGCTTTCGGCAGATCAACCGCAACACCCAGTTCCAGTTCAGCCTTTATCCAGAAGATCGGATCGAGGCCACCATTCGGGTTCGTTCCAAAAGCGGACTTGGGCCGGATCTGCTGTTTGTGAATGGCGACACCGCTTTGCGCCTGATGCGCAAGAGCCTTGTGAAGCCCTTCCCAGCGACGGCCGCTCAACTCAATCTCTTCAACCCCGAAGAGCTGAAACGGCTCCGTGCCCCAAACGGCCAACTCGCGGGTTTACCGGTGTTGATGCAGGCCCAGCTGGCCTGCTTCAACCGCAAGGTTTTGCCGAAGGCCCCCAGCACCCTGAACGAGCTGTTGGCCAACAGCGCCCAAGGCAAACCGAGCGCGCTCTCGGTTGACCTGTACAACCTGTTCTGGACCGCCGGCAGCCTGGGGGCGATTCCAGCCATCAACAAAGCGCTATTACGCCAACCGATCAGCCCACAGGATCGCAGCGACATCCAGCGCTGGCTGGCCTGGCTGCAGAACGCGAGCAACCAGCAGGGCATCACCTTCTATGGCACGCAGCAAGCCATTGAGGCCGAATTCGTTTCAGGCCGGGTGGCCTGGATCCCCTGCCGAAGCACAAGCCTCCCCCGACTGCGACGGCGCCTTGGGCAGGCCCTGGGGGTGAGCGCCTTGCCGGATGGGCGTTATGGCCAGGCCAGCCCCGTGAACCGGCTGCGGGTGCTGGCGCTGGGCACCAGCTCAAGTGCGATGGGCCACCAGCGAGCCCTGGCCTTCAGCAAATACGCCGTGAATCCTTTGGTGCAACGAGAGCTCTCGATGGGATCCCAAACAGTGCTCCCCGCCAACCGATTCGTGAAGGTGCCCACGAGCAGCTCCACGGTGCTGGCCGCCATGGTTCAAGCCGGCCAGCAGGGCAGCCAGATCAATGAAATGGTGGCGATGTTGCACAGCAACGACCCCCGCATCCACACCAACGAGCACCTGATCACCCAGCTGGTCTTCGGGGAAATCACCCCCAGCGAAGCCACCAACCGGATGATCGACGTGCTGCAGTCGACACCTGCGCCGCCACGATGAAAGAACTGCTGCTGGAAGTGTTGGGGTGGCTCGGCTACCTGGAGCGGCCAGCGGTGGTGGTGCAGCTGCTGGTGAGCGTGGGGTTGATGCTCCTCTGCCGCGTTGCACGCCGCCGCCGCTGGCTCGGCCGCTGGCCCACGCTGGCCTACGCGCCCCTCGGCCTCATCGCTCTGGGACTGACCTGCGGACTCCTGGGTCAGCTCAACCATCCCTACGGCCTGGCGGGCCTCTTGGCCCTGCTCTGGCTGGGGTGGTTTGGTCTCGCACTGCTGCATCGCTTGCTCGGCCGCTGGTTGCGCCCCGAACGTCTCCATCAGCTCGAATCGCGCCTGCTGCGGCCGGCCTATCTGCTGATGGCCACGCTGCTGCTGATCAGCCAGGTCGACAGCCTGCGGGATCTGGCCGTGGCTCCACTGGGGTCGCTCTTTGGTGTATCGCTCAGCGCCGGGAAACTGTTTCAGGCGGGGTTGATCGTGTACGTGGTGCTCGTGGGTTGCGGACCTCCGGCGGCGGGTCTGGCCTGGCTGGTGCAGCGGGCGGTGGGGATGAGCGAAGGCAGCCGCAAAGCGATGGAGCTGATGCTGCGCTACACGGTGGTGGCCCTTGGCCTGGTGGCCGTGGGGGTGCATCTGGGCCTCAACACCACAGCATTGATCGCCGTGGCCGGTGGCTTGTCGGTTGGCCTGGGCTTCGGCATCAAGGAGGTGTTCTCCAATTTCGTGAGCGGCCTCTGGTTGCTGTTTGAAGGCTCCGTGCGCCCCGGTGAAGTGCTGATGCTCGATGGCGATCCCTGCGAGGTGCGCAAGCTGGGGCTGCGGGCCACCCTGCTGTGGCGCGACCGCGACAACGCTGAGCTGCTGATCCCCAACCAGACCTTCTTCACCGAGGCCGCCACCACCTACACCGCCAGCGATCGGATGCGCCGCAGCCAGGTGAGTGTGGGCGCCGCCTATCACCACGATCCAACCGACGTGATCGCCCTACTGGAGGCCACAGCGCGCCAGGTGCCCCGGGTGCTGCCCGAACCAGCGCCCAAGGCGCTCCTGCTCAGCTATGGCGACTACGAGATCAACTACGCCCTGCGCTTCTGGATCGCCAATCCGATGGACAACGTCGGCATCTGCAGTGAGGTGAACCAGGCGATCTGGCATGCCTTCAAGGCCAACAACATCGAGATCCCCTTCCCCCAGCAAGTGGAATACCCGATGGTGTGGCCGCCGGAGCAGCACACACCCAGCACCTATCACCGCTAGCCGCGGGCCAGGCGCGTGAGGTAGGCATCGCGGCTGCCGGCATTGATCCAACCGGTGGCGATGGTTTTGCTGTGGGTGTGGTTCACCCGGCCACGGTGGATATGGGATGGACCGGCCGGAAAGATCACGAGCTTGCCCCGCTCTGCCGCCTCGTGGTGCTGCTGCCAGTGGAACTCGGTGCCCGCCTCTTCAACGGAGTTGCAATAGAGGATCCAGGCGAGCACCCGGTGCACCGGCTCGGTGGCTTCGTCGCTGATGGTCCAGTCACAGTGCCAGCGCTTGAAGCCCTCACCGGGGGCATAGCGCTGCAGGTTGAAGATCGGATTCACAAACAACTGCTGAGCCGGGCAGCACTCGCGAAACAGCGGCCGCTCCTGCAGGTAGCGCTCCAGGCCCGCCGTGACGCCGCGCAGGATCACGTCTGCCAGGGCAAACGCTTCGGGATCAGAGCGATCGAGCGCCACCAGGCTGATATCGGTCGACACCTTGGCCGGTTCCCCGTCGCCATTGGGGCCGAAGGCCACACCGGGGCACTGCAGATCGGCGCGGCGTTCAAAGAAGGCCATCACACCATCGGCCAGCGCCTCAAAGCCGGCGTTGCGATAGCGGGCGATCAGCTCCATCAGCGGAAGGCATAGCGCAGGCTGAGCATGACGCCGTGCGTCTGCAGGGCGGCTTGCGTACCGGCGATCTCGAGGGTTCTGTTACCGGTTGGCCGCGCGATTGAGGCGCTGCCTGAATCGGTTTGTACGCGGCCCAGGTCGGAGTAGCGGTAGGCCAAATCCAGACTCAACTGCTCGTTGATAGGGATGGCCACACCGGCCGTAAGCAACCAGGCCAGGCCGGTTGTTGTGCCACCGGCAATCGTGGTGGAGGCATCGGGCGCGATGGCCGGGAAGTTGTAGCTCACAGCACTGATGCGGTTGCGCGCCACCCCCACGCCAGCCCCGATGTAGGGCTGCACCCGACGCAGTCGAGGAAGGTCGATGTAGCCCACGCCGAAGCCAGCCACCGAGCTGAGGTTGGCGCTCACCGGCTGGGGTGGGGCCGACTGCAGGAAATTGGCCTGGCCTCGGTATTCATAGGCCGGCCGATAGCTGAACAAGGCCTCCGCCCGAAGCCAAGTATTGAGGCGATAGCCAAGCCCGGCGTCCAACACGGCACCGGTTCCAAAAGCTCCTGTGGCCTGAAGTGGTTGCCCATTGCGCCCCGCACCGCAGCCAAACAAAGCCGGTGGATTGGTGGCCTGACAGTTGCGATCCCGGAAGGTGGAGGTGGTTGAACCATCAGCTCCCACGCCCAGCCGCAAATACGGCTCCGCCAGCGCGGGTATCGCGGCGGAGCTCCCGACCAAGCTCGCCAGGGATCCCACCAGCCAGGAACGCAGAGTCGTCATCGCAGCCGCCATCACGGCCGTCATTCGATCACGCCTCAGGCGCGGCCCAGGGAACCACAAGCACCGAATCGAGCCGCTGCCAGCGGGAGCGATCCATCACCAGCCGCTGGCTCAGGTTCACGCAATCCAGGGCGCGCGCCACTCGCTCCGGCTCCAGCACCTCTTCCGCCGGCCCCTGGGGCAGCACCAGCACCTGCTGCTCCGCTGGATCGGCCATCAGCTGCAGCTCAAGATCCGCCAGCTCCCGTTCAAAAAACACCCGCCGCAAGCGACCCATCTGCAAGGGTCCAATCGCCTCAGCAAAAGCTTTAAGGCCCGCCTCGTCGCCACTGCAGCCGCAGTTGAGCGCCAGCCAGATCAGCAGCTTTGCCCAGCTCTCAGGGCTCCACAGCGGCGTGAAGCTCTCACGGTGCTGACGCACCAGTTCCGCCAGGGCGAAGTCCACCAAGGTGGCCTGCAGGGCCAATGGGTCAGGGGATGCGGTTGTCATGCAGCCCATCCTCCCCACCGGCCGGCAGACTGCAATCAGCTGCGCCCGCCTCTGCGATGGCCCTGGACTTCAACGATCCCGATCTGGAGTTCTCCGATCTCGTGTACGCCTATCAGAGCTGGGTGATGGCCGTGATCAACGATGAGAAGCTCGGTGGTGAAGCGCTTCTCACCGATGAAATCGCGGAGGATGCCCTCAACGCGATGCGCTTCCTGCCCGGCGAGGTGACCGCTGCCATCGAAACCAGCCTGGCCCGCGTCTACGACGTGGATGCCGATGAGCTGGCCGCTCTGCTGTTCCCCGAAGACTGAGCGCCACCACAACGATGGGCGACTCCAGCTATGTGCTCGGTACCCACTCCGAGGAGCTGGAGCGCCTGCGGTTCCAGCATGAGCTCTGGTTGCCCGCCGCCCGGGGTGCCTGGGAGCGGGCCGGGCTGAGCGCCGGAATGCGGGTGCTGGATGTGGGGGCTGGCCCAGGTTTTGCAGCCATGGATTTGGCGCAAATCGTGGGGCCCACAGGCCGGGTGTTGGGGCTGGAACGCAGCGAGGCCTACGTGGCTGCAGGGCAAGCGATGGCCCACAGCGCCCAGCTGCCCTGGCTTGAGCTGCGCCAGCACGATGTACTGCGCAATCCCTACCCAGGCGAAGGCTTCGATCTGGCTTGGTGCCGTTGGCTGGCGATGTTCCTGCCCGATCTGGATCCCCTGCTCACGGGGCTGGAGCAGAGCCTGCGCCTCGGCGGCCAGCTGGTGCTGCATGAATACGTGCACTGGGACACGTTCGGACTGCACCCTGGAGGCCGCGCCATCGCCCGCTTCGGCCAGGCCTGCCAACGCAGTTTCCGCGAGGCCGGCGGTGATCCCGATCCAAACCGGCGCCTGCCCTCGCTGCTGGCGACCCGTGGTTGGCGCATCGACGCGCTGAAACCCTTGCCCGTGGCCGGCGACAGCCGCTCGATGGCTGGCCAGTGGCTGGAGCGCTTTGTGCAGGTGTACGGCGAGCGCCTACAGGAGCTAGGGCTGTGGAGCAGCGGCGACGCCGCCGAGGCCCGGGCGGAGATCGCTGCAGCCGCCGCCGACCCCGGCAGCTTCTGGGTGGGCCCCACAGTGCTCGAGGTGAGAGCGACACGATTGGCGGGCTGACATTCCGCCGCCATGCCCTGGACCTGCGCCGACATCCCCGATCAGAGCGGCCGCACTGCCCTGATCACAGGCGCCAACAGCGGGCTGGGACTGGAAACAGCCAGGGCGCTGGCGCAACGCGGAGCGCGCGTGGTGCTGGCCTGCCGCAGCCTGGCCAAAGCGGAGGCCGCCTGCCAGGAGCTGACAGGCAATGGCGGAGCCGAGCTGATCCCTCTGGAGCTGGATCTGGCCGATCTCGCCAGTGTTCGCCAAGGCGCCGGCGCAGTCGCCGAGCGCTGGGGTGCCATTGATCTGCTGATCAACAACGCCGGGGTGATGGCCCCGCCCCGGCAGCTGAGCGCCCAGGGGTTCGAGCTGCAGTTCGCTGTGAATCACCTGGGGCACTTCGCCCTCACCCAACAGCTCCTGCCCGTGCTGCGCCCAGGAGCGCGCGTGGTGCACGTGAGCTCAGGGGCGAGCTACTTCGGCCGCATCGCCTTTGATGATCTGCAGGGCGAGCAGCGCTACGACGCCTGGGCCGCCTACGCCCAGAGCAAGCTGGCCAACGTGATGACGGCCCTCGAGCTGCAACGCCGGCTGGATGCCCAGGGGGCGAAGGTGCTCTCGATCGCGGCCCATCCCGGCCTGGCCCGCACCAATCTGCAGCCCACCTCCGTGGCGGCCCGCGGCTCCCGGGTGGAGGAGCTGGCCTACCGCCTGATGGACCCTCTGTTCCAGAGCGCGGCCATGGGTGCTTTGCCCCAACTGTTCGCCGCCACGGCCGCTGCCGCCGAACCCGGTGGCTTCTATGGCCCCGGCGGCCTGGGCAACTTCAAGGGTTATCCCAAGGCCTGCCGGATTGCACCGGCCGCGCTGGATGCCGCGGCCTGCCAACGGCTCTGGAGCGTGAGCGAGGAGCTCTGCAGCGGCTGAGGCGCGGCAGCGCGGGGAATGCTCCGAGCAGTGCGCAACAGCGATCGATGCTCCGCCCCCCGAGCCCAACGCAGCCCTCGGTGCTGGAACTGCTACGCCGCCCGGACCCCAAAGACTGGCTCGGCCCGCTGCGCCCCTGGGTGAACCTCTGCCGCCGCGGCGTGGATCCGCAGGAGGCCTGGCGGCAGCTGCAGCGCTGAGGGAGCTCTAAGGCCATCGTGGAGGAATGACCACTCATCTGGCCACCGGCCCCCGCTGGTTTGTTGCCGGCGATCTCGACGGCTTTCTAGGCCTGGCGCTCGACAACCTGATCCAGATCCTGCTGATCCTGGGGCTGTGCGGGGGCGTTCTCGGCTACCCCAGCGCGCTGTTGCTGGGCACGATCCTCCCCGCCACGGGCATCAGCCTGTTGCTGGGGAACCTGGCGTACGCCTGGCAGGCCTACCAGCTGGCGAAGGCGGAGGGGCGCAGCGATCGCACAGCACTCCCCTACGGCATCAACACGGTGAGCCTCTTCGCCTACGTGTTTCTGGTGATGCTGCCGGTGAAGCTGGGGGCCCTGAGTGCCGGCCTGGCGCCCGAGGCCGCCGTGCGCCTGTCGTGGCAGGCAGGCATGGTGGCCTGCCTTGGATCGGGCCTGATCGAAGCGGCTGGCGCCTTCAGTGCCGAGCTGCTGCGACGTTGGCTGCCTCGGGCGGCGCTGCTCTCCACCCTGGCAGGCATTGCCCTGGGCTACATCGCCCTGGGCTTCCTGCTGCGCACCTACGCCCAACCCGTGGTGGGGCTCACGGTGCTGGCAATGATCCTGGTCACCTACTACGGCAAGTTGCGCCTGCCGATTCCCGGCGGCCTGCTCGCCGTACTGGTGGGCATGGCCCTGGCCTGGGGCCTGGGCCTGATCCGCCTCGACCCCGGGCTCTGGCAAGAGCAGTTGAGCCAAGTGGGCCTGCGGCCGCCCCATCTGGAACTGGCGGCGCTGTGGGAAGCGCGCGGTCAGCTGCTGCCGTGGCTGGGGGTGATCGTGCCGATGGGTCTGTTCAACCTGCTGGGCTCCCTGCAGAACATCGAAAGCGCCGAAGCAGCTGGCGATCGCTACCCGGTGCGCAGTTCGCTGCTGATCAATGGGCTGGGCACCATCGCCGCGGCTGGCCTGGGCGGCTGTTTTCCCACCACCCTCTACATCGGTCATCCCGCCTGGAAAGCGATGGGAGCCCGCATCGGCTACTCGTGGCTCAACGGCCTGGTGATGGGCGGCGCCTGCCTGCTTGGCTTGTTCGGGCTGATCGCTCAACTGGTGCCGATCGAAGCCGGCATGGCGATCGTGCTTTACATCGGCTTGGTGATTGCCGCTCAGGCCTTTCAGGCCACCCCCAGCGCCCATGCCCCAGCCGTGGCCTTGGGATTGCTGCCGGGCCTGGCGGGCTGGGGCGCCATGCTGCTGAAAGCCGGCCTGCGGGCCGGGGGTGCCGGCAGCACCGCACAGCCGTTTTCCGCCGCCCTGCTCCAGCCGCTGCAACAGGCCGATGTGTGGGCCGCCGGCGCCTTTGCCCTGGAGCAGGGCCAGATCATCACCGCGATGCTGCTGGCGGGCATGGTGGTGTACGTGATTGAGCGCCGTTTCCTGGCCGCCAGCCTGTGCGCGGCGGTGGCTTCCGGATGCGCCTGGCTCGGGGTGATCCACGCCTGGCGTTTCACCAGCTCAGACACGGTGCTGCAACTGGGCTGGGGTGTGGGCGGCAGCTGGGCCCTGGGCTATCTGCTGATGGCCTTGGTGTTTGGCCTGGCGAGCCGGGTGAAGCGATGAGCCGCCCAGGCAGGCTCAAAACCCGCTGAGGGTGGGGTGCAACAGCGCATAGCCCAAGCTGCGTAGCCGGCGGTTGCTGATCCGGCGATCCGCCATGGGCTTGACCTCGGGTGAGGCACCACTCCACTGCACCGGTGGCAGCTCGGCGGCCGTGCAAATCCGATCGAGCAGATCAGCCACACGCCAGGGCTGGTCGTCGACCACATTGACCGTCTCATCCCAGGCCCCAGCCAATGCGGCCGCCATGGCCCCGGCCACATCGTCGCGATGGATCCAATTGCTGTGGGTCTGGCCATCACCGGGCCTGGTGGTGCCAGCCAGCGACTGGAAACGACGGTTTAGATCACGGCCGGGGCCATAGATCGCGCCAAGGCGCAACACACACACCCGCCGTTGATCGCTGCGGGCCTGCACCAACAGCTGCTCGCTCTCCACGAGCACCGCAGCGTGGGCATCACGCGGCAGCACGGGCGAGCACTCATCCATCCAGCCCCCTGCCGCATCGCCATACACACCACAACTGCTCGTGTAGATGATCTGCCGCAACTGCGGAAGTTCGGGCAACAGCGCAAGCAAGGTGGTGATGCTGTCGCGATAGGTGGCGGCATACACGCCCGCATTCACCTGGCGATCTCCCCCAGGCGCCATACAAAACACGGCTGCATCCGCAGACTCCAAGGCCTGCTTCAAGGCGGGAGCATCACTGGCCTTGAGTACCAGCACGCGATCACCCAATGGTTCGAGCGCCGCGCGGCGCTGCTCCCGCGTTGTTGTGAGGGTGAGATGGCACGGCGCTTGAGCACCCAGGAGCCGCGCCAGGGCCTCACCCACATAGCCGCAGCCCACGATGGTGACCCGCATCGACAAGACCCCGCTGAGGATGGAGGCTAGGAAGAGCCTCGGGGGCTCGTGTTGGATCAGCAGCAACGCCAATGGGAGCTGAACCGCCGCAACTTCGAGGGCCGCTGGCAGGGTCGGAGCCACTGGTATCTCCGCAGCGGAGCACTCGATTGGCGGAGCCCCAGTCGCGTGATCGACGACACCTGCTACGACATCCAGTTCAGCGATCCGGATCACGGAAGCTGGGATGGCCGGGGCTTGCTGTTTGCACCGGAGGGACGGCGCCGCTTGCCCTTGAGCCGCACGGCGTACAACAGCGGCGGCAACTGCTGGCAGTTCCGCGGTGCCGGGGGGCAATCCAGTCGTTGCGTCGACCCCACAGCCGAGCGCTTCGGCCATGAAGTGAACCTCTTTGCCGGCCGCGCCCGCTCGATGCTGGTGCTGCTCTGGGGGCAGCACCTCAACGCTGAGCGCTGTGGCTGGAGCCTCGATGCGATCGGAGCCGTTGGTTTTCGTTGCGCCCATGCCACGCAACAAGATCCGACGCGGCCGCAACAGACCCCCGAGGAACTGCTGCGGGATCTGGAAGGTTGGCCCGGCGAACAGGAGCACTTGCTCCAGGAGCAGCTCACCCCCTGCGAACCCTTCAGCGCGGAGCAGTTCGCGATCCACCCGCTCACAGCCACCTTCGTGGATGGCTTGATCTGCTCGGTGCCCGAATGGCTACCCGAGGGAGCCTTCCGCCTGCACATCGGCTGCCGTACCAGCGCCGATGCCTTCCAGCAAATCAAGTTGGTGTTCGATGCATACCAACAGCTGGAGCTGTGTGAACGACGGCTCTACCGGCGAAGCCAGATCCAACCCTGATCGCTAGCTTCCGGGCAGTGAAGCCCAAGCCATGAGCTACACGGTTCTCAAGTTCAGCTCGGAAGACTGCGGCACCTGCCACCGCATGAGTCATTACGACGCCGCAGTGTGCACAGAGCTGGGTTGCAGCTTCGTGAGCGTGATGCTGCAGGACACCGAGGCCTATCGCCGCTACCGCCGCGTTCTGTTGGCCCAATACCCCGATAAGCAAGGCATGGGCTGGCCCACCTATCTGGTGGTGAGCGATCCGGAAGGCGAGTTCACCATCCACGGCGAACTCAAAGGCGGCATGCCCAAGGGCGACTTCCGCACCCGCCTCAGCGGCCTGATTCCCTGATGCCCGGTGCCGGGTTCGAACCAGCGACATCCTGCTTGTAAGGCAGGCGCTCTACCGCTGAGCTAACCGGGCGGCTCAGGCATTCTGCATCGCAACAGCAGCCACTCGCCATGGCCAGCGGCCAGCAGCACGACCGCGCCACCTGGCTCCTGGCCCTGCCCTTCGGGCTGCTGTGGGGGCCCTGGTTGGGGCTTGCAGGCATCGCAACCGCCGGGACTGCCTTTCTGATCGGAGGACTGTGGCTGTCTCCCGACCTCGACACCCGCTCCAATCCCAGCCGCCGCTGGGGACCACTGCGCCTGCTCTGGTGGCCCTACCGGCAGCTGCTGCGCCATCGCTCGCTGCTCTCGCATTCACCGTTTCTGGGGAGCGCAGGCCGGCTGCTTTATCTAGCGGTGCTCGTGGGCCTAGCGGGCTGGCTGTTGCAGCCCTGGGGTGCACCGAGCCCGCTGGAGCTGGGGCAGGGCCTCCAGCTGCTCTGGCAGGAGCAGCGCGGGTTGAGCCTGGCTGTGCTGATTGGCGTGGAGGCCAGCGCCTGGCTGCATCTGCTCCAGGACGGCGATCCGATGCCGAGTCTACCGAAGCTGCTGCGCCGCCAACGCCGCAAACCGCGTCGCCGCCGCAGACTCCGCTGAGCCACGCACCGCAGCCCATGGCCCTGCTCGACTTCGACGGTGACTACGGCCGCACCTACAACGCGCGCATCCGCCGGCTGATCCCCGCCTACGACGCGATCTTCGAGCTGGCGGCGGCCACGGCGGCGGCGCTGGAGCCGCAGGCGCGCCGGGTGCTGGTGGTGGGAGCCGGCAGCGGCACGGAATTGCCTGCACTACTGCAGGCCATGCCCCAGGCCCGGTTCACGCTGATCGAACCCAGCCAACAGATGCGCGGGCTCTGCAACGCACTGATCGCCGAGATCGGAGCCACAGCGCGGGCGGAGTGGGGCCCCGACCACCTGCAGGCCGGCGGGGCAGGCGATTTCGAGGTGGTGATCAGCCACAACGTGCTGCATGTTCTGCCCCCACCCGAGCAGGAGCAGCTGCTTCAGCGCATGGCAGCTCACCTGGCACCCGGCGGATGCCTGCTGCTGAGCAGCTACAGCGAATCGAATCCACCGGGATTTGAGCTGGGCCTGGCCATCGGCCGCGCCCGCTTTGAAGCACTGGGGATGGATGCGGCCACCATCGAAGCAGTGATGGCCTCGCGCAACACCAAGGTGTTCTCGATGGATGAAGAGCGCCTGCAGCGCGAGCTCACCCAGGCCGGCTTGGAAGCGCCCATCCCGCTGCTGCAGGCCCTGTTCCAACGCCTCTGGCTGAGCCGGCGTGCAGCGCAGGAGTGCGAGGGTGGCGCCACCGCCTGAACGCCACGCCCATGGCCGCCACGCCCGATCCCACCGCAGCTGTGAGCGAACTGATCGCGGTGGTGGCCCAGCTGCGCAATCCCGAAAGCGGCTGTCCCTGGGATCTGGAGCAGACCCACGCCTCCCTGGTGCCCTACGTGCTGGAAGAGGCCCATGAGGTGGCCGATGCCATCCGCCACGGCGACGACGCCCATCTCAAGGAAGAACTGGGAGACCTGCTGCTGCAGGTGGTGCTGCATGCCCAGATCGCCCAGGAGGAGGGACGCTTCGATCTGGCACAGATCGCCGCGGGCATCAGCGAGAAGCTGGTGCGCCGCCACCCCCATGTATTTGCCGGCGCCGAAGCAGCAGACAGCGCCGCCGTGAAGGCCAACTGGGAGGCGATCAAGGCTGCGGAGAAAGCCGCGGATCCAGCAGGCCAGCCCTCAGCCAGCCCCCTCAGCGATCGTCTCGCCGGCAAGGTGCGCGGCCAGCCCGCACTCGCTGGCGCGATGACCATCTCCAAAAAGGCCGCCGCGGCCGGCTTCGAATGGGACGACATGGCCGGTGTGTGGGAGAAGGTGCATGAGGAGCTCGATGAGCTCAAGGAAGCGGTGGCCAGCGGCGACAAGGCCCACGCCCAGGAGGAACTCGGCGACGTGCTGTTCACCTTGGTGAATGTGGCCCGCTGGTGCGGTATCGATCCCGAAGCCGGCCTGGCCGGCACCAACCGCCGCTTCCTCGATCGCTTCTCCCGCGTGGAAGCTGCCCTCGGCGGCAACCTCCAGGGCCGCAGCATCCGTGAACTGGAAGGGCTCTGGCAACAGGCCAAGGCGGAGATCCGGGCCGCTCAGTCGTCTGAAAGCTGAGGCCGGCCCTGCCGCTGTTGCTTCACCGCGCTGCGCTGCTTTTTCGCCGCCAAACGCCTTTGCACTGAGCCCCGCGTGGGCTTCGTGGGGCGCCGCGGGGGTGGTGGTGGCTTGATCGCTTCCTGCAACAGCTCCACCAAGCGCCGTTGCGCCGCGACGCGGTTCTGCCATTGCGAGCGGTGCTCACTGGCAGCGATCACCACGCAACCCTCCACAAGCCGCTGCTCCAGGCGCCCCAACGCCCTGGCCCGCAGGTGCGGCGGCAGCGACGGCGTTGACGCCAGGTCGAACACCAACTCCACCCGTGAATCGGTGGTATTCACGTTCTGACCACCCGGCCCACCGGAGCGGGAAAAGCGCCAGCGCAGCTCCGCCGCAGGAATCACCCAGCGCTCACTCAACCGCAGATCGCCTGGAGTGCCGCCCGCCATCACCGAAGCCTGTCACGGGCAGCACAGAAGGATTGGCCACCCATGATGCGCAAATGTGGAGGAACGATCCTCCACGCCATGGCCGAGAGCAGCACCGCCCCCACCCCCGGCTGGGTGGACGAGATCTTTGACGGCGTGCGCTACGGCCTGGCCGGGCGGGTGATCGCGGAGAAGCAATCCCCGTTCCAGAAGGTCACCATCATCGAAAGTGAGCGCTACGGCAAGGGCCTGCTGCTCGATGGCTGCTGGATGACGGCCGAGCGCCAGGAGCGGCATTACCACGAATCGATCGTGCACCCGGCGCTCTGCAGCGCCGCGAGCATCGAGCGGGTGCTGGTGATCGGCGGCGGCGATGGCGGCACCGCCCGCGAGTGCCTGCGCCACGCCGGTGTGCAGCACCTCGACATGGTGGAGATCGATGGCCTGGTGGTGGAGTGGAGCCAGCAGCACCTGCCCTCGATCGGCGGAGGCTGCTGGAGCGATCCCCGCTTCCACCTCACCGTGGGGGATGGCATCGCCTGGGCGGCCAACGCTGCCGATGCCAGCTACGACGTGGTGATCGTGGATGGATCCGATCCGGCGGGCCCAGCCGAAGGCCTGTTCAACCGAGCCTTCTTTGAGCAGTGCCGGCGCATCCTCAAGCCCGGCGGCGTGTTCGCCACCCAGAGCGAATCGCCCGAGGCCTTCCGTCAGGTGCACATCGACACCGTGAAGGTGATCCGCGAGGTGTTCGGCCACGCCGATCCGCTGTATGGCTGGGTGCCGATGTATCCCAGCGGCTGGTGGAGCTGGACCTTCGCCGCCACCGACGGCCGCCGCTACCTCGAGCCCGATCCGGCCCGCGCCGCGGCCGTAGCCGAGGGCTGCGAGATCTGGAGCCCCCGCTGGCAGCGCGGCGCCTTCGAGGCCATCCCCGCCGCCATTGAGCGGGCCCTGGCGAGCTGAGAAGCTGAAGCGATGCCCGATCTCTCCTGCTTCGACACCGACGGCGCCATCTACATGGGCAGCCGGCGCGATCCGGCCGGCTGCCGCGTGGGCCTGTTCGGCGTGCCCTACGACGGCACCACCTCCTTCCGCCCCGGCACCCGCTTCGGGCCAGCGGCGATCCGCGAGGTGAGTCCGGGCCTGGAGAGCTACTGCCCCCAGCTCGATCGCGACCTGGAAGAGCTGGCCATCGCCGACCTCGGCGCCGTGGACATCCCCTTCGGCGCACCGGAGCCGGTGGTGGCCGCGGTGAAGCAAGCCACCGAAACCGTGCTGGCCCTGGGGCTCAAGCCGCTGATGCTCGGAGGCGAGCATTCGATTAGCTCCGGTGCCGTGGCCGCCGTGGCCGAGCAGCACCCCGAGCTGGTGCTGGTGCAGCTCGATGCCCACGCTGATCTGCGCCATGAATGGCTCGGCGCCCACCACAGCCACGCCTGCGCCATGCGCCGTTGCCTGGAGGTGCTGCCCAGCCAACAGCTGCTGCAGATCGCGATCCGCAGCGGCACCCGCGAGGAGTTCTCCGAACTGCGCCAGACGGGCCGGCTGGTGGCGATCGAGCGCATGGCCGAAGCGCTCAAGCCCCTGCGCGGCAAGCCGCTTTATCTCACCGTGGATCTCGACTGGTTCGATCCCGCCGTGATGGCCGGCACCGGCACCCCTGAACCGGGCGGCTTCCTCTGGAGCGATTTCGCCGCCCTGGTGGATGAGCTGCGCCACCACAACCTGGTGGCGGCCGATGTGGTGGAACTGGCGCCGATGCTGGATCCCACTGGCGTGAGCAGCGTGCTCGCATCCAAAGTGGTGCGCAGCCTGCTGTTCCTGCTGGATCGCTGAGCTGCGATCGCGCCTCAGTAAGCGCAGGTGCCGCTGGAGCGCTGCTCCCGCAGGCGCTCATGCTGCTGACCGATCAGCAGGATCGCCATCGTGGGGTGGTTGTGGAGCAGGTTGAGGAAGCGCAACCGATCCAGCCGCACCAGCTCGACAGGCGTGCGGGCCACCGCATCGTTGTGGCGCACGTCTTCGTTCCAGACGATGTCTTCGTAGCTGAACAGCTCGCCGGGGCGGTAGCAAAGCTTGTCGCCCTGAGGGTTGATCACCTCCACGATGCCGCGGCGCACCGCATAGATGGCATCCGCCGCCTGGCCTCGGCTGAAGATCACCGCGCCCGTCGCGAACGACACCGTCTCACTGTCCACCTGGGTGGCCATCAGTTCGAGCGGACTGGCAACGGCGGCAACAGCCATCAACGATGTCTCCATGAAGCTGTGTGAAAACCAGCTTGGCACCGCCGAACAGGCGGCATGGCGTGCTGGAACACATTCGAGGCCGATCGGGCGCGAATCTTCGCCTTCTCTTCAGGTTTCGAGCACATCGGTGAGGGCCAGCTGGCGCTCACCGGGATGGGGCAACAACTCCGCCGGGGTGTCCCCCATCACCGGCAAGCGCGGCGGGCGCGCCGTCCAGTGATGGCACCAAAGCTCCGCCGCAAGCTCCCCCTGGATCGGCAGCTTGCGCAGTTGGCACCAGCCCATCTCCACACCACTGGGCTGGGTGCAATGGCGGCAGCTGCGGCAGCAGGGGCGGTTGCCCATGGAGGGCGGCAAGGGGGCTCAACGTAATCAGCCCAACCCGCCATGGCCAGTGCGGAGGGCCAACCTCCGGGTTCTCTTCGGACTGTTGAAGACCGGCTGCACATCCCGCACCCTCCATAGGATCCAGACCGACGCCAGATCGCCATGGGCGGCACCGAAGCGCTGCGGCGCACCCCCCTGTTCGAAGCGGCCCGCAGCGCCGGCGGCCGGATGGTGCCCTTCGCCGGCTGGGAGATGGCGGTGCAATTCGCCGGCCTGTTGCAGGAGCACAAGGCTGTGCGGGAACACTGCGGTCTGTTCGACATCTCCCACATGGGGGTGCTGCGCCTCAGCGGCCCCGGCGCCAAAGACGTGCTGCAAGGCCTGGTGCCCACCGATCTGTTCCGCATCGGCCCTGGTGAGGCCTGCTACACGGTGCTACTGAACGAGCAGGGCGGCATCCGCGACGACCTGATCGTGTACGACCGTGGCTGGGATGAGGCTGCCCAGGCCCATGACCTGTTGCTGGTGATCAACGCGGCCTGCGCCGCGGCCGACACCGCCTGGATCCGCAGCCAGCTGGAGCCCGCGGGAATCCGCGTGGCCGACCACAAGGGGGATGGGGTGCTCGTGGCCCTCCAGGGGCCGGAAGCCGCCAGGCAACTGGAGGCCATGAGCGGTAGCTCCCTGGCGGGCCTGCCCCGCTTCGGCCATCGCCCGCTGACCCTCCCCGGCATCGGTGAAGCCTTCGTGGCCCGCACCGGCTACACCGGGGAAGACGGCTTCGAGCTGCTGCTGGAGCGCGAGCCCGGGCTGACCTTCTGGAGCCATTGCCTGGAGCGGGGCATTCAGCCCTGCGGCCTTGGCGCCCGCGACACACTGCGCCTGGAAGCTGCCATGCATCTCTATGGCAGCGATATGGATGCCTCCACCTCACCCCTGGAAGCGGGCCTGGGCTGGCTGGTGCACCTGGAGATGCCCAAACCCTTCGTGGGGCGTGAGGTGTTGGAGCAGCAGACGCGCGACGGGGTGCAGCGCCGCCTGGTGGGGCTACAGCTGCAGGGCCGCGCCATCCCCCGCCACGGCTATCCGGTGCTGGCGAGTGGGGCAGAAGCAGGGAGCGCCCCAATCGGCACTATCACCAGCGGTGGCTGGTCTCCCAGCCTTGAGGCGGGCATTGCCCTGGCTCTGGTGCCAGCCTCTGCCGCCCGCGTGGGCAACCCGCTGACCGTGGAGATTCGCGGCAAAGCCGAGCCTGCCCTAGTGGTGAAGCGACCGTTCTATCGGCGCTGAAGACGACCACTCAGCCAGCCGCCCTAATGGGACAATCGCCGATTGCGTTTCCCTCCTCAGCATGCGCAGCCACGGATGCGGCGACCTGCGCCCCGATGCCACCGGCCAGGCCGTGCAGCTGTGCGGCTGGGTGGACCGCAGCCGCGATCACGGCGGGGTGATCTTCATCGACCTGCGCGACCGCAGCGGCACGGTGCAGATCACGGTGGACCCCGACAACGGCGCCGCGATGTTCGCCGTGGCGGAACACCTGCGCAACGAAACGGTGATCCAGGTGGAGGGCAAGGTGCGTGAGCGCCCGGCCGACGCCATCAACGAAAAGCTGGCCACCGGCCACGTGGAAGTGCTGGCCAGCGCCATCACGGTGCTCAACAGCGTGAAGGGCAACCTGCCCTTTGCCGTGTCGGTGCACGACGAGGAGAACACCCGCGAGGAGCTGCGGCTGCGCCATCGCTACCTCGATCTGCGCCGCGAGCGCATGAACAGCAATCTGCGCCTGCGGGCTCAGACGATTCAGGCGGCTCGCCGTTTCCTCGAAGACCAGGGCTTCATCGAGGTGGAAACCCCGGTGCTCACCCGCTCCACCCCCGAAGGCGCCCGCGACTACCTGGTGCCGTCGCGCGTGTGCGGCGGTGAATGGTTCGCCCTGCCCCAGTCGCCCCAGCTGTTCAAGCAGCTGCTGATGGTGGGCGGCATCGAGCGCTACTACCAAGTGGCCCGCTGCTTCCGCGACGAAGACCTGCGCGCCGATCGCCAGCCGGAATTCACCCAGCTGGACATGGAGATGAGCTTCATGGATCAGGAGCAGATCCTGGAGCTCAACGAAGCCCTGATCGCCTCCATCTGGAAGACGGTGAAAGGGGTGGACCTGCCTCGCCCCTTCCCGCGCCTCACCTGGCATGACGCCATGGAGCGCTACGGCACCGATCGCCCCGACACCCGCTACGGCATGGAGCTCACCAACGTGAGCGACCTGGTGGCCGACATGGGCTTCAAGGTGTTTTCAGGCGCCGTAGCCGCCGGCGGCTCGGTGAAGTGCATCGCCGTGCCCGGCGGCAACGACGCCGTGAGCAATGTGCGCATCAAGCCCGGCGGTGATGTGTTCAGCGAGGCCCAGAAAGCCGGCGCCGGCGGCCTCGCCTTCATCCGCGTGCGCGAAGGCGGCGAGATCGACACCATCGGCGCCATCAAAGACAACCTCTCGGAGGAGAAGAAGGCCGAGCTGCTCCAGCGCACCGGCGCTGAGCCCGGCACCTTGATCCTGTTCGGCGCCGGCGACACCGCCACGGTGAACAAAGCCCTGGATCGCGTGCGCCAGTACCTGGCCCGCGAGCTGGGCATGGTGAAGCCCGACAGCGAAAACGACAGCTGGAACTTCCTCTGGGTGGTGGATTTCCCGATGTTCGAATTCAACGCCGACGAGAACCGGCTTGAGGCGCTGCACCACCCCTTCTGCGCCCCCAACACAGGCGACCTCGGCAGCGACGCAGCCGCCTGGGCCAACACCCTGCCCACGGCCCGCGCCCAGGCCTACGACCTGGTGCTCAACGGCCTCGAGCTGGGCGGCGGCTCGCTGCGCATCCACGATTCGGCCCTGCAGCGCCAGGTGCTGCAGACCATCGGCCTGCCGCTGGAGGAAGCCAACCAACAGTTCGGCTTCCTGATGGAAGCGCTCGACATGGGTGCGCCACCCCACGGCGGACTGGCCTTCGGCATCGACCGGATGGTGATGCTGCTGGCCGGTGAGGAGTCAATCCGCGACACCATCGCCTTCCCCAAGACCCAGCAGGCCCGCTGCCTGATGACCGGCGCCCCCGGCGGCGTGGCCACCAAGCAACTCGAGGAACTGCATGTGGCGAGCACCTGGGTGGAGGAGGAGACCGAGGCCTGAGCGCCTCGCCCACGCGAGCAATCCCGAACAGAAACGCGTGATTTGAGGGCGGGTCTTAATTGAGACTCGATTGTGAGAGGGCTGTTGCGGGCGAAGCCTGTGTCGAAGGGCCCTCCCAGCCCCAAACCCTCATCCGGCAGCCGGCGCGGCAGCACCGATCTGGTGCGGCTCTACCTGCAGGACATCGGTCGGGTGGATCTGCTCAGCCATGAGGAGGAGCTCACCCTGGCCCGCCAGGTGCAACGCCGGGAACGCCTGCTGCGCGAGCGCAAGCGCCTGGCGGCCACGGCGGGCGAGCTAGCGGATCTGATCGCCCTGGAAGACGATCGGCAGCGGCTGGCCTCGCAACTGGGGCACTGGCCAGCCGTGCAGCAGTGGGCCGAGCACCTGGGCTGCACGGTGCCGCAGCTGCGGGAGCGGCTGCGTCAACACCATGAGGCCTGGGCCGTGCGCAGCGGTCTGAGCGTGGCCGAGCTGAAGCAAGCGCTGCATCACGGTCGCCGCGCCCGCGACCGGATGATCCAGGCCAACCTGCGCCTGGTGGTGGCCGTGGCCAAGAAGTATCAGCAGCGGGGCATGGAGCTGCTCGATCTGGTGCAGGAAGGCACCCTTGGGCTCGAGCGCGCCGTGGAGAAATACGACCCCACCCGCGGCTTCCGTTTCAGCACCTACGCCTACTGGTGGATCCGCCAGGGCATCACCCGCGCCATCGCCACCCAGAGCCGCACGATCCGGCTGCCGGTGCACGTCACCGAGAAGCTCAACCGGATCAAAAAGGCCCAACGCCAAATCGCCACCGAACACGGACGGCTTGCCTCCGTGAGCGACCTGGCCCGCGAGCTGGGCCTCAGTGAGGAGGTGGTACGGCTCACGCTGATGCGGGTGCCGCGCTCGGTGTCACTCGACACGCGGGTGGGCCGCGAGCAGGACACCCAACTCGGCGATCTGCTCGAAGACAGCCACGCCACCCCAGAGCAGGAACTCACCCGCGAGGCCCTGCACGATGACCTGGAGGCGCTGCTGGAGGAGCTCACCAGCAGGGAGGCCGCCGTGATCCGGCTGCGCTACGGCCTGGAAGACGACACTCCCCAGACCCTCTCCCAGATCGGCGAAGACCTGCACCTCTCCCGCGAGCGGGTGCGCCAGATCGAATCCCGCGCCCTGCTCAAACTGCGCCAGCCCCAGCGCCGCTGCCGGGTGCAGGACTACATGCGCAGCATCGACCGCGACCAGCCCGGGGACTGATCACCTGGAGGCTCCAGGAGCCGGCCGGTACATTGAAGGGTCGCTACGGATGCCATGGCCAAGTTCGTCTTCGTGACCGGTGGCGTGGTATCCAGCATCGGCAAGGGGATCGTGGCCGCCAGCCTTGGGCGCCTGCTCAAGAGCCGGGGCTACAGCGTTTCGATCCTCAAGCTCGATCCCTATCTGAACGTGGACCCGGGCACGATGAGCCCGTTCCAGCACGGGGAGGTGTTCGTCACCGAAGACGGCGCCGAAACCGACCTCGACCTGGGCCACTACGAACGCTTCACCGACACGGCGATGTCGCGCCTCAACAGCGTGACCACCGGCTCGATCTACCAATCGGTGATCAACAAGGAACGCCGCGGCGACTACAACGGCGGCACGGTGCAGGTGATTCCCCACATCACCGGTGAGATCCGCGAGCGCATCCACCGCGTGGCCGCCAACTCCGGCGCGGATGTGGTGATCACCGAGATCGGCGGGACCGTGGGCGACATCGAATCGCTGCCCTTCCTCGAAGCGATCCGCGAATTCCGCGGCGACGTGGGCCGCAACGACCTGGCCTACGTGCACGTGACCCTGCTGCCCTACATCGGCACCTCAGGCGAGCTGAAAACCAAGCCCACTCAGCACTCCGTGAAGGAGCTGCGCTCCATCGGCATCCAGCCCGATGTACTGGTGTGCCGCAGCGACCGGCCCATCAGCGAAGACCTCAAAGGCAAGATCGGCGGCTTCTGCGGCGTGCCCCGGCGCGCCGTGATCCCAGCCCTCGATGCCGACAGCATCTACGCCGTGCCGATCACCCTCGAGCAGGAAGGCCTCTGCCGCGAGGTGCTCGATCTGCTGGGCCTGGCCGACCACGACAGCGACATGGCTCGCTGGGCCGAAATGGTGGCCAAGCTGCGCAACCCCGGCCCCTCGGTGAAGGTGGCACTGGTGGGCAAATACGTGCAGCTCAACGACGCATATCTCTCGGTGGTGGAAGCGCTGCGCCACGCCTGCATCGACCTGGGGGCCGGCCTGGACCTGCACTGGATCTGCGCCGAACAGATCGAAGAGCAGGGTGCCGATGCGCTGCTGCGGGGCATGGATGCGGTGGTGGTACCCGGCGGCTTCGGCAACCGCGGCGTGGACGGCAAGGTGGCCGCGATCCGCTGGGCACGGGAGCAGCGGGTGCCGTTCCTGGGCCTGTGCCTGGGCATGCAATGCGCCGTAATCGAGTGGGCCCGCAACCAGGCTGGCCTCACTGGCGCCACCAGCGCCGAACTCGATGCCGACACCGCCCACCCGGTGATTCACCTGCTGCCGGAGCAGCAGGACGTGGTGGATCTGGGCGGCACGATGCGCCTGGGCGTGTATCCCTGCCGCCTAACCCCCGGCACCATCGCCCACCAGCTCTATGGCGATGAGGTGGTCTACGAGCGCCACCGCCACCGCTACGAGTTCAACAACGCCTACCGCAACCTGTTCCTCGAATCGGGCTACGAGATCAGTGGCACCTCCCCTGACGGCCGCCTGGTGGAACTGATCGAACTGAAGAACCACCCCTTCTTCACCGCCTGCCAGTACCACCCCGAATTCCTGTCGCGCCCCGGCCGGCCCCATCCCCTGTTCCGCGGGCTGATCGCAGCGGCGCAGCAGCGGTTGCCCGGCAGCCCCAGCGAAGCCCTCAGCCGCAACCTGCCCACCGCTACTCCAGCGGCATGAGCGCAGCGGCGTCCGGCGCCTCCGGCGCCCTGCCGGTGGTGGAGACCTTCCATTCCCTGCAGGGCGAGGGGCTCCACAGCGGCCGCAGCGCCTTCTTCATCCGCCTGGGCGGCTGCAGTGTGGGCTGCAGCTGGTGCGACACCAAGCACTCCTGGCCGCAGCACGTGCATCCCCTGCTGTCGCTCGAGGCTCTGCAGCAGGACGCCCAAAGCGCCGTGGACAACGGCGCGGCCTTCGTGGTGATCACCGGCGGTGAACCCCTTGAGCACCAGCTTGCGCCCCTGTGTGACGCCATCCAGCCGAGCGGTGCCCCCCTGCATCTGGAAACCAGTGGCGTTGGCCTGCTCACGGGCTCCTTTGCCTGGATCACCCTCTCCCCCAAGCCGCACCGGCCACCAACGCCAGAGGTGTTGGCGGCCTGCCATGAGCTGAAGGTGGTGGTGCACGAGGCCGCCGATCTGGCTTTCGCCGAAGCGATGGCCGCAGCCGCCCTCAGCGGGCGCAACACCGATCAGCCAGCGCCCGCATTGCTGCTGCAACCTGGCTGGCAGAGCGCAACAGGCCAGCAGCTGGCCGTCGACTACGTGCGCAGCGACCCCAACTGGCGCCTGAGCCTGCAGAGCCACAAGTGGCTGGGGGTGCGCTGAGGGGGCACGCCGCTCGGCATCATGGTTTCGGCGCCTGATCCACCGCTTTGTCCACCGCCATTGCCCTGCTCTCCGGCGGTCTCGATTCCGCCACCGCCGCAGCCCTCGCCATGGAAGACGGGCAGCGCGTGATCGGCCTCTCCTTTGATTACGGCCAGCGCCATCGGCGCGAACTGGAAGCAGCAGCACGCATTGCCGCGCAGCTCGGCCTAGCAGAGCACCACACCATCAGCGTGAACCTGGCCGCCTGGGGCGGCTCGGCCCTCACCGACAGCCGCATGGCCGTACCCAGCGATGGGGTGCAGACCGATGTGATCCCCAGCACCTATGTGCCAGGCCGCAACACGGTGTTCATCGCCATCGGCCTGAGCCTGGCGGAGGCGCGCGGCGCCGAGCGGCTGGTGCTGGGGGTGAATGCAGTGGATTACTCCGGTTATCCCGACTGCCGGCCCGATTACCTGGAGGCCTTTCAGCGGCTGGCGGATCTCGCCAGCAAGGCTGGCCGGGAGAGGCACGGCAGCCGCCTCTGGGCTCCGCTGGTGACCTGGAGCAAAACGAAGATCGTGCAGGAGGCCCTGCGGCTGGGGGTGCCCATCGCCGACACCTGGAGTTGCTACAGCGGCGGCGAGCAACCCTGCGGCGTGTGCGACAGCTGCCGCATCCGCGATGCCGCCTTGATCGAAGCCGGCCGGCCCGACCTGACCAGCCGCTGATGCCGGGTTGCACGCGCGTGCCGGTGGCCTGGCGTTCACCGGCCAACCTGGCGCCCTTGCTGGCCGAACACTGGGGCCACGCCGGCTTGATCTGGCTCGACGGCGACGGCACCGACCTGGGGCGCTGGGCCACCTTGGCCGTTGATCCGCTGGAGCAACGCTGCTGCCGCGGACTGCCCGGCGATGCCGGCGCGAGCGATCCCTTTGCAGCCTTGGCGGATCTGGGCCCGGGCCATTGGTGCGGCTGGCTCAGCTACGAAGCCGCCGCCTGGGTGGAACCCGGCAACCCCTGGAAAACCGATTCCATGGCCAGCCTCTGGATCGCCCGCCACGATCCCGTGCTGCGCTTTGACCTGGTGGAGCAGCAGCTCTGGCTGGAGGGGCAGGATCCCAGTCGGCTGCAGGCGATGGCCCACTGGCTGGAGAGCCTCCCGGCTCATGAGACGGCAGGTGAGCTGGCAGCTCCAGCCGTGGCTCCAGAGCGCTGGCACTGGCACACCGATCTGCAGGCGTTCAGCCGCGGCGTGGAACAGATCCGCGCGCTGATCGCCAGTGGTGATCTGTTTCAGGCCAACCTCACGGCCTGCTGCAGCACCCACCTGCCCGCCATGGCGCCCCACACGGGGCTGGCCTTGTTTCAGCGGCTGCGCCAGCGCTGCCCCGCCCCCTTTGCGGGCTTGGTAGTGGCCGCCGGCGCCGCCGCGGGAGAAGCGGTGATCTCCGCCTCTCCTGAGCGCTTCCTGCAGGTGAGCGCCGAAGGGCACGTGGAAACCCGGCCGATCAAGGGCACCCGGCCCAGACACAACGATCCGCAACGGGATGCCGATGCGGCGGCGGAGCTGGTTTGCAGCGGCAAAGACCGCGCCGAGAACGTGATGATCGTGGATTTGCTGCGCAACGATCTGGGCCGCTCCTGCCTGCCGGGCTCGATCCATGTGCCGCAATTGGTGGGACTCGAGAGCTACGCCCAGGTGCACCACCTCACCTCGGTGGTGTGCGGCCAATTGCGGCCCGATCGGACCTGGGTGGATCTGCTGCGGGCGGGATGGCCGGGGGGCTCGATCAGTGGCGCGCCGAAACTGCGGGCCTGCCAGCGCCTGGCGGAACTGGAACCCGTGGCCCGCGGCCCCTACTGCGGCTCGCTGATCCGCCGCGATTTCGATGGCAGCTTCGATAGCAGCATCCTGATTCGCACCTTGTTGCTGCAGCAGAACCATCTGCGCGGCCACGCCGGCTGCGGCATCGTGGCCGATTCCGACCCCAGCGCCGAAGCCAGCGAGCTGGGCTGGAAGCTCAATCCCCTGCTGGAGGCTTTGGCATGACCCCCCGCAGCATCGCCTGGTTCAACGGGCAGTGGGACGAGCCATCGCAGCTGAGCCTCCCCCTGAGCGATCGCGGCCTGCAGCTGGCCGATGGGCTGTTTGAAACGGTGCTGCTGCTCGATGGCCGCCCGCGCTTGCTCGAGGCCCACCTGCAGCGCTGGCACCAGAGCGCCGCTCTGCTGGCGATGGCGCCCCCGCCGGAGGCCGGCACCCTCGAGCCCTTGATCCACGAAGCCGTGGTGCGCGCAGGGCTCGAGCACGGCAGCGGCGCACTCCGGCTCAACTGGAGCCGCGGCGACGGCGCTGGACGCGGCATCGCCTTGCCAGACAGCCAGCATCCACATCGCTTCTGGCTGCAGCTCAGCCCGCACACGCCAAGCTTCAGCCCGCAGACGGCGATCGTGAGTCGCCAAGAGCGCCGCAACAGCGCCAGCCTGCTGAGCCGTTGCAAAACCTTCGCCTACGGCCAAGCGGTTCAGGCGCGCCTTGAAGCCCAGCGCGCTGGTGCCGATGAGGCCCTGCTCTTGGCCAGCGGCGGCGAGCTCTGCTGTGCCAGTACCGCCAACCTGTTGATTCAGCGCCAGGGCCGTTGGCTCACACCAGCCCTGAGCAGTGGCTGCCTGCCGGGCGTGATGCGCGCTCGCCTCCTGGAGCAGGGCCTGGCCCAGGAGGCGAATCTCGCTCCCCAACCGCAGGGCGGCGACAGCTGGCTGCTGATCAACAGCCTGGGCTGCCGCCCCCTGAGCAGCGTGGATGGCATTCCCTTAACGCCCCACCCCAACGCCGAGGCGTTGTGGCGGAGCTTGCTTTAGCGGCTGAGGGCCAGGCTCAGTTGCAGCCCTGCACAGAGATTCGGTAGGTAAACCCGGTGGCGGCCTGATCGGCAGTGGCACCGATCTTGAAGTTCACCTGGCTCACGGTTTTACCGGGAACCGCCTGCACATCCCACTGACGGCCAGTGCCAACCCCAGGGGTGAGTGAGTCATTGACCACCTGCAGGTTCGAGCCATCGGTGAACTTGAGGTAGCCCTGGATCGGATACGTCGCGCTCACCGACGAATTGGCGGTGAAGAACAGCTTGTAGGAGCTGTAGGGCTGGGTCACGAAGAAATCGGTGTTCCAGTTGGGGCGGCTGAAGGGCAGTGGATTTCCGGGGCTAATCGTCTTGGTCACAATGTCGGTGACACCGTTACCACCCACGGGAGCCAGGAACTGGCAGCTCTGGGCAGAGGCGGGAGCTGCAGCCGTGAGCAGGCAACCACTGGCGCAGACCACAGCAGCGCGGGCAAGGGAGCGCATGGAGACCGGCATCAGAAGAGTTGATCAACATCAACCCCGATTGTGCACTGGATCTCACACAGTGGGTACAGCGACCCATCGGTGATTGACATCAACCCCGTCCGATTCCCGGCAACCTGAAGCGCTACGTCGGAGCCTCGGATTGCGCAGCCTCACCCTGGCGGTGGTCACCAGCACCATCGGCTCCGGATGGTTGTTCGCTCCGCTCTATGCGGCGCGCTTCGCCGGGCCGGCGAGCTTGCTGGCGTGGCTGGCCGGAGGCGTGATGGCCTTTGGCCTGGCTCTGGTGTTTGCCGAGCTGGGATCCCTGGTGCCGAGCTCGGGGGCCTTGGCCCAGATCCCCCTGCTCAGCCATGGGCGCTGGGCAGGCTTCATTGGAGGCTGGTGCGCCTGGATCGCCTACCTCACCCTCCCCACGATTGAGGTGCTGGCGATGGTGCAATACCTGGCCAGCAGCCTGCCCTGGCTCACCGCCGATGGGGGCCAGGGGCAGGTGCTCAGCAGCGCCGGGCTGGGAGTGGCGATGGTGTTGCTGGTGCTGATGGCCTGGATCAACCTGGCCGGGGTGAGCTGGCTGGCCCGCTGGATCGATGGGCTCACCAGTTGGAAGCTGGTGGTCCCGCTACTGGTGTCGTTGAGCCTGATGCTCACAGCGGGGCATTGGAGCAATCTCGGGCTGCACAACACAGGCCAGGGAGCCGAGCTGGCCGGAGTGGTGAGTGCCATCGGTGGCGGCGGCATCCTGTTCAGCCTGCTGGGGTTTCGCACCGCCATGGATCTGGCGGGAGAAGCGCGCAACCCCCAGCGCAACGTGCCCCTGGCCATGGCCTTGGGGCTGGGCGTGTCGCTGACGATTTATCTGCTGCTGCAACTGAGCTTTCTCGTGGCGGTGCCACCTCAGGCCCTGAGCCAGGGTTGGGCTTCCCTGCAGCTCAGCAACCATGGCGGCCTGCTGGTGGCCATCGCCATGGGGCTGGGCATGGGTTGGGTGGCAACACTGCTGCTGAGCGATGCCGTGATCTCGCCAGGCGCCACAGCCATGACCTACATGGGAGTGTCCGCCCGCGTGGCCTGGATGATGGGGCGCTTGGGGCTGCTGCCCGAGGCCATGGGCCGGCTCAACCGCCAGGCGGTGCCGGCGATCGCGCTGTTCTGGAGCCTGGCCATCGGCGTGGTGATGCTGCTGGGGGGTCCGAGCTGGCAGCGAGTGGTGAGCTTCCTCACGGCCACGCTGGTGATCGCCCTGGCGGTGGGTCCCGTGAGTTTGCTGGCACTGCGCCAACAGCTGCCCGCCGCCCCACGCGCATTCCGCCTGCCCATGGCGAAGCTGTTGTGTCCGCTCACCTTTGTGGCCGCCAGTTGGGCGGTGCTGTGGTGCGGCCGCAGCGCCCTGGAGGGAGCCGTGGGCCTGGTGGTGGTGCCAGCGCTGCTGTTTGGCCTGCTGCAACACAAGCATGGCCGCAGCCTGAATGCCGGCTGCGGCAGCTGGTGGTTTGTGTATCTGGGGGGCCTGGTGTTGATTGCAGAGATCAGCGGCCCGCAACGGCTCCTGCCGGGAGGCGACGCCAGTCAGCTGTTGATCACCGCCTTGTTTGCTCTAGTGGTGTTCCCCGTGGCCGTCGGCACACGGCTGCCCCGGGCCTCAAGCGAGGCCCAGGTTGCCGCCGAGCTCACACCGTGAGGAAGCGATCCACCACGTCTTTGCTGAGCTCGCTGGTGGGACCGCTGGCCACGATGCCCCCACGCTGCATGGCGTAATAGCGATCCGCCTGGCGCACGAAGTGCAAGTGCTGCTCCACCAGCAGCACGCTGATCCCGGTGGCATCAATGATCCGGCGTACCGCCCGCTCGATATCGAGCACCACCGACGGCTGAATGCCTTCAGTGGGTTCATCGAGAAGCAGCAGCTTGGGTTTGCCGAGCAGGGCCCGCGCAATCGCCAGCTGCTGCTGTTGCCCGCCGGAGAGATCACCGCCGCGACGGGCGAGGAACTTCTCCAGGATCGGGAACAGCTCAAACACCAGCGGATCAATGTGGCGGTTTTTAGCCAGACCGCCGGGCAAGGCCTCGAGGCCAAGCAGCAAGTTTTCCCGCACCGTGAGCTGGGGAATGATCTCGCGACCCTGGGGCACATAGCCCACACCGACCCGTGCCCGGCCATGGGGGGGCAAGCCGCTCAGGCTGCGGCCCTCCAGCTGCAATGCACCGCTGCGTTGCTGCAGCAGACCGATCACCGTTTTCAGCAGGGTGGTTTTGCCCACCCCGTTGCGGCCGATCAGGCAGACCATCTCGCCAGGCGCAACGTTGAGGTCAACGTCGCGAAGAATGTGGCTCTCCCCGTAATACACGTTGAGGCCGCGGATATCGAGCAGGGTCACGCCGCATCCTCCTGAGTGTCACTACCGAGATACACCTCAATCACCCGTGGATCGTTTTGGACCTGATCCATCGATCCCTCACAGAGCACATGCCCCTCATGCAGCACCGTCACCGGTGCTTGCAGATCGCGGATGAACTCCATGTCATGCTCGATCACCAGCACGGTGTGGTCACCGGCCAACTGCTTCAGTAGATCCGCAGTGCGGGCCGTTTCCTCATCGGTGAGACCCGCCACCGGTTCATCCACCAGCAGCAGCTCGGGATCCTGCGCCACGAGCATCGCAATTTCCAGCCACTGCTTCTGGCCATGGGAGAGACCACCAGCCGGTTGCTGGGCCTGGCGTTCGAGGCCCACCACAGACAGCAGATGCTGCACACGATCGCGTTGTTCACTGCTCAGCGCACCAAACAACAACGCCGCCGGACCATGGGGTCCGCGCACGGCCAGCTCAAGATTGCGGCGTGGGCTGAGGTTCTGATACACACGCGGTGTCTGGAACTTGCGACCAATTCCCAGACGGGAAATGTGGTGCTCGCTGCGGCCCACGATCGAGCGACCGCGGAACACCACGTCGCCGCGAGTGGGTTTCACCTTGCCGGTGATCACATCGAGGAAGGTGGTTTTACCAGCGCCATTGGGGCCAATCACGGCACGCAGCTCACCTGGTGCGAGCTGAAGTTTGAGATCGTTGAGCGCGAGAAACCCGTCGAAGCTGACGGTCACGCCCTGCAGTTCAAGCAGATTCATCGGCGATGGACGGGAGGTTGGCGTGCTGGTCATCAACCCTGGCCTCCACCGCGACCGTCGAGCTGTTCTTGCTCAGCCGCCACCTGGGGATCGAGATCCAGAGCGGGGTAGGTGGCCGTGCGCGGCGGCCAACCCACCATGGCGATCAGGCGACCAGGGCCACCCTGGCGCCACCAACCCACCAAGCCATCGGGCAGGGCAAGCACCACCAGCAGGAACAAACCGCCCTGAATGAACAGCCAGGTTTCCGGCAGGGCTTCACTCACCAAACTCTTGGCGTAGTTGATCAGCACAGCGCCGAGCACAGCGCCAATCAAGGTGCCGCGGCCACCCACCGCCACCCAGATCACCATCTCGATGGAGAAGGGAACCGCCATGTACTGCGGCGACACAATGCCCGATTGCACGGTGTAGAGCGCGCCGCTGATGCCAGCCAACGCACCCGCCACGGCGAACACCACTGTTTTGTAGGCCGTGGGGTTGTAGCCGGTGAAACGCAGGCGCGGTTCATCGTCGCGAATGGCGATCAGGGCATCGCCGAAGCGGCCGTGGGTGAGCCAGCGGCACAGCAGAAAGGCCAGCACCGTGATCACCACCGTGAGCCAGAACAGGTTGCGCTGCATCACATCGCTACCAATCAGCTCACCGAACACACGCGCTGTCGATGTTTTCAGACCATTGGTGCCATTGATCAACTTCTGCTGGCCGTTGAAGAAGTTGAAAAACACCAGCAAAGCAGCCTGGGTGAGGATCGAGAAATAAACCCCCTTGATCCGGTTGCGAAACACCAGATAACCCAGCAGCCCAGCCACCAGCGCAGGGATCACCCAGATCGCCAGCAACGTGAAGAGCGGCGAACCGAAAGGCTGCCAGAACGCCGGCAAGCTCTTCACGCCATACAGGGAGAAGAATTCGGGTAATTCTCCAGGCTTCAGCTCATTGAGCTGCAGATACATCGCCAAGGCATAGCCGCCCAGGGCAAAGAAGATGCCCTGGCCGAGACTCAGCATGCCGGTGTAGCCCCAGATCAGATCCACGCCCAGGGCCACAATGCCCAGAGACAGAAAGCGGCCTAACAGATTCAACCGGAACGGTGGCAAAACCACCGGCAATACCAGCGCAGCCACCACAATCAGCACCCAGGGGAGCCAACGCCGCAGGTGGCGCGAAGAGAGCAGATCTGCCATCGCTCAGGCCTCCACCATGCGGCCTTTCTGCGGGAACAGACCCGCCGGCCTGATCTGCAGGAACACCACAATCAAGGCAAACACCAGCACCTTCGCCATCGAGGTGGTGGCGAAGAAGGTGATCACCGCATTCAGCCCCTCAGGCATGCCAGGCCAGACCAGCAGCAGCGAACCGGAGCCCACCACATAACTGAGAACACCGATGCCCAAGGCGGCAAGCACCGTGCCAGCCAGCTTGCCCACGCCGCCGAGCACCACCACCATGAAGCAATCCACGATGTAGTTGCCGCCGAGGTTGGGGCCCACCGAACCCAGCAGGGTGACGGCCACGCCAGCCACACCGGCAAGGCCGGAGCCGATCAAAAAGGTCAGTGCATCCACCTTTTCGGTGGGAATGCCGAGGCAATCGCTCATCGTGCGGTTCTGGGTCACGGCGCGGATGCGCATGCCCCACACGCTCTTCTGCAGGAACCAGTTCACCAACACCAGCGCCACCACCGTGAGCACAATGATGAACAGACGCGCGGCCGGCATATTCACCGCGCCCACATCAATGGAGCCGCGCAGCCATACCGGCGCGGTGACATCAATATTGCGGGCGCTGAACCAGGGCTGATCGAACACCCGCTGCTCCCCCAGCACCGAAGCAATCAGCACGCCAACGAGGGCGGTCACCACCCAGCTGCCTGTTCCCAGCAACGGCGTCCAACGTTGCTGCCACCAGGCCTTCGGCGTAAAGCGGGGCACCAGCAGGCCAGCCACCACAGCCACCACAAGACCGATCGCAAAGGCGCTCGACACTGAACGCACAAACTGCTGGAGGATCAGGCTCACACCCCAGGTGGCCAGCAGCGTTTCCAACGGGCGGCCGTACAGGCGCCGAATCACCGTTTTCTCCAGCAGCAAGCCCGCCAGGCCACTCACCACAAAGGCCAGCGGCAGCGCCACCAGGATGTAAATCGGGAACAAGGCATCGGGCAGCACCGCCTTGAAGATGTTCTGCACCACGAATGTGGTGTAGGCACCAAGCATCATCAACTCGCCATGGGCCATGTTGATAACGCCCATCAGGCCAAACACCACGGCCAGGCCCAGTGCGGCAAGCACCAGAACCGAGCCGATGGCCAGGCCGTTGAAGAGTGTGTCGTAGAGAAGATCCATCGCGACCAGCAGGGGTCTTAGGCAAAGGGAAAGCAAACGGGGAAGAAGAAAAAAGGGGGAGATTGCTCTCCCCCACCTCTCCATAGATGTAGGAAGGCGGTGCCAGCAATCACCGCCGATCGATCACATCTTGTACTTGCCGGCGTCAGGGCGATCCTGGGTCCAATCGCAGGTGTAGCCCTTGGTTTCGGGCACGTACTGGTTCCAGGCCACGGGCTTCACAAAACCCTTGTCCTCAAGGATCTTGAACATGCCATCGCTCTGCACCTCACCGATCAACACGCGCTTCTCCACGTGGTGGTTGGGCATCACCGTCACCTTGCCTTCGGGAGCATCGAAGCTCACGCCGATCAGGGCCTCGCGCACCTTGTTGTCGTCAACGCTGTTGGCCTTTTCGGCCGCAGCAGCCCACAGGTAAACCATCATGTAGGCGGCTTCAGCGGGGTCGTTGGTGACGCGCTTGTCGCCATACTTGGCCTTGAAGTTCTTGGTGAACTCCTTGGAAGCAGGGGTATCGAGGCTCTGGAAGAAGTTCCAAGCGGCGTAGGTGCCTTCGAGATACTCAGGACCGATCGCAGCAATCTCTTCTTCAGCGATCGAGAAGCTCATGATCGAATAGCCGTTGGCCGGGGTGATGCCGGCAGCCTTCATCTGCTTGAAGAAGGCAACGTTGCTATCGCCGTTGAGGGTGTTCACGATCACACCACCCTTGGGCATCGCCTGCTTGATCTTGGCGATGATCGGAGCCACTTCGGTGTTACCCAGGGGCAGGTAGTCCTCACCTACCACCTTGGCACCATTGGCCTTGAGCTGCTCCTTCATGATGGTGTTGGCGGTACGTGGGTACACGTAATCCGAGCCAACCAAGAAGAATTCCTTGCCCTTGTTCTGCAGCAGCCAATCCACAGCAGGCTCAGCCTGTTGGTTGGGAGCGGCACCGCTATAGAAAATATTCTTGGAGCACTCCTGACCTTCGTACTGAATCGGGTAGAAGAGGAAGTGGTCCTTCGCCTCGAACACCGGTAGCATCGCCTTGCGGCTGGCGGAGGTCCAACCGCCGAACACGACAGCAACCTTGTCTTGATCGATCAGCTTGGTGGCCTTCTCCGCGAAGGTGGGCCAATCAGAAGCACCATCCTCCTCAACGGGAACGATCTTCAGCTTCTTGCCGTCAATGGTGATGCCGCCTTTGGCGTTGATCTCATCGATCGCCATCAGCTCGGCTTCGGCCACCGTGTTTTCGGAGATGGCCATGGTGCCGGAGCGGCTGTGAAGGATGCCCACCTTCACTTCGCCATCGAACTCACCACCGGCCTGATCACCGCCACCACACGCAACCAGGGTGAGCGAGGTGGCCAGAGCCGTGGCACCGCCCAGCAGACGCAGCGAATTCTTTCGCATCGAAGGGGAGGTCATGTAAGGAAAGTCACAAAAGAGCTGCCGCCTGTCAGCGGTCGTCGGAACGTATCGGCGTGAGCAGTTCGCCTTTGGTATCCGATGGCACGGTTTGCCAAACCCATGAGACTCAAGGCCACACCAGGGTTGTGGGGTAAATCAAGGAAAGATTGCGTCTGTGTCGGTTGCTACGAAAGCGACCTCAACTGGGCAGCTGCCGCAGCACAAACGCCTCCACCTGCTCGAGCCCCTCTCCGGAATGCAGGTTGGTGAAACACCAGGGGCGCCCAGGTCGCATCCGTTCGGTGTCGCGCTCCATCACCTCCAAGCTGGCACCCACCATCGGCGCCAAATCGATCTTGTTGATCACCAGCAGATCGGAGCGGGTGATGCCAGGCCCTCCCTTGCGGGGGATCTTGTCGCCTGCAGCCACGTCAATCACATAGATGCAGAGATCCACCAGCTCCGGGCTGAAGCTGGCGGCGAGGTTGTCGCCACCGCTCTCCACCAGCACCAGATCCAAGCCCGGATAGGCCGCCTCCAGGTCGGCCACCGCCGCACGGTTGATCGAACAGTCTTCGCGGATGGCGGTATGGGGACAGCCGCCGGTTTCCACGCCGCGAATCCTCCCGGGCTCCAGGGCACCGGCACGGGTGAGGAACTGAGCGTCCTCCTGCGTATAGATGTCGTTGGTGACGACCGCCAGCTGCAGCCGATCCCGAAGCCGCCGGCACAACGCCTCCACCAGAGCTGTCTTACCGGACCCCACCGGACCGGCCACCCCAACCCGCAAACGACTGGCTGTCATCAGCGCACCACCCGATCAGCTCGTTGCAGCAGATCCTCCGGCACGGTGACACCGATCGCCTGGGCGGTGGCCAGGCTCACCAACAGATCCGTGCTGGTGAGCGGTTGGAAGGCCATCTGCGCCGGCGATTCGCCGTTGAGCACCCGAACGGCGAGCTTGCCGGCAGCCATGCCGTCATCGCGGTAGTTCCAGCCGATCACCGCCAGGCAGCCCGGCAACTGAATATCAGGCGGATCCACCGAATACACCGGAATGCGGTGCTCCAGGCCCACCTTGCAGATGGCCGCGAAGGCCTCAATCGTGGCGTAATCGCCGATCTTCACGAAAGCCTCCACCTGCTGCTCCACCAGCGCCTTGGCAGCCTGCGGCACCTGGCTCGCACTGGCCACCGGCTGCTCCAGCACGCGGATCGAGCGCCGCAACGCCTCCTGGCGCAGCAGCTTGGCTTCGTAGCTGGAATTGGATTCAGCGGGATTGAAAACCAATCCCACCTGTTTGAGCTGCGGGTTGATCTCCCGTGCCAGATCCAGCTCCTTGCCCACTGGGTTGGTGCCCACCGTGCCCACCACGTTGGGGCGGTGCTGACCCACATCACCGGGCGGCGTACCGGCACCGGCGCCCCAGGGGTTGGAGCAATAACAGAACACCACCGGCGTGGTAGCTGGCATCACCTGCATCGCGGCCTGCAGCGGCGGGGTGCCCACCGCCAGCACCAGATCCACCCGGTCGTGCAGAAACTGCTGCATCACCACCGTGGTGTTGGCCGGCTGGCCCGCCGCATCGCGCCGCACCACGCTCATCGTTTCACCCTCGCGGTATCCCGCCGCGGCCAGGGCCTGCTCAAACCCCAGGCGGGTGAGGTTGGGGGGCTGGGCATCCACCATCTGCAGCACGCCGATCAGCGGCCTGGGGCCTGCGCTGCGCTCGGCCAAACCACAGGCCTTGAGCAACACCGATCCGGCCAGACCCGCCCCGCCGAGAACCAGAACACGGCGGCGCGGCAACGTCATGCAGCAATCGCATCTCCCTCCGCACTGTGGCGCTGGCCTTGAGGAGGGGCAACCGGGCCCGGTCGATTCCGATCAGCCGCTCCGATCAGCTGCGAAACAAGCGGGAATAGAGCTCAGCGTGCTGCAGCTGGGCGAGGCCAGCGCCGATGCCGCCGTTCCACAGCTGCCGCGGATCCGAGCCACGCAAGGCCTCGGCTCGCTCGGCGATGCATCCCACCAGGGCCAACTGCAGGCGCTGACCCTGGGTGGGCCCGAGCGGCACCAGGCGCACCGCCGCGCTGATCTGATTGGCAACCCAGCCATAGAGGTAGGCCTCCTCCAACTCAGGTGAGGCAATCTCCAGGCAAAGGGCCGCCCAGGCGAAGGCCGCCGGCCAGGCCAGCGCCGCCGCTTCGGCCGGCAGCGGCCAACCCAGATCCGCCAGCAACTGCAGCAGCGACTGCCCCATCTGGCGCTGCTGAGCCCGCAGCTCAGGGGCTTCGCGCTGCGCCAGCAGCCAACCATCCAGGGCCGCCACCTCAGACCAACCGCCATCACCGTGCCGCCAGGTGCTCAGCAACCCCTGCAGCTCCCCCAGGGCCGCCGCTTCCACCGCCACGGCCCCGCGCTGCAGCTCAGCCCGCAGCCACGCCTCGAGCGCCTCCACCCCAGCCAACTGGCCCCGCTGCACCAGCACCTCCAACCCCTCCGAATAACTGAAAGCACCCACCGGCAGGGCCGGGCTCACCAGCTGGAACAACCTCAGCCGGGCGGCAGCGCTGCTCACGGATGCCCGTGGCCGTGGTGGTGATGGCCGAAGCCCTCATAGGCACCGGCCTCCGGCTGAAACGGCAACTGGGCCAACTCCACCACCAAGCCCCGCTGGCGCAAGAGCTCAGCCAACACGCTGTCTTGCAGCAGCACCAAGCGATCGGCATGCAGCTCCATCGCCACGTGGCGATTACCCAGGTGATAGGCCGCCTGGAGCAGGGCGAGGGGATCGGTGCTGCGCACCTGCATCACCGGCTCCGCTGCCGCGGCCACCTGCACCTGAATCCGCCCATCGGCACTGGCCAAGCGCTCGCCGGGGCGCAGGGCCGCACCGCGAGGCAGTTGCAACAGCAAATCGGATCCACACGCTGAGCGGCGATGGCCCCGCAGGCTCGTGCGCTCATCCGCGGCCAAAGGCAGCTGCAACACAGACGCCGCAGCCGGCCAGGGCGCCTGATCCGGCAAGCGCTCCACAAGCAGGATGGCGGCTTCGTGCGGCATCGCGGGCGTGGACAACGCGGAACGGGCAGCACCCTGGCGGTGGGCGGAGTGCCACTCTGTGATCATCGCTACCCAAGCGGCGCGGCAACGGCCGGGAGCATGCGGCCATGAACGGCACCCTCTCCGCCCCAACCATCGGCTGGAAGGCCACTGCTTCCTTGCAGTTCCAGCAGCGCCATGGGCGCACCCAGTTTCAGGGGGGAGCCACCGCTCCGCTCAAGCTGATGCGCAGCACAGCCCAGAGCAGCGGCCACTGCGAAGTACCCCTGCTGCACACCGCCGGGGGTCTGGTGGGCGGCGATCAATTGGAGCTGCAGCTGGATCTCGAAGCGGGCAGCCGGGCACTGCTCACCAGCGTGGCGGCCCAGAAGGTGTACGGCAGCGTGCGCCGCTCCCGGCTCCACCCCCAGGGCGCCTGGGCTGAGCAACACCTAACGGTGCGGCAGGCGGCGAAGAGCGATCTGGAGTGGCTGCCCCAGGAGCTGGTGCTGTATGCCGATGCCCTCTACCAACAGCACCTGCAGGTCGACCTGGCTCCCGGCGCCAGCTTTCTGGCGATGGAGGTGGTGCGCCTCGGACGCACCGCCGCCGGCGAAACGCTGGGGGAAGGCTGCTGGCGCTCCAGCGCCAGCATTCGCCGCCAAGCCACCGCCACCGCGGAGGAGCGCTTTGAGCTGGTGGATCGGTTGCAGCTTGATGGCGACGCGCTGCACGGGGAACACGGGATGGACGGCCAAGCGGTGTTCGGCTCCCTGGTGTGGGCCGCACCAGCCCCCCTCAACGCCGCTCCCCTGCTGGAACAGGTGCGCGCAGCCCGTACGGGGCTGGAGGGAACGATGGCTTGCGGCGCCCTGGAGCAGGGGCTGGTGGCCCGCTACCGCGGACCCTCCAGCCAGGCGGCACGCTTCTGGTTCTGCCGGATCTGGGCGCTGATCCGCCAGGAGCGGGGCCTGCCGCTGCCGCAGCTGCCGCGGGTGTGGCCCTTTCAGGAAGATCCGTTTGCCGGCTGCCGCGCCGACTGTTCAACCTGAACACAACGCGGCACTAGCGACCGACAGAGTGCGATCTACAACTGGGTGACACGCTCAGGCTTCCCCCTGCCATGCATCTGACTCCTCAGGAGAAGGACAAACTCCTGATCGTGACCGCGGCCCTGCTGGCGGAACGGCGCCTCAACCGCGGCCTGAAACTGAATCATCCAGAGGCGGTGGCCTGGCTGAGCTTTCAGGTGCTGGAAGGAGCCCGCGACGGCAAGAGCGTGGCAGCACTCATGCAGGAGGGCAGCACCTGGCTGAGCCGCGAGCAGGTGATGGAGGGAGTGCCAGAACTGGTGCATGAAGTGCAGATCGAGGCGGTGTTTCCCGATGGCACCAAGCTCGTGACCCTGCACGACCCCATCCGCTGAGCTGCCATGGCCCCACTGATTCCCGGCGAACTGATCCCCGAACCCGGCGAGCTGGAGCTCAACGCCGGCCGGCCGGTCACCACCCTGCTGGTCGCCAACACCGGTGATCGCCCGGTGCAGGTGGGCTCTCACTTCCACTTCTTTGAAGCCAACGCAGCGTTGGAGTTCGACCGTGAGGCCGCCCGCGGCCTGCGGCTCGACATCCCCGCCGGAACCGCGGTGCGCTTCGAGCCCGGCGACAGCCGCGCGGTGCAGCTGGTGCCCTTCGCCGGCGAACGGCGCATCTTCGGCTTCAACGGCCTGGTGAACGGCCCCCTCGATTAACGCGCGTCCCACGCACTCGCTCCCCATGCCCTATCGCATTTCCCGCCGCGCCTACGCCGAGACCTACGGCCCCACCACCGGCGACCGTCTGCGCCTAGCCGACACCGAGCTGATCCTGGAGGTGGAACGCGACTTCACCGTTTACGGCGATGAGGTGAAGTTTGGCGGCGGCAAGGTGATCCGCGACGGGATGGGTCAGGCCCAGACCACGCGCGCCGATGGCGCCGTGGACACGGTGATCACCAACGCCCTGATCCTGGATTGGTGGGGGATTGTGAAGGCCGACATCGGCCTGCGCGATGGCCGCATCGTGGCGATCGGCAAGGCGGGCAACCCCGACACCCAGGCCGGTGTGGACATCGTGGTGGGACCCGGCACCGAGGCGATCGCCGGCGAGGGGCACATCCTCACGGCGGGCTCGATCGACACCCACGTGCACTTCATCTGCCCCCAGCAGATCGAAACGGCCCTGGCCAGCGGCGTGACCACCCTGATGGGCGGCGGCACCGGCCCGGCCACCGGCACCAACGCCACCACCTGCACCCCCGGCGCCTTCCACATCAGCCGCATGCTCCAGGCGGCCGAGGGCCTGCCGGTGAACCTGGGCTTCTACGGCAAGGGCAACGCCTCCACCCCCGAGGCGATCGAAGAGCAGATCCGCGCCGGTGCCTGCGGCCTCAAGCTCCATGAAGACTGGGGCACCACCCCCGCCGCGATCGACTGCTGCCTCACGGTGGCCGACCGCTTCGATGTGCAGGTGTGCATCCACTCCGACACGCTCAACGAAGCGGGCTTCGTGGAGGACACGATCCGCGCCATCGGCGGCCGCACCATCCACACCTTCCACACCGAGGGGGCCGGCGGCGGCCACGCCCCCGACATCATCAAGATCTGCGGTGAGGCCAACGTGCTGCCCAGCAGCACCAACCCCACCCGGCCCTACACGGTGAACACGCTCGAGGAACACCTCGACATGCTCATGGTGTGCCACCACCTCGATCCAAAGATCCCGGAGGACGTGGCCTTTGCCGAATCGCGCATCCGCCGCGAAACGATCGCCGCCGAGGACATCCTTCATGACATCGGGGCCTTCTCAATCATCGCCAGCGATTCCCAGGCCATGGGCCGGGTGGGCGAGGTGATCACCCGCACCTTCCAGACGGCCCACAAGATGAAGGTGCAGCGGGGTGCCCTGGCCGAAGACAGCGCCCGCAACGACAACACCCGCCTGAAGCGCTACATCGCCAAGACCACGATCAACCCAGCCATCGCCCATGGGATCGATCACCAGGTGGGCTCGGTGGAGGTGGGCAAACTGGCGGATCTGGTGCTGTGGAAGCCGGGCTTCTTCGGCGTGAAGCCGGAGCTGGTGCTCAAGGGCGGTTCGATCGTGTGGGCGCAGATGGGCGATGCCAACGCCTCGATTCCCACCCCCGGCCCGGTGCACGGCCGCCCGATGTTTGCCAGCTACGGCAAGGCGCTGGCCCCCAGCTGCCTCACCTTCGTGAGCCAGGCCGCCCTCGACGCCGATGTGCAGCGGCTGCTGGGGCTGGAGCGGCGCTGCGTCCCGGTGCAGAACACCCGCGGCGGCATCAACAAGGCGGCGATGAAAAACAACACCGCCCTGCCCAAGGTGGAGGTGGACCCGCAGACCTACGAGGTGTTCGCCAACGGCGAGCTGCTCAGCTGCGAGCCCGCCGAGGTGCTGCCGATGGCGCAGCGCTACTTCCTGCTCTGAACCAGGGGTGGCACCCGGGGCAGCGGCTGGTCCAGCTGCACGCCGATCAGCTGCACCAGCCCAAGCTCACCGGCAGGGCGGCTCCACCGCAGCACCGCCGGGAGCCGCACCGCCCCAAACCCCGGATGCTGGCTCACATCCAGCAATAGCGGTTCACCAACCAGGGGCTCCGCCAAGCAGGGCACCAGCAGCGCCATGCCGCCATGGCTGATGTCGAGGATGTCGGCGGTGATCCAGGGCTGTGGGGGCTGCCCGGCGGGCAGGAAGCGCAGCTGCACCGGCAACACGCTGCCCACCGCCAGGCGGGGTTCATGGCGGCGATTGAAGGGCTGGCCCGCCTGATCCCAGAGGGATTCATCGAGGGGCTGCTCAGGGTGCGCCATGAGCCAAACGCTAGGCAGGCACACGGGTCGGCGCCAACCCAACGCTTCCGTAGCAACAGCCACCTGAGGGGGCCGGGAAGCTCTGCATGATCACGCCACCGCAGGCTCGGCGATGTTCACCGACTACCGGCCCAGCAAGGGCTACGACGAATATTTCAGCGCCAGCGAAGAACCCCGCAGCGCGCTGCAACCGCTGCTCTCCTCCCTGGGAGCCCTGGGGTTGGAACAACTCAACCGCAACCACGCCGCGGCCGGCATGCTGCTCAAGCGGCTGGGGGCCACCTTCCGCCTCAACGATTCCGGCACCCGCGGCGGTGAGCGCATCCTTCCCTTTGATCCCCTGCCCCGCCTGATCGGCTCCAGCGACTGGGACCTGCTGCAGCGCGGCCTGATCCAGCGCCTCGAGGCGATCGATCTGTTTCTGGCAGACGTGTATGGCGATCAGGCCATCCTTCGCGATGGCGTGATCCCCCGGGAAGACGTGGAGAGCTCCCAGGGCTGGCGGCCGCAGCTGCGCGGCTTCCGCCCGCCCCTGGGCAAGTGGTGCCAGATCTCCGGGCTTGATCTGGTGCGCGATGGCGCCGGCACCTGGCGCGTGTTGGAAGACAACCTGCGCTGCCCCTCGGGGGTGGCCTACTTCCTCGAGAACCGGCGCGTGATGAAGCGCATGTTCCCGAGTCTGTTCAGCGGCCGCACCGTGCAGCCGATCGACAGCTATCCCTCACAGCTGCTGCAGACCCTGCGGGATCTGGCGCCCTGGACGGAAACCCCGCGGGTGGTGCTGCTCACACCGGGGGTGTTCAACAGCGCCTATTTCGAGCACAGCTACCTAGCCCAGCAGATGGGCATCTCCCTGGTGGAGGGGCGTGACCTCGCCTGCCAGGACGGGCGGGTGTGGATGCGCACCACCCAGGGGCTCGAGCCGGTGGACGTGATCTACCGCCGCATCGACGACGACTTCCTCGATCCGGATGTGTTCCGCAGCGATTCGATGCTGGGCGTTCGCGGGTTGATGGAGGTGTATGCCCAGGGTCGCGTGGCCATTGCCAACGCACCAGGCACCGGCGTGGCCGACGACAAGCTGATCTACGCCTACGTGCCGGAGATGGTGCGGTACTACCTGGGCGAGGAACCGATCATCGAGAACGTGCCCACTTATCTGTGTTCACGGCCCGATGACCAGGCCTACGTGCTGGCGCACCTGAACGAGCTGGTGGTGAAGGCGGTGTCGGAAGCGGGTGGCTACGGGATGCTGATCGGCCCCCACGCCAGCCAGGCGGAGATCCTCGAGTTCGCCGAGAAGATCAAGGCCAATCCGCGCAACTTCATCGCCCAGCCCACCCTCGAGCTCTCCACGGTGCCCTCCCTGAGTGAAGGGGAGCTCTATCCCTGCCACGTGGACCTGCGGCCCTATGTGCTGCGGGGCAAGGAAGCCTGGGTCACACCTGGCGGCCTCACCAGGGTCGCCCTCAAGCGAGGATCGCTGGTGGTGAATTCGTCGCAGGGCGGCGGCTGCAAAGACACCTGGATCGTGGAGGAAAGCGCATGCTGAGCCGCGTTGCGGATTCGCTCTACTGGATCAATCGCTACGTGGAGCGCGCCGAGAACCTCTCGCGCTTCGTAGAGGTGAGCGAGGCCATGGCGCTCGACTGCCCCCCGGGCAGCGCCGAGCCCTGGCAGCCGCTGATCGATGCCAGCGGTGATCGCGAACTGTTCGATCAGCTCTATCCCAGCGGGGGCCCTGAGCAGGTGGTGGAGTTTCTGGTGAAGGCTGAGGACAACCCCAGCTGCATCGTGAACTGCATCGCCCTGGCCCGGGAGAACGCCCGCCAGATCCGCGATGTGATCACCACCGAGATGTGGGAGCAGATCAACGATCTGTATTGGACCCTGCTGGAGAGCGACAGCTTCTGGCACCAGCCACCCCAGGAGCAGCTGCGCGAAATCCGCCGCGGCTGTCAGCTCTTCTATGGCATCACCGACGCCACCTTGAGCCGGGATCTCTCGTGGCAATTCAGCCGCCTGGGCCGGCTGATCGAGCGCGCCGACAAAACCACGCGCATCCTCGATGTGAAGTACTTCCTGCTGCTACCCAGCCCGGAGGAGGTGGGCGGCGTGCTGGATGAACTGCAGTGGATTTCGCTGTTGCGCTCAGCTGGTGCCTATCAAATGTTCCGCCAGTCGCAACAAGGAGTGATCACGCCGAGGGCTGTGGCTGCCTTCCTGCTGCTCGACCGCAACTTCCCGCGCTCCGTGCGCTACTGCCTCGAGCGGATCGATGAAACCCTCCAGCTGGTGGCGGCCGGAACCGCGGCGCGCAAGCCAGATCCCCTCGAGTGCCTGAGCGGACTCACCCGCGCCCGCTGGAGTTACACCGGCATCGATGAACTGGTGACCGGCGGCCTGCATGAATCGATCGACGCCCTCCAGCAGGATCTCAATAACCTGCATGAGCTGATCCACGCTCGCTACTTCGTGTTGCCGAGCCTGGCCACCGCCGAGGAAGCCGCCGCCATTCCACCGGCCCAGGCCACCGCTGCGGCCACTGCTTCCGTTTCTGTCTCCGCCACCAGTCACGACCTGGCATGCGCGCCCGCCTGATCCACCGGTTCGATTACCGCTACACCAAACCGGTGTTGCTAGGGCCGCATCGCTTCTGCCTGCGCCCGCGGCCCCATGGGTTTCAACGGCTGATCGACTACCGCCTCGAGATCTCCCCCGATCCGAGCCAGCTCTATGAGCTGATGGCCGCCGGTGGCGACACCATCACCCGCGCCCGCTTTCTCGGTGAAACCGAGCAACTGCTCGTGGTGGCCACCAGCGAGGTGGAAACCTTCAGCCCGCCCCTGCTGGAAGCCTGCCTGGATGAACAGATGGCCCAGCTACCGGTGCAGATCGGCCGGCTCAATCCCGACCTACTCAGCAACTTGCAGGGCTGGCTGCCCAACGGCCAGCACGATGGCGCCGCCGTGGATCTGGCCCAGGAAGCGCTGATGGGCAGCGATGGCCGCAGCCTTAACTTCCTGCAGCAGCTGATCGAAGTGATCCAAGACCGGGTGAAATACACCCAGCGCCATGTGGGCCCCGCCTGGCCCGCCGGCCGCACCCTGAAGGAACGGGTGGGGTCCTGCCGCGACCTGGCGATGCTGATGATCGAGTGCTGCCGCAGCGTGGGGCTGCCGGCCCGCTTCGTGAGCGGCTACCACCTGGTGGAGCCCAAGCCGGAGCGCTACGACCTACACGCCTGGGCGGAGGTGTATCTGCAGGGCGCCGGTTGGCGCGGCTTCGACCCCAGCGGCAACGGTGCATGCGACGACCGCTACATCCCGGTAGCCACCTCCTCCCGCTCTGATCTCACCGCCGCGGTGAGCGGCACCTTCTCCGGCCCGCCGGGGGTGGAAAGCGAGCTGGAGTGGGACATCAGCGCCGAGATCCTCAGTTCCGCACTGCGGTAGCGGTTGGTGCTGCCGGATCAGGGCAGCCGCGCGATGACAGGGCCAGCCACCACTGGCCGTGACCACCGTTCATCCCGTTCCCCACTCGAACGCCGCCACCGCACAGGCCCTTGAAACGCGGCTGCAACACGCGGGTATTCAGCTCACCATGGGCGGGGAGCCCACGCTGGTGCCGATTGATCCCAAGGGGGCCGAGTGGAGCGTGGCCGCCGATGGGCCCACCAAGCTCCGCTACGCCCGCCAACTCGCCGCCGAACTGCAACGCCGCGCCTGGCCCGGCAGCACCCTGCTCTATTGCCCCGGCAAGCAGTACGACGGCGAGGTGAATCCGCGCTGGGCGCTGCGGCTGATCACCGGCCGCGATGGCAAACCGCTGGTGCCGATCACGCCCGCGGGCGACCACATCCCCACTCCCGCCGAACTGCTGCTGCTGCTGGAGGCCGTGGGCCGCGATCTCGGCTGCCGCCTGCAGGCCCTGCCCCTGCGGGATCCGCTCCAACGCGACCGCCAGGTGTGGGCCATCCCCCTCAGCTGCCAAGACGGGCAGTGGCGTTCGCTGGACTGGCCGCTGCAGGAGGAGCTCAGGGAGCTGAGCGGCGCACCGGGTCCGGCGGGCCTGCGGCTGCCGCTGCAGCACTTCCCCGCCGATGAACTGCGGCAGGTGCTCACCCTCGAGCGCGATCCCAGCGGCTGGGCCCTGTTTCTGCCACCGCTGGAGCGGGAACCGTTGGAGCTGCTGCTGCAACGGTTAGCGGCCCATCACCAGGGGTGGCAAGAGCCGGAGCTGAGCGGGGTGCTGCCCTGGGATGCCTACGCCCACTGGCAGGTGCTTGGCCTCACCGCCGATCCCGGCGTGCTCGAGGTGAACCTGCCGGTGTGCCACAGCTGGCACGACTACGCCGGCTGGATCCAGCTGCTGGAGGAGGCCGGCGCCGCGGTGGGACTGCGCAGCTGGAAGCAAGCGGGCCACCGCAGCGAAGGCACCGGCGGTGGCAATCACCTGCTGCTGGGCGGCCCCAGCCTGGAGGAGCATCCCTTCTTCCAGCGCCCGGCCTGGCTGGTGGGCTTGCTGCGCTACTGGCAGCACCACCCCTGCCTGGCCTACCTGTTCAGCGGCCGCAGCGTGGGGCCCGCCTCCCAAGCACCGCGGCCCGATGAAGGCAGCGCCAGCCAGCTGGATCTGGAGCTGGCCCACCGCGCCCTCGAGCAGCTGCCGCCCGGCGACCAGCGCGTGGCCATCGGCGAAACCCTGCGCCATCTGCATGCCGACCGCAGCGGCAACACCCACCGCAGCGAGATCAGCCTCGACAAGTTCTGGAACCCCGCCTGGACCGCCGGCTGCCAGGGGCTGCTGGAATTCCGCGCCCTGGAATCCCTGCCGGATCACCGCTGGACCAGCGCCGTCGCTCTGTTGTTTCGGGCGCTGGCGGTGCGGCAGCTCAACCCAAAGCACCGTCCCGAGGGGCTGCGGCTCTGGGGCGCTGACCTGCACGACAGGGCGATGCTGCCCAGCGCCCTATGGGCAGATCTGGAGCGGGTGCTGGCGGATCTGGCCGCCGATGGGCTGCCGCTGGATCCCGAACCACTGCGGGCCATCTGGGAGTGGCGCTTTCCGCCGCTGCTGCAGTGGCAAGCGGGGGACGCAGAGCTCTGCCTCCGCCAGGCCCTCGAACCCTGGCCGCTGCTGTGCGACACGCCCGTGGAAGGCGGCAGCACCAGCCGCTTTGTGGACAGCTCGTTGCGGCGCTTTGAGCTGATCGCCAACCCAGCGTTCCGCCGCCGCTACACGCTGCAGCTCCAGGGCCGCCCCTTGGCCTGGCCCCAGGATCCTGACCACCCCCTGGCGGTGCGCTTCCGCCAGGAAGCCCTGTTCCCCTGCCTGCACCCGTGCCTGCCGGTGGATGTGCCCCTGCAGCTCGAGGCGCGCGCCGCTGACAGCGGCAAACCGGTGGCGCGTTGGGAATTACGGGATGAGTCCGGCGGTTTTGAGCTCCTCACCGAAGGCAGCGATCCGGCATCAACACCGGCGCCACAAGCGCAGGGGCGCCCAACACCGCTACGCGGCGCTGGGGAGCACTGCAGCACAGTGGATCTACGCCTCTGAAGCGGCTGAAATCGAAAGGGAATCCGGTGCTGTTTTCAGCTTTTTTTTCCAAGCCTCAAGATTGATTGCGTGGGCAAAAACACACATGCCAGCTCCCCTGCTGCAGACGTAGAAACAGATCAGTACCGATCCGTAAGGAGCGCAGATCCATGGGCGGGCCACTGCACCTTGTTGGTCTCACGGGCGACGGCTGCCGCATTGCCCGCGATGGGGGGGGCGGCTATGTGGTGAACCATGCCGAGGTGGATGGCGCCTGGCAGCGGGTCGCCAACCTGCCCGCTGCCTACGCCGTGTGTGAGCGCTTCAACCAGCGCGATGTGGTGCCCCTGCCCCGCCGCCGCGAACAGGCCTGAAACGGAGCCTTACCAGCTCACACCGTGCAGCTTGGGCAGGGGCGCCGTCTTGAAGGTGGTGGCAAACAGCCGCGGAATCAAGCGGCTGTTGTACACGCGAAACTCGCGCACCACACTGGCGCCCGCCTCGCGCACGGCCTGGTTGAGCACCACCGATCCATCGGGGTCCGACACCGAACGGTGGAAGGTGCCGGGCGGGATCCGGAGGATGTCGCCGCCGGTGTCCAGGCGAACAATGTGATACGGGTAGTTCCAGCCGAAGTTCACCAGATAGAAGGTGCGGCCTCCATGCAGAGCGAGGAGGTTGTCTTCCTGGTGGGGGTGCAGATAAAACTGCCAGGCTCCGGTTTTCTCCTCATCGGGGGGGCTCACGGCGGGCCCGGAATGGATCACCAGGTCGCGGGCGTTGGATTCGGCAACGGTGATGTCAAAGAACCGCACCGCGGGAGTGTCGCGGAACTTCTCATAGGGAATGAGCTCAAACATCGGCGCCCGCTCCGATGCAATCGGCCCATGACATCGGCTTTCGCGCTCGAGTGAGTCTTGTTGGAGGGGGAACGAAACCATGGCGAAGGGAAGGGCGGCGGCCTGGGGATTGGCCAATGAACCGCAATCACCGGCACGTCATGGTTCGCAGCACTACTTAATCAACCTTTCCACAGACCAGTGATTCAGGTGGTTTTGCAATCAGTAGCGTTGGTTACACCCAGCGCCACAACCTGATGACGGCACCCCCCAGCAGCTGCACCCATCAAGGCTGGCGATCCGGCGTGACCAGCGCAGCCTTCACGGCCCGCAAGCAACAGGCCCTCGCCCTCCTGCTCACGCGTCAGTTGATGGATGCGCAGTTTGTGCGCGCCGACGCGGCCGGCAGCGACCGCCTCTGGCAGGAGGTGGCTGATCTTGAGATCGATGCCGATCGCATCCTGCACCTGCTCTACTGCGGACTCGACGGCAGCGACCGCCAAGCCATGGCCGAGGAGGACGACGCCTGGATCCAGGCGCAGCCTGCGCCCGAGCCGGCGCGGGGCTGGAGCTTGCGCCATCTCCACCTCGGGCGCAACCTGCGGCGGCCCCAGGCTTCCCTCAACCCTGTTTGAGCGGGATCGGCATCTCCACGGCAGCGGGCTCAGGAGCACAACTCTCCACCCGCTGATTCACCACCTCGCCGATCACCACGATCGAAGGGGAAGCCAGCTCGGCCTCAGACACAGCAGCCGCCAACCCGGCCAGATCGGCAATCACCGAACGCTGGCCGCGCACCGTGCCCTGCTGCACCGCCGCCGCCGGGGTGGTGGGGGAAAGGCCTCCCGCAATCAACTCCTCACAGATGTGGGGCAGGTTGTGCAGCCCCATGTAGATCACCAGGCCATCGCTGCTGCGGGCTAACGCACGCCAATCCACGCTCGGACGCGCTTTATCGATTTCCTCGTGGCCGGTCACAAAGGTGACGGAACTGCCAGCGCGGCGGTGGGTCACGGGAATGCCCACATAGGCGGGGGCGGCGATACCGGCGGTCACCCCGGGCACCACCTCAACCGCCACGCCATGGCGCTCGAGGTGGGCGGCTTCTTCTCCACCCCGACCAAACAGGAAGGGATCGCCGCCCTTGAGCCGCACCACACAGCGATGCCGGCCCGCCAGCTCCACCAACACCGCGTTGGTGCTGGGCTGCGGCACGGAATGGTGGCCGCGCCGCTTGCCCACAAAGTGCTGCTCAGCCGTGTCGGGCACCAACGCCAACACCTCCCGCGGCACGAGCGAGTCGTACACCAACGCATCACAGCTGCTGAGCAGCCGATGGGCCTTGATCGTGAGCAGGTCGGGATCGCCCGGCCCCGCACCCACCAGGTACACCTTGCCGTTGCTGAACTCGGTCATGGCAGGTTGCGCAGCAAGGTGAACACCAGATCGCGGGTGGCGGGACGCTCTAACAAGGCCGGGGCGTCGAAGCCTGCATCCTCTAGCTGAGCGGTGATCCGGTTGGGGGCCAATGCCAGGGGCAACGGGCCGCCAGGCGCTCCGTCCACCGGCCAATCACTGATCAACGGGCGCTCCAGGCGCTGCGCCACAGCCTGCAGGTAGCGATCGGCCACACCTGAGCGCAAGGGGTGGTGGAGCACCGAACCGCAGCCCACGGCGGCCACGAGCGTGCGGAGATGCTCCAGCCATACAGGCCAGGCCCCCAGGAAGGGCAACAGCACCACCTCATGTCCCGCCGCGCGCAGCCGATTCCGCAGGGCCGGCAGATCAAAGCGGGCATGACTGCCGGGTGTGAGCAGCAATGGCACCACCAACAACCGCTCGCCCGGCGGCAAGTCGACAGGTTCAGCGGTGAGCGCCTGCACCCACACCGGCGCCGGCCGCTGCTTGGCCAAAGCATCCAGCGCCTGCACCAGCACGGCAGGAATCACACCACCACTGTGGCCGTGCACCACCACCAACAACGACCAGGGGCCACGGCGACGCAGGTTCCGTAGCAACGGCCACCACTGGCTGGAGCCCTGGACTGGTGAAGTCGCCCAATCGCCTCTCATGCCTTCACCATGCCATCGCAGCGCCCCATCCCCAGCTCGAGACGCACCCGCACCGCTCGGCCGGAAAGCCGGGGGGCACGCCGCTCCCCCGAGCGGTTCAGCGCAGACACCGCCGACACCCGCTGGCGCCGCGAGCTGGATGCCGATCTGATGGCCATGGGCCGGGTTTGGCAGATGCTGCGCTACGGCGCCGTGCGCATGCTCGGCGAAATCGGCCGTCAATACTGAAGATCGGCTCACAACGAGCACCTGAGAACCGCATCATCAACTCGGATGACGCGCCCTTCTCAAGTAGCGGTTGACACCATTGCCCAAGGCCAGGGGCATTCGTAGCAACAGCAACAAACGCCCTGCCGCCAGGAATGGCTTAATCACTCCAACCAAGCCGTGCTGTTCGTTTTGAAGCGGCCTGGAGACAGTGCATTGTCCTGCAGCGCGCCGAACTGTGCCTCGGTTCGAGCTGTCCAGCGCTGACTCCAGTTCCACCCAGAACATCACTTTCAGCACCCATGGTGGTTACCCCATCCATCAGCAACGATTCCCCGCAGCCCAGCGCTTTAGCGCCATGGCTCGAAGGGAAAAAGCTCAACAAGATCGAGCAGAACAAAGCCGCCAAAGACGGTCTCCTTGTAGGGAGTGAAATCGAGCGGTTTGCGCAGCTGGGCTGGGAAAACGTTGATGAAACCGACCTGCAGCTTCGCCTCAAGTGGTACGGGATGTTCTGGCGGCCGAAAACGCCAGGGCTGTTCATGCTGCGGCTACGCGTGCCCAACGGGGTGATCAGCGCTGAGCAACTGCGCGTGGTGGGCAGCATCGTGGCCCGCTATGGCACCAACGGCAGTGCCGACATCACCACCCGCCAGAACATCCAGCTGCGCGGTGTACTGCTGGAAGACCTGCCGGAGATCCTGAGCCGCCTGCAGGAGGTGGGGCTCACCACGATCCAATCCGCCTTCGACAACCCCCGCAATGTGACCGGCAATCCGATTGCCGGCATCGACCCCCACGAAATCGTGGACACCCGGCCCTACACGGTTGAACTGGAGAACTACCTCACCAACAACCGCGCCGGGAATCCCGAGTTTTCCAACCTGCCGCGCAAGTGGAACACCGCTGTTGCCGGTGCGCGCGACAACTTCCTACTCCACAACGACATCGTGTTCCACCCCGTGGAGCGCAACGGTGAACTGGGCTTCGGGGTGTGGATCGGCGGCATTCTCTCCTCGCAGATGAATGCCTACGCCATTCCTCTCAACGCCTGGGTGCGACCCGATCAGATCTGCGCCATCACAGGAGCGGTGATCAAGATCTGGCGCGACAACGGCGAGCGCGACAAGCGCCCCAAAGGCCGCTTCCGCCTCTATCTCGACCAGGTTGGGCTCGATGCCTTCCGCGCGATGGTGGAAGAGCGCTTCGGCCCGCTCACCCCCGACCCGGGCTCGGTGTTTGATCACGAGCCCCGCAGCCACTACGGCCTCCATCCTCAGAAGCAGGACGGACTGAACTACGCAGGCCTGCACGTGCCGGTGGGTCGCCTCAAAGCCGACGACTTCCAGGATCTGGCTGGGCTGGCTGAGCGCTATGGCGACGGCGACATTCGCCTCACCGAAGATCAGAACGTGATCCTCAGCGGGATCGCCTCCGAGCAGATCCCTGCCTTCCAGGCAGAGCCGCTGCTGCAGCGCTTCAGCCTGGCCCCCAGCCATCTGGCCGCCGGCACCGTGAGCTGCACGGGCAACACCTACTGCAGCTTCGCCCTCACCAACACCAAGGACCAGGCCCTCGCCGCCGCCGAAGAACTCGACCGCGAGCTGGAGCTGCCCGAGGAGCTAAAGATCCATTGGACCGGCTGCCCCAACACCTGCGGCCAGGCCTACATGGGCGCCATTGGCCTCACGGGCACCAAAGCCCGGAACCCTGAGGGCGGCATGGGCGAGGGCTACGACATCACCATCGGCGGCTCCCAGGGGGCCAACCCCCAGATCGGCGCCCTGCACCGCAAGGCCGTGCCCGCCAGCGACGTGAAACAGGTGCTCAAAGAACTGCTGATCGAGCAGTTCGGCGCCAAACCACGCCAGCACTGATTGCTTCTGGCGAGCAGATCGTTGCCGCGGCGCTGTTCTTTTGAAGCCCGGCTCCCTGCCTGTCGCACCACCATCCTCCACACGCCATGCCCTCCACCACCCAACGCGATCTCTTCTCTCGCTTTGTGAACTGGCTCAGCAGCAGCGGCCAGGACACCCCCCCGATCAGCCGCAACAGCCGGGATTTCCTCTCACGCCTGATGAACCGCATCAGCGGCTGAGTTCAGTCGTTCGCGCCATCCAACCCAAACCACCGCAACGCATCCCATGAGTGCAACCGCCTCACAGATGGACTACGTCCTACCCAATGAACTTGTCGACGGCATGATTGTTGCCGGGGGCAAGAAATCAACCGTGAGCATCAAGAACCTCTTGCTGCGCGGTTTTTATTCCGGCTCCATCCTGGGCCTGGCTGTGGTGCTGGCGCTCACCGTGGCCGCTCAGACCAAGCTGCCCTTCCTCGGATCGGTGCTGTTCCCCTTCGGTTTCGCCAGCATCGTGCTGTTCGGCATGGAGCTGGTCACCGGAAACTTCGCCCTGTTGCCGATGGCGGTCTGGGCAGGCAAGAGCACGTGGAGTGCCACCTTCCGGAACTGGATCTGGGTGTGGATCGGCAATTTCCTCGGCACCCTGGCGGTGGCCGTGATCATGATGCTGAGCCTGAAAAGCGGTGGCGCAGCCCCTGCGGATGCAGCCTGGGCAGGCGACTGGAATGCCGTCGCCGCCACGATCATCAAGCTGAACAAAGCAAATGTGATCGGCAAATATGAGGCACTGGGCAGCACAGGCTTTTTCCTGGCCTTCCTGCGGGGCGTGGTGGCCAACTGGCTGGTGTGCCTGGGCGTGACCATGGCCCTGGTGAGCAAAAGCGTGCCCGGCAAGATTCTTGCTTGCTGGCTGCCGATCACCGCATTCCAAACCCTGGGAATGGAGCACATCGTGGTGAATCAATTCCTGCACACCGCTGGTCCCCTGCTGGGCTCGGGCGTTCCCTTCAGCAAGGTGATCGTGTGGAACTTCATCCCCGTCACCGCCGGCAACATCGTGGGCGGGATGGTGTTCATCGGCATGCTCTTCTACAGCACCCACCGCACCAAGATCAGCAACGTGCTGCCCAAGGAGCACGATGAGAAGCTCGAACGCGAGCTCGCCGCCGAACTGGGCGCCCGCTGATCATGCCCTCCACTGCCGCTGCCCAAGGTGTGCTCTCGGCTGAGCAGCACACCGAGCTCGCCACCCGGCTGGGTCGCTGGCGGCGGCAACCCCTCAGCCCCGAAGAACTGGCTGAACTCCTGCCCCGGATCGCCGACCCTGATCTGGCCCTCGCCGTCGGCGAGCGGCTGGGCATGGCCGGCCCCGGGGCCATCGCTTTGATCCTGGAGCTCTGCAGCGATGGAGGCTGCAGCCTTCCATTGATCCGCGCCCTGGGCATCTGCCATCACCCACAGGCAAGGGATCAACTGCTGCAGTGGCTGCACCAAGCCGGAGAGCTACGCCCTGCCGTGCTCGAAGCGCTGGCCTGCTGGGGCCAGGAGATTGACCTCTCCATCATTGAATCGGCCCTGGCCGCGCCGGCCCAAGCGGAGCGATTGGCTGGCTTGGCACTGCTCACCTTCCGCAGCCGCAGCCTGAGCACTGAAGCGTTGCTCACACTCACCCAACCCCTCCTGAACGACCTGCGCGCCGAGGTGGTGATCGCCACCTTGCGACTGCTGCAACGCCGCCAGGAGCCTGAAATTCTGGCCGTGCTGGATTCCTGCATCGATGCCGATCAGCTGCCTGGCGTGGCGGAAACCGCCATCCAGGCCCTGGGCTGCATTGGCAGCCAAGACAGCTGCCGGCTGCTGCTCGCCCGCATGAGACAGCAGCAGCCTTCACGGCTGGACACCTGCATCCGCCGGCAACTCCAGGCGCAGGTGCGTCATCGCGCCTGGCTGGAGCAACAGCTGCGCGCGCAAAATCTCACGCTCTGATAGAGCAAGCCATCAAAAAAGCCCGCCGAAGCGGGCTCGCCGGGTGAACGCTCAGATCACCATTTTTTGTAGGGCAGGAACTTACCGCACATCGTGACCTTGACACGGTCGCCAGCAGGATCAGCAACCTTGTCGACATCAAGAGTGAAATCGATCGCACTCATAATGCCATCGCCGAACTTCTCCTGAATCACATCCTTGAGCGGCATGCCATACACCTGCATGATCTCGTAGAAGCGGTAGATCAGGGGATCTGTGGGGATCACAGGATCCAGGCCACCCTTGGTGGGATAGGCCTGCAGGGCTTCGGTGATCGCAGGATCCAGGCTGAGGAGTTCAGCCAACTTGGCGGCCTCTTCAACGGATGCCGTGGACTGGCCATAGAAGAGAGAAGCGATCCACACTTCATCGCGACCCAACGCCGCCTCGAGATCCGCAAAGCTCAAACCTTTGGCCTTCTTGGCCGCCATGAGTGTGGCTGTGATCGTGGCCTGGGAGGGAGCCGCAAGGGAGGGCATTGCAGCGGGGGTAACAGTCATACCAAAAGCCGCAGTTGCGGCAAAACAGCAACGGAACGCTCAGAAAAAAGCGCCGTTCCGGTTTCAAGAATCGCCCGACCCAAGGCCTCAACAATGCAGCCGTTGCAACCGAAGGCCGCATCATTCTGGTAGCGATCGCTACCAGAAGCCGCCCCATCGGCGCGCAGAATCGCAGTTGAGACCCAGCTTTAGCGATAACCGGCTTGACGCTCGCTGCCCCCGCCGCCACCCCAGATCAACTGTGCAGCGCTGCGAGCCGGGAGCGCTTCAAAACCTATCTGCGCAAAATCGGCAGCGGCGAACACACCAGCAGTGGCCTGAGCCGCGCCGAGGCCGCCGATGCCATGGAGCTGATCCTCGATGGAGGCGCCAGCCCAGCTCAGATCGGCGCGTTCCTGATTGCCCACCGCATCCGCCGGCCGGAGCCCCAGGAGCTCACCGGGATGCTGGATGTGTACAGGCGCCGCGGGCCTCAGCTGCACACCAGCAGCCCAGCGATCAGTTTTGGGATGCCCTTCGATGGGCGCACGCGCACCGCACCGATCTATCCCCTCACAGCCCTGGTGCTCGCCTCGGCCGGGCTACCGGTGGTGCTGCAGGGTGCGGGGCGCATGCCGGTGAAATACGGCATCACCGCCGTGGAACTGTTTGAGGCCCTGGGCGTAGGCCTCGGAGGCCGCAGCCTCAGCTGGGTGCAACAGCAACTGGATCAGTTGCAACTGGCTCTGGTGCATCAGCCCGACCATTTCCCTGCCGCCGAAAGCCTGATCAGCTACCGGGAAGATCTGGGCAAGCGCCCCCCGGTGGCCAGCCTGGAACTGTTGTGGACAGCCCACCAGGGTGAGCATCTGCTGGTGAGCGGGTTCGTGCATCCACCCACCGAAGCAAGAGCATGGCAAGCCCTGGAGCTGGCGGGTGAAACCAACGTGCTCACGGTGAAGGGCCTGGAAGGCAGCACCGATCTACCCATCAGCCGCGCTTGCGTCACCGGGCGGCCCAGCAACGGCGGTGAAGGGCGCCAAATCCTGCACCCCCGCGACCATGGCTGCTTTGGCCACGATCCCCTCTGGGAAGGCATCGAAACCTGGGGGGCCCAGGCCATGGCGGCCCTCGGCGGCCAAGGAGAGCTGGCCAACCCCCTGATCTGGAATGCCGGCACCTATCTCTGGCAAGCCGGCCTCGACCCTGATCAGGCCAGCGGCCTGGATCATGCGCGGGAGCTGCTGCAGAGCGGTGCCGTGTTGCAACGCCTGCAGCAGCTTCGAGATCACGCAGGCCCTCAGGCCTGAGCTCAGCGGCTGCCGAGGTCTTGCCAGAGGGTGGCTTGATGGGCCACCACGGGTTGCACAGCGCTGGGCTGAGCCGGTGCCACAGCCTGGGCGGTTTGCATGCTGCGAACCAGCTGAACCGCAAGGGAGGCCACCACAAAGGCCCCGATGAATCCGGCAGCCACGGTGATGGGGCTGCGCTCAGTGCGAACTGCCGAGGAACGAAGAGCCATCAAACCGAAGCATCACTTCGATCACTATGGAGACTCCGCCCAACCCATGCCAGCGGCAGGCGCGAGAAACGTTGCAGAGGCAGCACCCAAACCCCAGCTGGAGAGAGCCAGCTGACGCTGATCTGCTGTGATCCAGCCATGGCACACCCCAAGACTCATTCCCAGGGCAATCGCAAAGCGCATCGCTCAACCACTTGAATGAAGGCATGGTCGTGGCAGTGCGCTACCCGCGCGGCAACCGATGACACCAAATCCAACAGCCAACCACTGCTTCGGCTTCGAACAAGACTTTGTGGGCCAATGGCGCTGCATTCCGCTCTGCGTGCGCCGGAAGTTGGATCTCATCGGGCTCAAGCTGAAGCTGAACCACTGGCTGGCGATGAGCCAGGCGCAGCGGCAAGACTTGGTGGATTGGGATGATCAACCAGCAGCCCTCGCGGCCATGGCGGAGCACTGCCGCACCCTCACCCGCTCGATGGCCGACGGGGAAGCGAAACCGCTACCACCGGCACGGGAAGAGCCCTGGCAGCTGAGCACCTTGGTGGCAGCCCATGTGGCGGCCGCCGCCAGCGAACGCGGCATCGCCCTGGGCGTTGAACAGTGGCAACAACTCAACGAACTTGAGCGCTTCGCCCTCTGCAAACTGGCCCGCCCCGGCCACGACCATCACAACCTGGAGGCCGCGTTCTCAGAAGTGCTGGGCTGAAGAAACAGGCGCCGCAGCCGCTGCAAACGGCCCTCGCTCTGCTCCACCGGCTTCACCACCGACACGGCAGGCGCCACCACCACCGCCGTGGCCTTCAGTTCAGGCTGCTTGGAGATCGGGCACGCCTGATCGTGCATCAACACATTGGCTTCACAGGCCTGGTCCTGGCTGAAGCCCCAGTGCATCGGCAGAAACACCGAACCCGGGCGAATGCGATCACTCACCAGCACCTTGGCGGTGACGCTGCCACGCCTTGAGCTCACGGCCGCCAGCTCGCCATGCACCACGCCGAAGCGCTTGGCGTCGTTGGGATGGATCTCGAGGAGTGGCTCGGGATGCATGGTCTGCAAGCGATCCACCTTGGCCGTGCGCGTCATCGTGTGCCACTGCCCCAAATAGCGGCCCACCGTGAGCACCAGGGGATACACCGCACAGGGAGGCTCCGCCAGGCCAAGCACCGGATCCACCACGAACCGGGCCCGGCCCGACGGTGTGGGGAAGCAGCCGTTGGCATAGAGGCGTTTGGAGCCGCTGCTGGCCTCTGAGCCTTGGGGGAACGGCCACTGCTGCGGGCCCTCCTGCTCCAGCAGCGCATGGCTCAAACCCGACACATCACACACACGCCCTGCCGTGAGCGCCGCAAACTCGGCATACACCTCCGCCGAGGAGCTGTAGGTGAACTGCTGCGCGTAGCCGAGGCGCCGACCGAGCTCCGCAAACACCTCCCAATCCGGGCGGCTTTGGCCGTGGCGCGGGCGATAGGCGGGGCAATAGGTCACGCGCCGCTCGGAATTGGTCATCGCTCCGGCTTTCTCACTCCATTGGCTGGCGGGCAGCAGCAGGTGGGCGTAATGGGCCGTTTCGGTGTCGGCGTAGGCATCGCTCACCACCACCAGCGGGCAGCGGGCCATGGCCGCCTTCACCCGCTCGAGGTTGGGCATGCTCACCAGGGGGTTGGTGGCCACCACCCACCAGAGATCCAGCTCGCCGCGCTCCATCGCCTCCACCTGCTGCCAGGCAGCCAGCCCCGGCGATGCCGCGATCGATCCCGGCTCAAACCGCCAGGCCGCCTCCAGCTCGGCGCGGTGCTCGGCGTTGGCCACCAGCCGGTAGCCCGGCAGCAGATGGGCCAGCCCGCCGGCTTCGCGTCCCCCCATGGCATTGGGCTGACCCGTGAGCGAAAAGGGGCCGGCGCCAGCTTTGCCGATCTGACCGGTGAGCAGATGCAGATTGATCAAGCCGCACACCACGGCCGTGCCCTCGCGCCGCTGGTTCACCCCCATCGACCACAGGCTGAGGATGCGGTCGTTCCGGGCCCACAGCGCCGCCACCTCGCGCAGCTGCTGCTCACTGATCCCGCAGAGCTCGGCCGTTCGTTCGGGTGTGGCCGAGGCCACCAGCTGGGCGAAGTCGGCGAGGCCTTCGGTGGCTTCTTCGATGAAATCAGCATCCAGACCACCGGCAGCGATCACCAGATGGGCGATGCCGTGAAGCAGCGCTAAATCGCTACCGGGCTTGATCGCGAGGTGCAGGTCTGCAGCCTTGGTGGTATCGGTGGCGCGGGGATCCACCACCACCACGGTCAGCTCTTTCGGGCTGCGCTTCTTGCGCTTGAGCAACCGCTGAAACAGCACGGGATGACACTCCGCCGTGTTGGTGCCGATCAGAAAGGCCACACTGCAGTGGTCGAGGTCCTCGTAGCAACAGGGCGGGCCATCGGAGCCGAGGCTGCGCGTGTAGCCAGCCACGGCTGAGCTCATGCACAGCCTGGAATTGGCGTCGAAATTGTTTGTGCCCAGGGCTCCCTTGAGCAGCTTCTGGGCGAGGTAGTAGTCCTCCGTGTGGAACTGGCCGGAGCCATACATCGCGATCGCCTGCGGACCTTTGGCGGCGAGGGTGCTGCGGATGCGCCCCTCGAGCAGATCAAAGGCCTGATCCCAGCTGATCGGCTTGAAGTCTTGATCCAGGCTGGAGCGAAACAACGGCTCGCTCAAGCGGCCGCGGGCCAGGGTGTCACCCACCGTGGCCCCCTTGATGCACACCTGCCCCTGACTGGAGGGGTGCTGGCGATCACCGCGGGCCGTCCACACCGGGTTGCCTTCGGCATCACGCTTCACCGCCTGACCCGGCTGGGCGGGCGGCATCAGCTCGAGCCCGCAACCCACACCGCAGTAGGGGCACTGACTGCGCACACTGCCGGTTGAGGAATGGGCCATGGAGCGAGCAAAAGACGGAGAAAGGGGAACCCCGGAGGGCTCCCCTGCTGCCACCCATGCCTCGCTGGGTGGTGATGGTTGGCGAAAACTCAGACCTGCGCCAGAGCCGTTTCGTCGGCGTGTTCTTCGGCGAAGGAACCCTTGGGCTCCTTGAGGAAGAAGTAGCAAAGGAAGCCCACAATCAGGCCGGCAATCCCCAGGATCTGGAAGAAGGCACTATTCGATGCCGCCACAATCTCAGCACTGGGTTCAGCCGCATCACCGCCCATCCAAATGGGAAGCAGGCTGAAGATGGTGAGGTAAGCCACGGCGCCCACGTTGCCGTAGGCACCCACCATGCCGGCGATCTGGCCGGTGACCCGCTTCTTCACCAGGGGCACCATGGCGAAGGTGGCGCCTTCACCCGCCTGCACAAAGAAGGAGCAGGCCATGGTGAGCAGCACAGCGATCGCAATCCCCGCCGTACCGGTAAAGGTTCCAGGCTTGATCAGGCTCATCACCAGATAGCCGATGCCCAGACCAATGGTCAGGAAGCCCATCGTGCCCTTGCGGCTGCCCATGCGATCAGAGATGAGTCCACCGCCGGGGCGTGCCACCAGGTTCACGAAGGCGTAGCAGGAAGCCAGGATGCCGGCTGTGGCCTTGGGCAGATCAAAGGTGCTCTCGAAGAAGGCCGGCAGCATCGACACCACGGCCAGCTCAGAGCCAAAGTTCACGATGTAGGTGAGCTCAAGAATGGCCACCTGTTTGAACTCATAGCGATCCTCCTTGGGGTAGGTCTTGTTGCCAAGGATCAGATCACGGTTGGTGCGGATGATGCCCCAGGTTTGGAAGGCAAACCAGATCAGCACCAACGCCATACCGATGGTGTAGCCGGTGGCATCGAGGAACTTGACCTTCTGCAGGCGCCACACCAGCACAGCCAGGATGGCAGCGAAGGGCACATTCATACCCAGCAGACCCCAGAAGTCCTTCATGGAGGTCACTTCCAGGCCAGCTGATTTGGCAGGCTTCTGGTAGGTCTTGCCCGGGGGAGTATCGGAAACGTTGGCGTAATAGATGAAACCATACACCGCCGAGATGATGCCGGTGAGGGCGATGGCACCGCGCCAATTGAGGATTTCACCGGTGGGCAGCTCAAAGCCACCGGAGAAGGAGAGCCAACCGGCCACGATCACGAGGGTGAGGGCGGAGAAGGCTGAACCGAAGTTGCCCCAGCCGCCGTAAACACCCTCAGCCAAACCGATTTCCTTCGGCGGGAACCACTCGGCCACCATGCGGATGCCGATCACAAAGCCAGCACCCACGATCGAGAGCAGCAGACGAGCCACCACCAACTGGCTGAAATCCTGGGCTGCAGCAAACATCAAGCAGGGAATGGCCGCAAACACCAACAACGTGGAGTAGGTGATGCGCGGGCCGAACTTATCCAGCAGCATCCCGATCAGGATGCGAGCCGGCACGGTGAGGGCCACATTGCAGATGGCCAGGGTGCGGATCTGGGGCACGGTGAGGCCGAAATCAGCCTTCACCGTGGTGGCCAGAGGTGCCAGGTTGAACCAAACAACAAAGGTGAGGAAAAAGGCGAACCAGGTGAGATGGAGCGTTCGATATCTCCCCTGGAACGACCAGAGGTCGCCAAGCATGAACGAGCTTCGATGGAACGAGACGAACCCTGGCCCTCAGAACAGCAGCGACCGGGATAGGCAATGCAACGGCGCCAATGCAAACCGTTGCAGGGATTGCACCACCCAGCAGAGGCCTCGAGATGTGGCGGCTGCTACAAAACAAGCGAGCATCGCGAGACCAACAACCAACGCGGCCCTCAAAGCCGGAAGCATCCGTAGCAACGGCTACATCTCGAGGCTCAACATGCGCGAAAGGCTCGCAACTTGCCCCAGCTCTACCCTTCAACTCGGCTTGAGAGACAACCAGCGGTTGTGATGGTGCGCTCTTGCCTACTGAGTGGTGGCGCCAGCCAGCGCATGGGTCGCGACAAGGCGCTCCTGCCCCACCAAGCTGGAGGCAGCTGGCTGGAGCACACCCTGCAGCAGCTAGCTGAGCTCGGAGCCCCGATCACATTGCTCACGCGCTGGCCGGAACATCTCCAGCTGGCCCGCGACCTCGAGCTACCGCAGCTCGAGGCGATTGCCGAGCCGCCTCCCTGGCAAGGCCCCTTGCTGGCACTGCATCGCCTGATGGAGCTCCATCCCGATCAACAGCTCCTGCTGTGCCCAGTGGATATGCCCGGGCTGGACAGCGCTGTGCTGCACCAGCTGCTGCAGGCAGCGGGCAGTGATGCAACCGCAATCCATCTGGCCCACGACGGCCACCGCAGCCAACCCCTCCTGGGGATCTACCCCGCCACGAAACCAAGGCGCGATCGCCTCGAGCGCACCATTGCCACGGGGGAGCGCAGGCTGCAACGGTGGTTGGCCGATGAACGGTGCTGCAGCGTGCAGCTGAAGGCAGAGTCGATACAGAACGTGAACCGTTTTGATGAGCTGGAGCCGCTCAGCCCTCTGTGATGCCAGCCGTTGATGCCCTGGGCAGGCCCTTGGGCGTGCTGCGGCTCTCGCTCACAGCCCGCTGCAACCTGGCCTGCCCCTATTGCCTACCGGATGGGCAGGAGCCCCCGGGGCTGCTGAGCCTGGAGCAGCGGCTGCAGCTGATTACAGCGGCGGTCGCCCTGGGGGCGCGCAGCCTGCGCCTAACGGGCGGCGAACCGCTGCTGTATCCACAGCTCGAGGCCCTAATCCGCGCCTGCCAAGCCCTACGCGAGCAGGGCTTACACGAGATCGCCCTCACGAGCAATGGCCTGCTGCTGAGCGCCGAACGCGCCCAGCGCCTGCGCAGCGCTGGCCTGGATCGCCTCACCCTGAGCCTGGATGGCAGCAACCCCGCCAGCGTGGCAACCATGGCGGGCCTGGCGGATGAGGCAGCTGGCGCGCGAGCCCTCCAGCAGGTGTTGGAGGCGATCGAGCATGCACGCTGCGCCGGCTTTGATCCAGCCACTGGCGCTCTGAAGCTCAACGCGGTGATCCAGCGAGGCCGCAACGAGGATCAACTGCTGCCCCTGGCGGCCTTGGGCCGCCAGCGCGGCCTAGAACTTCGCCTGATCGAATACATGGATGTGGGCAACCGCAACGGCTGGAGTGGGGCCGATGTTGTGCCCGCCGCCGCGATGGTGCAAACGATTCATGAGCGCTGGCCGCTGGAGGCCATGGGCCGAGCCCAGCACGGCACTGCCAACCGATGGCGTTACAGCGATGGGCATGGCGCCGTGGCCGTGGTGGCATCGGTGAGTGAACCCTTCTGCGGCGATTGCAACCGGCTGCGCATCACGGCCGATGGCATCGCTTACACCTGCCTGTTTGCAGCCCCCGGCAGCGGTGTGGATCTACGGCCCTGGCTGCAACCGGGGATCACGCCCGCTCAACTGCACCAAGCGATGGCAGACCTCTGGATCGCACGCACCGATCGTTACAGCGAAACCCGCGAGCGCACCGGCGCCACCAAGCAGCCCCACGCAGAGATGGCCTATCTCGGCGGCTGACGCTGCTCCAGCGAAGTAGCCCGAGACACCGGCCCATTCCACTGAGGCGTAGAGAAAGGCCAACAGGGGGCATCACCGGAGCTCAGCCCGCCGGCTCTGTCAAACGCGACAGCAACTGCACCAAATTGCAGGGGCGTGTGGCTTCATTGAGCTGAGCTGAGATCAAGCGATCCCAGGCGGTTTCCACCGCATCCAACGAACCCGGCAGCACGAAAATCACCGTGCCATTGGCCACCCCGGCAAGGCAGCGGCTCTGGAGGGTACTGGTGCCAATCGTTTCGAAGGAGAGCACCCGAAACAGCTCCCCGAAACCCTCGATCGTTTTATCCAGCAGGGGTGCCACCGCTTCTGGCGTGCCATCCCGGCCGGTGAGCCCCGTGCCGCCGCTGCTGATCACCACCTGCACGGCCGGATCAGCGATCCAACGGCTCAACTCAGCGCGAATCTGATAACGGTTATCAGGCACGATGTGGCGCTCCACCAAACGATGGCCGGCGTCCTCCAAGCGCTGCTGCAGGGCGTCACCCGAGCGGTCGTCGGCCCGAGTGCGCGTGTCGGACACCGTGAGCAGGGCGATGGCGAGGCTCAAAACCAGGCATCAAGAAGATGGCCATGCTGGCAAGAGAGTTGCCAGGTGGCTGATTACCGTTGCAGCCATGGGTCATACGCCAACGAACGAGATCCGGATTCGCTTGTTCGCTGGACTCAGGGAGCAGGCGGGCTGGGCGGAGCAGTACTGGTCGGTCGCGACAACCCCGAAGGGACCCCTCACCCCAGAGGAACTCTGGGACATCCTGCAACTGCCAGGCCCATTGGGCAGCGTGCGCATCGCCATCAATCAACAGTTCGCCGAACCCAACACACCCCTGAAGCCAGGCGATGAGCTCGCCTTCCTGCCACCGATCAGCGGGGGGTAGGCCTGAAGCCATGCCGTTGAAGATCGACCTTCTCTGCCATGCCCTGCAGCCCGTGGCCTGCCTGGAGCAATGGCACCTCAGCCTGCAGAGCCAGGGCCATCCCGCCAGTGCGGCCGAAAGTCTGTTCATCGGTCGGGTGCGCGGCACGGCCAGCGATGGCATGCCCCTGCAGGCCCTGGAGCTCGAGCACTACCCCGGCATGACCGAGCAACAGCTGGAGCACCTCGCCCGGGAATGCTGCAATCGCCACGGGGTGCTCAGCTGTCTGGTGCAGCACCGCATCGGCCTAGTGCACCCCGGTGAGGCGATCGTGCTGGTGGCCATCGGCGCCGACCGCCGCGGCCCGGCCCAGCGCTGCTGCCAGGAGCTGCTGGAGGCCCTCAAACACAACGCCCCCTTTTGGAAGCGCGAATGGCGCAGCGACGGCAGCAGCGAATGGCTCAGCGGCAACACACCGCTCTGAGCGGCCCGTTCAGTGATCCCCAGCACAGGTGGGCGGCAGCAAAGCTTCAACGGCAAGGACCAAGGCTTCGGCTTTCACGTTCCAGACGGAACGGTCGAGGCCCTGCAGGTCAGGTTGTTCGTCGTAGCGGATCTGCACCGCAAAATCGGTGAATCGTGCGAGCTCTCGGCAGCCCGAGATATCAACACCAGCCCGTTCCAGCAACTTCAACAACGCCACCAGATCGTGAGGGAATGGTGGACATTCATCCAGGAAGTAGAGACTTGCCTTAAGAGCCTTCTCCAGCGTCTGCTGCAGCTGAAAGCCCAACACCGCCTCATGAAAGGCAGCGCTGTCGAGCATCGCCTGAGCCGCCTGAAGATCGCGTCTGGCGATCTTCAACATGGCCAGGGCATCGGCCTCAGCCATCCAACCTCAGCCCCTCCTGGTAGGCCTGATACACCACGTTGCTGCGAAGCTTGCGGCGCTGCTCAACTTGGGACTGAGAAAAGAGCAAGAGGTCAACTGGGCGGCTGGGTTCACTGATGGTCCAGCGAAGGCGATCCAGCACAGACCATCGATCGTGCGTGGCTAACCACTGATCACTCACCGTGATCAACACATCCACATCGGAGTCTGTACGAGCCTCACCACGGGCTCTGGATCCAAAGAGCCGCACCTCAGCGCCCGGGATCTCCTGACGAATCGCAGCGGCCATGTGCTGCAGCGGCGCCAGATCCAGGTCGGTTTGAGATCTCGCGCCCACGGGACGACTTCGAGCTGCTGTTCGTTGGAACGCTACTCAGACCAGCACGCTCAAAACACCGGCAACCGCAACAGCTGCGCCCACAGCTCCGCGCCCGCCTCCAGGCCCCCAAGCTCCGCCGGAATCTCCAGCAGCAGATCAGCCCCCTGCAGTGAACCGATGCGCGAGGAGGCCTGCGAGCCTTCGATCCGCGCCCAGAGGCCGCCATCGGCCGCCACCGCCAACTGGGCCCGAGCTAGCTCAGGCCGGCCGGAACCCCGGCGCAGCGGCGCCTCGAGCCGCACCTTCAACCGCGGCAACAGCTGCAGCTCAGCCCCCTCAAGCCGTTGCAGCGCCGGCCAGAGCAGTTGCAGCGCCGTGATCGCCGCTGCCACTGGATTGCCCGGCAACCCGAAAAACGGCACCCCCGCCACCTGGCCCCAGGCAAAGGGGCGACCGGGCTTGAGGAACAGCTTCCAGAAGCGCACCGCCCCCAACTCCTCCACCAGCGGGCGGATCCAATCGCTGTCGCCGGCCGACACACCGCCGGTGCTCACCACCACATCACAACCCTGGGCCAACTCCTGCAGAGCGGCGCGCAAGGGTTCCGGTTGATCAACAACCACCCGCTGATCGGCAACGGCAAACCCCAAGCGCTGCAGCAACGCCGTGAGCAACGCCGAATTGCTCTCCCAGATCTGGCCCGGGCCCCGCTCCAGCCCGGGCGGCCGCAATTCATCGCCGCTGATCAACAACCCCAGGCGCGGCCGGCGCGTCACCCGCAGCTGCTGCACGCCGCAACTGGCGAGGCGCCCCAGATCCGCCACCCCCAGCCGCTGACCCGCCGGCACCAGCTCCTGGCCCGGGGCTGCTTCCTCTGTGGGTTGGCGAATCCAGGGATTGGGCCCGCAGGGTTTCACCAGCGCGAGCTGCTCGCCCTCGCGCGCCACCAACTCCTGAGGCAGCACCCGCTCACTACCCTCCGGCACTACCGCGCCGGTGAGGATGCGCACCGCTTCACCGGCAACCAGCGCGCTGCCATAGGGCGCGCCGGCGGCTGAAGCACCCACCAACCGCCACTGCTGGCCAGGCTCGGGCTGGGCTGCGCCGGCAATGGCGTAGCCATCCATGATCGAAGCCCGAAAACCGGGCACCGCGGCGTCAGCCAGCACTGAAGCTGCGGTGGTGCGGCCGAGGGCTTCGGTGAGCGGCAGGGTTTCTTCGAGCCCCAGCGGCTGCAGCACCTCCAGAATCTGAGCGCGGGCCTGCTCCAGCGGCAGGCCTTCGCGGCCGTAGGGCTCAGTCATCGCGCTGCCACGCGCCATGGCGGCCGCCGCTCTTGCTCAGCAAGCGCACGCCGGTGATGGTCATCGCTGGATCGGCGGATTTGAGCATGTCGTACAGGGTGAGCAAGCCCACCTGCACGGCCGTGAGCGCCTCCATCTCCACCCCGGTGCTGCCGGTGGTGCGGGCGCTGGCCTCGAGGCGCAGCCCAGAGCCATCGCTGCAGGCCTCAATCACCACCTCCACGCCGCTGAGGGCGATCGGATGGCAGAGCGGGATCAACTCCCATGTGCGCTTGGCCGCCTGAATCGCCGCCACCCGCGCCACCGCCAACACGTCGCCCTTGGGGGCGCGGCCCTCCAGCACCAATGCCAACACCTCAGGCTGCATCCGAATGCATCCCTCGGCCCGGGCCTCGCGGCGGGTGCTGGGCCGATCACCCACCTCCACCATGTGCACCTCGCCGCTGGCGTTGAGGTGGGTGAGCGAGGGCGGCGGCAGCTCCGACGACATCACGAAAACAGCCCTGAAGACACCACCATCCTGATCGGCATCACCAACGGGGCCGATCAAAACCAAAATCTTTCCGCACAGGGTGGAACCGGCCTGCCAACAGCTTTACGTTTTCGATCACGTTGGGGTCGACACATGCTTGTCAGAAGTGGGAACGGGTCGTTTTCGATGGTGGGCGGCTTGGTGATGAGCGCTCCGAGCCACCACAGCCAGCGCCCTGCCACCAGCAACGGCTTCGCCCTGCTGTGGAACCAACTGCTGAAGCGCCTGCGCTGAGGGCCGCATTCCCCATGGGCCACATCCGCGTGGGATGGTGAGCCCATACCCAGGCCCATCCCCATGCGCTGGAGCCGCCCCTCCACCAGCCTCTGCGCGTTCGTCACCCTGCTCAACGACCGGCTGGGGGAGAGCATCGTGTTCCCCCTGCTGCCGTTTCTGCTGGCGAGCTTCACCAGCAACGGCCGCACCCTCGGCCTGCTGGCCGGTAGCTATGCCCTGGCGCAATTCGCCTTCACGCCGCTGATCGGTGCCCTGAGCGACCGTTATGGCCGCAAACCGGTGATCGCTGTGTGCGTGGCGGGCTCGGTGCTCGGGCTCGGGCTGTTTGCCATCACCCTCAGCATCAACTGGCAGGCGATTCCCTGGGCTGCCGGAAGCCTGATCCCCCTGGCCCTGCTCTTCGGAGGCCGGCTGATCGATGGGGTCAGTGGCGGCACCGCCGCCACCGCCGGCGCCGTGCTGGCCGATATCTCCACCCCTGAAAACCGCGCCAAGGCCTTCGGCTTGATCGGCGTGGCCTTCGGGCTGGGCTTCATCCTGGGCCCCGCCTTCGGAGGCGTGTTGGCGGGCTTCAGCGTCACCCTGCCGGTGTGGGTGGCCACGGGCTTTGCCGTGATGAACCTGCTGCTGGTGCTCACCGTGCTGCCGGAAACCCATCCGCCGGAAGCGCGCCAGGCGATGCCACGCAAACGGGATCTCAACCCCTTGGTGGCCCTCAAACGGGTGTTCACCAATCCGCAGGTGCGCCGCCTGTGCGCGGCCTTTTTCCTCTTCTTTCTGGCGTTCAACGGCTTCACCGCCGTGTTGGTGCTCTATTTCAAGCAGGTGTTCAACTGGGGCCCTGGCCTGGCCACCACGGCCTTCCTGGTGGTGGGCGTGGTGGCCACGGTGGTGCAGGGCGGCCTGATCGGCCCGCTGGTGAACCGCTTCGGTGAATACCGGCTCACCCTGGCGGGCCTGGGCTTTGTGATCGTGGGCTGCCTGTTGATTCCCCTGGCCCAGGCGAGCAACGCTGCTGCTGTGGTGTTCAGCGCCGTGGCGATTCTCGCCCTGGGCACCGGTCTGGTCACCCCGAGTTTGCGGGCGCTGGTGTCGCGCCGGTTGGGTGATAGCGGTCAGGGCGCAGCCCTGGGCAGCCTCCAGGGCCTGCAGAGCCTGGGCAGCTTCATCGGCCCGCCCCTGGCGGGTCTCAGCTACGACCTCCTGGGCCAGCGCAGCCCGTTCTGGCTGGGGATCGCCGTGCTGGTGGGTGTGGCGTCGCTGGTGGCGGGGGGCCTGCCGTCAAGCGGGGAGCGCACGCAAAACAGCCCGATCTGATTGCTAATTTGCTTTTTCAGGTTGATCGGTGCTGAATGGCTGAACCCGTCGTGGCCCCGGAGCTTTACATCAACCGGGAGCTCAGCTGGGTGGCCTTCAACCAGCGGGTGTTGTCGCAGGCACTGAGCGAACACACACCACTGCTGGAGCAGGCGAAATTCAGCGCCATTTTCAGCAACAACCTCGACGAATTTTTCATGGTGCGAGTGGCTTCATTGAAGTCACAGATCGAAGCCGGCGTTCAAACCCTCAGCGATGACGGCCTCACCCCCAGCCAGCAGCTGGTGAAGGTGCGCGAAGCCCTGGCACCGCTGCTCAGCCAGCAGCAGGCCCATTACCGCCACTACCTCAAGCACCAGCTGGCCGAAGCCGGCGTGCACCTGATCGACTACGCCAAGCTCAACAAGAAGCAACAGGAGTGGATCAACACCTACTTCCAGAACGCCATCTTCCCGGTGCTCACCCCCCTGGCGGTGGACCCAGCCCATCCCTTCCCGTTCATCAGCAACCTGAGCCTCAACATTGCGGCCCTGATTCGTGATCCCGAATCGGGCCAGCAACAGTTCGCCCGGGTGAAGGTGCCGCAGAAAAACCTGCCGCGCTTCGTGCAATTGCCGGTGGAGCTGAGCAGCCACGAACCCACACCGATCTACACGGCGGTTCCGCTGGAGCAGGTCGTGGCCTTCAACCTGCAGCTGCTCTTCCCGGGGATGACCGTGGAAGGCCACTACTTCTTCCGCGTCACCCGCGACGCCGACCTGGAACTGCGTGATCTCGAAGCCGACGATCTGATGGAGGCCCTGCAGCAGGGTCTGCGCAAGCGGCGCATGGGCGGGGAAGTGGTGCGCCTGGAGGTGGCCGACGAAATGCCCCAAGACGTGGTGGATCTGCTGCTGGAAGGCACCGGCGTGGAACCGGCGGACCTCTACCGGATCAATGGACCGCTGGGTCTCGACGACCTGATGAGCCTGATGGCGGTGCCGCTGCCCAAGCTCAAAGACAAGCCCCACCGCGGCCGCACCCCCGCGGTGCTGGCCCGCGCCCAGAAGAGCCTGTTGGAAGACGGCTCGATCAAGGCCGAAGAATTCGAGAGCATCTTCTCCGTGCTGCGCCGCGGTGACGTGCTGCTGCATCACCCCTTTGATCTCTTCTCCACCTCCGTGGAGGAGTTCATCAACCAGGCCGCCGACGATCCCTCGGTGCTGGCCATCAAGATGACGCTCTACCGGGTGTCGAAAGACTCCCCGATCATCGCGGCCCTGATCCGCGCCGCCGAAAACGGCAAACAGGTGATGGCCCTGGTGGAACTCAAGGCCCGCTTCGACGAAGACAACAACATCCAGTGGGCCCGGCAGCTGGAGCGCTCTGGTGTGCACGTGGTGTACGGGGTGATCGGCCTCAAAACCCACACCAAGATCACCCTGGTGGTGCGCAAGGAAAAGGAGAAGCTGCGCAGCTACTGCCACATCGCTACCGGCAACTACAACTCCCGCACCTCCACCCTCTACACCGATCTCGGGCTGCTCTCGGCGCGGCCGGAGCTGGGGCAAGACCTGGCAGAACTGTTCAACTACCTCACCGGCTTCTCCAAACAGCAGGAATTCCGCCGCCTGCTGGTGGCACCAGTCACGCTGCGGCGACGCATGCAGGAGCTGATCGAGCGAGAAACGGAGCATGCCCGCGCCGGCAGGCCCGCCGCCATCAAGGCCAAGATGAATGCCCTAGTGGATCCTGCGATCATCGCCAGGTTGTACGCAGCAGCCCAAGCGGGCGTGCAAATCGATCTGGTGGTGCGGGGCATGTGCAGCCTGCGCCCAGGCGTGGAGGGGGTGAGCGACAACATCCGTGTGTCGAGCGTGATCGGTCGCTTTCTGGAGCACTCACGTCTCTTCTGGTTCGCCAATGGCGGCGACCAGGAGATGTTCATCGGCAGTGCCGACTGGATGGGCCGCAACCTGGATCGCCGCGTGGAAGCGGTGGTGCCGATCGAAGATCCCGACCTCAACCAGAAGCTGCTGCGCCTGATCGATGCCTATCTCGCCGACAACTGCACCGCCTGGGACATGCAGGCGGATGGCAGCTTCGTGCGACGCATCCCCGACGAGGAGAACGTGGCGGTTCAAGCCGATTTGATTGAGGGCTGGCACCGCAACTTGTGCAGCAGCGACGGCTAGCTGTGATCACCGATACGAACAAGAAGAAAATCCAATGAAAATGCTGCGGTAAGTCTTCCGATTCGCTGCAGTCTCGAGTTAGTAAAAGTGCTACATTCCGGCCAAATCAATGTGAGGCCGGGGCTTCGGGCTTGTCTCTCCGCTCCAAAGGCCGTTTCCACGCCGACTCAATGCCATGGATGCCACCAACAGCACTGCTTCCGGGCCGTCGAACAACAGAACGGCGAGTCGAAATGGCGCATCACGCCAGGGGGGTCGCCTCAGTGCTGATTCGATCGGCTGGTACCTGAGCAACATCGGCCGCGTGCCGCTGCTCACCGCCGCTGAAGAGATCGAACTGGCGCATCACGTGCAACTGATGAAGCAGCTCCAGGAGCTGCCCAGCGATCAACTCACGGCCCGGCAGAAGCACCAGATCCGCATGGGCTGCCGGGCCCGCGATCGAATGATGGCGGCCAACCTGCGCCTGGTGGTGAGCGTGGCGAAGAAATATCAAAACCAGGGCCTCGAACTGCTGGATCTGGTGCAAGAAGGCGCCATCGGCCTGGAGCGGGCGGTCGACAAATTTGATCCCGCCATGGGCTACAAGTTCTCCACCTATGCCTATTGGTGGATCCGTCAGGGCATGACGCGGGCCATCGACAACAGCGCCCGCACCATCCGCCTGCCGATCCACGTGAGCGAAAAGCTCTCGAAAATGCGCCGGATCACCCGGGAGCTTTCCCACCGCTTCGGCCGGCAACCGAATCGGCTCGAGCTGGCCCACGCCATGGGCATGCAGCCTGAAGAACTGGAGGATCTGATCTCCCAGAGCGCCCCCTGCGCCTCCCTCGATGCCCATGCCCGCGGCGATGACGACCGCAGCACCCTCGGCGAACTGATCGCCGATCCCAACAGCAATGAGTCCATGGATTCCATGGACCGCAACCTTCAGAAAGAGCACCTCGGCACCTGGCTCTCCCAGCTCAACGAGCGGGAGCGCAAGATCATCGAACTGCGCTTCGGCCTCGAGGGCAATGAGCCGCTCACACTGGCCGAGATCGGCCGTCAAATCAACGTGTCACGCGAGCGGGTACGCCAGCTGGAGGCCAAGGCCATCCTCAAGCTGCGCATGATGACCAATTATCAGCAGGCTGCTTAAGCCCGCACCGTTGACCCCGGTTCTCCTTCAACAGCTCACCGGCATCGCCGTTGTGCTTCTTTGGCTCGCCGTTGTGGTGGGCATCGCTCTCGCCATTCGCCAACGCTTCCCCGAGCAACGGGAATGGAGCCGGAAAGTGGTGCACATCGGCACGGGGCCGGTGGTCTTGCTGGCGTGGGCCCTCGGCATTGCCCGCGGGGTGGCCCTGCCTGCCGCCATCGCCGTCACCCTGGCCACAGCGCTCAACCATCGCTTCAGGCTGTTGCCCGCTGTGGAAGATGTGGGGCGCCACAGCTACGGCACGATCGCCTACGGCGCTTCGATCGCGATCCTGCTAGCGCTCTTCTGGCCGGCTCAACCATTGGCGGTGGCGGCAGGGGTTCTGGTGATGGCAATCGGTGATGGCCTGGCGGGCCTGATCGGGCCGCAGCTGCGCTCACCCCGCTGGCGCGTGCTCGGCCAGGGGAAATCCCTGGCAGGCACCGTGGCGATGGCCAGCGGCGCCCTCGTGGTGCTGGTGCTGTTGAAGGCGATGGCCCACGGCCAGGGGCTGGCCGCCCCGGCCCTGCCCAACCTGATCTGGGTGGCCCTGGTGGCCACAGCCCTGGAACAGCTCAGCGGCTTTGGCGTCGACAACCTCAGCGTTCCCCTCAGCGCTGGCCTGCTCTGGCAGCACTGGGCCCACTAAGCCTTCAGGCCAACAGCATCGCCTCGCAACGCCGCTCCCAGTCGTGCTGGGTGCCCAGACCAGCCACCAGGCGCCGATCATCCGGCTCCGCCACCAAGCGCAGCTGCCACTGGCGGATCGCTTCAGCGCGCTCCAACCACACATCCACCACGGTGCTGTGGATGCGATCCCGCTCCCAGCCGCGCCCCTGGGCCGTGTCGAGCGCCCAATCGAGCAGCGCATCCAACTGGAACGGCCGAAAGCCAGCAAAGGCCGGCCCCTGGCTCACACTGCTCTGCTCGAGATAAAAGAGCTGCAAGGGATCAGACACACCACAAAACTGCAGGAGATAGGTCATCGGCAGACCTCCTGATTGCGTCTCCCCAAACACTACGCAGCACCAACCAGAGCGCTGTTCAGGCCAAACAGTTTGCAACCTCGCAGTGAATTAGCACTCGTAAGACGTGAGTGCTAATTCACTGCTTCACCCACTCAAACCGCAGCCACAGCCTTGCCTTGAGCATGGGCCACCGCCCCGGCCAACTCCGCTAACACCTCGCGGGTGGAGTCGAGATCAATGCAGGCATCGGTGATGCTCTGGCCGTAGGTGAGCTGCGAGAGATCCGCTGGGATCTTCTGATTGCCAGCCACCAGATGGCTTTCGATCATCACGCCCATCACGTGGCGCGATCCCTGGCGCAGCTGATCCGCCACCGCCGCGGCCACCTCGCCCTGACGGCGGTAGTCCTTGTTGGAGTTGCCGTGGCTGCAATCCACCATCACCCGCGCCGGCAGACCGTCCTTCTCCAGAGCGGCCGCCGCCGCTTCGATCGCCTCGGCGTGGAAGTTGGTGCCCTGCTTGCCGCCCCGCAGCACGAGGTGACCATCAGGGTTACCGGTGGTGGTCACGATCGCGGCGCTGCCGTCTTGATTGATGCCCAGGAAATGGTGGGGCCGTGCAGCCGCCTCCATCGCATTGATGGCGGTGCTGGCGCTGCCATCGGTGCCGTTCTTGAAGCCGATCGGCATCGAGAGGCCTGAAGCCATTTCGCGGTGGGTCTGGCTTTCGGTGGTGCGCGCGCCGATGGCGGTCCAGCTGATCAGATCGGCGATGTATTGAGGCACCACCGGATCCAGCAGCTCGGTGGCCGCCGGGAGCCCCATCTCCGCCAGGTGCAGCAGCAGGCCGCGAGCCAGCTTGAGGCCGGTGTTGATGTCGTAGCTGCCGTCGAGGTGGGGGTCGTTGATCAGGCCCTTCCAGCCCACAGTGGTGCGGGGCTTCTCGAAATACACCCGCATCACCACCTCGAGCTGATCACGGTGCCGCTTGTGCTCCTCGGCGATCGCGGCCGCGTAGTCCTTGGCGGCGCCCACGTCGTGCACGGAGCAGGGGCCCACGATCACCAGCAGGCGCTGGTCATCGCCCCGCAGGATCGCCTTGATCCGCTCGCGCGCCTCGCGCACCGTGGCGGCCGCCCCATCACCCAGGGGCAGCTCACGGTGCAGCAGCGCCGGCGCCACCAGGGGCCTGGTTTCCACCACGTGGAGATCAGAGGTGGAGATCATGCCGGCAGCCGCGCAGGGGCAGGGGGATAGGGAAGCCTAAAAGCCCGATTGCAGCCGTTGCCACCAGATGCGGGCAGGGCGGCAAAGAACAATGGGTGTCACGTCACAGTTCGTCAGGTCCGCAGGGGCCCCTTACGCCGATGGTTGCCAGCAGCTTCCTGTCCGACTACCGCGCCGCCGCTGCGGAACGTGAAGCTCTGGGGATCCCGGCCCTGCCGCTCACGGCCGCCCAGGCGCAAGACCTCACCGAGCTGCTGCAGGCCCCGCCCGCCGGCGAAGAAGCCTTCCTGCTGCACCTGCTCTCCGAACGCATCCCCCCCGGCGTGGATGAGGCCGCCTATGTGAAGGCCGGCTGGCTGAGCGCCGTGGCCCAAGGCAAGGCCAGCAGCCCGCTGCTGAGCCCGGTGGAAGCCGTGAACCTGCTGGCCACGATGATCGGCGGCTACAACGTGGGCGCGCTGATCGAGCTGCTCTCCAGCGCCGATGCCGCCATCGCTGAAGCGGCCGCCACCGGCCTGAGCCGCACCCTGCTCGTTTACGACGCCTACAACGATGTGCTCGAGCTGGCGGCGAGCAACCCCTACGCCAAGCGCGTGATCGACAGCTGGGCCGCCGCCGAGTGGTTCACCGCCAAACCCGAACTGCCGGCGGAGATCACCGTGACGGTGTTCAAGGTGGAAGGGGAGACCAACACCGACGATCTGTCGCCGGCCACCCACGCCACCACCCGCCCGGATATTCCCCTGCACGCCACGGCGATGCTGGAAACCCGCATGCCCGGCGGCCTCGAGCTGATCAGCCAGCTCAAGCAGAAGGGCCACCCCGTGGCCTATGTGGGTGATGTGGTGGGCACCGGCAGCTCCCGCAAATCCGCGATCAACTCGGTGCTCTGGCACACCGGCACCGACATTCCCCACGTGCCCAACAAGCGCAGCGGCGGCGTGGTGCTCGGCGGCAAGATCGCCCCGATCTTCTTCAACACCGCGGAAGACTCCGGCGCCCTGCCGATCGAATGCGATGTGACCGCCCTCAACTCGGGCGACGTGATCACAATCCGCCCCTACGCCGGCACGATCGAGCGCGCCGCCGGCGAGCCGAACGCCGGGGAGATCGTGGCCCGCTTCGAGCTCAAGCCCAGCACGATCACCGATGAGGTGCGCGCCGGTGGCCGCATCCCCCTGATGATCGGCCGCGCCCTCACCGACAAGGTGCGCGCCCAGCTGGGTCTGGCCGCCAGCGATCTGTTCATCCGTCCGGCCGCTCCGGCCGACAGCGGCAAGGGCTTCACCCTCGCCCAAAAGATGGTGGGTAAGGCCTGCGGCCTGCCGGGCGTGCGCCCAGGCACCAGCTGCGAGCCGCTGATGACCACCGTGGGCTCTCAAGACACCACCGGGCCGATGACCCGCGATGAGATGAAGGAGCTGGCCTGCCTGGGCTTTAGCGCCGATCTGGTGATGCAGAGCTTCTGCCACACCGCCGCCTATCCCAAGCCGGTGGACCTCAAAACCCACGCGGAGCTGCCCGACTTCATCAGCTCCCGCGGTGGTGTGGCCCTGCGCCCCGGCGACGGCATCATCCACAGCTGGCTCAACCGCATGCTCCTGCCCGACACCGTGGGCACCGGCGGCGATAGCCACACCCGCTTCCCCCTCGGCATTTCCTTCCCGGCCGGCTCGGGCCTGGTGGCCTTCGCCGCCGCCATCGGCGCCATGCCGCTGGATATGCCCGAATCGGTGCTGGTGAAGTTCTCCGGCTCGCTGCAGCCGGGCGTGACCCTGCGCGATGTGGTGAACGCCATCCCCTATGTGGCGATCCAACAGGGGCTGCTCACCGTGGAGAAGGCCGGCAAGAAAAACATCTTCAGCGGCCGGATCATGGAGATCGAAGGCCTTCCCGATCTGAAGCTGGAGCAAGCCTTCGAGCTCACCGATGCCACCGCCGAGCGCTCCTGCGCCGGCAGCACCATCAAGCTCTCGGTGGAAACCGTGAGCGAATACCTGCGCAGCAATGTGGCGCTGCTTAAGAACATGATTGCCCGCGGCTACAGCGATGAGCGCACCCTGGCCCGCCGCATCAAGGCAATGGAGGAATGGCTCGCCAACCCGGTGTTGATGGAGGCCGATGCCGATGCCGACTACGCCGCCGTGATCGAGATCAACCTCGATGAGATCAGCGAACCGATCCTGGCCTGCCCCAACGACCCCGACAACGTGAAAACGCTCTCGGAGGTAGCGGGCGACCAGATCGATGAGGTGTTCATCGGCTCCTGCATGACCAACATCGGCCACTACCGCGCCGCCGCCACGGTGCTGGAAGGGCAGGGCGAAAACACCGCCCGCCTCTGGGTGTGCCCCCCAACCCGCATGGATGAAGAGATGCTCAAGCAGGAGGGTTACTACGCCATCTTCGAGAAGGCCGGCTCGCGCATGGAGATGCCGGGCTGCTCGCTCTGCATGGGCAACCAGGCCCGTGTTGAGGACAACACCACCGTGTTCTCCACCAGCACCCGCAACTTCAACAACCGCCTCGGCAACGGCGCGCAGGTGTATCTGGGCAGTGCCGAACTGGCGGCGGTGTGCGCCCAGCTGGGCCGGATCCCCACCAAGGATCAATATCTGGCGATCGCCGCCGCCAAAATCGATCCCCGTGGGGCCGAGCTCTACCGCTACCTCAACTTCGATCAGATCGAGGGCTTCGAAGACAGCGGCCGCGTCGTGAGTGCCGAGCAAGAAGCCAAAGTGTTGGCAGAAGTGTGAGCCTGCGTTGATTGGTGAACGGGTCTCGCTGCATCCTCAAAGCTGGAGAGCGAGCCGAAATCTGGAGCGGCTGATTGAGCAGCGCTGGCCAGCGGTGGTGATCACCTTGCTGGTCACCTCGCTCGGGGCAGCCGTCACCGGTTTGCTGTTCAAAACCGGGGTGGGCTGGCTCGGCAGCTGGCGACTACGCCTGCTGGAGTTGGCGAGCCCCTGGCTGGTGCTGCCCCTGCTCGGGGCCACAGGCGGCGCCCTGTCCGGGTTGATGGTGCAACAGTTGGCACCGGCTGCCGCCGGCTCCGGCATCCCTCACGTGATGCGCTTCCTGGCGCGTCAGCGGGTGCCGATGCAGCTGCGGGTGGCCGTGGTGAAACTGGTGGCCGGCATCGTGGCCATCGGCAGCGGCTTCCCGCTCGGGCCAGAGGGCCCTTCGGTGCAGATGGGCAGTTCGGTGGGCTGGCAGATGGCGCGCTGGTTCAAGGCCCCGCCATCGCTGATGCGCGTGATCGTGGCGGCCGGCGGCGGTGCCGGCATCGCGGCGGTGTTCAACGCGCCCTTGGGCGGCTTCTTCTACGCGATCGAAGAACTGCTGCGCCAAGCGGGCCCGGTGCTCCTGCTGTTGGTGTTCAGCACCGCGTTCCTGGGGAGCTTCTGGGCTGATCTGATGGGCCTGGCGGGCATGGGTAGCAAAGCAGCGGGCATCGGCAACGGCGGCTTTCAGCTGGTGAGCGAATACAGCCCCCACCTCAGCTTTATGCCCCGTGATCTGGTGTATCTGGTGGTGCTGGGAGCCGCCGTGGCGCTGCTGGCTGAGCTCTACAGCCGTTACGTGGTGGGGATGCAGCGCCTGGGGGTGCGCTGGCTCCCGGATCGATTGGTACTGCGGATGATGGTTGGCGGCCTGGTGATCGGCCTTGTGTACGCCGCCTTACCGGCCGAATTCCGCAACACCGCAGCGCTGCAACACGTGATTGCCGATGGCCACGTGGAAGTGGATCGAGCGATCGGCATCTTTTTGCTCCTGTTCTTTGGCACTGGCCTGGCGGCCGCCACAGGGGCTCCGGGGGGACTGTTCGCACCGATGCTCACCCTGGGGGGCTCCATTGGCCTGGTAGCCGCCGGCTGGGCGGAAGTGACCACCGGTCACGCACCGAGCACCTTCGTGTTCGCCGGCATGGCGGCCTTCATCGCCGCCTGCGCCCGCTCACCGATCACAGCGGTGTTCCTGGTGTTCGCCCTCACCAAAAACCTCTTGATCCTCAAGCCGCTGCTGGTGTGCGCGGTGGCCAGCACCGTGATGGCCAGCATCTTGCACGAGCAATCGATCTACAAACGCCAGCTGAAGCTGATGAACAGCCTTCGATGAACGATGCAACGCCTTCTGCCTAAACCCAAGCTGTCCTGAGCATGATGCCGGGGTGAGCCCGTTTGCTTGGCATGGATTTCACGGTCAGCAACCTCAATGACTCCGGCGCCGGCAGCTTGCGCTGGGCCATTGGCGAGGCCAATCAACGATCCGGGTTCGACCAGATTTTGGTCGACAGCAGCCTCAGCGGAGGCACGATCAGCCTCAGCAGCGACCTGGAGATCATCCGCGATGCTGTGGCCATCAACGGCCTGCTGTCGGAATCGGGACTCGCCGCAATCGCGCTCGACTGCAACGGACACCAGGGCCTGATCTTCAAGGGCAAGACGGCAGCGGGTTCCAGCCTGAACGGGTTTGCATTGGGCAACGCCAGCGGCGATGGGATCGTGCTCGATGCTTCAAACATCAGGATCCAGAACAATCTGATCGGAGTGGCCCTGGATGGCACAACAGCACAGAGCAACCAAGGCCACGGGATCACGATCACCAGCCGCTCCAGCAACAACCTGATCGGCACCCTGGACCCCTTAACGGGCGTTCCACTGGATCAGCAACGTTCGAATGTGATCAGCGCCAATGGCGGCAGCGGCATCAACATTGAGGGAGGTGATCGCAACCGCATTGCCAATAACCGCATCGGCACCTCAGCCGATGGCAGCGCGGACTTGGGCAATGGTGGCCATGGGATCAGGCTTTGGAACCGAGCCGATCACAACCGCATTGGGGGCGCCGCCCATGACGGCAACGATCCCACCCAGGGGGAGTTTCAGCGGCCGGGCCAAGGCAACCTGATCTCGGGCAACACGCTGAACGGCGTACTGATCAGCGATGGCTCTCGCAACAATCGCCTGCTGGGCAACTTCATCGGCACCAACGCCGAAGGGACCAGCGCCTTGGGCAATGGCGGTGATGGTGTCGCCATCATCAAGGCGAACCACAACGGCCTGATCGGCACGACTCGCAACCAGAGCCCATTCATCTACTACAACGTTGTCAGCGGCAACAGCGGCAACGGCCTCCGCGTACGCAACAGCCATGCCATCACCATCCACGCCAACTTCTTCGGCCTGGGTGCCGACAACGCCACGATCGTTGCCAACCGAGGCGACGGCGCTCTGATTGAGGGCACCTCAAGAAACATTCAATATGGCGGCGTGATTCCTCTGGGCAACGTGAACGCCGGCAACGAGGGCAACGGCATCAACGTGACCGACCACGTGCGCAACTTCATCACCTTCAACACCTTTGCGGGCCTGACCGCCTTCGGAGGCATTGCACCGAATCAACAAAGTGGCATCCGCATCAGCAGCGATGGCGGCAAAAACCAAGTTCGCACAAATGTGATGGCGAGCAACGCGCGCCACGGCCTGCACATCACGGGCAATGCTCGCGACATCTGGGTGGACCCCAACATCATCGGTCTCAACACCTATGGCACCGAAGCCATCTACAGCGAAGGCGACCAAACCATCTCCTGGGGCAACAACCAAGACGGCATCCGCGTGGATGGCAACGCCAGCAACATCCTGATCGCCGGCAACCGACGCTCCGTCATTCCTCAAAACACAATCTCCAATAACGACGGCTACGGCATTGCCCTCGACGGCAGGGCCCGCAACATCACCATCGACGAGACCTATGTCGGTCTCGCGAGCGTGGGCATCAGGGAATTCGGCAACAAGCAAGGTGGCATCAACGTTGGTCCCGGCACCCGCAAGATCAGCATCGGCCAGGCCGAGAACAAAACGAACGGCAACCGGATCAGCGGCAACAACGGCAGTGGCATCAGCCTGAGCAATCCTGTCAACGCCAAGCTGTTTAACAACCGTCTCAGAAACAACACCGGAAGTGGTGTTGTTTTTAATGGTGGCATCAACAACACCCTGATCGGCAATCGCGCCAACACCAATCAGGAGTACGGCTTTGCCATCAGCACAGCCCAGCAAACCAACGCCGCCCGCAATCGAGGCCAAGGCAACGGCCAAGGGCTCTACGGCTGAGGCCAGCAGCAGTGGGACCGCAGAATGATGCTCTGCGCCTCCATCTCGCCTGAACCAGGAAACCCTGCTGTTTGAACCCGCCGCCCCAGCCGCCGGAGCGCTGCGGGCGGTGTTGGCCTTCCCAAGCACCTACACGGTAGGGATCACCAGCCTTGGATATCAGGTGGTGTGGGCCACGTTGGCCCAACGCAGCGACGTGGATGTGCGCCGGCTGTTCACCGATCAGGGGGATGCACCGCACCGCCACTGCGACCTGTTCGGCCTCTCGCTGAGCTGGGAGCTGGATGGCCCCGTGCTGCTGGATCTGCTCGAGCAGCAGCGCATCCCCCTCTGGGCCGCTGAACGGAGCGACAACGATCCAATCGTGTTCGGGGGCGGGCCGGTGCTCACCGCCAACCCCGAGCCTCTTGCCCCCTTCTTTGATGTGGTGCTTCTGGGCGACGGCGAACAGCTCTTGCCCGCCTTCATTGACGCCCTGCAGGCCTGCCGCAGCGCGCCGCGGCCCGAGCGGTTGCGGCAGCTGGCCCAGGTGCCGGGTGTGTATGTGCCTGCGCTCTACGCGCCGCGCTACGGCCCAGACGGGGCGCTGCTGGCCGTGGAGCCCATCGAGCCGGGCATTCCCGCCACCGTGGCCAAACAAACCTGGCGCGGCAACACCCTCAGCCACTCCACGGTGATCACGCCGGAGGCAGCCTGGCCCTCCATCCACATGGTGGAGGTGGTGCGCAGCTGCCCGGAGCTCTGCCGCTTCTGCCTGGCGAGCTATCTCACCCTGCCCTTCCGCACGCCCAGCCTCGACGACGGTTTGATCCCCGCTGTGGAGAAAGGCCTCACCGCCACCCAGCGCCTGGGGCTGCTGGGCGCCTCCGTGACCCAACACCCCCAGTTCGGCGACCTGCTCACGTGGCTCGATGGCGATCGCTTCGAGGGCACCCGGGTGAGTGTGAGCTCGGTTCGGGCCGCCACGGTGACTCCGGAGCTGGGCCGGATCCTGGCCAAGCGCGGCAGCAAATCCCTCACCATCGCCATCGAAAGCGGCAGTGAACGGATGCGCCAGGTGGTGAACAAAAAGCTCGCCACCGAGGAGATCCACGCCGCGGCTCGCTACGCCAAAGAAGGCGGACTCACGGGCCTGAAGCTCTACGGGATGGTGGGCCTCCCCACGGAAGACGACACCGATGTGGAAGCCACCGCCGAACTGCTGCTGGCCCTGAAGAAAGCCACACCCGGGTTGCGGCTCAGCCTGGGGGTGAGCACCTTCGTGCCCAAGGCCCACACGCCCTTCCAGTGGCAGGGCGTGCGGCCGGAGGCAGAAAAACGGCTGAAGCTGCTGGCCAAACGCCTCAAGCCCAAGGGAATCGAACTGCGGCCGGAGAGCTATGGCTGGAGCGTGATCCAGGCGCTGCTCTCACGCAGCGACCGGCGCCTGGCTCCGGTGATCGCCGCGGCACGCGGTCGCCACGAAAGCCTGGGGGGCTGGAAACAGGCTTACCGCGCCGTGCGCGAGGGCGATGCGGTCTTCGAAGGCAATCCCCTGCCACCGCCCTGGGAGGAGGTGATCCAGGCCAGCTGGAGCGCTGATCGGGTGTTGCCCTGGGAGCACCTGGAGGGTCCTCTGCCGAAGGCCACCCTGCTCAAGCACCAGCAGGAAGCACTGGCCTGAAGGCCCAGCAGCGCAGCCCCGCCAGCAGGATCCAGCCGGCGATGTTGAGGCGGCTGTCGTACATCGGGATATCACTGGCGTGCAGCACCGCCACCACCAGAGCTGAGGCCCACCAGGCCCGTTCGAACACAGGCCCGGTGGCCATCCCCAGGCGCAGTGCGCGAATCAGCAGCCACAGCACAAGCCCCACCACCAGGAGCGCCACGGGTAAGCCAAAGCTCACCGCCAGATCGAAGGCGATGTTGTGGGGGTGGCCATGCCAGCGGCCGGTGCGCAGGGGATAGATCACGCTGAATGCAGCAGAACCCCAGCCCAGCCAGGGGCGCTCGGCAATCAACCCCGCCGCCACGCTCCACTGGGTGATGCGCAGGGATGCCAGCTTGCGCTGGCTGTGGTGGTTGAGATCGTTGAGGCGCCCCCACACCGACTGGGGCACCAGCGCGCGGGCAGGATCCTGCAGCACCCCAGGCACCCCCGGCAGGCTGGCCAGGGCCACGGGCAAGAGCGCCAGCAGGAGCAGCGGCAGCAGCCACAGCCAACGGCCAGGGCCAGCCACCAACGGGACAGCCAGCAACATCGCGCCCCAGGCATTGCGGGAATCGGTGAGATACAAAGCAGTCACCTGGGCTGCCGCCAGGCCCAGGACCACCAGGAAGCGCCAGCCACTGCCGGCCAGCCTTTGCCGCCAGCGGCGGCCGCAGGCCAAGAGCGCCGCCAGCAGCAGCGGCCAGCTCAACGACAGCCAGGCAGCCGTGATGTTGGCGTAATCGAACAGGCCTGAGAGGCGCCCCTGCGGGCGGCCACCCTCCTGCAGGTGCCAAATCACGGCCCCACCAAGGATCTGCCAGGGGCCCTGCCAACCCAGCCACAGCTGCCCCAGGCCGGTCACCACCACCGGCACGGTGCCAGCCACCAGGGCAAGCGCCACCCGGCGCCGCGCGGCGCCATCCGCCACATAAGCCTGAAACGCCCAGAACCCCCAGAACAGGGGTATCCAGTTGAACAGCCCCACCCAGGCCAGGGAGGGGGAATAGCTGGGCAACGCCTGGCTGCGCAGTGTGGCGAGGGCCGCCCCAGCCAGCATCAACACCGCCACCAGCGCCAACACACCATTCACCCGGTCGTGCCCCCAGGGGCTGCGCCGGCGGCTGCCCTGAATTAACGGCACCAGCAGCAGCATGGCGGCGAATAAGGCGCTGGCAGGCAGCACAAACACACCGAGCTGGAAACAACGCCACCCCCAGCGATCGGCCTCAGGGGGCCGGTGCGCATCCAACCGGGCGAGCACAGCCTGGCCAGCCCTCGCACCCCAACGGTCGGCGTTCACTCGAACACCGCCGTACGTCCGCGATACACCATCACCTGGCGTTTGAGATGCAGACGCACCGCCCGGGCCAGGGCGAGGCGTTCGGTGTCGCGGCCCTTGCGAATCAGATCCTCCACCTCATCGCGGTGGCTCACGTTCACGGTCGATTGGGCAATGATCGGGCCCGCATCGAGTTCATCGGTCACGTAGTGGCCGGTGGCACCGATCAGCTTCACGCCCCGCTCCCAGGCCCGGTGATAAGGCTGCGCGCCCATGAAGGCCGGCAGGAAGGAGTGGTGGATGTTGATCACCCGGTGGAAGGCATCCGGGGGGTCGAAGGCCGCGAGAAAGCGCGGTGTGAGCACCTGCATGTATTTCGCCAGGATCACCAGCTCGATGCCGTGCTCCGCCAGCAGCTCCAGGTGGCGGGCTTCGGCCTCTTCGCGGTTGGCATTGCTGATCGGAACGTGCTCAAAGCGGGCGCCAAACTCTTCGGCGATTGATCCCAGGTCGGGATGGTTGGCGATCACCAGAGGCACCCGCATCGGCAACTCACCGGTGCGCACGCGCCAGAGGAGATCCAGCAGGCAATGGTCTTGCTTGCTCACAAAGATCGCCACGGCGGGCTTCTCATCGGAGAAGGTGACGGTTTGTTCGCCGTTGAGGCGCTCCGCCAGGGCCGCCGCGGCCGGAGCAATCGCCTCGCGGGGCAGGCCAAACCCCTCGAGCTGCCACTCAATGCGGCTCAGAAACAGCCCGGCCCCCTGATCGCTGTGGTGATCGGCATGCACGATGTTGCCGCCATTGCCCGCGACCCAGCCGGAGAGCTCCCGCACCAGGCCGGGCTGATCCGGGCAGATCATCTGAAGGATGGCCGTGGCAGCCGTCATGGCGAGGCGGGGCGCAGCCCTGGAAACACTGAATTCTGCCGGCCTGCTGCCCACGGGCGCTTCAAGGCGAAAAGCCCTGGGTAAAGTCCCGCAATCAAGCTCCAACGTCATGGCTGCTCAGTCGATGTCCGCGCTGACCACCCGGTTTGCATCCGCCCTGCGCAGCCTGGCCCTGGTGGCTCTGGCTCTGGTGCTGAGCTTCGGTCTCACCGCCTGCAGCGGCGGTAAGGCCAAAGCCCCCACCCTCAGCACCGAGGACATCGCCGTGATCGAACGCCAGGCCGAAGGCTTCCTGGCCGCCCGCGATCGCCTGCCCGAGCTGGCCACCCTCGTCAACGAGCGCGACTGGACCTTCACCCGCAACCTGATCCACGGCCCGATGCAGGAAGTGGGCCGAGAGATGCTCTACATCAACCAGCGCCTGCTGCCCGCTGAGCGCCCCGAGGCCAACAAGCGCGCTGACGCCCTCAAGAACGCTCTGGCCGATCTTGATGAAGCCGCCCGCCTGCAGGACGCCAACAAGCTGAGCAAGGCCTACATCCAGGTGGCCAGCGGCTTTGGCCTCTACGCCCAGGTGCTGCCGGCCCAGGTGCAGGCCGACCTCAAGCAGGCCTGATCCCGCCTCCATCACCATCACTCCACCAGAGCCCACCCGCCGGCCCACGTCGATCACCGTGATCGGCGCCGGCGTGGTGGGCCTTTCTGTGGCCTGGTTGCTCAGCCAGCACGGCCATCGGGTGCAGCTGATCGATCCAGCCCTGGCCCACGGCCAATCCAGCGAGGCCGGCAGTAGCGCCGCCCTCGGGCTGCTGATGGCTGAGATCTTCCGGCGCAGCAGCGGGCGGGGCTGGCGGCTGAGGCAGCAATCCCTGGCCCTCTGGCGCCAGTGGCGTGAACAGCTCAGCGAGCGGGGCCACCACATTCCCTGGCGGCCTGGCCTGCTGCAACTGGCCTGCAACGAGCAGGAGTGGCAGGCCCAGGCACGCCTGGCCGAACAACGCCAACGGCAAGGGCTGCCGCTGCGGCTGCTCAACCGGGCTGAGCTGCAGGCGCTCAGCCCAGCCCTCCCCGCGGATGCGGCCGGAGCGCTGTTCTCACCGAACGACGCTCAGATCGACCCGCAACCAGCCATGCAGGCCCTGCTGGACGACGGACGCAACCACGGCCTGATCACCCAAGCGGCTGCGGTGCTGCAGCTGGAGCGGGGAAACCAAGGTGCCGATCAACGCTGGATCATCCACACCGAGGCAGGCTCCTGCCGCAGCCACTGGTTGGTGATCGCTGCTGGCCTGGCGAGCCCAGCACTGCTGGAGCCCCTGGGTCATAGGCGCCCCCAGAGCCCGGTGCTGGGCCAGGCCCTGGAGCTGCAATTGCCGGCCGGCTGCAACGCCGAGACCTGGCCGGGCAGCGCCAGCTGGAATGGCTTCAACCTGGTGCCCCGCCCCGGCGGACGCCTCTGGCTGGGGGCCACCGTGGAACCGGGCCTCACCCAAGGCAGCCCCGAGGCCCTGGCCGAACTGCGCCATCTCGGCGGCGCCGCTCCCGACTGGCTGCGGCAGGCCGAACCACTGCGGCATTGGCAGGGCCTGCGCGCCCGCCCCGACGAGCGGCCGGCGCCCCTGCTGGAACTGCTCGAACCCGGCCTGGTGCTCACCAGCGGCCACTACCGCAACGGCGTGTTGCTGGCGCCGGCAAGCGCGGCCTGGGTGCTGGAGCAGCTGCAGTCGCCAGGACCTTTACCTGCTCTTTAAGTCACACTGGCCGGCTGTACATAGGGTCAAAGGCAGGTCGCTGAACCCACGGCCTCCACGACTACCTTCTCCACCATGCGCCGAACCACCACCGCTCGAGTCCTCACCGGACTGGCCGGACTCGCCGCCAGCTTCAGCCTCGTTTCCTGCTCCATGGGCGGTGGCGATTCCGTGAAAGGCAGCCTCGCGGGTGCGGGTGCGTCATTCCCCGCCGCCATCTACCAGCGCTGGTTCCAGGAACTGGCCTCACAAGGTGTTCAGGTGAACTATCAGTCGGTGGGCTCCGGGGCCGGCGTGCGCCAGTTCATCGCTGGCACGGTGGACTTCGGCGCCTCCGATGCGCCGATGAAGGCCGAAGACATCGCCAAGGTGAGCCGCGGCGTGCTGCAGATCCCGATGACCGCCGGTGCGATCGCCGTGGCCTACAACAACCCCGGCTGCGACCTGAAGCTGAGCCAGCAGCAGCTGGCTGAGATCTTCCTCGGCAAGATCACCAATTACAGCCAGCTGGGTTGCGCCGACAAGAAGATCACCGTGGTGCACCGCTCCGACGGCTCCGGCACCACCTACAACTTCACCAAGCACCTGGCCGCCATCTCGGATGCCTGGAAGAGCGGCCCTGGCACCTCCAAAACCGTGGCCTGGCCCACCGGCGTGGGCGCCAAGGGCAATGAGGGCGTAGCGGCCCAGCTCAACCAGGTGGAAGGCGGCCTGGGCTATGTGGAATCGGCCTACGTGAAAGGCAAGCTGCAAGCCGCGGCCCTCACCAATGCCTCCGGCGAGCTGGTGAAACCCAGCAGCGAAAGCGAAAGCGAAGCGCTCGGTTCGATCGATCTGGGCCCCGATCTGATCGGTGGCAATCCCAATCCGATCAAGGGCTACCCGATCGTGACCTTCACCTGGATCCTGGCCTATCAAAACGGCAACGGCACCAAGGCCGAGCTGCTGAAGAAAGCCTTCAACTTCATGCTCTCAGAGCAGGCTCAGGCCCAGGCACCGCAGCTGGGTTACGTCACGATGCCGGCCCCTGTGATCGAGAAGGCCAAGGCCGCTGTAGCCAAGATCGGCGAGTGAGGCCAACGGGCCACTCACTGTTCAGCTAGTTACAAAGAACACAGCCACGGGCCTCAACCCGCGGCATCCTTCACTCACGACCTGCAACGGGTCGGGCAAGGGAGATCACAGAGACGGGGTCGCACCCGTCTCTTTTTTTGCCGATGCCTGAGGGGCTGGGCATGGGCATGAAAAAACCCCGGCCGAAGCCGGGGTGATCACACCGTGAGCGGTGCTCACTTGCTCTCGGTGAACTCCGCGTCGATCACGTCGTCGCTGGCGGATTCGGCACCGCCGCTGCCGTTGCCGCCGGGGGCAGCGGCGCCTTCAGCACCGGCTGCCTGCTGGTACACAGCAGCACCGGCGGCGTAGAGGGCCTGCTGCAGGGTTTCGAGCTCCGACTTCATCGTGTCGAAGTCGTCCTTCTCGATGGCCTCCTTGAGCTTGGCGGAGGAGGCCTCCACCTTGCTCTTGTCCTCGGCGCCCACCTTGTCGCCCAGTTCGCCCAGCTGCTTCTCGGCTTGGTACACGAGGGTTTCGGCCTGGTTCTTCAGGTCGATGCGCTCGCGCTTCTCCTTGTCGGCGCTGGCATTGGCCTCGGCATCCTTCACCATCTTCTCCACCTCGTTATCGCTGAGGGTGGAAGCGCCGGTGATCGAGATGCTCTGCTCCTTGCCGCTGCCCTTGTCCTTCGCGGTCACGCTCAGGATGCCGTTGGCATCGATGTCGAAGGTCACTTCGATCTGAGGCACGCCGCGGGGAGCGGGGGGGATGCCATCGAGGCGGAAGGTTCCGAGCGACTTGTTGTCGCTGGCCATCTCGCGCTCGCCCTGCAGCACGTGGATTTCCACGTTGGTCTGCCCGTCGACAGCCGTGGAATACACCTCCGATTTCTTGGTGGGAATCGTGGTGTTGCGGGGGATCATCTTGGTCATCACGCCGCCCAGGGTTTCCACACCCAGGGAGAGCGGGCTGACGTCCAGCAGCAGGATGTCCTTCACCTCACCGGCGAGCACACCGCCCTGGATGGCGGCGCCCACGGCCACCACCTCGTCGGGGTTCACGGTCTGGTTGGGGTCCTTACCGGTGACGCGCTTCACCAGCTCCAGCACCGCGGGGATGCGGGTGGAACCACCCACCATCACCACCTCATCGAGCTCGGAGGAGGAGAGCTTGGCGTCCTTGAGGGCCTGCTCCACCGGCACGCGGCAGCGGTCGATCAGCTTGGACGCCAGCTCCTCGAACTTGGCGCGGGTGAGGGTGAGATCGAGGTGCTTGGGGCCCTCGGGCGTGGCCGTGATGAACGGCAGGTTGATCTCGCTCTGGGTGGCGCTGGAGAGCTCGATCTTGGCCTTCTCGGCGGCCTCGGTGAGGCGCTGCAGAGCCTGCTTGTCGCTGCGCAGATCGATGCCTTCGTTGGCCTTGAAGGTGTCGGCCAGGTGATCCACGATCACCTTGTCGAAGTCGTCGCCGCCTAGGTGGGTGTCACCGGAGGTGGAGAGCACCTCGAACACACCGTCGCCCACCTCGAGGACCGACACGTCGAAGGTGCCGCCGCCCAGGTCGAACACCAGGATGCGCTCGTTGCTCTTCTTGTCGAGGCCGTAGGCCAGAGCGGCCGCAGTGGGCTCGTTGATGATGCGCAGCACCTCGAGGCCGGCGATCTTGCCGGCGTCTTTGGTGGCCTGACGCTGGGAGTCGTTGAAATAAGCGGGAACGGTGATCACCGCCTGGGTGACCGTTTCACCGAGGTACTTGCCGGCGTCTTCAGCCAGCTTGCGCAGCACTTGGGCGCTCACCTCTTCAGGGGCGAACTGCTTACCCAGCACCGGGCACTTCACCTTCACGTTGGAGCCGGCCTTCTCCACGCCGTAGCTCACTTCCTTCGATTCCTCGTTCACCTCGTCGACGCGGCGGCCGATGAAGCGCTTCACCGAATAGAAGGTGTTCTCTGGGTTCATCACCGCCTGACGCTTGGCGATCTGGCCCACCAGTTGATCCTGGTTCTTGGTGTAGGCGACCACAGAGGGCGTGGTGCGGAAGCCCTCGGCATTGGCGATCACGGTGGGCTTGCCGCCCTCCATGACCGACACGCAGCTGTTGGTGGTGCCAAGGTCGATACCGACAACCTTGCCCATGACTGTCCTCTGAACTGGAGGCATCCTCAACAGCGGGCCCATTCCGGGGCTAGGTGTGGTTGCCGAACAGCACCCGACCCAGCGTGACCGGCTTCCCGAGCATTCGCGGCACCACTGCCCTTGTGGGGGTGTTGGGCGATCCGGTGCACCACTCCCTCTCGCCGGTGATGCAGAACGCGGCGCTGCAGGCGCTGGGGCTCGATTGGGTGTTCCTGGCCCTTCCGGCTCCCGCTGGCGAACTAGCCGCCGTGGTGCGCGGCCTGGAAGCGATGGGCTGCCGCGGCCTCAACGTGACCATCCCCCATAAACAGGCGGTGGCCGCCCTCTGCCGCGAGCTGAGCCCCCTGGCGGAACGGCTGGGGGCCGTGAACGCGCTGGTGCCGCTGCCTGGCGGCGGCTGGCACGGCACCAACACCGATGTGGAAGGCTTCTGCGCGCCACTGCGCCGGGAGGGGACCGACTGGAGCGGCAAGCGGGCCGTGGTGCTGGGCTGCGGCGGCAGCGCCCGCGCTGTGGTGGCGGGCCTGGTGGAGCTGGGTTTCGGCAGCATTCAGCTGGCGGGCCGCAGGCCGGAAGCGCTGAACGCCTTCCTCAACGACTGCCGGGCCTGGGCGCCGCAGCTCCAGGCACTGAGCTGGAGCAGCGAGAGCGGCAGCCTCACCGGCGCCCTCGCGGAGGCTGATCTGGTGGTGAACACCACCCCGGTGGGCATGGCCTCAGCCAGCAACCCCGCCGCCGCTGAGGCGTGCCCGCTCAACGCCAGCGAGCTGAGCGCCCTGCAGAGCGGCGCCAGCGTGTACGACATCATCTACACACCGCGTCCCACGCAACTGCTGCAGCGCGCCGCCAACCGTGGCTGCCGCAGCCTCGATGGTCTCGAGATGCTGGTGGAACAAGGGGCAGCGGCCCTGCGCCTGTGGAGCGGCCTGCCGGAGGTGCCGGTGGCGGTGATGCGCCAGGCACTGCTCGAGCACCTGCCATAGCCTCTGCCCATTGAGGAGCATGCGATGGGCGACATTCCCTGGTGGCAACGGTTGTTGGCGGTGCTGGGCTACCTGCTGCCCTGGAGCGATGCCTTGCCCTTTGCCGGTTCGCTCGACAACCTCTTTCCGGCGCTGCAGTGGCTGATGCTGCCGGCGCTGCCCGTGCTGCTGCTGGAGCGGTCGGTTCCGTTCGGCGGCTTCCTGCTCTTCCTGGTGCTGTTCCTGGCGGTGGTGCGGAACCCGCGCATCCCCTACTACCTGCGCTTCAACGTGCTGCAGGCGATCCTGCTCGACATCGTGCTGGTGGTGGTGTCGCTGGCCTTCCAGCTGCTGCAGCTCCGCGCCATGGGCTTCGCCGGCCGCACCCTCGACAACACCGTGTTCCTGGGAATGCTGGTGCTGCTGGTGTTCGCCGTGGTGCAGTGCATACGCGGCAAGGAAGCCGACGTCCCGAGCCTGTCGGAAGCGGTGCGCATGCAGCTGTAGGGTGGACGATCCGCCGCTGGAGAGCAGGGGCCTAGCTCCGGCCCACCAGCCACCGTTCCCTTCGGCGTCCACGTCGGATCGCGCAAGCCATGTCGCAGCCCTATTACGAAACGATGTACATCCTTCGTCCGGACATTCCGGAGGAAGAGGTGGAAACCCATGTCACCAAGTACCGCGATCTGGTGACCGAAGCCGGCGCTGAGGTGCTCGATTGCCAGATGCGCGGCAAGCGCCGCCTGGCCTACCCCATCGCCAAGCACAAAGAAGGCATCTACGTGCAGCTCGCCCACAACGGCGACGGCCAACAGGTGGCCACCCTCGAGAAGGCGATGCGCATCAGCGAAGACGTGATTCGCTACCTCACCGTGAAGCAAGACGGCCCCCTGCCTGCTCCCCGCAGCGGCCCCGTAGCCCAGGCCACCAGTGACGCTGCTGCCCTGCAGACCAGCGAAGCCTGATCGCTTCCAGCAGCTTGAATCCCGACCAGGCCTTGGTTAAGGTTTGGTCGGTTTTTTATAGCTGGGCGGTTAGCGGTGGAGGAACTAATCACCGAGCAGCCGCAAGAGGCCAGCGAGCTTCCGTTGCAGCTGGCCCTGGCCACGGCTGAGCGCAAACTGGCAGAAGCACGGCTACACATCGCCGAGCTCGAAGCACTGCTCGAAGAGATTCCCGAGATCTTCGAGCGCAAGTTTGAGCAGCGCCTGCAACCGGTGCTGGAGCGGCAAGAGCGATTGCTCGACGACAACGCTGAACTGCGCCAGCAGATCCAACTGCTGGCGCCCGTGCCGGGTGAGGTGCGCTTGCGGTTTAACCCCGACGGCGCCAATCAGGGCAGCCTGGCCTTACCGCCTCTACCGAGCCGGCCGCCGATCCGGCGCATGGGCCGGGCGGATCGCCAGAGCCCACGCGCCGCTTGATTCAACAGACCTGAACTCAGCGCTGGCTGGCCGCCCAGAGACGGGTGGGCAGACCCCACACGTAGATGAAGCCCTCAGCGGCGCGGTGGTCGAACTGATCGCCAGCGTCGTAGGTGGCCATATCGGGCACATAGAGGCTGTTGGCGCTGCTGCGGCCCACCACGGTGGCGTTGCCCTTGTGCAGCTTCACCTTCACGGTGCCGTTCACGGTGCGCTGGGTGCGCTCGATGAAGCCATCGAGGGCATCCTTGAGCGGGCCATACCAAAGGCCCTGATACACCTGGTCGGCCCACTGCTGCTCGAGCTGGCGCTTGCTGCGCAGCACATCGGCAGCGAGGGTGAGGCTCTCCAGTTCCTGGTGGGCCTTGATCAGCAGCAGCAAACCCGGGGTTTCGTAGATCTCGCGGCTCTTGATGCCCACCACCCGGTTCTCGATCATGTCGAGGCGGCCGAAGCCATGGCTGCCAGCCAGCTCATTGGCGCGGCGGATCAGGCTCACCGGGTCGAGGCGCATGCCATCGATGCTCACCGGGTTGCCCTGTTCAAAGCCGATCTCCACCACCTGAGCCTGCTCGGGCGCCGCCTCCACGCTCACCGTGAGGGCGTAGATCTCCTCGGGGGGCTCCACGTTGGGATCCTCCAGCGGGCCCGCCTCAATCGAGCGACCCAGCAGGTTGAGGTCGATCGAATAGGGCGACTTCTTGCTCACCGGTGAGGGGATGCCGCAGCGCTCGCCATAGGCGATGGTTTCCTCGCGGCTCATGCCCCATTCCCGCGCCGGGGTGAGCACCTTCAGATCAGGGGCGAGGGCGCCGATCGCCACATCGAAACGCACCTGGTCGTTGCCCTTGCCGGTGCAGCCATGGGCCACAGCATCGGCACCCACCTCGCGGGCGATCTCTACCAGGCGGCGGGCAATCAGCGGCCGGGCTAGGGCGGTGGAGAGGGGGTAGCGGCCTTCGTAGAGGGCGTTGGCACGGATCGCCGGGAAGGCGAACTCACGGATGAACGGCTCGATGAGATCGCCCACGATCGACTGGCTGGCCCCGGAATCGAGGGCTTTCTGGCGGATCGGCTCCAGCTCATCGCCCTGGCCGAGGTCGGCAGCGAAGGTGATCACCTCCTCCACGCCCCACTCGTTTTTCAGATAAGGGATGCAGACGCTGGTGTCCACACCGCCGGAATACGCGAGTACCGCCTTCTTGGCCCGGCCCATCAACGCTCTCCATGCGCGCAATCGATCGATTCTCCCCTGTCGTGGTGGCGCCACAGGCGCGCGAGCAGCAGGGCCGCCATCAGCGCTGGTGGGAGCAGCACCAACAGCAGGGCCAGCAGCGCCGGCAGGCCTGGATTCGCCAAAGCCCAGGGTTGCTGCAGCAGGGGCGTAGGCCAGTGCCGGCCGGCCGCCACCAGGGCTGCGCTCACGGCCAGGGCCAGCAACCACGGCCCCAACAGGGCCCGCCAGAGGGGCGTGGTGGGGTGAGCCAGATCGATCGTTGCAGGGGACTCCGTTAGGATGGTCGATTGGCACACGCCGGGCCGCAAGCCGCACGTGCCGCCCGCGCTCAACCCGTGCCCTCCCCGATAGCCATATGAGCAGCAACCTCAGCACCAGCCTCAGCCAGTTGGATGGCATCAACCCCTCGCTGACCCGCTACGGGCGCAACGAGCCGGCACCGGTGCTGCCCCTGCGTGAAGAGCCAGACCTGCTGAGCTGGCTGGAAACCAGCGGCCGCCTGGTGGCCGATGAGGAAACCGCCAGCAGCGATGTGAGCACGGTGGAAGAGGAAGAGCTTTCCGCACTGATGGGCGAGAAAGAGGATTACAACGCCGCCGACGAGCAGAACGAGGAAGACTGGGAAGACTGATCTCCTCAGCCCCTTGATCTCCCCCACCAGGCTGATCGCCTCCATGCCCAGCAACAGCCGCTCCCTGGCGCTGTTGCTGGGCTTGTTGCTGTTGGGGCTGAGTGCCCTGTGCGACTGGTTCAGCCAGGCCCCACAGCTGGTGCCGCCGTTGCTGATCAGCGCTGTGGTGAGCAGCCTGCTCTGCGCTTGGGGAGTGCCGCAGCTACGCCGGCTCAAGCTGGGGCAGGTGATCCGCGAGGAGGGCCCCCAGGCGCACCAGAGCAAGGCGGGCACGCCCACCATGGGCGGCCTGCTGGTGGTGCCGGTGGGGGTCATCGCCGGAGGCCTGGTGGCCCCAGCCGATCAGCGGCTGCTGGCGGTGGCGGCGATCACCCTGGCCACCATGGCGATCGGCGCAGTCGACGACTGGCGCAGCCTCACCAAACGCCACAACACCGGCCTGAGCCCCCGCGGCAAATTGCTGCTGCAGGCCCTAGGCGCCATCGGGTTTCTGGCCTGGGCCCACTGGGACCAGCAGATCGGAGCGGCGATTGCCCTGCCCCTGGGCTGGGTCCTGCCCCTGGGACTGCTGATCTGGCCGCTCGGATTGTTTGTGTTTCTGGCGGAGAGCAACGCCACCAACCTCACCGATGGCCTCGATGGACTGGCCGCCGGCTGCGGCGCCATCGTGTTCAGCGGTCTCGGCGTGCAGCTGATGCTGCGGGGCCATGAAGGCGATCCCGCCATGGCCGGTTTCTGCGCTGCCATGGCGGGCTGCTGGCTGGGCTTCCTGCTGTTCAACCGCCACCCGGCCCGGGTCTTCATGGGTGACACGGGCTCCCTGGCCATGGGCGCAGCCCTGGCAGCGGTGGCGCTGCTGAGCAACAGCCTCTGGCCGCTGCTGCTGATGGGGGGTGTATTCCTCGCCGAATCGCTCTCGGTGATCGTGCAGGTATGGGTGTTCAAGGCCACCAAAAACCCGGCCACCGGCCAGGGCCGGCGGGTGTTCCGCATGGCCCCGCTGCATCACCACTTCGAGCTGGGCGGCGCCAGCGAGCAGCAAGTGGTGGTGGGCTTCTGGCTGATCAGCCTGATACTGGTGGTGCTGGGACTGGTGCTGCTCCCCTGATGGCGTACTTCACCTGGAAGGAGGCTGGTCTCACGGCTGATTGCGCCAGCCTTGAGGCGATGGCGGCGCGCTTTGAAGAAGCAGCCGCGCTGATGCGGCGGATGGCGGCCGAAGGATTCGTGCTGGAGCGCCACAGCGATGGCCAGCACATCACCCACAACGATGCCTCCGTGTTCGCCGCTTACGGCTTCATCGATGAGCAGTCGCCGGTGCGGCAGCTGGATCTGATCGATCAGGGCTGATTCGTCCGGCCTGGTCCGACGGCTCAACCAGGCCGGCGCAGGTAGCCCACCAACCAGACCACGATGAAGGCCAGGGCTGAGATCCCCAGATACACCAGAGTCCAGCGCTGCAAACTCTCGATGCTCAACCCATTGAGCAAACCATCGGCGGCATCACCAGCTGTGGCGTAGGCCAATGGGAGGAACTGCAGCACAGGGGGGCGCCGGGGCAGGATCGGTGCAGTCTCTCGCCTCAGCCGCGGCCATGGCCAGCCCCACGTTTCCGCGCACGCTGATGTTGCTGGGCAGCGGGGAACTGGGCAAAGAGGTGGCGATTGCCGCCCAGCGACTGGGCTGCCGGGTGATCGCGGTGGATCGCTACGCCGGCGCACCGGCGATGCAGGTGGCCGATCAAGCCGAGGTGGTGGCCATGACCGACCCCGAGGCCCTCAAGGCTGTGGTGCGCCGCCATCAGCCGGATGTGGTGATCCCGGAAATTGAAGCGCTGGCCGTGGATGCCCTGGCGGAGCTGGAATCCGGCGGCATCACCGTGATCCCCACGGCACGGGCCACGGCGGTCACGATGAACCGCGATCGGATCCGCGATCTCGCCGCCACGGAGCTGGGGCTACGCACCGCCCGCTTCGCCTACGCCGAAAGCGCCGAAGACTTGGCCGCCGCCGCCGCGCCTCTGGGCTGGCCGGTGGTGGTGAAGCCGGTGATGAGCTCCTCCGGCAAAGGCCAGAGCGTGGTGGAGGGCCCCGATGGCATCACCGCCGCCTGGGAGGCAGCGATGGCCGGCGCCCGCGGCAGTGGCGCGCGGGTGATCGTGGAGGAGTTTCTCCACTTTGAGCAGGAGATCACCCTGCTCACCGTGAAGCAGTGGCAGGGCCCCACGTTGTTCTGCCCGCCCATCGGTCACATCCAGGAGCGGGGCGACTACCAGTGCAGCTGGCAGCCGGCTCATCTGGAGTGGGAGCAACTGGCCGCCGCCCAGAGCATGGCGCGCCTGGTGACCGACAACCTCGGCGGGGCCGGCATCTTCGGGGTGGAGTTTTTCGTGTGCCGCACCGCCGACGGCGGCAGTGAGGTGGTGTTCTCGGAACTCTCCCCCCGCCCCCACGACACCGGCTTGGTCACGCTCGCCGGCCAGAACCTGAGCGAATTCGAACTGCACCTGCGGGCGGTGCTGGGGCTACCGATCCCGGAAATCCGCTCCACAGGCCCGGCCGCCAGCCGGGTGATCCTGGCGCAACAAGCCAGTGAGAGTGTGGCCTTCAGCGGCCTGGATCAGGCTCTCGAAGAGGTGGATGTGCAGGTGCTGCTGTTCGGCAAACCCGATGCACGCCCCCACCGGCGCATGGGTGTCGCCCTGGCCAGTGGCGCCAGCCTGGAGGAGGCGCGCGCGAAGGCCGATCAGGCCGCGGCCGCCATCACGGTGCTCCCGGGCCGCTGATCCAGCTGGGCGAGAGGCCCAGATGCCTCTGGCCACAAGGGAAGACGCGCGATACGGTGCGGCCACGCACACCGTCCATGTCGCAGGCTCAGCCCAATCCCGCTCCCCGTCGCCGCGATGCCCGCGGGCGGCTGAAGCCTGTGGAGCAGCAGCAGCGCCAGGGCCGGCGCGGCGCGGCGCCCTCCCGCGACAAGGCCACGGTCACGCCGCTGGACCAGCGGCGGCGCCCTAAAAACGCCAAACCAGCGAAAAGCGGCCTGCCGCGGCTGCCTCTATTCCTCGCCGGCATCGGCCTGGGCTACGGCCTCAATGGCCCGCTCCCTCACCTCGCCACCGGCCTGGTGGCGGGCCTGCATCACCCCAGCAACGTGATCGGTTCGCTGGTGGCACCGGCCGGCATGGGCGACCGGCGCATCGTGGTGCTGGGCACCGACCACGTGAGCACCAACACCGACGTGATGTTCACCGTGCAGCTGCGCGATGGCCGGACTGAGCTCACCCAGGTGCCGCGCGACACCTTCATCGAATCCGACCGCTACGGCGTGATGAAGGCCAACGCGCTGTACAGCAGCGGCGGGCCCGACATGGTGAAGCAGGAGCTGAGCAAACTGCTCTCCGCCAAGGTGGATCGCTACCTGGTGCTCAACCTCAATGCCGTGCAGCGCCTGGCGGATGCCATCGGCGGGGTGGACGTGGATGTGCCGAAGCGGATGTACTACGTGGACAACAGCCAGGGGCTGTACATCGATCTCTATCCCGGCCAGCAACTGCTCAAGGGCGAAGCCCTGGAAGGCTTCCTGCGCTTCCGCCACGACGAGCTCGGCGACATCGGCCGGATGGAGCGCCAGAAGCTGGTGCTCAAAGAGGTGTTCAAGAAGCTGGCCAATCCCGCCATGGCCACCCGCCTGCCGGAGCTGATGAGCATCGCCGGCAAAGACGTGCTAACCGACCTCTCGCCGGTGGATATGGGCGCTCTGGTGAGCGCGATGGCCTCCACCAAGCTCAGCTCCAGCCGCTTGGAAGGCACTCCCTACTGGCATGAAGACATCAGCTACTGGCTCCCGGATGCCAACCCGCATCGTGAGCTGTACCGCAGCCAGGAGCAACCGCCCCTCTAAGGCCCGGGCCGCACGTCAGCGCCGCAGGAAGCGGTAGTGATCCAGGCCCTCCAGCACCCCCCAAGCCTGGCGGCGTGAGGCGAAGAACACCTTCGAGCGGCGGCGCAGATCGTCGAGCGAGCGGTCGTGATCGCCCACCACCACCCCGAGGGCGCGGCCATTGAGCAGCTCACCATCACCCTGCTGCGAAGCCACCACCATCACCTGCTCCAGCGGCAGCCCCCAGCTCAAGCTCAGGTGACGAATCGCCTCGGCCTTGGAGGCCCGCAGCGGCAACACATCAAGGAACCAGTGGTGGAACAGATGGGCGCGGGCTTCAAATCGCCCCTGGCGCAGGCGCTGACGCACCATTTCCAGCACCCCGGCCGGAGGCGGCTGAAGGGTGTAGCTGAGCTTGAAGGGCCCCTGCTGCGCCTCCGGCTGGGGCATAAGGCGCGGGGCGAGATCCGCCAGGGCCTGCTCCACGGCGTCGCGCTGCCAGCCCTGGGCGATCTGCTCACGCCAGGCCAGATCCGCGACCCCCTCAGGGCCATAGAGGATCTCGGCACCGGCCTCAAGAATCCACACCTGCGGCGCCGGCAGATGCAGCTCGTGGTAGCGAAGGCTGGCTGAGGGGAAGCTGCGGCCGCTGATCATGCCGATGCCGCAGCTGGCATCGGCCGCCAGGCGACGGCGCAGCTCCTGCAACCCCGCTGGATCGGGTGCATCGAGGCACACATCCAGATCCAGCAACAGCAAGCGCTTCACCGGCGCGGTGGGCGCAACCGGCACCACCGGTTGCGGCCGCTGCTGCTGCACCTCCTGACAACGGCGCTGGGCCAGGCCGAGATAGGCGCACACATGGGCATCCCAGCTGAAATTGCGGCTCACCGCCTCGATGCCGTTGTCCCGCCAGCGGCGCCAGCGTTGGGGGTCGGCGGCAGCGGCTTCGAGGGCCTGCTGCAGGTCATCGAGATCGGTGACATCCACCAACTGGCCGTTGGTGCAGCGCTGCAGGATGTCGCGCGGCCCGCCGTCATCGGTGGCCACCAGCGGCAGGCCGCAGGCCGCAGCTTCCAAGAGGGTGAGCCCGAAGGGTTCCGTGAGGGCAGGGTTCACAAACACGCCACCTCGCCGGGCCGCCCAGCGATAGATCGCGGGGATGTCATCGCCGCGGTGTTGCTTCGGATAGGCCACTCGCCCATAGAGATCGAAGCGATCCACCAACTCAAAGATCTGCTGGAACTGATCGCGCTGCTGCTTCTCCATGGCGCGGGGATCCTCCCGGCAGCCCAGCACGAGCACCAGGTTGTGGCGCTCCTGTAGCAGGGCCGAGCGACCAAAGGCCTCCACCAGGGCAGGCACGTTCTTGCGGCGCACAGCCCGGCAGATGCACAGCAGCGGCGGCTTGGCCGGATCCCGCAAAAACGGCCGCATCAGCTCCGCCACCGCCTGCTCCTCACCCGGCAGCGGCTGGGGATGGAAACGCCTCGCATCCACCCCCGGCGGCACCACCACCGCTCGCTCAGGCACAAAGCGGTCGTAGCGGCTGTATTGCTGCTCGGCCTCCTGTTGCGTGCTGGTGATCACCAGGGCCGCCTGGGCCAGGGTGCGCTCCTCCGCATCAATCCGGCGGCTGATCGCATAGGTGTGCTCGATCTGATCGTGCGCCATGCCGCCGGCCAGCAGGCGGCGCTGCTTCTCTCGGCCCAGGGAATGCCCCGTGAACAGCAAGGGAATGCCCAGTCGCTGCGACACCAGGGCCCCCACATAACCGGCATCGGCGTAGTGGGCATGAATCCAGTCGGGACGACGCTCCTGCGCGGCGATGTGGGCCACCACGGCATCCGCCAACTCATCGAGATGGGGCCAGAGCAACTCCTTACGCAGATAGCGGCGCGGCCCGCAGGGCAGGCGCACGATGCAGGCTCCGCCGCCCAACTCTTCACGGGGCTCGGCGTAGTCGGGAGACACCCGCTTGTCGTGGATCAGCCTGGTGACCACCTCAACGCGATCCACCTCCGGCCGGGCAGCCAGGCCACGCATCAACTCCAGTACGTAGGTGGTCTGCCCACCGGTATCCGCATCACGCCCCAATTCCAGGTCGTGCCCACGAAACAGACCGTGCAGATGCAGATGAAGCAGATAGAAACCCATCCGGATCTGCTGCGATTAGCTCAGCTTTAGCCGAACTTTCAAGAGCAGACAGCGAGAAATACGGAAAAGATCCCGAATTCATGCACAAATGCTGACGTAAACGAATTAATGAATTCAGACCTTGCCCACCAGCTTCTGGCGCAGGCCCTTAATGCGGTCGCGCAGGTTGGCGGCTTCCTCAAAGTCGAGATTCTTGGCCGCGTTCTTCATCTTTTCTTCCAACTGTTGAATCAACTCCGGCAGAGCATCGAGGGGCACTTCGTTGTGCTCGGCCTGCTCGGTGGCCTGCTCGAGCTGCTCATCGTTGAGCCGGCGCGACACCTCGAGGAACGCCAGGATCGAGTTGCCGGCCCGCTTACCCGCCGGGGTGGGTGTGATCCCGTGCTTCTCGTTGTAGGTCTGCTGAATGGCCCGGCGACGCTCCGTTTCCGTGATCGCCTTGTCCATGCTGTCGGTGAGGTTGTCGGCGTAGAGCAGAGCCACCCCCTCCACGTGGCGCGCCGCCCGGCCAATGGTCTGGATCAGGGAGCGCTCCGCCCGCAGGAACCCTTCCTTATCGGCATCGAGGATCGCCACCAGCGACACCTCCGGCAAATCGAGGCCCTCCCGCAGCAGGTTCACACCCACGAGCACGTCGTATTCGCCGTTGCGGAGGTCTTGGATGATTTCGATCCGCTCGATCGAGTGGATCTCGGAGTGCAGGTAGCGCACCCGTACGCCGTTCTCCGCCAGGTAGTCGGTGAGGTCCTCAGCCATGCGCTTGGTGAGGGTGGTCACCAGCACCCGCTCCTGCTTGTCGGCCCGGATCCGGATCTCACCGAGCAGATCATCCACCTGGCCCTCAGTGGGGCGCACCTCCACGATCGGATCAAGCACGCCGGTGGGGCGGATCACCTGCTCCACCACCTGGCCATCGCTCTGGCGCATCTCCCAGTCGCCCGGGGTGGCGCTCACAAAAATGGTCTGGCGCGCCTTCTCCCAGAACTCCTCGCCTTTGAGCGGGCGGTTGTCGGCGGCGGAGGGCAGGCGGAAGCCGTGCTCAATCAGCACCTGCTTGCGTGACTGATCGCCGTTGTACATCGCCTGCAGCTGACTGCAGGTGACGTGGCTCTCATCCACCACCAGCAACCAATCCTTCGGGAAGTAGTCGATCAGGCATTCCGGTGGTGTGCCCGCAGCGCGGCCGGCCAGATGGCGGGCGTAGTTCTCCACGCCGTTGCAGTAGCCCACCTGCTCCAGCATCTCCAGGTCGTAGGTGGTGCGCTGCTCCAGCCGCTGAGCTTCCAGGAGGCGGCCCTGCTCATTGAGCACATCAAGGCGCTCGCGCAGCTCGCTGCGGATCGCCTTGATCGCATCCTCCAGCCGCTCCTTCGGCGTCACGAAGTGCTTGGCGGGATAGATGTTGATGCTCTCGAGGCTCTGCAGAATCTCGCCAGTGGTGGGGTCCACGTAGCGGATTGCCTCCACCTCGTCGCCGAACAGCTCGATCCGCACGAGGCGGTCTTCATAAGCCGGGCCGATCTCCAGCACATCCCCGCGCACGCGGAAGCGGCCGCGGGAGATCTCCAGGTCGTTGCGGGAATACTGGTTGTTCACCAGCTCCCGCAGGGAGCCGCGCAGATTCAGGGTTTCACCCACCTCAAACTTCACCGCTGCCTTGAGGTATTCACTGGGAATCCCCAGGCCATAGATGCAGCTGATCGAGGCCACCACAATCACATCGCGCCGCTCAAACAACGACCGGGTCGCCGAGTGACGCAGCATGTCGATCTCTTCGTTGATCGAAGCCGTTTTGGCGATATACGTGTCGGAGACGGGCACATACGCCTCCGGCTGGTAGTAGTCGTAGTAGGAGATGAAATATTCAACGGCGTTGTTGGGAAAGAATTCCCGCAGCTCGTTGCACAGCTGGGCCGCCAGAGTCTTGTTGTGCGCCAGCACCAGCGCCGGTCGGCCCGTCTGGGCGATCACATTGGCGATGGTGAAGGTCTTGCCGGTGCCCGTGGCCCCCAGCAGCGTCTGATAGCGCTCGCCGCCCTCCACGCCGGCCACCAGGCCCTTGATCGCCTCGGGCTGATCACCCTTGGGGCTGTAGGGAGCGTGCAGCTGGTAGGGGTTGGCCATCGGGCCATTCTCGGGCAGTCAGCCCAGCGGCGTGGTGTTCATGGGCAACGCCGCCGGCAGCAAAAACCCACCACCACGTGCGGAATCCCCGCAACGTGGTGGAGGGTTTGGAGTTGAACCGCCGCAGCGTTCAGACAGCCGCGCTGACGGCAGTGCCGAGGGCCTCGCGCAGACCGCGCACCACGGCCACCATCGCCAGCTGGTCGTTCAGCTTGTTCACGGCCGAACCCACACCCACGCCGGCGGCACCGGCAGCGATCGCCATCGGCACGGTGACCGACGACAGACCGGAGGCGCAAAGCACGGGCACGCCCTGCTCAGCGGCGAGCAGGGAACGGCTGATGCTGTGGGCAGCGGCCAGGGTGGGGGCTGCCTTTTCGATCAGGCCGAGGCTGCCGGCACTGAAAGGCTTGGCGCTGGTGCCGCCTTCGGTCTGGATGATGTCGGCACCGGCGGCCACCAGATCCACGGCCAGCTGTTCCTGCTGATCGAGGGGCAGCACGTGGGGCACGGTCACGCTCAGCACCACCTCGGGCAGCAGCTCGCGAGTGCGGCGGGTGATCGCCAGCACTTCGGCGGCGTCGAAGATGCGGCCGAGGGGATAGAAGGCGTCGTAGTTGCCAATCTCCACCATGGCGGCACCGGCAGCCACCGCGGCGGGGAACAGCTCAGGATCCACAGCGCTCACGCAGATCGGCAGGCCGCTCACCTCAGCAGCCAGCTGCACCAGAGCCGGATCGCAGGCCACATCGATCAGATCAGCACCGCCCATGCCGGCGGCGCGGCTGATGCGCTCCACACTGGCGGCATCGAAGTTGGTGAGGCCGGCGATCACCTTGAGGGCGCGGCGCTCCACCAGAGCCGTACGAAGCGAAGCGGGCAGCTGGGCGAGACGCGACATACCAGTGCAGACAGAGTGGAGCGATTCTCCCACGCAGCATTTGGCGCAACCCTGGAGCCGCCACCACCTGCGCTTGCACCGCTGGCTGTTGCAGCGTCCGGAGCTGCTGCCCGATGGAGCCCGCCTGTTGCTGGCGGTGTCGGGCGGGCAGGATTCGATGGCGCTGGTGGGGCTGCTGCGGGATCTGCAGCGACTGCATCACTGGCAACTACAGCTCTGGCACGGCGACCACCGGCTGCGGGCCGACTCCAGCCGGCAGGCCAGCGAACTAAGCCAATGGGCACACCAGCAGGGGCTGCCGCTGCAGATCGAGGTGTGGCCAGAGCCGCAACCCGCTGAGGCCGCCGCTCGCGCCTGGCGCTACAGCGCCCTGGAGGCCGCCGCTCGCCGCAGCGGCGCGAGCCATGTGGTGACGGGTCATACAGCCAGCGACCGCGCCGAAACCCTGCTGCTGCAGCTGGCCCGCGGCAGCCACCGCCGCGGCTTGGCCAGCCTGCGACCGCAGCGTGCCCTGGCGACGGATCTCACCCTGGTGCGCCCGCTGCTGCTGTTCAGCCGCCAAGAAACGGAACAGATCCGCGAGCAGCTCGGCCTCCCGCTCTGGCTGGACACCAGCAACCAAGAGCCCCGGTACAGCCGCAACCGCCTGCGCCAGGAGGTGTTGCCGGTGCTGGAGCACCTGCACCCCGGCGCCAGCCGACGCATCAGCGGCGTGGCTGAACGACTGGCCCAAGAACAGCAGAGCCAGGACGAACTGTTGGACCTGGCTCTGGCCGGGCTCCGGGCGGATCAACCGGCACCGGAGGGGGCCCTACAGCGGCGCGCACTCCTGGCCCTGAAAGCCGCGAATCAACGTCAACTGCTGCAGCACTGGCTGAGCCTTCAGGGCATCAGCCCCCTGCCGGCGGAGCACCTGCAAGCCCTGCTGCGCCGCCTCGAGCCCGCGCACGGACCTGGCCGCCAGGCGCTCACGGGAGGACTCCAGTTGCACTGGGATCGTCAACACCTGTGGCTGAGCCACCGCAACCGGCCCTAAACAGGGGGCCAACCGTGCAACCCCATGCCCAGCCCGGAGGAGCAGGCCTACAGCGCCGTGGAGCGGGCCTACGGCCAGGGAGATTTCGCGCGGGCTCTGGAGCTGGCCCTGGCCCTGCAACCGCAGCTCCCTCCAAACCGCCCCGACCAACTGGATCAACGCCTGCAGCTGCTGATCGGCCATATCCATCTCTATGGCCTGGCCCAGCCCCGCGAGGCGGCAGCGGCTTACCAGGCGGTGCTAACGAGCTGCTCAGAACCCAATTACCGCCAGCTGGCCGAACAGAGCCTGGAGCTCTGCGCGCCAACCGATCAAGCCGAACCATCGAGTCCAGAACCCGAAACCCAAGCCAGCAGCGCGAGCGCAACGGCGGCTGATCTCCCCGCCACCCCTTGGCTGAGCCAACTGCAGGATCCTCAGCAAGCCCTCACTCAGATCCAAGCGGCGTGGGCCACAGCGGAACCGGCCACCCAACCGATCGCGCCGGTACTGCCGGAGGCGCCGGAACCTCCCGCCACTCCTTGGGCAACCAGCAACGACACCAGCCTTGACGCGGCGGATGTAGCCGCAAGCCCCGAACCCTCGGAACACTCCCCGGAGCCCGAGCCACCGCCGGACACCACACCCCCTCCGCCCGAGCCTCCCCTCGATCCAGCACTGCAAGACGCACCCCGCAGCGAAAGCGCTCGCAGCGCGCTCGAACGCGGCCTGCTGCTGGTGCGGCTCTCCAGCCGAGCCGAATCAGGCAACCCCACCCCGCAAGACGCGGCACCGGCCGTTGCCCAGGGGGCCAGCGACCAACCCAGCACAACCACAGCCACCGTTCACGTGACCGCCCCGAGCCTGGGTGCGGCCTGGACCCTGTTCAAACGCCACTGGCGCAGCTATCTGATCCTGGAAGGGCTGGTGGTGCTGGCAGCCCTGGCGGGCGCCCTGCTGCAGCTGATAGGGAATGGCTTGCAGGGACTGGCCAACATCAACCCTCTGCTGGCCGTGCTGCCGGCCATCGCGCTGGCCGTCGGCGCCATCGCCCTCAACCTCTGGTCGAACCTGCTCGGAGTGAGCCTGCAGATGCTGCCGGCCCTCGCGTTCCACACCGGCAGCCATCCCAGCGCCGGCGACATGCTGCAGCTGCTGCGCCGCGATGTCTGGCGCTACGTGAGGGCCGGCGTGGTGGTGGGGCTGGCCACCGCGGCCGGACTGCTGCTGCTGATCGTGCCTGGCGTGCTCGTGGCGATCGCCACTCCGGTGGTGATCCGGCGGGTCGTCTGTCAGCAGGAAGCAGCCGCGCCGGCGTTGATCGCGGCGGTGAAAGAGGTGGGCTCGAGCCCAGCTGGAGCCGGGCTGCTCAAGTGGCAGCTGGTGGCCGGGCTGCTGATCCTGGGCTCAGTGCTGCTGTGCGGCCTGCCTCTGCTGATCACCGTGCCCTTAGGGGCAATCCTGATCCAGCAGTATCTGGCCTACAGCGGTCTGGGTTCGGCCCGAGAGTGATCTCAAGCCGAACCCCATGGATCAGCCAGCGGCCGCCGAACGGCGGCGGCGGGTGCGGCCGCTGATTTCGGGCTCTTCCGTGCGCGCCGGGGTGGCCACAGCGGCCGGAGCGGCAGCAGCAGGCGCAGAGGCCGGAGCGGGAGCAGCGCCGACGGTGGCCAGCTCGCGGCGAGGCTGCTGGGAGCGCTCGCCACGGTCGGGGCGGCCACCATCACGACCGCCGCCGCGGCCGCCGCGGGGGGCAGGACGGGTATCCGGTTCAGCGTCAGCGCGACCCTTGTAGGCAGGGGTACCACCGGGGGCCGGCTGCACCAGGCAGATGATCAGCGGCTCCACCTGCAGCTCACGGCGCAGACGGCGCTGCAAACCGATCTCGATTTCGCGCTGCACGCCCATCCAATCCACATCGGGAGCCTTGCCGCCGCTGTTGCGCGACAGCTGCTGCCAGCGGTTCTCGAGCACCCAGGTGATCTCGCGCTCGGCCCAGAGGCTGAGCTTGCGAGGGTCCGCGGCGGTCACCACACCGCGCAGATTCACCCGCGGCGGCGCAGCCATCACGCCATCGGTGCTGATCACCGCCAGCATTGTGATCACACCGTCGTCGGCCAGTTGCTGACGCTCTTTGAGCACGCGAGCATCGACGATGCCGTTGCGGGAAGCATCGAGCAGCTCGATGCCGGCCTTCACCGGTTCACCTTTGTTGATCGAATCAGGGGTGAGTTCGACCACATCACCGTTGTCGATGATCAGGATGTTCTCGGCCGGAACGCCCATCGATTGAGCGGTCTTGCTGTGGCACACGAGCATGCGGTGCTCGCCGTGCACGGGAACGAAATACTTCGGCTTGGTGAGCGCCAGCATCAGCTTCTGGTCTTCCTGGAAACCGTGACCAGACACGTGAATGCCTTCGCCCTTGCCATAGACAACCTTGGCGCCGAGCATCATCAGCCGGTCGATGGTGTTCACCACCGAGATCGTGTTGCCCGGGATCGGGCTGGCGGAGAAGATGATTGTGTCGGAGGTCTTCACCTGCACCTGCGGGTGTTCACCGCGGGAGATACGGCTCAGAGCGGCCAAGGGCTCACCTTGGCTGCCGGTCATCAGCAGCAGGGTTTCGCGATCGGGCAGGTCACGGATCTGCTTGATCGGCACAAACAGATCATCCGGGGCGCGCATGTAGCCCAACTCACGCGCCTTGGCGATCACGTTGAGCATGGAGCGGCCGAGCAGGCCCACCTTGCGGCCATTCTTGAGCGCCAGCTCCAGGATCATCGCCACGCGGTGAATCGAACTGGCAAAGGTGGTGATGATCACCCGGCCATCCGCCTGGGAGATGTGGCGGTCCAGGCAGGGAAACACCGAACGCTCCGGGGGGCAGAAGCCCGGCACTTCGGAGTTGGTGGAGTCGCTGAACAGACACAGCACACCCTGTTCGCCGTAGTGGGCGAGGCGGGCCATGTCGAAGGTTTCACCGTCGACGGGGGTGTGATCAAACTTGAAATCACCGGTGAAGATCACGGTGCCCACCGGAGTGGTGATGGCCAGCGAGAAGCTGTCGGCCATCGAGTGGGTGTTGCGGATGAACTCCACGGAGAAGTGCTGACCCACCTTCACCACATCGCGAGGAGCGACGGTTTGAAGGATGGTGCGATCCATCACACCGGCTTCTTCCATCTTTCCGGTGAGCATCGCCAGCGCCAGGCGCGGCCCATGAATCACAGGGATGTTGAAGTTCTTGAGGTGGTGGGCAATGCCACCGATGTGATCTTCGTGACCGTGGGTCACGATCATGCCGCGGATGCGCTTCTGGTTTTCCTTCAGATAGCTGGTATCAGGCATCACGACGTTCACGCCGTGCATGCCGTCGCTGGGGAATGCCAGGCCGGCATCCACCAACATGATGTCGTCGCCGTATTCAAAAACGCAGGTGTTCTTACCGATCTCGTGAAGGCCACCCAGGGGGATGACACGCAGACAGGGTTGTTTGGCTTGGTTCGTCATTCAGAAAAGGGGGTCCGGCGCAGCCGGAATCAGAACGGAAACATCGAGGGAGCAAACGCCGTAGCGCGCTCAGGTAGGCCTTGGCGTCAGGTGGGACGCAGGGCTGCCATCACGGAGGAGAGTCGGTCGCGCACGTCGTTCGAGGCGGAAACAAGAGGAAGCCTTGGGGCACCCACGGGCCAGCCGCTGAGTTCCAGCGCAGCTTTCACGGGGATGGGATTGGTGGTGGAGAACATCGCCTTGCAGAGCGGCAGCAGCTGTTCATGCAGCGCCAGGGCCGTGCGGTGATCACCGGCCAGGAAGGCCTGCACCATCTGTTGGATCTGATCGCCAGCCACATGGCTGGCCACGCTCACCACACCCACGGCGCCCACCGCCAACATCGGCAGCAGCAGGGCGTCGTCGCCGCTGTAGATGGCCAGGCGCTCACCGCAGAGGGCGCGCAGCGCACTCACTTCTTCCGTGGTGCCACTGGCGGCCTTGAAGCTCACCACGTTGGGAAGATCCATCAGCCGGGCTGTGGTCTCCGGCGTGATGCTGCAGCCGGTACGACCAGGAATGTTGTAGAGCATCAGCGGCAGCTGAGGAGCCGCTGCGGCCACAGCCCGGAAATGGGCTTCAAGGCCGTCCTGAGGTGGCTTGTTGTAGTAGGGCACGACCACCAGGGCACCGTCGGCGCCAAGGGCAGCCGCCTCCGCAATGGCCTCCACGGCCTCAGCGGTGCAATTGCTGCCGGTACCGGCCAGCAGGCTGGCGCGATCCCCCACGGCGCTCTTCACCGCCGAGAAGAACTGATGCTGCTCATCCCAGCTGAGGGTGGGCGACTCGCCCGTGGTGCCGCAGAGCACCAGGCCATCGGAGCCATGCTCCACCAGGTGGCTGGCCAGCCGTGCCGCCAGGTCGAGATCAACGGAGCCATCGGCAGCGAAGGGGGTCACCATCGCTGTGAGCACCCGCCCGAAGGGCGCAGGTGAGGCGGCGCCAGGTTGGAGCACAGAAGCCGCCATGCTCAAGCCACCGCCCCTGCCGTCGCCGCACCGGCGGCCGCGGCCGCTGCGGGATCCAGCAACAGCTCGGCGATTTGAATGGCATTGAGGGCAGCGCCCTTGCGGATCTGATCACCGCAGAGCCAGATCTCAAGCGCATTGGGCTCGCTGAGGTCCTGGCGGATCCGGCCCACGGCCACCGCATCGCGGCCGGTCACATCCGTGGGCATCGGGAAACGGTTGGCGCTGAAGTCTTCAATCAGCTCCACGCCAGGGGCCGCGGCCAGCAGGGTCCGAGCCTCCTCCACCGGGAACGGCTCCTCAAACTCGATGTTGATCGCTTCGGAATGGGCCCGCAGCACCGGCACCCGCACACAAGTGGCCGACACGCGCAGATCGGGCAGTCCCATGATCTTGCGGGTTTCATTGAGCATCTTCAGCTCCTCCTCGCAATAGCCGTTGTCCTGAAGCGGCGAGTTGTGGAGAAACAGATTGAACGCCAGGGAATAGGGCAGCACACTGCTTTCGGGCGTGCCGCCATCAAGCACGGTGCGGCTGAGGCTGGCCAACTCCTCCATGGCCCGGGCGCCGGCGCCACTGGCGGATTGATAGGTGCTCACCACCACCCTGCGCAGCGGCCGCTTCGCCGCCAGTGGCGCCAGGGCCAGCGTCATCAGGATTGTGGTGCAGTTGGGGTTGGCGATCACACCGTTGTGGGCAAAGGCGGCGCGGGGATTCACCTCGGGCACCACCAGCGGCACCGCCGCATCCATGCGGAAGGCGCTGGAGTTATCGATCACCACGGCACCCGCGGCGGCAGCCACCGGAGCCCACTGCTTCGACACCGAGCCACCGGCCGACGCCAACACCACATCAACGCCGTGGAACGCATCAGCGCTCACAGGCTCGATCGTGAGGGTCTGACCGTTCCACTCCACGGTCTGACCAGCCGAACGAGGCGAGGCCAACAACGTGAGCCGCCCCACCGGGAACTGACGCTCGGCCAACAGCAGCAACAGCTCCTGACCTACGGCACCGCTGGCACCGAGAACGGCGACATGCAGAGGGCGCTGAGGCAGGGGGCGAATGGAGCTGGTCAAGGGAGATTCAGGAGCGTGGTTCAGGTGCAGAGATGTCGCTGAAACAAGAAGAACGTGGAGCCGGAGCAACCCAATCAGGCGCGTGCCACAGGGCGGTTGCCGTCTGCCAAATGCTGTGCGGAAGCCCGTCGGGCTTTCGCTAAGGGATCTTCAGGTCGCTGTTCTTGCTGCCAACAATACGTGCCCAACGCAGGGCTGGCGACTCAGCCTGAGGGGCTGTCACACGTCAGTTCCTAGGATCGTGGGCTGCCTAGACGCTGATCCATGAGTCCTGCCGCCGCCAAAGCCAGCCAATCCGAGCTCAAGGTGAGCACCAGCCCTCGCCCCGGCAGCCGAATGGCGGTGGAGATCGGTGTTCCCGCAGGCCTCACCCAAACCAGCCATGAGCAGGCTGTGGAGAAGCTGAGCCGCACCATCAAGCTGCCCGGCTTCCGCAAAGGCAAGGTGCCCCGCGCCGTGCTGGTGCAGCAGATCGGCGCTGCCCGGATCCGGGCCACCGCCCTCGAAGAGCTGGTGGACAGCGTGTTCCGCAATGCCCTCAAGCAGGCCGAGATCCCCGCGATCGGCCAGCCCAGCGTGGATGGCGGCTTTGAAGCGCTGCTCGAGCGTTTTGAACCCGGCAAGGAGCTGAGCCTCACCCTTGAGATGGATGTGGAACCCACCCCCAGCCTCAAGAGCACCAAGGGCCTCAAGGCCGAAGCCGAAGCCGTGAGCTTCGATGCTGCCCGCGTGGATGAGCTGATCGAACAATCCCGCCGTCAGCTGGCCACCCTGGTGCCGGTGGAGAAGCGCGCCGCCGAAAGCGGTGATGTGGCCGTGATCAACTTCAGCGGCACCTATGTCGATAACGGCGAAGCCATCAGCGGCGGCAGCGCTGATGCGATGGAAGTGGAGCTGGAAGACGGCCGCATGATCCCCGGCTTCGTGGAGGGCATCCTTGGCATGAAGCCCGGCGACAGCAAAACCGTGGCTTGCCAGTTCCCTGAGGAGTACCCCCAGGAGGACGCCGCCGGTCGCAAGGCCAGCTTTGAGATCACCCTCACCGAGCTGAAAACCCGCGAGCTGCCCGCCCTCGACGACGCCTTCGCCCAGCAGGCCAGCGACAAGCAGACCCTGGCGGAACTGCGCGCCGATCTGGAGGAGCGCCTCAAGGACGACGCCGAGCGCCGCAACGAATCGAACCGCCACGACGCACTGCTGGCGGCCCTGGTGGAGCAGCTCGAGGTGGAACTGCCCGAAACCCTCGTGCAGGAGGAGATCATCTCGCTGCTCGAGCAGACCGCCGGTCAGCTCGCCCAGCAAGGGATGGACGTGAAGAAGCTGTTCACCCCGCAGCTGATCCAGAGCCTGCGCGAAACCTCCCGCCCCGAGGCCGAAGAGCGCCTCAAGCGGAGCCTGGCCCTCAAGGCCCTCGCCACCGCCGAGAAGATCGAGGTGGCCGCCGATGAGATCGAAGCCAAGGTGAAGGAGCTCAGCCGCGGCTTCAGCGACAACTCCCGCATCGATCCCGCCCGCCTGCGCCAGGCCGTGCAGGAAGACCTGATGCGCGAAAAGCTGATGGGTTGGCTGGAGAGCAACTCCACCATCACCGAGAAGGCCCCGGAAACCGAGGGCGACAAGCCCAAGAAGGCCGCTGCCAAGAAGAGCACCGCCAAGAAGGCCAAGGCTGAGGCCGACGCCGAGCCCGCTGCCGAAGCCTGATCCCCATAGATTGGCCGGACTGACAACAGTCCGGCCGCGTGATCAACGCCAGCACCCCCCATCCGATCCAGAACCGCTGGCTGGGCACCCGCCCGGAAGCCACCATCGCCATGGGCAGCGCAACAGCCCCGGTGGCGGCTCCGGGCGTGCTCCCCACGGTTGTGGAGCAATCGGGCCGAGGGGAGCGGGCCTTCGACATTTATTCGCGCCTGCTGCGCGAGCGCATCATCTTCCTGGGCACCGGCATCGACGACCAGGTCGCCGATGCGATGGTGGCCCAGCTGCTCTTCCTTGAGGCCGAAGATCCCGAGAAGGACATTCAGATCTACATCAACTCACCGGGGGGCTCGGTGACGTCCGGCCTGGCGATCTACGACACCATGCAGCAGGTGGCGCCGGATGTGGTGACCATCTGTTATGGCCTGGCCGCCTCCATGGGCGCCTTCCTCCTCTCCGGCGGCACCAAAGGCAAGCGGCTGGCTCTGCCGAATGCCCGGATCATGATCCACCAGCCCCTCGGCGGCGCCCAGGGTCAGGCGGTGGACATCGAGATCCAGGCCAAGGAGATCCTCTATCTCAAAGACACCCTCAACGGGTTGATGGCCGAGCACACCGGCCAGCCCCTCGAGAAGATCGCTGAAGACACCGACCGCGACTACTTCCTTTCCCCGGCGGAAGCGGTTCAATACGGACTGATCGACCGCGTCGTCACCGACGACGCCCCGGTTTGATCCTTAAGGACGGCTGACGAAACGCGGGATCCCGTTGATCCTGGTTTCGGGCCCCTGACCCGCCCCAGCCAGGACGCTCCCGCCGCACCGCCGCTTCTGCTCGATGCCCAAGTTCGATGCCCACCTGAAGTGCTCGTTCTGCGGCAAGTCGCAGGACCAGGTGCGCAAGCTGATCGCCGGGCCGGGCGTGTACATCTGCGACGAGTGCATCGACCTCTGCAACGAGATCCTGGATGAGGAACTCGTGGAGGGCCATGGCGGCGGCGCCCGCCAACCCGCCGAAGCCAAAGGCAAGGCACCGGCCAAGAAGAGCAGCAAGCCTGCCCCCACCCTCGCCGAGATCCCCAAACCGCGGGAGATCAAAGCCCACCTCGATGCCCAGGTGGTGGGGCAAGAGGAGGCCAAGAAGGTGCTCTCGGTGGCCGTCTACAACCACTACAAACGCCTGGCCTGGCAGGGCGATGGCAAGGGCGAGAGCAACGAAACCGCCACGCGCCTGCACAAGAGCAACATCATGCTGATCGGCCCCACGGGCTGCGGCAAAACACTCCTGGCCCAAACCCTGGCGGAGCTGCTGGATGTACCTTTCGCCGTGGCCGATGCCACCACCCTCACCGAAGCGGGTTACGTGGGCGAGGACGTGGAAAACATCCTGCTGCGGCTGCTGCAGAAAGCCGATCTGGATGTGGATCAGGCCCAGCGGGGCATCATCTACATCGACGAGATCGACAAGATCGCCCGCAAGAGCGAGAACCCCTCCATCACCCGCGATGTATCGGGCGAAGGGGTGCAGCAGGCACTGCTGAAGCTGCTGGAAGGCACCGTGGCCAACGTGCCTCCCCAGGGCGGCCGCAAGCACCCCTATCAAGACTGCATCCAGATCGACACCAGCCAGATCCTGTTCATCTGCGGCGGTGCGTTCGTGGGCCTAGAGGATGTGGTGCAACGGCGCATGGGCCGCAATTCCATCGGCTTCATCCCGGAGGCGGGCCGCGGCCGCAGCCGCCAGGCCAAGGATCAACAGGCCGCCCACGTACTGCGCCACCTGGAGCCCGACGACCTGGTGAAGTACGGCCTGATCCCCGAGTTCATCGGCCGCCTGCCGGTGAGCGCCGTGCTCGAACCGCTCGATAACCGCGCTCTCGAAGCGATCCTCACCGAACCGCGCGATGCCCTGGTGAAGCAGTTCCAGACGCTGCTGAGCATGGATGAGGTGCGCCTCGACTTTGAGCCCGGCGCCGTGGAGGCGATCGCCGCCGAAGCCCATCGCCGCAAAACCGGCGCCCGCGCCCTGCGGGGGATCGTGGAGGAGCTGATGCTCGATCTGATGTACGACCTGCCATCCGACAAGAGCACCAAGGCCTTCACCGTGACCCGCGAGCTGGTGGAGGAGCGCACAAAAGCCAAGGTGCTGCCTCTGCCAGGCAACGAAGCCGTGCAGCAGGAAACCGCCTGAGCGCGGGCGGCCATGGCCGTTGCTGATCACCTGCAGGTGCCGCGCCAGCACGGCCTGTTCAACCACCACGGCATCGATCTGGGCGACGGCACCGTGGCCCACTACCTCGAGGGGCGGGAGATCCTGCGCAGCCCCGTGGAGGAGTTCAGCCGCGGCCAGCCCCTGAGCGTGGTGGCCTACCCCGAGGGCAGCTGCTCGGCGCCGGGGGTGACCCTGCGCCGAGCCATGGGCCGCCTCGGGGAGCAGAACTACAACCTGCTGTTCAACAACTGCGAGCACTTCGCCCACTGGTGCAAAACCGGCCGGCACCGCAGCGAGCAAGTGGAGAACTGGCTGCACACCGGCAGCCTGGGGGCCCTGGCCCTCGGCCAGTTCATGCCGGCCGCCGTGCTCAGCGGCGCACGGATGCTGTTGCGGCAGGGTCTGCGGCTCAACGATGCGCAGCTCGAGCAGGGCAAGGCCCTCGCGCGGCGCAGCATCGAACAACTCGATGGCCTGCGGCTGAAGCTGCAGCAGCGGCTCGAGCTCGAACTCGCCAAGGCGGAGCAACGCTGGAGTCCGGGCGAGGCGCAGAGCCCAGGCTTTGAAACACTGCGGCTGGCCGCCCAGAAGCTGGCGGATCAGCTCAGCGAAGTGGAGGAACTGGAAGGCCGGCTGGAGCGCATGCTCGAGCACGGCCAGTAGCCTCCAGCCATGCCGGCTGCCTACCAACCCCTCCACCACAAGTACCGCCCGCAGCGCTTCGATCAGCTGGTGGGGCAGGAGGCGATCGCGGCCACCCTCGGCAATGCGCTGCGCTCAGGGCGGATCGCGCCGGCCTACCTCTTCAGCGGCCCACGCGGCACGGGCAAAACGTCGAGCGCCCGCATCCTGGCGCGCTCACTCAACTGCATCGGCTCCGATGGCCCCACGCCGGAGCCCTGCGGCACCTGTGAGCTCTGCACCTCGATCGCGAACGGCAACGCCCTCGATGTGATCGAGATCGACGCCGCCTCCAACACCGGCGTTGACAACATCCGCGAGCTGATCGAGCGCTCCCGCTTTGCGCCGGTGCAAGCCCGCTGGAAGGTGTATGTGGTGGACGAGTGCCACATGCTCTCCACGGCGGCCTTCAACGCCCTGCTCAAAACGCTGGAGGAGCCGCCGCCGCGGGTGGTGTTCGTGCTGGCCACCACCGACCCCCAGCGGGTGCTGCCCACGATCCTGAGCCGCTGCCAGCGCTTTGATTTCCGCCGCATTCCCCTCGATGCCCTGGAACGGCATCTGGGCTGGATTGCCGAGCAGGAGCAGATCGGCATCACCGCTGAAGCCCTGCATGTAGTGGCCCAGCGGGCCCAGGGCGGCCTACGCGACGCTGAAAGCCTTCTCGATCAGCTCAGCCTGCTGCCGCCGCCGGTGGAACCCCAGGCGGTGTGGGAGCTGCTGGGCGCGGTGCCCGAACAGGAACTGCTGCAGCTGGCGGAATCCCTGGCAGCCGGTGAACCCCTCGGGCTGATCGAAGCGATCCGCACCCTATTGGAGCGTGGCCGTGAACCCTCAGCGGTGCTGCAGGGGCTGGCCGGCTTGCTGCGGGATCTGGTGCTGGCGGGCGTGGCCCCCGACCGACTTGAACTCAGCAGCTTTTCGCCCCAGTTCCGCAGCGGCCTGCCCGATCTGGCACGGCGCATCGGCAAAGCGCCGCTGCTGCGTTGGCAGGCCCAACTGAAGGGCAGCGAACAGCAGCTGCGCCAGAGCGTGCAACCGCGCCTGTGGCTGGAGGTGCTGGTGCTGGGCCTGCTCGCCGAACCCCAACAAGCCCGCACCGCCGCCGCCGGACCAGCTCAAGCCCCAGCCCCAGCACCTGTGGCTGCACCGGCTCCCTCAGCACCGGTCGTTCCAATCCCGGCTGTCGCTGCTGCGCCAGCTCCCACCGCACCAGCGGCGCCGCCCGAACCAGAACCCGCCGCTCCCGCGCCAGCCGCGCCCTCAGCCGGCACCGATTTGGTGGAGCTCTGGCAACAGATCCTGGCGGGCCTGGAGCTGCCCTCCACGCGCATGTTGCTCTCGCAGCAGGCCGTGTTGGCCCGCCTGGATCAACAGCGCGCGGTGGTGCAGGTGGCCGGCAACTGGATGGCCATGGTGCAAAGCCGCTTGCCCCTGCTGGAGAAGGCGGTGGCCTCAGCCCTGGGCAGCCCCCGCCAGGTCATGCTCGAAGCCGGCGGTGCACCGCCACCGCCGCAGGCCCCAGCAGCACCAGCGCAGGCCCCGATCGCAGCAGCTCCACCACAGCCTGTCGCCGTAGCAAGTTCCCCAGCGCCCGAGCCCCCGCGTGCTGCCGCAGCCGAGCCCCAGCGCGCCGCTGCGCCAGCTCCGGTGGCAGAGCCGCCCCAACCCGTAGCGCCACCGGCCGAACCAACGCCAGCGGCAGCACCACCACCGGTCGCCACCACACCCCAGGCACAACCAGCCCTGATCGACGATCAGGCCAAGCGCCTCGCCGACTTCTTCAACGGCGAAGTGGTGCAGCTCGATGGCCCCTTACCCGAGCTCGACGACAGCAACGGCAGCAGCCAGGCGGCCTGATCCCGATTAGGAGGGTCAGAGCACCTGGGTGGTGAGATCCGCCTCCTCGCTTCCCGGGGTCTGGTCGTGGCCGGCACCCACATGCAGGGTTTTGGCCCACACCAGCCGCTTCGGCAGCAGCGCCATCCGCAAGGTGGTGTAAGGGATCACCACGAACCAGTGGCCCAGATAGGCAATGCCCAGGGCGAGATTGAGGGGATGCATGCGAGGCAGCGCAGGCCCTTCATTGGTGCGCGAGCAGCCCACCAGGATGGCGCCGCCCGAGAGGCCGAAGGCCACAAACGACAGCGGCCACATCAACGGCGTGCTGCGGCTGAGCAGGCTCGTGGCCAGATCCGCCACAGCCATCACCGGCAAGGCGTACTGCAGCAGAAAAAAGCCGCTGAGATCGAGTTTGCGGGCCCCGCTCGTGGCCTCACCGGTGAGCGGGCCCCAGTAATCGAAGAAGCGCTGCAAACCACCCTCAGCCCAACGTTGGCGCTGGCGCCAGAGGCCCATCAGGCTGGTCACGGCCTCCTCCTGAATCGGCGGATCCCAGAGCAAGCCCACCGGCTGGCCTTGCACCAGCAGGCGAAAGCTGAGATCGAGATCGTCGGTGACCGTGGCTTCGTTGAAGCCATCACAGGCGAGCACGGCCTGGCGCTGCAACAGCTGGCCGTTGCCGCGCAACTCCACCACGCCACCGCTGTGCAACCGCCCCTGTTGAATCACCGCATCCAGGGCCATCTCCATGGCTTGGGCGCGGGTGAGCCAGTTCTGGTCGGCATTCACCACGGCTTTGCGCAGCTGCACAGCCGACCAACCGCCCGCCTCGGCGAACGCCACCAGACGCTGCAGGCCATCGGGCTGCAACTGGGCATCGGCATCGAGCACCAACAGCCAGCGGCCCTGCAATTGGGGCAACAAGGCATTCAGCGCGCCTGATTTCCCGCCGCCGGCATCGCGGCTGCGGCGCAGCACCTGCAACTGGGGGTAACGGCGTTGATAGGTCTCGAGCACCTCGGGGGTGCGGTCTTCGCTGCCGTCGTCGATCACCCAGAGGCGCAGCTGCTCAGGGGGATACTTCAGATCGGCGAGCCGTTCCACCAGGCGACCGATCACCGCCTCTTCATCGCGCGCCGCCACTACCAAATCCACGGCCGGCCAGGCCGCCGGATCCGGGCTCTCCACCACCGCACCCGCCCCGCGCCATCGGGGCAGAAACACGCTGCGCACCGCATAGGTGCCCAGGATCAAGGTGAGCGCCAGAGAGGGCCAGAGGCTCCGTGAGGCCGGCAGGGCGTGGGGCAACCCTCCGGCCAGACAACAACCGATCAGAAACAGCGAGGCCTGCAGTCGGCGGGCTCCTGTGGCTGTGCCCCCGGCGGCCATGGCATGTTCCAGGTCTGCCGAACTTTAGAGGGCTCCCCGATGGTCCTCTGCAGGCAGGGCCTGAATCGGCACCAGCTGCGCGCCGGGGTAATAGCGGCTGAGGATCTGCTCCACGCTCCAGCCGCGAGCCGCGAGATCGATGGCCCCCGCCTGCGACAAGCCAGCCCCATGGCCGAACCCACCGCCCACCACACTCCAGCGGCCGGTGCCGCTGGGGCTCAGCACAAACAAGGTGCTGGGCAACTGGCGGTAGGTGCGCCGGATGGCATCGCGCTCGAGCACCACCTGCCCCCCCGGCCCCTCGATCGCCAGACGCACCACCCGGCCGCTGGGACCCCGCTCCAGCACAACCGGTTTGAGGGGAGAGCCCAGGCTGGCAGCCCTGGCCCCCAGACCCTTGCGCAGGCTGGCCTGATCCAGCTGGCGCCGCCAGCGGAACAGGGGATGGGCGGCACCCACCACGCCGGATTGGCGAGCCAGCAGGGCGGCCACCTCTTGATGGTCGAGCGGAAGGGTTAAACCCGGGGGTGGCGCCGAGCGCCAATCGAGGGATGGCTCGAGGTAACGGAGCTCAGGCAGCGGCCAGGCCTCATCTTCATCGGCACTCACGCCGCCATTACTGGCGTGATAAACAGCATGAATGGGTTCGCCATTGAGGGCCAGCACCTGCCCCGTGGTGCGGCTCACCGCCTGACGCACCGCCGAGCCGGCCTGACGGGGATCGCTGTACACCTGGCATTGGGTGTCGGAGCAGAGGTGATAGCCGTCCACCGCAAAGCGATGCCGGTTGCGCAGGGCCCAGGTGCGCGCCAGCACGGCCTGGGCCGCCAGGGCCGCCGGCGGTGATCCCGCACCGATTTCATGGGGCACCACGCCCTGCAAGTAGCGCTCCAGCGGCACCTGCTCCACCAGGGTCCAGCTGCCGTAGGCATCGGCCTGCAAGCGGAACGGCCCGGCAAACACGCCGCCGTTGAAGCGGAGACCACCGGGTGCCTGAAGTTGCACGGGGCCCTGCAGGCTGCGCCAGCCCGAAGCGGTGTTGAGCTGCAGCACCCGCCGCTGCGTCAGCCGTTGCTGCACCTGCCGCACGGGATAGCCCTTTGGCCCGGCCAGATCTGCCGGGGCCCACACCTCCCACTCACGCGGATGTGCCACCTCCGCTGCCACACCAAGCGCGTTCCAGGCCAAGGCCGCCTGCTCGGCAGCCTCAAAACTGGCGAAGGGACCCAGCACACTGCGCCGGATCTCCAAGGGTTCCGGCAGAGGCTGCTGAACCCAGCGCAGCGACAGACGGCGCCCACTGACGCGTTCCCCCTGGGCATCGCGCAGCTGGAGGGGCGCCGAGGCCCCCTCCAGAAGCAGCGGCTGCGGCCCCAGATGGGCCGCCAACGACACCCAAAGCACCGGCTGCTGGCCTTGCACCGCAGGCGGCTTGGGCACCGGCAAGCGGGTGAACGATTCAGCCTCGGCCCCCTGGCAACCGGCCACCAGTAGCGCCAGCGACATCAGGGCTGTGAAGGCTCGGGGAGAGGCCATCGCATCGATGCTGGAGCTGCTCGACCCTAGGGGGAGTTGGCGGAAGGAACTCCCAGGTCGTACTCTCATCGTTTGTGCCCGAGCGCGTAGACAATGCCGAAGCTCAAGACCCGCAAAGCAGCCGCCAAGCGGTTCAAAGCCACCGGCAGCGGAAAGTTCATGCGCCGCCACGCTTTCCGCAACCACCTGCTCGACCACAAGAGCCCGAAGCGCAAGCGTTTCCTCGGCACCATGGCCGTGGTTGACGAGCGCGACGCGGACAACGTGCGCGCCATGCTCCCCTACAGCTGAATCGCCCGGCTGACCCGCTGTTTCACCGTTTTCTGAGAACCATCGATGGCACGCGTTAAGAGGGGCAATGTCGCCCGTAAGCGCCGCAACAAAATCCTGCGTTTGGCCCGCGGCTTCCGCGGCGGCAACGGCTCGCTGTTCCGCACCGCCAACCAGCGGGTGATGAAGGCCCTCTGCAACGCGTACCGCGATCGTCGCCGCCGCAAGCGCGACTTCCGCCGCCTGTGGATCGCTCGCATCAACGCTGCCGCTCGCCTGAATGGCCTGAGCTACAGCCGTTTGATTGGCGGCCTCAAGAAGGCTGATGTGCAGCTGAACCGCAAGATGCTCGCCCAGCTGGCTGTTGTGGATCCCGGCAGCTTCACCGCTGTGGTGGGTGCAGCCAAGAGCTGACCGCTAATCTCTGCGCTGCCTGATCAGGTTGGTTGATGGATTTTTCGCTTCCTCAGGCCTACCTGATCGGGTTGCTGGTGATTCTTGGCGCTGCCGCCGTGCTGGTGGCTCGCCAAATCCTGCGGGTCCGCCGCGACGAAGTGGCGTTGATCCGGCTGGAGCAATCCAGCAAAAGTGGTGAGCAAACCGCCGCCGATCTCTACGAACTGGCCTCCGTGCAGCTGCGCAAGCGGCTCTACGGCCAAGCCATCGACAATCTGAAGCTGGCCAGCAAGTGCTCGGCCGCTGAACCCCCCGAAGCCCAGGCGTTGATCGAAAACGCGCTGGGCTTTGCGCTGGCTGCCCAGAGCAACTACGGCGCAGCCATCAAGCACTACCGGGCCGCCCTACGCGCCAAGGCCGACTATCCGGTGGCTCTGAACAACCTCGCCTTCGCCCTCGAGAAGCAGCAAAAGCCCGAGGAAGCCAAGGAGAACTATCTGAAAGTGCTCGAGCTCGACAGCAGCAATGGCACAGCGAAAAAGCGGCTGAAGCGCCTGGAGCGCACTGCCGCCTGACGATCAGATCTGCCTGATCAAGGCCTCACCACAATCCGCGAATCGCGGGTGCAGCGCTGGCGCCCACCGGATTCAGCACCAGTTGACCACCCGGATTGGTGAGCCGGGGTGCCGACCATCCCGACAAGGTGAAGCCCTGCAGACCGAGGAAACGGCCACCGTCTTCGAGGCCCGCAGCGCTCACATCACCGAGCAGCAACAGATCGAGTTGATCCGAGCTGGCGTTGAGGTTGCCCTGCACCGGCAGGGTGGTGGAACCGACGGTCATCTGACCGCGTAAATCCACCATCTGCCCCATGGCCTGCACAGCCGACACATCCAGCTGCACGCTCACCGGGCTGCCACCGGCAAACGGCTGATACGTGCCGCTCCATTGCCTCGGCATGGTAGTGGCCAGATCCGCCGCGCGGGCCACCGGATCAAAGGTGCGCACCGGTGCCTGCTGACCGAAATTCTCCAACAGCGGGGTTGATACCGACGCGGGCTCCTGGAAGGGCACCGCACTGCCAACGGGCAGGGGCGTGGCAGCCAGCAGCAAGGGAATCACAACAGTCACGTGAAGTTGCCCAAGGGTAAGAGGGTCTGGGGCGATCGGTTAGGACCGCGCGGTACGTTCGCTGCATGGCCCCAAACGCTGCCGTGACCGCCACCAACAGCCAGCAGAACGACCCCCTGGTGATCGGCGGGCGCAGCTTCAACAGCCGCCTGATGACCGGCACCGGCAAATACCCGAGCATCCAGGCGATGCAGGCCAGCCTGGTGAGCAGCGCCTGCGACATTGTGACCGTGGCGGTGCGCCGCGTGCAGAGCCAGGCCGCCGGCCACGAAGGGCTGATGGAGGCGATCGACTGGCGGCGGATCTGGATGCTGCCCAACACCGCCGGCTGCGCCACCGCCGAGGAGGCGATCCGCGTGGCGCGGCTCGGGCGGGAGCTAGCGAAGCTGGCCGGGCAGGACGACAACACCTTCGTGAAGCTGGAGGTGATTCCCGACACCCGGCACCTCTTGCCCGATCCGATCGGCACCCTGGAGGCCGCGGAGCAGCTGGTGAAAGAGGGTTTCACCGTGCTGCCTTACATCAATGCCGACCCGCTGCTGGCCAAGCGACTCGAAGAGGCCGGCTGCGCCACGGTGATGCCCCTGGGCTCCCCGATCGGCTCCGGCCAGGGCATCCGCAACGCCGCCAACATCGCACTGATCATTGAAAACGCCACGGTGCCGGTGGTGGTGGATGCGGGGCTGGGGGTGCCCAGCGAAGCCGCTCAGGCGATGGAGATGGGCGCCGATGCCCTGCTGATCAACAGCGCCATTGCCATGGCCGGCGATCCGCCCGCCATGGCGCGCGCCATGGCCATGGCCTGCGAGGCGGGTCGCACCGCGTTCCATGCCGGCCGCCTGCCCATCCGCGCCGACGCCAATCCCAGCTCCCCCATCGCCGGCCGCGTGGGCACGTGAAGCTTCCGCACGGGTGCGAGGCAAATCTGGCCAACCTCCCTACTGTCGCCTCAACGACTCCCCACTGCGATGCAGGTCACCGAAGAGGACGGCGGCAGGCTCAATGCCTTCGCTAAAGAACCACGCATGGAGGTGATGGAGGTCGGCGAGACCAGCGCCGCCAACAGCAAGCTGCTGCTGATCGGCGGCGCCGTGCTGGTGCTGCTGCTGGTGGGCGTGGCCGCAGGGATCAGCTGAATCCCTGTAGTAGCTTGCCCTGACGGAGCGGTGGCCCGATCAGCCGCTCGCCAACCAGGAGTCCAGCGGTGAAGGTTTTCGTTCTCGGCGGTGACGGCTTCTGTGGCTGGCCCTGCGCCGTGAACCTGGCGGATCAGGGCCACGACGTGCTGATCGTCGACAACCTCAGCCGCCGCAAGATCGACGTCGATCTGGCCGTCGAGTCGTTGACCCCGATCGCGACCATGCCCGATCGTCTGCGGGCCTGGGAGCAGACCGGCGGCAAGCCGATGCGCTTTGTCCACATGGACATTGCCCACGAATATCAGCGCCTGCTGGATCTGTTGCTGGAAGAGCGCCCGGATTCGGTGGTGCACTTCGCCGAGCAGCGCGCTGCGCCCTATTCGATGAAGAGCAGCGCCACCAAGCGCTACACCGTTGATAACAACGTCAACGGCACCCACAACCTGCTGGCCGCCATCGTGGAGAGCGGCCTCGACATCCACGTGGTGCACCTGGGCACGATGGGTGTGTACGGCTACGGCTCCCACCGCGGCGCCACCATCCCCGAGGGCTACCTGAAGGTGGAGGTGCCCCAGCCGGATGGCTCCCGCTTCGAGGAAGAAATCCTGCACCCCGCCAGCCCGGGCAGCGTCTATCACATGACGAAGACGCTGGATCAGCTGCTCTTCCTCTACTACAACAAAAACGACAACGTGCGGATCACGGATCTGCACCAGGGCATCGTCTGGGGTACCAACACCGAAGCCACCGACCGCGACCCGCGCCTCACCAACCGCTTCGACTACGACGGTGACTACGGGACGGTGCTCAACCGCTTCTTGATGCAGGCCGCGATCGGCTACCCGCTCACTGTGCACGGCACCGGCGGACAGACCCGCGCCTTCATCCACATTCGCGATTCGGTTCGCTGCGTACAACTAGCCCTGGAGAACCCTCCCACCCGCGGTGAGCGGGTGAAGATCTTCAACCAGATGACTGAAAGTCATCAGGTGGGCGAACTAGCCAAGAAGGTGGCCGCCCTCACCGGCGCCGAGATCAACCACCTCCCCAACCCCCGAAACGAGGCGGTGGAGAACGATCTGATCGTGGACAACCGCTGCTTCATCGAGCTGGGCCTCAACCCCACCACCCTCGACGACGGCCTGCTCAAGGAAGTGGTGGAGATCGCCGGTCGCTACGCCGATCGCTGCGACCGCAGCCGCATCCCCTGCATTTCGGCCTGGACCAAGACCCAGGAAGCTGCCATCCAGGCGGCCTGATCCCACCCGGCCCTCTGCCTTGAAGATCGCCCTCTTCACCGAAACCTTCCTCCCCAAGGTGGATGGGATCGTCACCCGGCTCACCAAAACGGTGCAGCACCTGGTGGCGGCCGGCGATGAGGTGCTGATCGTCTGCCCGGAGGGCGCACCCGACACCTACATGGGCGCTCAGGTGCTGGGGGTGCCGGCCATGCCGCTACCCCTCTATCCCGAGCTGAAGCTGGCCCTACCGCGGCCGATGGTGTCGGATGCGCTGGAGGCCTTCAACCCGGATCTGGTGCATGTGGTGAACCCAGCCGTGCTGGGTTTGGGGGGAATCTGGATCGCCAAAACCAAGGGCTATCCCCTGGTGGCCAGCTACCACACCCATCTGCCCAAATACCTCGAGCACTACGGCCTCGGCATGCTCGAGCCGGTGCTGTGGGAGCTGCTCAAAGCCGCCCATAACCAGGCCCAGCTCAACCTCTGCACCTCGACCGCGATGGTGGCCGAGCTGAGCGAGAAGGGCATCCAGCACACCGCCCTCTGGCAGCGCGGTGTCGACACCGACCTGTTCCGCCCCGAGCTGCGCAGCGAAGCCATGCGCCAGCGCCTGCTGGGCGGCCGCAGCGACACCGGCAAGCTGCTGCTCTACATCGGGCGCCTATCGGCTGAGAAGCAGATCGAGCGGATTCGGCCCGTGCTCGATGCCCTGCCGGATGCGCGCCTGGCGCTGGTGGGTGATGGCCCTTACCGGCAGCAACTGGAAACGCTGTTTGCCGGCAGTGCCGCCACCTTCGTGGGGTATCTGGCCGGCGAAGAGCTGGCCAGCGCTTACGCCAGCGCCGATGCCTTCCTGTTCCCCAGCAGCACCGAAACCCTGGGGCTTGTACTGCTGGAAGCGATGGCCGCCGGCTGCCCGGTGGTGGGCGCCAACCGCGGCGGCATCCCCGACATCGTGACCGACGGCGTGAACGGCTGCCTCTACGAACCCGACGGGGTGGATGGGGGCGCCGGCAGCCTCACCGCTGCGGCCCTGCGCCTGCTGGGTGATCCCAGCCAACGGGAGCAACTGCGCCGCAACGCCCGCCAGGAAGCAGAGCGCTGGGGCTGGGCGGGAGCCACCGAGCAGCTGCGCCGCTACTACCGCCAAGTGCTCAGCAGCACGCCAAACCCTGCCCTGGTGGGCTGATCAGCTCTTGCGCAGCTGATTCCACACCTCGAGCACCTTGCGCGCCATCGGCAGGGCATGCACGGAACCGCCGCCCGGGGTGTTCTGCGCAAACGCCACCACCACGATCTGGCCGTTGGGATACGGCGCATAACAAGCAAACCAGGCGTGATCCGGGCCACCGGTGCTGTCTTCGGCGGTACCGGTCTTGCCTGCCACGGGCGGCAGGTTGGGCACGTTCATGCCAGCCCCCGTGCCATCCGACACCACCTTGCGCAGTCCGCGGGCAATGGTGGCGAGGGTTGCGGGCTTGATGTTCACCTTGGTGCGGCGGGGAGGATCGGTCCAATCCAGCCCCTGATCCACCAGGTGGGGCGTGATCAGATAGCCACCATTGGCAAACACGGCATAGGCCCGGGCCAGCTGCAGCGGCGTGATCTGCACCACCGACTGCCCGATCGACATGCTGGCCATGTCTTCAGGGATCCAGGGCGTGCTTCCGGGTTTGGCCCAGCCGCGGCCCTGGGCCGCCCAGCGCTCATTCCCCACCAAACCGAGACTTTCCTCGTAGCCGATCTCGATGCCGGAGGGTTTGGTGAACCCCAGGCTCAAGGCCGCGTTGTGGAGGGCGATCGAACCCACACCCACACCGATTTGATAGAAGAACGTGTTGCTCGAGAAGCGCAACGCGTCCTCGTAGCCGATGGTGCCGAACCCGGCGCCGTTGTGATCCGGGAAGCAGTGGCCGCCGTAGGTGATGCAGCCCCGCGTCACCAGCTTGGTGTTGGGGAGAAACTTGCCGCTCTCCATCCCCGCCATGGCGGTCACCGCCTTCCAGGTGCTGCCCGGGTCGTAGGCGCTCATCGCTCGGCTGAGCAGCGGCTTCACCGGTGAATTGAACAGGGCGTCGTATTCCTTTTGGGTGGTAACGCTTTTCGAGAAGAAGTTGGGATCGAAGGTGGGGCGGCTGGCCAGAGCCAGGATCGCGCCATTGGCCGGGTTGAGCGCCACGATCGCACCGCCGGGCTTGTCTTTGAGCACCTCCTCAGCCGCCCGCTGCAGATCCAGATCGAGGGTGGTGTGCAGATCCTTGCCGGCCTTCGACGGCCGATCGCCCAGGATCCGCTGGATCTCACCCATGGCATTCACTTCCACCATCTGGCCGCCCCAGGCCCCGCGCAAATGCGACTCAAAGGCCGCCTCGAGGCCGATGCGGCCGATGCGATCGCGGATCTGATAGCCCTTTTTGGCCAGGCTCTTGTATTCCTGCTCGGTGATCGGCTGGGTGTAGCCGAGGGCATGGGCCCCCAGAGAGCCGTGCGGGTAGCTACGCAGCACATCGAGATCCACCTCGGCACCCTTGAGGCCTGAGCTCTGCTCGCGGAAGCGCAGCACCTGCTGGGGCGTGAGCTCGCTGGCCAGCTCGATCCGATAACGCTGGGCACCAGGCCCTTCACGCCGCTTCTGGTCCAACTGGGCTTCCGGAAGCCCCATCAGCTGGCTGAGCCGGCTCCGCAAGGCCGGCCAGCTCTGGTCGTTCACCTGCTTGGGCTGGAGGTAGAGGCTGTAGGTGAGCCGGCTCGACACCAGCACCTGGCCGTTGCGATCGAGAATGCGGCCGCGCACGGGGTTGCGCGCCAGCAGGCGAATGCGGTTTTCATCGGCTCGGGCCCGATTTTCCTGGCCGTGCAGCAACTGCAGCCAACCCAGCCGCAGCACCATCGCTGAAGCGAACAGCACCACCAGCCCCAGCAGGATCGCTGGCTGCTGCTGCATGCCTGTGTGGCGTTGCCCGCCCGAAGCCAGCGCCATCCCGCTCAGGCCTCCGGCTGCAGCCTCTGCTCCAGCTGCGTGAGCCGCGCAGCAATCCGGGCCAGGGCGTGCTGCAAGTCTTGGCGATCGCTGGCCTCAGCGGCCGGCGGGGCGCCGCTGGCGGGGTCATCGTCCTGCATATCGCGCACCTCCACCTTCATCACCGGGTTGCCCAGTCCTGGTTGCAGGCGGTCGAGGCTCTCGCGCACCTGACGAGCCGCGGGCTCACCCTCCTGGCGCAACTGCTCCAAAGGATCGGCCTGAGCACTGAAGGCCTCGATCACGTCGCGGGGACCACCGCGCCTGGCGCGTTCCACCACCGCCAGCCCCACCGGCAACACCTCCTGCATCAGGGTGAGGCGCAAGGCATCGAGGGGATCAGAAGCCATCAGAGCCGAAGCGGCGGCGCAGGTCGAACACCCAGTCTGGCGTGCTCAGCGCGGGCCCGACTCCACGGGGGGTTGCACGATCTGCTGACGACAGAACTGCTGGGATCCCCACCACCAACCGCCACCAACGGCCAGCACCAACAAGGCCGAAAACGGCAGCAGGGCCTGACGGGTGACAGGCAACAGCAACCATTCGCTCCAATCGCGCATCAGCCGCTCGCGATCGAAGCGGCGGCGCTCGCTGGCCTCCTGCTGCAGCCGGCGCTTCAGCGCTTTCGTCACCCAGCGCTCGAAGGCTCGTTTCTTGGTGACGGCCATCTTGCGCTCCACCTCGAGCAGCTGGCCGGGGTTGAGCTCCGGGTTGAAGGTGCTGATCAGCTCCAGGCTCTTGAGAAACATCTCAACGGCGCCGTCCTTGATCACCCGCTCCTCGTCGCTGAGCAGCTCCCAGTCGAGTTCGGGGTAGAAGCGCACACGATTAGCGCTCACCTGGTCTTCCGCCAGCTGGCCTGGCTCCCGCAGCCAACGGTCGGTGTTGGCGTCAAAGCGACGCCAGTACAGGAATGGGTTGAGATAAACAACCTTGCCGGCCAGCTGGATGCTGTCCTGCTGGAGGCGGCGCTGCAGCTGGAGGTCCTGCTGGGGGGCGGCGGTCAAGGCTCCTGAGCCGGGGCCCCGAGGGTAACGGAGCCGTCCGGCTGCGGCCAGCGGATCCGCCAGCGCTCACTCCCACTCGATCGTGCCGGGGGGCTTGCTGGTGATATCAAGCACCACGCGGTTCACCCCCTTCACCTCATTCACGATCCGGTTGGAGATGGTCTCCAGCAGGTCGTAAGGCAAGCGCGACCAATCGGCGGTCATGCCATCTTCACTCGACACGCAGCGCAGCACCACCGGGAAGGCATAGGTGCGCTTGTCACCCATCACCCCCACGCTGCGCACGGGCAACAGCACGGCAAAGGCCTGCCAGATCTCGTGATAGAGGCCAGCGGTCTTGATCTCTTCACGCACGATCAGATCGGCATCGCGCAGGATGTCGAGCTTGTCGTTGGTCACCTCGCCCAGGATGCGAATCGCCAGGCCGGGGCCCGGGAAGGGGTGACGGCCCACGATTTCCTCGGGCAGCCCGAGGGTGCGGCCCACTTTGCGCACCTCGTCTTTGAACAGCTTGCGCAGCGGCTCCACCAGCTTGAACTGGAGGTCTTTGGGGAGGCCGCCCACGTTGTGGTGGCTCTTGATCTTCACCGCCACCCGTTCACCCGTTTTGGGATCCACATTGGTGCCAGCGCTCTCGATCACATCGGGATAGAGCGTGCCCTGGGCGAGGTAATCGAAGGGCCCGAGGCGCTTGCTCTCCTCTTCAAACACCCGGATGAATTCTGTGCCAATCAATTTGCGCTTCTCTTCAGGATCGGTGACCCCTTCGAGCTTGTTGATGAAACGCTCGCACGCATTGATGTATTCCACATTGATGTGGAAGCGCTTGTCGAAAAACTCCACCAGAAACTCGGGCTCGCCTTTGCGCATGAAGCCCTGGTCGATGAACATGCACGTGAGCTGATCACCGATCGCCTTGTGCAGCAGGAAGGCGAGCGTGGAGGAATCCACACCGCCCGAAAGCGCCAGCAGCACGCGCTTGTCGCCCACTTGCCGGCGCACATCGGCCACCGCCTCATCAATGAAGGCAGCGGTGGTCCAGTCCGGTAGACAACCGCAGATGTGATAAACGAAGTTGCGCAGCATCGCCATGCCGCAAGTGGAGTGCACCACTTCGGGGTGGAACTGCACGCCATACAGCCGGCGGGCGTGATCAGCCACCGCCGCTTCGGGAGTGTTGTCGGTGTGGGCTAATCGCACAAAGCCATCCGGCAACCGCTCCACGGAGTCGCCATGGCTCATCCACATCGTGGAACCTTCATCCACGTTGGTGAGCAGATCGGTGGGGTCGTCCACGTAGAGCGGCGCCTTGCCGTATTCAGCGCGGCCAGCCGCCACCACCGAACCCCCCAGCTGCTGCACCATCAGCTGCATGCCGTAGCAAACACCCAGCACAGGAATCCCCAGATTCCAGATCTCGGGATCACACAACGGAGCGTGCTCGGCATACACCGAACTGGGGCCACCACTGAGAATGATCCCCTTGGGATTGATCGCCTTCAGCTCCTCCGCCGTGGTGCTGTATCCCATCACCAGGGAATACACCTCGGTTTCGCGCACGCGCCGGGCAATCAGCTCGGAATACTGAGAACCGAAATCCAGAATCACGATCGCTGGATGACGATCGGTTTCGCCGATGGCGGTGGGGGTCACGTTCGACATAGGGCGGCCAGCTGCTGCGGCCCGGGCAATCCCTTCACCCTAGATCTCGGGCCCTGAAGGCCTGCAGCAACTCGGCTCCGCAGGGCCCCTGGGCGCAGAGGCGCCGCGCGCGATCGAACAACACCGCCCCGATGCGTAGACCGCGCTGGCCGTGCCGGGCCACGTAGGCGGCACTGCGCTCCTCGATGGCAGCCGCCAGCTGCTGCTGCAGGGCCCGAGCCGCCGCTGCATCAGCCGCCGCCAGATCGCGCAGCGCCTCATCCACGCTGGCGGCCCGCGCCAGGCGCTGCAGCTGCTCCAGAGGCAACCCCAGCAGCGCCGCCTGGGTGGTGAGCACCTCCAAACGACCATCGGCCAGGTGGTGGTGGGTGTGGAAGATGCCGCCGGCGAGCTTGATCAACTTGCCCTGGTAGCCAAACAGCAGCAGGCGCTCCACCCCCTGCTCCGCCGCCGCCACCATCAGCGGGCCGATCCAGTTGCCGGCTTTCAGCAGCCAAGGGGCTGGCAAGCCGAGGCTGGGGGCCAGATCCAGCCCGTTTTCACCGATCACCAGCACCAGCTCGGTAGCGAGGGCGGGATCCGCGGCCCGGCGCACCAGTTCAGCGCGGGCGCGGGCCAGCTGATCGGGATCGGCGCTGCGCTGCACCGCCGCCTGCGTGCCGATCAGAGCCAAACCATCCACCACACCGAAGGCCTCATTGCTGGTGCGCTGCGCCAGCTGCCGCCCCCCAGGCAGGGTGATGCGCAGCCTCAGGCCACACCCATCCGGCAGCAGGGGCTGCAGGTTGCACGCGAGCAGCGCCCGCGCGAACGCCGAAAGACACAACGCAGCGCTGCCGGCCAACACCCCCACACCCTCACCGGCCTTCAGCTGCAACCACGCCTCGCCCGGCAGTAGCTCCGCCCAACGGGCCTCCACCCACACCGCCAGGCCACGGGTGAGATCCAGGCCGTCACCGGGCTCGCAGCGGCTGATCCCCAGGGCCCGATCCGGCCCCAGCAGAGCCGCGCCCTCAACAGCCACCGCCACCAGCGGCGGCTCGGGAGCATCGGCATCCGGCTGCAACTGCAGCAACACCTCGGGGGCGGCGGAGCTGGAGAGCGGCTCGCCGCGCAGGCGCTGCACCGCTGCCACGGCGGCAGCGGCCACCCACACCGGCAGGGTGTAGCCGGAACTAGTCATTGCAGCAGGCCGGAAGGCTGTTTTTTAAGGTGGTGGATTGCGCCGCATCGGGCAGCGCAGCCGCCTCCAGATTCGCCCCACCCGCTGTTTCCATGCAGGACAAGCTCACCCTCATGATCCCCGGCCCCACCCCGGTGCCGGAAACCGTCCTGCAAGCGATGGGTAAGCACCCCATCGGTCACCGCAGCGCCGACTTCCAGAAGATCGTGCGCCGCACCACAGAACAGCTGCAATGGCTGCATCAGACCAAGAACGATGTGTTGGTGATCACCGGCAGTGGCACCGCCGCCATGGAAGCCGGAATCATCAATGTGCTGAGCAAGGGCGACAAGGTGCTCTGCGGCGACAACGGCAAGTTTGGTGAGCGCTGGGTGAAGGTGGCCAAGGCCTACGGCCTGGATGTGCAGGTGATCAAGGCCGAGTGGGGCCAACCCCTCGATCCCGAAGCCTTCCGCAGTGCCCTCGAGGCCGACAGCGCCAAGGCGATCAAGGCCGTGATCCTCACCCACTCGGAAACCTCCACCGGGGTGATCAACGATCTGGAAACGATCGCCATGCACGTGAAGGCCCACGGCACCGCCCTCACCATCGCCGACTGCGTCACCAGCCTGGGGGCCTGCAGCGTGCCGATGGATGCCTGGGGCATCGATGTGATCGGCTCCGGCTCTCAGAAGGGCTACATGATGCCGCCAGGCCTGGCCTTCGTGGCCATGAGCGATCGCGCCTGGGCTGCCGCCGAGCGCTCCGATCTGCCGAAGTTCTATCTGGATCTGGCGAAGTACCGCAAATCGGCCCACGCCGACAGCAATCCCTTCACCCCGGCGATCAACCTCTACTTCGCCCTGGAAGCGGCGCTGGAGATGATGCAAGCCGAAGGCCTTGAGGCGATCTTCGCCCGCCATGCCCGCCACCGCGCCGCCGCCCAGGCCGGCATGAAGGCGATCGGCCTGCCCCTCTATGCGGCTGAGGGCTGCGGCAGCCCGGCCATCACCGCCGTGGCCCCGGATGGGATCGACGCTGAGAGCCTGCGCAAGAAGGTGAAGGAGCGCTTCGACATCCTGCTGGCCGGCGGCCAGGATCACCTCAAGGGCCACGTGTTCCGCATCGGCCACCTCGGCTTCGTTTGCGATCGCGACGTGCTCACCGCTGTGGCCGCCATCGAAGCGACCCTGCAGGAACTGGGCCTGCACAAAGGATCAGCCGGTGCTGGCGTCGCCGCCTGTGCGGCAGCCCTGGCCAGCTGACACAGGGGCTCATGGCTGCGGGCAAAGCATGCCGCCCTGCCTAGGGTCGGGGTGCATGCTTTGCCTCCCAATGCGCCGCTCTCTTGCCGTCGCAGCCGCCTGCCTGAGCCTGGCTCTGGTGGCGTGCTCCCCCGTGGAAAAGAAAAAGAAGAACAAGGTGGTGACTGAGCAACAGGCCACCGTGAATGTGTGCGACCAGCTGGCGAAAGTGGGCAGCGCCCTGGAAGCCAGCGCCGCCCTGACGCCCACCTCCACCGTGGGTGAGGCGGAGGCCGCCGGCAAACAATTGCGCACCGCCCTCAAGGGCCTGAAGCAGGCCGAGGTCACCCTGGAAGCCGCACGCCTGGAGGCATTCCAGAAGCAGGCGCAAGCCTTCAACAAAGAGCTGAAGAAGGTGTCGAAGGAGAAGCAGCTCACCCTCGAGGAAGCCGCCAAAACCCTCAAACCCCAGGCCGACAGCGTGGTGGCCGCCCACAAAGAGCTTCAGGCCGCTGTTGAGTGCACGGGCACAGCTCCAGCCGCAGCCAACTGATCCAGGAGCTGGTTGCTAAGGTTGGTCAGCCAAAGTTGCGGGCAATCGCAACACACTGGCCAACCAATCTGGAGCACGAGCTTCAGATTTTGCGGGTGTAATTCAGTGGTAGAATGTCAGCTTCCCAAGCTGAACGTCGCCGGTTCGAGCCCGGTCACCCGCTTCAAGGAAACCACTGAAAAACTTGGGCCAAGGCTGATGCCGAGATGCCCGATCGGGATCAATGACGTGGCTTGATCAGCTGCAGCACTTGAGGGCCAACACTGCCGGCGCGGCGTTCGCAATCCAGTGATTGCAGGATCAACCGCGCAGCGGTTTCTATCTCTCCGGAAGCAGCGGCTAGCTCCGCCGCTTCTGCATGGCTACCCGCCTCTTTCAACAGATCTTCGCGGCGAGCGGCCTGAGCCGGAGCCTGACGAGTCGCTTGCATGCGTCGACATTGGCGTGGATCGATGTTACCGGGCGTGGCACAAGTGCAGGCGCCACGCTCCAACCGATCACGGAATCAGAACACGGGCCAAGCGCCGCTGGGGCACTGGGCGCTCAGGTGCCGGGTTCTTCGCGGTTGCCCCCCAAGGCATCGATCTGATCACGCAGCTGGGCAACCCGAGGTTGATCGCCGCGCGTGATCGCGACCGCCAGGGCGAATTCCAGTTTTTCCAGCTGGTGGCCGCCCTCGGCGTAGCCACGGTTTTGGCAGGCGGGCGACGCCGGGGCCTTGCCAGAAGCGGTAACCGGAGCGGTGCGATGGCTGTTGGAGAAGGCCATGGTTCGCTTTCTTTCCATTGTGGCACCGCTGCCAAGACGTTGCTCAGGCTGCTTGGGCGTCGTCGTCCAGCAGGTTGCGGCAATCGGCCAAGAGGCTGGCCACGCGATCGAGGCGTAGCAGATCCTCCGGATCGGGCTCCGGTTCGGCCGCAACCCGATCGATCTGGAGCTCCAGTGCCGCCAAACGCTGCTCCAGCTTCACCAGCCGCTGGGAGAGGGCCGCCACGGTTTGTGCCAGATCCTCGGTGGATCGTGTGATCCGGAAGGACACCGATTCAGCGGCCATGCTGCTCAGACGAGAGGCTCCGATCACAACACACAACCCGACAGGCAGCCAGCAGACTTGATCCGTTCCCGCGGCTGGCTGCCATGAGTCCACCCCTGCAGCTGCTGGCGTATCTGGCGGCCGGCCTGGCGGGCGGGCTGCTCGCCCTGCGCACGGGGATACCCGCCGCACCCCTGGCGGGCGCCCTGCTGGGAGCTGGCCTCGTGAGCCTCAGCGGCCGACTGGACGCCGCCAGCTGGCCGAGCGGCACCCGAACCGCCTTGGAAATTGGGATCGGCACGGTGATCGGCACCAGCCTGAGCGCCACGGCCCTGGGCGAACTAAAGCAGCTGTGGAAACCGGCTGTGCTGATCACGGTGAGCTTGGTGGTGGCGGGATTGGTGGTGGGGGTGTGCTGCAGCCGGCTGTTGGGCCTCGACCCGCTGGTGGCTCTGTTGGGAGCAGCACCAGGAGGAATCAGCGGCATGAGCCTGGCCGGCGATGAACTGGGCGTGGGTGCACCGGTGGCGGTGCTGCATGCGGTGCGCCTGATCACCGTGTTGCTGGTGTTGCCCGTGATGCTGCGGCTGCTCCTGGCGAGTGGCATCACACCGCCGCCACCCGGCTGAACCATCCGCCAACCCCTGGATCAGGCCGCGGGCGCCCGATACCTTGGGCCCCACTGCCTGAACCGATTCATGCTGCGCTTCACACTCGCCAGGGTTGTGCCGGCACTGGCCATCACCTCGGCAACCGCCATGGGCATGGTGGGCGCACTGCCCGCCGCGCGAGCCGCCGACACCCCTTCGAGTGCAGCCGGCAAAGGTGCCCAGGTGTATTGCTTCATGCGCAATTCAGGCAACAACCATGAGGTGAGCTGGCTGGCGGCCTATGCGCTGATCAAGCGCCAGAGCGCCAGCCTGTTCAAAACCTCGCCGGAGCACGCGGCGGTGATGATCACGGAGGCTGTGGTGCAAAACCCGGGCTCCTTCCCCGACTGCGGCCGATACCTCGGTGATCTCTATGCGAGCGCAGCTCAGGAGCAGCAGCAGAAACAGCAGCAGCGCGAAGCCGCCAGCGGTAGCAGCAACGAGGGTGGAGCGACCCGCAGCGAGCGCTACGCCTATTAAGGCGATCAGCCGGGTGGGATCGGGTTCAGCTGCAGCCCTGGCCCTGGTGCTGCTGGGGGGCTGCATCAGCGCCCCAGGTGATCCCACCACCACCCTGCCGGGCGTGGGCGACTGTTTGCGGCAGGTGGAGATCAAGCGCCTGAAACGGGCGATCGAACGCTGTGATGGCGTGGTGGAGGCCCATCCGCAACAGCCCCAACCCCGCAACGAACGGGCGTTGCTCCACAGCCTGGCCGGCGATAACCAGACCGCCTGCCGCGACAGCCTGGAGGCTGAACGGCTGCTCAAACAATTGCCCAAAACAGAGCAGTCGGATCCGTTGTTGGTGGAGGAGATTCAGCTGCGGGCGCAGAGCTGCCGCACGCTCACCAACGCTCCAGGAGCTGGCGCACCAGCCCCGGCAGCGTCCGCCGGCTGAGCACCTGCTCGATCCGGGCCGCCTTGCTGGCGAGCAGGTCGTCGACCATCTGATCAGCCACGCCCAGTTGCAGCCAATGGCTGTGCAAGCTGCCCTGCATGCCGATGCGATGGCAACGATCTTCGGCCTGTTCAGCGTCGCCGGGCGTCCAAGGACGCTCCAACAGCACCACATGGCGGGCGCGGTGCAGGGTGAACCCGAGACCACCCACCCCAAAGGTGGCAATCAACAGGCTGGCCTCACCGGCCTGAAAGCGATCCACGATGGCCTGGCGTTCACTGGGCGGCTGCCGGCCCGTGAGCAGCACCCCCCCCAACCGGCTGTGCAACAACTCCGCGGCGGCCACAAAGGCGGTGAACACCACCACCGCCTCGCCCTGGCCCAGGAGACGCTGCACTAAGGCGCTGGCCGCCGGCAATTTGTAGTCCGCACTGATCTGGCGCAGGGCCGTGAACACCGCAAGCACCTCGGCGTCCCGGCGCACCAAGCCGGCCTCAGCGCGGCGGCGGTAGTCATCCACCTTGAGCTGAAGGCGGTGCTGAAAGCCTCGCCCTTCAGCCTCGCTGAGCTGCACGGGCACCAGCAGCCGCTGCTTGGGCGGCAGATCCAGGCAATCCTGCTTACGGCGATGCAGCACCAGCGGCCGGGTGAGCCGCTGCAATTCCTCGAGATGGGTAGCCCCCATGGCCTGCCACTGCCGCTTGCCGCCGCGCTCAAGCCAGTGACCCTGGCAGTAGCGCTCTTCAAAAGCGCGTTGATCCGCAGCCAGCGGATGACCAATGGCGGCCAACAACGGGAACAACTGCACCGGCCGGCCGTTTTTCATGGGCGTGCCGCTGAGCAGCCACACCGCCCGCACCCGCGGATGCCGGCTCAACCGCAGAAACGCCTGGGTGCGGCTGGCCTGCAGGTTCTGGGCGTAATGGGCCTCATCGGCAATCAGCACTGTGCCGGCTGGGGGCAGCCCATCCGGGAGGCGGGCCCAGCTGAGCAGCTCAAGCTGCAGCTGGAGCGCAGAGGCCTCCTGCAGCCAGTGGTGATGCAAGCCGGCCGGGGCCACCACCACGATGCAACAGTCGGCCGCCCGCACCATGGCTCGGGCTGCCGCCAAGGCCGTGAGCGTTTTGCCCAGCCCCATCGCATCGGCCAGCACGGCACCGCGACGGGCCAGGAGCCAACGCGCCGCGGCGCGTTGATGGGCGAACAACACCCGTCCATCGGGTAGAGGCTGCTGCAGCTCCGCAACCTCCACAAGCGTGCGATGGGGCGGCAGGGGCGGCAGGGGTTGCTCCAACCAGGCGAACCACTGCTGCAAAGCCGGATCCACAGCAAAACGGCCAGCGAAGCGTTCGCGCAGCACCGCCGCCGCCTCAAGGGGGAACTGCCAACAGCCACGGCGCGCCAGCCACTGCCCCCGGGGCCGCACCGCCCGCAACTGCGCTTGGGTGACCGCATCAAACGGCAGCTGCACCTCTATGCAACCAGAGGCCCCCAAACGGATCAGACAACGGGGCGGCGCTTGAGGAGGAGCAGGCAAGGGACACAGCGACGGCAACTGTCGTTGAGCACCAGCGGCGGCGCCACGACAGAGCCCCAGTGTCGCGCAGCGAATTGGATTCTAGAGAGGCACGGGCGGCGTGCAAGCCATGGCATCAAAAGCCAAAACTGCATCGCTCGACACATTGACATCCCAGCCACCGCAGGCAAACTCTGCCCAACCGAGGCAATCGGATGCACGCCAGGGATGCGGTTTTCCTTGAAGATCTGTGCCCCAAACTTCGCGTTCGACGCTGGAGACAAAACCTCCACTCTTTTACTCACAAAACCTGCATTTACTGCGGGAAACCATCTGAATCGATCGACCACGTGCTTCCGCAAAGCCGTGGCGGCCTGAGCACCACCGAAAACTGCGTGCCGGCCTGCCTCGCCTGCAATGGGCGCAAGAGCGACGCCGACGCCTTCGAGTGGTATCGCCGCCAGCGGTTCTATGACCCGCGCCGCGCCATGGCGATTCGCGCCTGGACCGATGGCGACCTTCGGCTGGCGATGCGGCTGCTGCAGTGGGCCAGCCCACGCCAGAGCACCCCTCAACCCGCAGGCGGCCTAAGACTGCAAGCCGCCTGAGCCCGCCAGGCCTCACCAGATCCGACAAGCAGCGGCACCGTTATGGCGCTCGCAGATCTCGGCCTGGGCGCGGGGCTGCTCGGGCGCCAGCAGCGCTGCACCCAGCACCATGGCCACCACGGCGGGCCACAGCAGCCCCCGGGCACGCACGCGGGGCCGACGCATACGCAGGCCATGGGCCACAGGCAGGGGAGTAGAGAAACAGGAAGCGGTCATCGCCGAACCCAAGCAGTGATACAGGTGTACTCATGACCCCCCGAGCTGTCAACCCGGGGGCCAGGGTGCTGGTGGTGGGCGGTGGTTACAGCGGCGAACGCTTCGCCCGCGCCGCCGCGGCCCGCGGCGCGCAGGTGTGGCTCACACGCCGCCAAGCTCGACCCGTTGCCGAAGCGGAGCCAGCCGCACAGACGCTGCACTGGCTGCACTTCGACAGTGGCGCCGCAGCGATTCCGGCCCTACCGGAGCAGCTCAGCCACGTGCTGATCACCCTTCCACCGGATGCCATCGGCAGCGATGCCGCCCTGGAGCACCTGCTGACACCCCTGCGCCATCAACCGCTGCGCTGGCTGGGCTATCTCTCCACCACGGGGGTGTATGGCGACAGCCAGGGCGCCTGGGTGGATGAACACAGTCCCACCCAGCCCACGCTGCCCCGCAGCCAAGCCAGGCTGCAATGCGAGCAGCGCTGGCTCGGCAGTGGCCTGCCGGTGCAGAGTTTCCGCCTACCGGCGATCTACGGGCCCGGGCGTTGTCCGTTCGAGCAACTGCGCAACGGACAAGCGCGGCTGGTGCACAAGCCGGGCCAGGTGTTCTGCCGCATCCATGTCGACGACATCGTGGGCGCCCTGCTGCATGCCGCCGATCAACCGGAGGGGCGCCGGCCTTCGGTGATCAATGTGAGCGACGACGCCCCCTGCCCCTCCAGCGAAACCCTGGGCTACGCCGCCCACCTGCTGGGCTGCAAGCTGCCAGAGCTGCGGCACTTTGAGGCGATCGCCCCAGAGATGAGCCCGATGGCCTTGAGCTTCTGGGCCGATAACCGGCGCGTCAGCAACCGCCTGCTCTGCAGCGAGCTTGGGTATCGCCTGCGCTACCCGAGCTACCGAGAAGGCTTCGCCGCCAGCCTGCGGGAGGAACAGGCACGCAGCACGGTCGTGATGGAATCAGGTTGAGGGGCTGGCTTCAACTGGACGATCGGGATCCGGCACGAACGGCACGCCCACATCGTGCAGCAACCGGTTCCAGTGCAGCTCCACCCAGCCGCTCTCCACCCCTTTCACCAGGCCGAAGGCGATCAGCAGCAACATCAACCAGCGCAGCATGCTCCACTCAGCCAGCCCCACGCACGCTAAGCGGGCTCGCCTGGCGGTTTCCTTGGGTGATCCCGCCGGGATCGGCGCGGAAGTCACGCTCAAAGCCTTGGCGCACTGGCCCAGCGATCAGCCCACACCGCTGCTGGTGGGTTGCCGCCGCTGGCTCGAGGGCACCTATCAGCAGCTGCAGGCCTGCAGCACCGCACCCCTGGCCGATCCGGCTGCGTTTGAGGTGCTCGATCGGCCCCTGGAGCACCCGCTGGCCCCGGGCCAAGCCGGTGCGGCCAGCGGCGCCGCGAGCTTTCAATGGCTCACCGCAGCGGTGGAGCAGGTGCACAGCGGCCGCTGCACCACCTTGGTGACAGCACCGATCGCCAAACACGCCTGGCACGCCGCTGGCCACACGTATCCAGGCCAGACCGAACGGCTGGCCGAGCTCTGCGGCGGGGCAGCGGCCTCAATGCTGTTCACCGCCCGCTCACCCCAGAGCGGTTGGCGGCTGAACACCCTGCTGGCCACCACCCACATTCCCCTGGCGACGGTGCCGCAGCAGCTCAGCGCCGCATGCATTCACCACAAGCTGGATGTGTTGCTCGCCTTCTGCCAACGCTTTGCGCCGCAACCCCGGCTGGTGGTGGCTGGCCTCAATCCCCACGCCGGTGAAGCAGGCCAACTGGGCCGTGAGGAATGCGACTGGCTGATTCCTGCCCTCGAGCAATGGCAGCAACAACACCCGCAGGCCGAGCTGATCGGCCCACTACCACCCGACACCTGCTGGCTTGAGGCGGGCTTGGCCTGGCGCGGCGAACCAGCAACGGCAGCCGATGGATACCTGGCGCTTTATCACGACCAAGGCTTGATCCCCGTGAAGCTGCTGGCCTTCGATCAGGCGGTGAACACCAGCCTGGGGCTTCCGTTTCTGCGAACCTCCCCCGATCACGGCACAGGATTCGACATCGCCGGCCAAGGGGTTGCCAGGGCCGCCAGCATGCGGGCGGCCCTGGAGACAGCGCTCGAGCTCGGTTAGCCCGGCTTCACGCGCATCAGCACCTGCCCAAACTCCACAGGTGTGCCGTTTTCCACGAGGATTTCCACCACCTCGCCGCTCACCTCCGACTCCAGCTCGTTCATGAGCTTCATCGCCTCGAGGATGCAGACGGTCTGACCGACGTTGATGCGCGCACCCAGCTCGACGAAGGCCGGATCGCCAGGGGAAGGTGCGCGGTAGAAGGTGGCCACCATCGGAGCAGTGATCTCCACCAGGTCGCCGCGGACCGCAGGAGCAGCCGGCGGTGCAGCCGACGGCGTGGCAGGGGCAGCTGCCACCGGAGCCGGCAGGGAAGCCGGTGCTGCCTGCATCATCACTTGGGGCTGGCTCGTGGGCAGGTTGCGGCGCAGCTCCAGGCGGAAGTCGTCGCCTTCGAGCTTGAGCTCCTGGATGTCGCTCTCGCCCAGCAGAGCGATCAGATCCCGCAGTTGGTTGTGATCGAGTTGCATGGCGATCAGTTCTCGCGGCCGAGGTAGCTATCGGTGCGGGTATCGATCTTGATCTTTTCGCCGATCGACAGGAACAGCGGCACCATCACCTGAGCGCCGGTCTCCACAATCGCGGGCTTGGTGCCGCCGGTGGCGGTGTCGCCCTTCACGCCGGGGTCGGTTTCGGTAATTTCGAGCACCACGGAGTTGGGCAGCTCCACCTCAAGCGGCTTGCCATTCCAATACACAACGTTCACCTCCATGCCTTCCTTGAGGTACTTGCGCTGATCGCCGATCTGCTTGGCGGTCAGGCGAGTTTCCTCGTAGGTGGCCATATCCATGAAGACGTAGTCCTCGCCTTCCATGTAGGTGTGCTGGAGCACAGCCTTCTCCAGCTGCGCCTGGGGCACGGTTTCGCCGGCGCGGAAGGTTTTCTCCACCACGTTGCCGCTCTGCACCGCCTTGAGCTTGGTGCGCACGAACGCAGAGCCCTTGCCAGGCTTCACGTGCAGGAATTCAACAACGCGCCAGACCTGGCCATCGAGCTCAATCGTTGTGCCGGTACGAAAGTCGTTGCTTGAGATCATTCCGGCAGAACGGGTCAGGCCGGATTGTACGGCTGTGCCAGAGTCCGGGCAGAAACGAGGCTGCAGCATGGATCTCAAGCGCTGGCTCCTGGCCTTGGTGGTGCTGCTGGGCCTGTGGGGCCCCATCGGCGCCGCCCCGGCCAACGCCGCTTTGCCCCCCGGCAATGCCGTGAAGGACCCCACCGCGATCCTGCGCAACGCCCTGCCGATCGATGCCCCGGATCTGCAGGAGCTGCAACACCGCCTGGAGAGCACCAGCGACGACCTGCGGGCCAAACGCTGGAGCGCGCTCACCAGCAACGTGCGCCGCAGCCAGACCCAGCTCAGCAGCAACCGCCAGGCCATCCTCAACAGCCTCAACGGCAGCGATCAGGCCCAGGGCACGGCCCTGCTTGATCAGCTCGATACCCAGCTGCAGGCCGTGGCCACGGCCGCCGAGGCCACCGACCGCGACAGCTTCCTGGCTGCTCGCCGTTCGGCCCTGAGCACGATCGGCCAGCTCGAAGCGCTGCTGGTCGGCGACTTCCCCTTCGAGATTCCCGCTGAGTTCGCCGACCTGCCCCGCCTCCTGGGCCGCGCCACCGTGGAGATCGAAACCACCCAGGGCACCCTTACGGCCATCGTGGACGGGTACAACGCGCCGCTCACCGCCGGCGCCTTCGTGGACCTGGTGCAGAAGGGCTTCTATGACGGCCTGCCTTTCACCCGCGCCGAAGACTTCTACGTGCTGCAAACCGGCGATCCCAAGGGCCCGGAAACCGGCTACATCGACCCGAAGACCAAAGCCGAGCGCACGGTGCCGCTGGAGATCAAAGTGCCTGGCGAAGCCGAGCCCTTCTACAACGCCACCTTTGAGGATCTGGGCCAATTCACCGCCCAACCGGTGCTGCCCTTCGCCACCCTCGGCACCCTGGGCTGGGCCCATTCCGACCACGCCCTCGACGACGGATCGTCGCAGTTCTTCTTCTTCCTCTACGAAGCGGAGCTCACCCCCGCCGGCCTCAACCTGGTGGATGGGCGCTACAGCGCCTTTGGCTACGTGGTGGATGGCTTCGAGGTGCTTGAAGAGCTCGGCATCGACGACGGCATCGTGAACGCCAAGGTGATTGAAGGGGCCGCCAATCTCAAGCCCCACGCCTGATCCCGTGCACCTGCGCGACCTGGGCGAGTGGGAGCTGCTGCGGCGCCTCTCCGCCTATGCGCCGCCCGGTCAATTTGATGACGACGCCGCCCTGCTGAACGAGCAGGACGGCCGCCAGCTGGTGGTGAACACCGATGTGCTCGTGGAGGGCGTGCACTTCAGCGACGCCACCATCGGACCCCAAGACCTGGGCTGGCGAGCTGCCGCCGCCAACCTCTCCGATCTCGCCGCCATGGGCTGCACCAGCGTGGCGGGGATCACGGTGGCCCTGGTGGCTCCAGGAGAGACCCCCTGGAGCTGGGTGGAGGGCGTCTACGACGGCTTCAGGGCAGCGCTCACGCGCTACGGCGGCCAGCTGCTCGGCGGCGATTGCAGCAGCGGCAGCCAGCGGCTGCTCTCGATCACAGCCCTGGGGCGTGTGGCCAACGGCACAGCGATCCGCCGGGGCGACGGGCGCCCGGGCGACTGGCTGATCAGCAGCGGCCCCCATGGCCTCAGCCGCCTGGGGCTGGCCCTGCTGCTGGATGAGCCGGAGGCCGCCCAGGTGAGCCCAGAGCTGCAGCAACGGGCGATCCAGGCCCACCGCCGCCCCCAACCGCGCCTGGATGTGGTGCAGGCCCTGCACCGCAGCCGCCCAACGGGCCGGCCCTGGCGCGTGGGCGGCACCGACAGCAGCGATGGCCTGGCGGCCGCCGTGAAGGCGATTGCCGCTACCAGTGGCTGCGGGGCTGTGCTGGGGCGCAGCCAGCTGCCGATCGAGCCCGAACTGGCTCAGCTCACGGCCGGCGAGCACTGGTGCCTGGGGGGCGGTGAAGATTTCGAGCTGGTGCTGGCGCTGCCGCCCAGCTGGGCCGAGGCGCTGCTGGCGGCCTTACCTGGCACCAGCCGCATCGGCAGCCTTGTAGAGGCAGAGCCCGGCCTGGTGCGCTGGCAAGAGAGCGGCGAAGCGCTTGCGGCAGCGGAACAAGGGTTTACGCATTTCCGCTGAGTTGCCAACCAGGGTGGCTACCAACCCACACCCAAGCCAAGCACGAAAAAGCCGCCCTTGAAGGGGCGGCTGAAGCGGATGAGCCCAGGCCGATTAGCCCGGGGCTGCAACCGAACTCACTTCCAGTTCTTGGCCACGATCTCGGCGAGGTCGACCACGCGCTGGCTGTAGCCCCACTCGTTGTCGTACCAGCAAACGATCTTCACCATGTTGCCGCCCATCACCAGGGTGAGATCGGCGTCAACGATGGTGCTCTCATCGGTACCGGCGTGATCGCTCGACACCAGGGGCAGATCGCAGTACTTGATGATCCCCTTCATGCCGTTCTCGGACGCGGCCTTGAGCACGGCATTCACTTCCTCAGCGGTGGTGTCGCGGCCGGTCTCGAACACCATGTCGCACACCGACACGTTGGGGGTGGGCACGCGCAGAGCGATACCGCTCAGCTTGCCCTTCACCTCGGGGTACACCAGAGCCACAGCCTTGGCGGCGCCGGTGCTGGTGGGCACGATGTTCACTGCGGCGGCGCGGGCGCGGCGCAGGTCGCGGTGAGCGGCATCGAGGATGCGCTGGTCACCCGTGTAGCTGTGGGTAGTGGTCATCGTGCCTTTCACGATGCCGAAGGCCTGGTCGATCGTTTTCACGATCGGCGCCATGCAGTTGGTGGTGCAGCTGGCGTTGGAGAGGATGTCCCAATCCTCGTGGCGGTATTGGTCGGCGTTCACGCCCACCACGAAGGTGCCCACCTTGGCGCCCTTGCCAGGAGCGGTGAGGATCACTTTCTTGGCACCGGCCTCGAAGTGCTTGCTGGCGCCCACGTCATCGTTGAACACGCCGGTGGACTCGATCACCAGATCCACGCCCCACTCCTTCCAGGGGAGGTTGGCGGGGTTGCGGTCGTAGAAGGTTTTGATCGTCTTGCCGTTCACGACGATCGTGTCTTCGGTGGTGGTCACCTCTGCGTTGCGCAGAGGGCCCAGCATCGAGTCGTACTTCAGCAGGTGGGCGTTGGTGTTGGTGTCACCGGAACCATTGATGCCCACCAGCTCGATGCCGGTGTTCTCACCACGGCTGAGCCAGCAACGCATGAAGTTGCGACCGATACGGCCGAATCCATTGATCGCAACCTTGATGGTCATGGCATCGAGCGGGGAAGCCCGCTAGCAAGGGGGATTTGGCCGCCGATCATACAGAGATCTATTGATGTCCCCATCTGGGGACATGGCTCTCAGCGCCGCGATCCAACCTCTCAAATCCCTCTCAAACACACCGATCCGGGCAGACAAGGGGAACTTCCTCCCGGCTTACCGTCACCCCAGGCTTGGAGACGCCCTTGGCCCAACAGCTCGATCGCCGTCAACCCCTCCATTTCATTGGAGTGGGCGGCATCGGCATGTCGGCCATTGCAGGAATCCTGGCGGATCGGGGCTATGCGGTGAGCGGCTCCGACCCCCGCGACAACGCCGTGCTGCAGGACCTACGCAGCCGCGGCGTGCGCGTGTTCCGCGAACAGAGCGCCACCACCATCGCCGCCATCCGCAGCGGCACCTCCACCCAACCGCTGGTGGTAGTGAGCTCGGCGGTCCCCGCCACCAATCCCGAACTGCAGGAAGCGCGGCGGGCCGGGCTCGAGATCGCGCACAGGTCTGATGTGCTCGCGGCCATGATCGCGGCCCAGAGCTCCGTGGCTGTGGCCGGCAGCCACGGCAAAACCACCACCAGCACGCTGATCGCCAGCCTGCTGCACGCCACCGACCACGACCCCACCGCGGTGATTGGCGGTGTGGTGCCCGCCTTTGGCAGCAACGGCCGCAACGGCAAGGGCGCGCTGCTGGTGGCCGAAGCCGATGAATCCGACGGCACCCTGGTGAAATTCCAGGCCTGGCTGGGGGTGATCACCAACCTCGAGCTGGATCACACCGATCACTACGCCGATCTGGGGGCCCTGATCGCCACGCTGCAGCGCTTCGGCCGCGGCTGCGAGCAGCTGCTGGCCAATCGCGACTGCCCGATCCTCAGCCAGCAGTTCAACGCCAGCCATTGGTGGTCCACCACCAATGCGGAGGGCGTGGATTACGCCGCCATCCCCGTGGAGCTCAGCGGCGACAGCACCCTGGCCGAGTTCTACGAACAGGGGCACTGCGTGGGTCGCTTCACCCTGCCGCTGCCTGGGCTGCACAACCTCAGCAATGCCACAGCGGCCATGGCGGCCTGCCGGATGCACGGCGTGTCGTTTGCGGAACTGCGCCAGGCCGTGGAGAGCCTGCAAGCCCCCGGCCGCCGCTTCGACTACCGCGGCACCTGGGCCGAGCGGCAAGTGGTCGACGACTACGCCCATCACCCCAGCGAGGTGGGCGCCACCCTCGCCACGGCCCAGTTGATGGTGAGCAGCGGACGCAGCCCCCTGCCGGAGGTGCCCCAACGGGTGCTGGCCGTGTTCCAACCCCATCGCTACAGCCGCACCGCCGAATTCCTCGAGCCCTTCGCCGACGCCCTCGGCCAGGCCGATGAGGTGCTGCTCGCTCCCCTCTATGCGGCGGGCGAAGCTCCGATCGCCGGCATCTCGAGCCATGCCCTCGCTGCCGCCATTCAGCGGCTGCGGCCGGAGCTAACCGTGACGGTGGCCGACAGCCTTGAGGAGCTCGCTGATGCCGTGGCCCAGCGCAGCTTGCCGGGCGATCTGGTGCTGGCCATGGGCGCCGGCGATGTGAACGGGCTCTGGGGGCGCCTGCAGAATCGCGAAGACCCCCTCGCCATGTTTCCCCTAGCGGCATGACGGCCCCGACCCCACTCGGCCTGCGCCGCTCTGTGGGGCTGGCGGATTACACCACCTGGCGTGTTGGAGGGTCCGCCCAGTGGTTCGCCGAACCCGACAACAGCGCCCAGCTCCAGGCGTTGCTCGCCTGGGCCCAGGCCGAAGGGCTTGAGGCGCGTGTGATCGGCGCCGGCTCCAACCTGCTGGTGAGCGATGCCGGCCTCGAGGGCCTCACCCTCTGCAACCGGCACCTGCAGGGAGCCGTGATCGAAGCCAGCACAGGCCTGATCGAAGCCCAGGCTGGCGAGCCGATCCCCAGCCTGGCGCGCCGGGCAGCCCGGGCCGGGCTCTCGGGCCTGGAGTGGGCGGTGGGCATCCCCGGCACCGTGGGCGGTGCCGCCGTGATGAACGCTGGTGCCCAAGGCGGCTGCACAGCAGAGGTGCTGGAGAGCGTGACCGTGATCGAGCCCCACCGGCCCGATCACCCCTTCGCGCTACCCGCCAGCGCGCTCGACTTCGCCTACCGCCACAGCCGCCTGCAAGCCGAACCGCTGGTGGTGCTCTCGGCCCGCTTCCGGCTGCAGGCCGGCCACGAACCCGCCGAGATCAGCCGCCGCACCAGCGCCAACCTGCACAGCCGCACCAGCACCCAGCCCTACCAGCAACCCAGCTGCGGCAGCGTGTTCCGCAATCCCGAACCTCACAAGGCCGGCCAGCTGATCGAAGCCCTGGGGCTCAAGGGCCTGAGCATCGGAGGTGCCCAGGTGTCGCCGATTCACGCCAACTTCATCGTGAACACGGGCGCCGCCACCGCCACCGAAATCGATCACCTGATCACCGCCGTACAGCAGCGCATCCAGGCCGCCCACGGCATCAGCCTCCACACCGAAGTGAAGCGGCTGGGCCCCTTCGAGGGCGTCGCCCTGGCGGCCTAGGAGCGCCCGCAGCACCGCGTAACCTGCGCCCAACTGCACAGCCGCCGCGATGGCCGGTTTCGGACTCCCCAACTTCGGCCAGCTCACCGAGGCCTTCAAAAAGGCCCAGCAAATCCAGCAGGACGCCGCCAAGCTCCAGGAGGAGCTTGACGCCATGGAACTGGAGGGCACCAGCAGCTGCGGCCGCGCCAGCGTGTGGCTCTCCGGCAACCAGCAACCCCTGAAGGTGCGCCTCGATCCCTCCCTGCTGGCCGAAGGTGCCCCAGCCGCGGAAGCTGCCACCCTCGATGCCCTCAAGGCGGCCTACGAGCTCTCCACCGGCACGATGAAGCAGCGGATGGAAGAACTCACCGGCGGGCTCAACCTCAACCTGCCCGGCTTGGGCTGAGGCTCACCCGTCCTCGTCGGCTTCGCTCTGGCGCTGCCGCCGGCGCGATACCTGGCGCAGCCGCTGGTCGAGCAAGGGCTCCCGGCGGCTGCCGCGTTGTTTAAACCCAGCCGTGTCGGCGCTGCGGTTGCGGTCACGGGCGGCCTGCGCCTGAACCGCCTCCAGGCAGCTCAGATACAGCGGATGGCGGTCCCAGTCGTTGCCGACGGCACAACCGGGATCACCCTGGTGCAGGCAATTCTTGAACCGGCAAACCCCATCCGCCAGGCGCTGGCGGATCTCGGGGAACAGGGGGCCCAGCTCCGCCGGCTCCTGGGGTAGGTCGGGGCGGTTGAAGCCAGGTGTATCAGCCAGCAAGGCGGCATCCGCCAGGCGGAACAGCTCCACGTGGCGCGTGGTGTGGCGGCCGCGCTGCAGCCGGCCCGACACGGCACTCACCCGCAGCGCAAGCTCCGGCACCAGGGCATTCAGCAGGCTGCTCTTACCCACGCCTGAGGGACCGCACAGCACAGCAATCCCAGGTGCACTGAGCCGCTCACGCAGCTCAACAATGCCCGCACCCTGCTGCGCTGACACCAACAGCGGCTCATAACCCCAACCGCCCAACCGCTCGCGCCAGGCCTGCTGCTGCACGGCTGTGAGCAAATCGGCTTTGGTGAGCACCAGCTCCACCGCCACGCCCGTGCGCTCGGCCGTGAGCAGAAAACGGGTGAGCTGCAGGGGATCAAGCTGAGGTTGCTCCAGGGCCACCGCCACCACCACCCGGCTGCAATTGGCCACCGCCGGCCGCTCGAGCAAGCTGCTGCGGGGCTCGAGCGCCGCCACGGCACCGCGGCCTTCCGGCCAGTCGATGCCATCGATCTGCACACGATCACCCACGCAGATCTGCTGGCCTGTCTTGCCCAGGCGGGTGCGGCGCACGCAAAGCAGATGCTCGATGCCGCCAGGGCCGGGTTGATCAAGCTGCACGCGACAGAAGTTGGCCTCGAGAGCCATCACCCGCGCCGCTTCAGCCAAGGCGCTGAATCAACAGGCGCACCGCGCCGCTCTCTAGGGATTCCACCTGGACATGCTGGCCCGCCTCCCGCAGCCCCGAGGCCACCATCTGCTCGGGCTCGCCCGCATCGAGCTCCACCTGCAACCAGGCACCCAGCTCGAGTTTCTCCAGCGCCAGCTTGCTGCGGATGAAGTTGAGCGGGCAGGGGGTACCGCGCAGATCGAGCTGAACGGCTGGATCCGGCGCGGCTGTTGGATCGGGGCTGGCGGCGCTCACAGATGGTTCAGCCGAAGAGGCCGCCGAACAAACCGCTCTTGTGCGGGTGCTTGTGGCCCTTGGCGGTGTGGTGGCCCGCGAGCTGCTCCAGCAGCTCCTTCTCCTCGCGGTTGAGCTTGGTGGGCAGCTGCACCTTGATCGCGATCAGGTGATTGCCGCGGGCCACCGGATTGCCCAGCTTCGGCACCCCTTTGCCGGTGAGGGTGAGCACCGCCCCCGGCTGAGTGCCGGCAGGGATCTCCAGCTGCTCGGGGCCATCCACGGTTTCCACTTCGATCATGTCGCCGAGGATCGCCTGGAGGTAGTTCACCACCACCTCGGAGTGGATGTTGATGCCATCACGCCGCAGCTGCGGATGCGATTGCACCGTGAGGAACACATACAGATCCCCCGGCGGACCACCGCGCTGGCCGGCGTTGCCTTCATTGGCCACCCGCAGGCGGGTGCCGCTATCAACACCGGCAGGGATGTTGATGCGCAGCTTCTTGCGCACCTGTTGCACGCCCTGGCCGCCACAGGCGTTGCAGGGATCGGCGATCACCTGACCGCTGCCCTCGCAGGTGGGACAGGGAGCCACCTGGGTGAAGCTGCCGAAGGGGGTGCGGGTGGCGCGGCGCACCTGGCCGGCGCCGCCGCAGGTGCCGCAGCTGGTGGGACCGCTGCCGCTCTTGGCACCGGAGCCGCTGCAGCTGTTGCAGGTTTCCAGGTGGCGGATCTGGATCTCCTTTTCCTTGCCAAACACCGCTTCGCTGAAGCTCACGGTGAGGTCGAAGCGCAGGTCATCGCCCTGACGCGGACCGCGGCGGCGGGCACCCCCAGCGCCGGGGCCGCCCATGCCTCCACCGAAGCCGCTGAAGAAGGTTTCAAACAGGTCGGCGAAGCCGCCCATATCGCCCATGTCGGGCATGCCGGCGCCGCCGCCCAAACCCGCCTCACCGAACTGGTCGTAGCGCGCGCGGGTCTGGGGATCGCTCAGCACCTCGTAGGCGCGGCCGATCTCCTTGAACTTGTCTTCAGCGCCGGGTTCTTTATTGATATCCGGGTGGTACTGACGCGCCAGACGCCGGTAAGCCCGCTTGAGGGTGTCGGCGTCGGAATCGCGGGCGACCCCCAACAGGTCGTAGTAATCGGCCATCGATCAGGCCTCGTGCTCGGCGGGCGCACTGTCAGCCGGGGCAGGCTCAGAGCCGCTGGGGCCAGGGCCCATCGACACCTTCACCAGGGCGTGACGCAGCACCCGGCCGTTGAGGTGGTAGCCGCGCTGCAGCTCGGCGATCACCACGTCTTCCACGTGCTCCTCGCTGGGTTCACGCAGCACCGCCTCATGCAGGTTGGGATCGAAGGGTTCACCCTCCACCCGCATCGGCGAGACGCCCAGCTGCTTGAACACATCCACCAGCTGCTTGTAGAGGCCCTGGTAGCTGCGGTGGATGGTTTGCGCTTCCTCGGCCTGGGGTTCGAGCTGCTGGCGGGCCCGCTCGAAGTTGTCCACCACCGGCAGGATTTCGCTCAAGGTGCTGCAGGCGATCTGCACGCGCAGGTCGTCCTGGTCGCGGCTCTGGCGCTTGCGGAAGTTGTCGAAGTCGGCGGCGATGCGCATGTATTGGCTGCGCATCGTTTCGTGTTCGGCCTTCAGCGCTTCGAGCTCCGCCTCCAGCTCACGTACCCGCTGCTCAGGATCAGCGCTGGCTGAAGGAGCCTCAGCCGCTGCTTCAGGGGCAGGAGCCTGCTCTGCCGCCACCTCTGCAGGGGCTTCACCAGAGGTGTTGAGGGTGTCGGCGGATTCCTGGGGGAAGGGGGTCGCTTCGCCGCTCATGCTGACCGAACCGGAGATCTGATCTAGACATGTTGGTGTGAAGGGGCTCCCCCCCACAAGCGGCGGAAGCCCGCACCTCCTGTGCCAAGCCGCTGATGACCGTCACCCCCACCCGGCCGGTGCCGGCCGCCAGCAGCCCCGCCCAACAGCGCCTGGAGGTGGAACTGCTGCTGGGGGAAGCGGTGCTGAGCCGCCAGGAGCTCAACGCCGCTAGCGACGAGCGTTGGGAGTGGGCCCAAGTGTTTTCGCGGGAGCGCTGTCGCGAGCTGGGCTGCCTACCGGTGGCCCGTCAGAACGGGCAGATGGTGATCGCCATCCCGAGCCATTGGGGACCGGAACAACGCCTCAGCCTGGAGCAGCTGGCGGCAGCCGCCGCCATCCCGATCAGCCTGCGGCTGGCCCTGCCGGATGAGCTGGCGAGCGCCCTCGATGCCGCCAGCAGCGCACCCGCGCCGCCGCCGAAGCCAACCGCAGCACGTGCCCCGGCCGCACAGACAGGTCCGGCCCCGGGGCCATCACTGGTGGACGATCTGGCCCTGGAAGGGACCCTGGAGGACGGCCCCAGCGACCCCTTCGACGATCTGGATATGGAGGCCAGCCTGTCGGCCTCCAACGCCTCACCGGTGGTGAGCCTGGTGGACCGGATCCTGGTGCAGGCCCTGCAGCGCAGCGCCAGCGACATCCACCTGGAACCTCAGGACGATGGATTGGTGATCCGCCTGCGCCAGGACGGCGTGCTCGAGCAGCTCGACAAGCTGCCGAAGAACCTCACCCCTGCGGTGACCTCCCGCCTCAAAATCATGGCGGACCTGGACATCGCCGAACGCCGCCTGCCCCAGGACGGCCGCATCCGCCGCCGCTACCAGGGCAAGTTGTTCGACCTACGCGTCAGCACCCTGCCCACCCGCTACGGCGAGAAGGTGTGCATGCGTCTGCTCGACAGCGGCGCCACCCACCTGGGGCTCGACAAGCTGATCACCGACCCGGTTGCCCTAGCCAGCGTGCGCGAAATGGGCGGCAAACCCTTCGGGATGCTGTTGGTGACAGGGCCCACAGGATCGGGCAAAAGCACCACGCTCTATTCGCTGCTGGCGGAGCGCAACGACCCGGGCGTGAACATCTCCACGGTGGAAGACCCGATCGAGTACACCCTCAAGGGCATCTCCCAGACCCAGGTGAACCGGGAGAAGGGCTACGACTTCGCCCTGGCCCTGCGGGCCTTCATGCGCCAAGACCCCGACGTGCTTCTGGTGGGGGAAACCCGCGACCAGGAAACCGCAAAAACCGCCATTGAGGCCGCCCTCACCGGCCACCTCGTGCTCACCACACTCCACTGCAACGACGCCCCCAGCGCCATCGCCCGCCTCGCGGAGATGGGGGTGGAGCCGTTCATGGTGAGCGCCTCGCTGATGGGGATCGTGTCGCAGCGACTGGTGCGGCGGGTGTGCCCCGATTGCCGCCAGCCCTATCACCCGAGTGAGCAAGAGCTGGGGCGCTTCGGCCTGTTCGCCAGCAATGAACAGGCGATCACCTTCTTCAAGGCCCGCCGCCACCAGGGCGATGGCGACGCGGTGTGTCCCACCTGCCAAGGCCTGGGCTACCGGGGGCGGGTGGGTGTGTACGAGGTGTTGCGCATCAACGAAACCCTGGCCACCGCCATCGCCCAGCAAGCCAGCACTGATCGGATCCGCAAGCTGGCCATCGAGGCCGGTATGAAAACCCTGCTCGGCTACGGCCTCGATCTGGTGCGCCAGGGCCACACCACCCTTGAGGAGATCGAGCGAATGATCCTCACGGATTCCAGCCTGGAATCGGAGCGGCGGGCCAAGGCCCTGCACACGATCACCTGCAGCGGTTGCGGCGCGGGCATGCGCGATGAGTGGCTCGAGTGCCCCTACTGCCTCACGCCACGGGCCATCGCCTAACCCCAGGCCCACGGCAGGGCCGCGCCGTTGCCGCCGTGATCCGGAGTACCCACACTGACAAGAGCACTGATCCCGCCCGGCATGGAGCTCCAGATCGAGCAGCTGATGGAGGAGCTCGTGGAAAGCGGCGGCAGCGATCTGCACCTAGCCGCCGGCCAGCCCCCCTACGGCCGCTTCAGTGGGGCGCTGCGGCCGATGCGCGAGGAGAAGCTCAGCGAAGACCAGTGCAACCGCCTGATCTTCTCGATGATCAACAACGCCCAGCGCAAACAGCTGGAGCAAACCTGGGAGCTCGACTGCGCCTATGGCCTGCGGGGCGTGTCGCGCTTCCGGGTGAACGTGTACCGCCAGCGGGGCAGCTACGCCGCCTGCCTGCGGGCTCTGGGCAGCACGATTCCCAGCCTGGAGAGCCTCGAGCTGCCGCCGGTGGTGGAGGAAACCAGCCGCCGGCCCCGGGGCCTGATCCTGGTGACGGGGCCCACGGGATCAGGCAAAACCACCACCCTGGCGGCGCTGCTGGATCACATCAACCGCAGCCGCGCCGAGCACATCCTCACGATCGAGGACCCGATCGAATTCACCTACCGCAACGAGCAGAGCGTGATCCACCAGCGCCAGCTGGGGGAAGACACCCGCAGCTTCGCCGCCGCGTTGCGCGCCGCCCTGCGCGAAGACCCCGACGTGATCCTTGTGGGGGAGATGCGCGATCTGGAAACGATCCAGCTGGCGATCACGGCCGCCGAAACAGGGCACCTGGTGTTCGGCACCCTGCACACCAGCTCAGCCGCCCAAACGGTGGATCGAATGGTGGATGTGTTCCCCGCCGAGCAGCAGACCCAGATCCGGGTGCAGCTGAGCAGCTCGCTGGTGGGGGTGTTCTCCCAGACCCTCTGCAAGCGGCTCAATCCCAAACCCGGGCAGTTCGGGCGGGTGATGGCCCAGGAGATCCTGATCAACACCCCCGCCATCGCCAACCTGATCCGCGAGGGCAAAACCGCCCAGCTCTATTCCCAGATCCAGACCGGCGGCCAACAGGGCATGCAGACCCTAGAGCGGGCCCTGGCCAACCTCGTGGTGCATGGGGCCGTGGGCCGCGAAGAGGCCATGGCGAAAGCCAGCAAACCGGAGGAGCTGGGCCGGCTGCTCGAGGGCCAGAGCGGCTGAGCGGAGCCGACCCCATGCCCAGCTTCAGCGCCACCTACACCACCCGCGCCGGTCAGACCCGCCAGCTGCGCCTCACGGCCGCCGATGCCGCCAGCGCCCGCCGTGATCTGCGCCGGCGCGGGATCGTGCCCAGCGCCCTGGAGCTGGTGGAGGGCACTTCCAGTCGCGGTCGCGGCGGTGCAGCCACAGCCGCGGCCCCTCGGGGCACCGCAGGGCATGGAACCCCCGCCGTCTCCAGCACCCCGGCCACCACCGTGTTTGGCCTGGATCTTTCCGGCCTGCTGGAGGCCCGGCCCGGCATCCGCGAGAAGGCCCTGTTCGCCAACAAGCTGGCGGCCCTGGTGGATGCGGGGGTGCCGATCGTGCGCAGCCTCGATCTGATGGCGCGGCAGCAGCGGATGCCGCTGTTCAAGCGGGCGCTCACGGCGGTAAGCACCGACGTGAATCAAGGGGGCAGCCTCGGGGCGGCGCTGCGGCGCTGGCCGAAGGTGTTCGACAAGCTCACCATCGCCATGGTGGAAGCGGGCGAGGCGGGCGGGGTGCTCGATGAGAGCCTGCGGCGCCTGGCGAAGTTGTTGGAGGGCAACGCCAAGCTCCAGAACCAGATCAAGGGGGCGATGGGCTACCCGGTGGCGGTGCTGGTGATCGCCGTGCTGGTGTTCCTGGGGATGACGATCTTCCTGATCCCCACCTTCGCCGGCATCTTCGAAGACCTGGGGGCCGAACTGCCGCTGTTCACCCAGCTGATGGTGGATCTGAGCAAGCTGCTGCGCTCTTCGTTTTCGCTGTTGCTGGTGCTGGTGCTCACGGTGGCGGCCTGGCTGTTCAGCCGCTACTACGCCACCGCCGATGGCCGCCGCCGCGTGGATGGCCTGCTGCTGCAGCTGCCCCTGTTCGGCGACCTGATTCAGAAAACCGCCACGGCCAAGTTTTGCCGTACCTTCAGCTCCCTCACCCGGGCGGGGGTACCGATCCTGCTGTCGCTGGAGATCGTGCAGGAAACGGCGGGCAACGCCGTGATCGCCGACGCGATCGTGGCCTCTCGGCAAGACGTGCAGGAAGGCATCCCCTTGAGCGTGGCCTTGGGGCGCAAACAGGTGTTCCCCGAGCTGGCCCTGAGCATGCTCGCCATCGGCGAAGAAACCGGCCAGATGGACACGATGCTCTCCAAGGTGGCCGACTTCTACGAAGACGAAGTGGAGGCCGCCGTGAAGGCACTCACCTCGATGCTGGAGCCGGCGATGATCGTGATCGTGGGCGGGATCGTGGGCTCGATCCTGCTGGCGATGTACCTGCCAATGTTCTCGATCTTCGATCAGATCAAGTAAGGGCGCGTCGCTCAGTCGAAGAGCGGAACACCAAAGTCTGCTGCGGCCTGGTTGAGCTTGCGATCGAAACTGGCCAACGTGGCCCCAAGGCGCTGGGCCAGATCGAGGTAGGTGGCGTCGTAACTGGAGAGGCCATGGGCACGGGCCAAGGCGATCAACCGAGGTTGTTGCTCCGGCCCGAGATCGCCATCCGTGCAGATCGGCAAACCGCTCAAGCGGATGAGAAACAGATCGCTGGCGCTCGACTCGATCACATGGCGGCGTTCAGCCACCAGCAGGGCATTAACCACTTCCAGGTGCCAAAGACCAGGCACCCACCAAGACTGATCACCACAGGCGGCAAGCAGCCGATTCGCCCGTGCCGCATCAGAGGCCTTCTCCCGCTCAAACACCCAGGCCAGAGCCATGGAGGCATCGATCACCAGGGTCAACGGCGACCCTCCTCGATGAAGCCGGCCAAATCGGCATCACCGACGCCACGAATGCGGGGAAAGGCCTGCAGCGCCTCAATCGCCGCGGCCAAGCCCTGACTGGATGCCGCGCGATGGGGCACCAGATCGGCCACGGGCTTACCGCGCACCGTGATGGTGAAGTGCTCGCCCTGCTCCACAGCCCGCAGCAACCGCGAGAGCTGGGCCTTGGCCTCAAACGCGCCGATGGAGGGCTGCACGGATCAGCAAGCTGGTTCGATAACTAGTTTATTGCTGCTGCACGCTGCGCTGCCGCCTCAGCGATCGCCTGCCCGGCCAGCCAGCCGGAGCTCCAGCAGTGCTGGAAGTTGAAGCCACCGGTGATGCCATCCACATCCAACAGCTCGCCGGCCAGGTAGAGCCCGGGGGTGCAGCGGCTCTCCATGGTGGCCAGGTTTACCTCCCCAATCGGCACGCCGCCTGCGGTGACGAACTCCTCGCCAAAGGGGCCGCGGCTCGTCACGGCGTACGTGCTGCGCCGCAAGCTCTCAATCAGACCTTGCTGCTGACGCTTGCCCAGATCCGCCCAGCGGCGCTCGGGCTCCACCCCCTGCTGATCGAGCAGGTGCTGCCAAAGGCGGCGGCTGAGGGCGGGCCAGGGGCGGGCGTTACTGAGCTGGCGGCGGGCGTGATCACAGCGGCAATCGGCAAATAGCTGCTCCAGCTGGGGCTGGGTGCGGCCACCGCTCCAATCCACCCGCAAGCTGCCCCGATAACCGCAGTGGTGCAGAGCCCTGGCCGCAAAAGCTGTGAGCTTGAGGGCAGCCGGGCCGCTCAGACCCCAGTGGGTGATCAACAGCGGCCCCTGCTGCCGGAAGCGATGAGGCATACCCGGCGGCGGTGGGCCAGCGCCCTGATCGAGATCCAGCTCAAGCTCCAGGTCCACCGGATCCATCACCACCCCCGCCAAGGCCACCAGCGGATTGGGCTTGAAGGCCAGGGTGAACAGCGATGGCACCGGTGCCACCAGCCCATGGCCCAGGCTCTGCGCCAGGCGGCGACCACTGGGATGGCTGCCCGTGGCCAGCAGCAAGCGTTCGGCGGTGAGCGTGCCGCGCAGAGCCTCAGACCCAGCAGCTCCCCCGCGCAGCTGCAACGCGAATCCCCCCTCCGGCCGCACCTGCGCCCCCTGCAGCGCGCAGTGGGTGCGCAACTCAACCCCGGCCGCGGCCGCCGCGCGGCGCAGGCACTGAATCACCGCCGTGGAGCGGTTGGCGCGGGGAAACATGCGGCCATCGGGCTCCTCCACCAGCTCAAGGCCGTGCTCATCGAACCAGGCCACCGCATCACCGGCGGCGAACCGGCTGAAGGGGCCGCGCAGCGCCTTGCCACCGCGGGGGTAGGAGCCCACCAGCTCGCGCGGATCCCAGCAGGCATGGGTCACGTTGCAGCGGCCGCCGCCGCTGATCAGCACCTTGCCCAGCGGCTCGGGCGTGCTCTCGAGCACTAGAACCCGCTTGAGCCCCGCCTCCGCCGCGGCGATGGCCGCCATAAACCCGGCTGGCCCACCACCGGCCACCACCAGCGACCAGTGCTCAGAGGAGGGAGGCATTGTCGTGAAAGGCGACCATGGGGCAATGCCCGATTCGCTGCTGAACGGGGCCTATCGCTTCAGTGTGGCCCCGATGATGGACTACACCGATCGGCACTTCCGGGTGCTGATGCGGCAGATCACCCGGCGCAGCCTGCTCTACACCGAGATGGTGGTGGCCCAGGCGCTGCACTACAGCGAGCGGCGCGAGCGCCTGATTGATTTCGATCCGATCGAACACCCGATCGCGCTGCAGGTGGGCGGCGACGACCCGGAGCTGCTGGCGGAAGCGGCGCGCATCGCATCCGATCGCGGCTACGACGAGATCAATCTCAACGTGGGCTGCCCCAGCGAAAAGGTGCAAAAGGGGCGTTTCGGGGCCTGCCTGATGGCCGAGCCCAACCACGTGGCCCGCTGCATCGCTGCGATGGCGGCGGCCGCGCCGCTACCCGTGACGGTGAAGCACCGCATCGGCATCGATGAGCGCGATTCCTACGAGGAACTGCTGGCCTTTGTGGACACCGTGGCCGCAGCCGGCGCCCAACGCTTCAGCGTGCACGCCCGCAAGGCCTGGCTGGAGGGGCTCGATCCCAAGCAGAACCGCACGATTCCGCCGCTGCGCTACGAGCTGGTGCATCAGCTCAAACAGGATCGCCCCCAACTGACGATCGAGCTCAACGGCGGCCTGCTGGATCTGGGCAGCTGCACAGAACAGCTGCAACAGGTGGATGGCGTGATGGTGGGCCGCGCCGCCTACGACCACCCGCTGCGCTGGGCCACGGTGGACCGCGACCTGTTCAGCGATGACAGCCAACCGATCGCCAGCGCCTCAGCCGTGGTGCGAGGCCTGATCCCCTACGCCGAGGCGTGGTGCAGCAGCGGCGGTCGGCTCTGGGCGATCGCCCGCCATCTGGTGCAGGTGGTGGAAGGGGTGAGTGGCGCACGGCACTGGCGCCGCGATCTGGGCCAAGCCGCCGGAGCCCGCGATGCAGGCCCCGAGGTGCTGGAGCGCGCTGCAACGCAGCTGGAAGAGCGCGGGCTCTAGGGCGAGCCCGTCAAACACAGCGTCTCGCGACAGCCGTCAGTCGTCGCCACCGCTGCTGCGCCGGCGCCGGGTGCGGCCTGCGCCAAAGGAATCACCGCCACGATCGGGGGCGCCGCCATAGCTGCGATCTTCCCAGCCGCGGGCACCGGAGGAGCGCTCGCCACCGCCATAACCACCGGAACGATCGCCGTAATCACTGCGGCCCCCGCCGCCGTAACCACCGCCACCGCCATAGCCGCCACGGTCGCCGCCGCCGTAGCCACCGCGCCGAGGGCCGCCGCCGCCACCACCGCCGCTTCCACGGGGTTCGGCCTTGTTGATGCGCAGGGGGCGACCCATCAATTCGGCGCCCTGGAGGGCGTCGATTGCACGGGATTCGCTGTCCTCATCGGCCAGCTCCACAAAGGCAAAACCGCGCTTGCGGCCTGTGTCCCGCTCCAGGGGCAGGAAACAGTTGGTCACTTCACCGAAGGGGGCGAACAGCTCGGCCACGTCCTCCTGTTCCGCGCGGAAGGGGAGGTTGCCAACAAAAATGCTCACAGGCCGATGGGGCCGATTAGGCGAAACTTCAGCGCCTGAACACTAGATCCGCCAGCGGCATTTCAGCCGTCTGCCTCGAGCCGGGCGCGAGAACGCTGCAATTGCAGGCGCACCTGATCAAAGGCCGTGCCCCCCTCACTGCGGCGGGCCGCCACCACCTGGCGCGGATGAATGGCGTCGTAGATGTCGGCCTCAAAAGCCGGGTGCAGCTGCTGCCAACGCTCCAGGGGCAGCTCCCGCAGCAGGATCCCCTCCTGCAGGCAGCCCTTCACCAAGCCCCCCACCAGCTGATACGCCTCACGGAAGGGCACACCTTTGGCCACCAGGTAGTCGGCCACATCCGTGGCATTGGAGAAGTCGGAGCCCACGGCCGCCTCGAGCCGATCGGGCCGGAACTGCAGCCCCTCCTCAAACAGGATCGCCATCGCCTCCAGGCAGGCCAGGGTGGTGGCCACGGCATCGAACAGCGCTTCTTTGTCTTCCTGGAAATCCTTGTTGTAGGCAAGGGGCAAGCCCTTGATCATCACCAGCAGCCCCTGCAGGTGGCCGAACACCCGGCCGCACTTGCCACGCACCAGTTCGGGCACATCGGGGTTTTTCTTCTGGGGCATCAGGCTGCTGCCGGTGGCGCAGCGGTCGGTGAGTTTCACAAAGCCGAACTCCTCGCTGGCCCAGAGGATCACCTCCTCGCTCAGCCGGCTCAGGTGCACCATCACCAGGCTGGCGGCGGCGCTGAACTCCACCGCAAAGTCGCGATCGCTCACCGCATCGAGGCTGTTGGCGTACACGTCGTCGAAGCCGAGGGCCGCAGCGGTGTGGCGTCGATCGATCGGCACTGGCGTGCCCGCCAGAGCGGCAGCCCCAAGCGGGCAGATGTTCACCCGCTTGCGCAGGTCCCGCAGCCGAGCCCGGTCGCGCTCAGCCATCTCCACATAAGCCAGCAGATGGTGGGCCAGGCAAATCGGCTGGGCCCGCTGCAGGTGGGTGTAGCCCGGGATCATCACCTCAGCGTGGGCTTCGGCCTGATCCAGCAGCGCCCGCTCAAAGCGCACCAGAGCGCCGTCAATGGCATCGATCTGGCCGCGGAGCCACAGGCGCAGATCCGTGCCCACCTGGTCGTTGCGGGAGCGGCCGGTGTGCAGCTTTTTACCCAGGGGGCCGAGGATCGCGATCAGGCGGCGTTCCACTGCGAAGTGCACGTCTTCGTCGTCGAGGCCGGGGTTGAACTGGCCGGCGGCGGCTTCACTGCGCACCTGCTCGAGACCCAGCACCAGCTGCTCGGCTTCCTCAGCCGTGATCACGCCGGTGCTGGCGAGCATGCGGGCGTGGGCGATCGAACCATCGAGGTCCTGCTGCAGCAGGGTGATGTCAAAGCCGATCGAGGCATTGAAGCGCTCGATCGCCGGATGCAGCCCCTCCTCAAAACGCTGGCTCCAGGTGGAGGAAGACGACTCAACGGCCATCGGGGCCCGGCTCGATCAGTTGAGGTTCAGCTTGGCAGGCAGGCGATTTCGCAGCTCAGTGGGGCAGCGAGGGGAGCATCACCTCCTCGCGCACCTTCAGCACCACCATCGAGGCGTCGTCATCGAGCTGGCGATCGGGCCCCACAAAGCGATCGAGGCGGGCGAACACCTGATCGAGAATGCCTTGGGCCCCTACTCCAGAACGGCAGGCGGCCTGCAGCGCAGCGATCAGGCGCTCCTCATCGAAACGTTCACCGTTAAGACCACTGGCCTCGGTGACACCGTCGGTGTAGCAAAGCAGCACATCGCCGGGATCCAGCACGATCTGCTCGCAGCCGTACTCGGCCTCGGGCTGCAGGCCAATCAACAGGCCGGGGGCATCCAGCCGATCCACGGCATGGCGCATCCGCCGCCAGATCAGCGGTGGGTTGTGGGCCGCATTGGCGAAACGGAGCAGACGGGTGCGCGGGTCGTAGTCGGAATAGAAGAGGGTCACGAACCGGTGCGACTGGGCGAGGTCTTCCTGGGCCAGCTGGTTGAGGTCGTGCAGGATCCGATCGGGAGGATGGCCGCTGAGCACCTCGGCGCGGAGCATGCCGCGCAGCAGGGTCATCAAGAGGCCGGCGGGCACCCCCTTACCCATCACATCGCCCACCACCAACGCCCAGCGCCCCTGCTCGCGGCGGCGGCCGAGGAGTTGGGGCCTGGTGGGGATGAAGTCGTAGTAGTCGCCGCCCACCTGGAACGCGGGCCGGCAGCGGGCCGCGAGCTCCACCCCCTCAATCACGGGGCAGTGATCTGGCAGCAGCTGGGCCTGGATCTCAGCGCCGGTGGAGAGCTGCCGATCGACGCGCTCATGCCGGCGCGCTTCCTGCAGCAACTGCTCACTCTCGATCGCCACGCCAGTGAGGTCGGCCACCAACTGGGCATGGCGGCGGTAGCTCTCACTCCAGCTCAGGCCGCTGCGGGGGCCATACACATAAAGCCGGCCGCGGCAACGACTGCGAGCCACCACCGAGGTGGCAAACAGGGGCCGATCGGTGAGCTGACGCCGCACCAGGCGATCGAGCAGTTGGGCCACCGCCTCCTCACCGGAAGCCTGCAGCACCGTTGCGTCAGGCAGGCTGGCCAGGGCCTGCAGCAGCTCTGGCGGACCTCCATGCAGCTGCTCGCGCCAGAGGCGCCCGTCGGGATGGAAGGGAATCAGCACTGCCCCTTCGGCTTCCACCAGCCGGGCAGCCACCAACGGCACCAGCTCGAGAAACCGCCCGAGGTTGGTGAAGCTGCGCAGGGCAAAACCCAGCGAAGCCAACAGCTCCTGGTTGCGACGCTGCTCGCGGCTGAGGCTGTCGAGCAGCTGCCGCACGGATGCCAGCGCCGATGAGGGCCGCGGCAGGGCAGCGCGGTCGGCGTGGCTCTGAAGCGGTGGGTCAGACCGCCGTGGGGGCGGCTTGCTGCTCACCGAGCGGCCGCGAAGTGCCCGCAAGATAGCCGCGTTTTCAGGAGCGGCTGACCGGTTTGTATCTACTTCGCGAGTAAGGCTTCCACAAACTCAAAGCTGTTGAAGGGGCGCAGATCGCGGATCCCCTCGCCAGCACCAATGAAGCGAATCGGCAGGCCCGCTTCCGAGGCCACGGCGAGTGCCACACCACCGCGGGAACTGCCATCGAGCTTGGTGATCACCACGCCGGTGAGGCCAGCAGCCTGGGCAAAGGCCATGGCCTGCTTCAGGCCGTTCTGGCCCTGGCTGGCATCAAGCACCAGCAACGACTGCACCAGGGCATCGGGCGCCAACTTGTCGACGATGCGACGCACCTTGGAGAGCTCCTCCATCAGGTTGTGTTTGGTCTGCAGACGACCGGCCGTGTCCACCAGCACCAGATCGGTGCCCTTGGCCTGGGCCGCGCCGATGGCGTCAAACACCACCGCCGCCGGATCGGCATTGGCCGAGGGGTTCGACACCACGGTGACGCCACTGCGCTCACCCCACACCGCCACCTGTTGCACCGCGGCGGCGCGGAAGGTGTCGGCGGCGGCGATCAGGCAGCTGTAGCCGCTGCGCACCGCCAGGTTGGCGAGCTTGCCGAGGGTGGTGGTTTTGCCCACCCCGTTCACACCCACCATCAACCACACGTTGAGGCGGCCGCGCTCAGGCGCCAGCAACTGGGCACCACTGGCCTCAATCGGGGCATCGAGCAACCCCTTGAGCTGCTCCTTCAGAAAGCGAATGCCCTCCGCCGGCTCCACCACCTCTTCGTTGAGGCGCTTGCGCAGGGCCTCGAGCACCTGATCGGTGGCCTGCACACCCACATCGGCGCGCAGCAAGAGGCTCTCGAGATCGTCCAGCACCTCGGGGGTGAGGGGGTCGTCGCCGAGGTTGTCGAGCAGCTGGGTGACGAATCCGCGCCGCGTCTTCTCCATGCCGCGGCGCAGGCGGCCAAGCCAATCGATCTCCTCGAGGGAAATGTCGTCGAGGTTGCGGCCCTGAGCGGCCAACACTTCGGCCGACCAGGTGAAATCCTCGTCGAAGGCTCCTAGCTGCGGGGCAGCCTCATCGGCAGGTGCAGCAACAGGCGCAGTGGCGGGCGCTGCCGTTGGAGCCGCTGGGGCTGCTGCCTCAGTGGGCACATCAATCGCCCGCTCCAGCAGCTCCTGTTGGCGCTGCGCACGCTGAGCGGCGGCCTGCTCCAACAACGACTGACCCGCGGCGGGAGCCGCCGAAGGTTGGGGCTCTGGCGGAACAGGAGGCGCCTGAACAGGAGTTTCCGGTGCAATCACAGCCTTGAAAACCGGAGGCGCGGGCGGCTCAGGGGCAGGCGATTGAGCAACTTCGACGGACTGTCCAGGATTCTGTACAGACTGATCAGAATCCTGGGCGGTCGTTACAGCTGCATCGGCGGCGCTCACCTGCGGTGCTGGCGCCGATGCTGAAACAGCTGGCGAACCAGCCGCGGCCTGCTTTTGGGCCTCCTGCTGAGCCTTCAGACGGGCGTAGGCCTGACGGGCCCAATCAAGGGCGTCCTGATCGACAGCTCCAACGGCGGGCGCGGCCGCGGCAGGAGCCGACAGGGCAGGCTCCAGGCTTGGTTCCGGCTGGACAACATCAGGGGCCGCAGCGGCAGGTGCCTCTTCGGCGGCCGGCGGCTGCGGGGGTTGTTCCGGCTGGGGCTCCTCGGGGTTCTGGGGGGCCGCGCTGCGATTGAACCAGTCGTAAACCATGGGCGCCTCCGGATCAGCCCTTGGCGGGGGCGCTGGTGAAGCGGCGCAGCACGCCGTTGATCATGCGGCGGCCCTGCTCATCGCTGTAGCGGTTGGCCAGCTCCACGGCTTCGTTGCAGGCCACAGCGGCGGGGGTGTTGAACTGCTCGATGTCCACGGCGGCGAGGCGCAGGATGTCGCGGTCGATGCGGGGCAGGCGGGTGAGGCGCCAGCCTTCCATCACGGCATCGAGGCGCTGGTCGAGATCCTCGCGGCCCCGCAGCACCGCCCGGGCGCGCTCCACGGCACCGCGGCGGATCTCGTCCTGATCGGAGAGCATCAGCAGCCTTGGGAGCTCAAGACTGGCGGAGAGGCGGTTGAGGCCCTGTTCGGCATGGGCGAGGCCGTCCTGCAGGTGTTGGCGCACCTTGGGCAGTTCCTCACTGCCGCCCTGATCCTGGAGTTCGCTATCGAGCAGCTGTTGCTGGGCAGCCTGGAGATCGCTAGCGGCCTGATCGAGGGCCTCACGCACGTGCTGGCTGAGCGAGGCCTGCGCTTGCTGCAACAGCGCATCGAGGGGCATGTCAGCCGCCGGCTGACGATCACTGATCTGGCCGAGCATCAGCAGGGCCAGTTCGCGGGCAACGGTGCGGCTCTGCATCAGGCCTTGTTGGAAGGAAGAGGGGAGTAGGCCGGGGCCCGAAGCTGGGCCAGCAGGCTGGAGAAGCTGCGGCTGGCGGGGGTTTCGCGTTCGTCGGGATTCACGATGCCGGCCGAGATGATCGTGCGGAAGGCATCCTCCACCGAGAGGTCGAGATCCTTCACCGAAGCCTCCGGCACCACGGCATACCAGCCGGTGGTGGGGTTGGGCGCGGTGGGAATGAACACGCTGAGCATCGGCTGATCGAAGCCAGCCGAGAGGGTGGCGCCGAGCACACCCGTTACGAACCCCAGGGCATAGAGGCCCTCGCGGGGGTATTCCACCAGCACCACCCGGCGGAAGCGGCTGGAGTTATCCCGCAGGAAGGTTTCCAGCAGCTGCTTGAGGGTCTTGTAGACCGAGCCCGCCACAGGGATGCGCTGCAGGGTGCCCTCGCCGAACTCGAGCAACCAACGGCCCACGATGTTGCGGGCCATCAGGCCGATCAACAGGATCCCCAGCAGGGGCACCAACAGGCCCAGCCCCAGGTTGATCAACTCCTGGAGGATCGGATCCAGGGTGTTGAAGGGGTTGAGCTGCTTGGGGATCGAGGTGAGGAACGCCAGCACAAAGCGCGTCACCGTGGTGGCCAACCAGATCGTGGTGGCCAACGGGATCACCACCAGCAGGCCGGCGATCAGGTCGTTCTTGAGGTCCTGCTGGAGGCGATCGCCCAGGGGCTGCTCAGGTCTGGGACTGGATTGCACCAATGACAGGCCGGGGCGTCCGGTGAAAAGAGTCCAGTTGGCAACTTAGCCAGCCGCCCTCACAGAACGGCCACCACCGCCAGCAGGGTGAAGGCCACCAGCAGCACCACAGCGGTGCCCGTGCCGCCGATGCGGCGCTGGTTGGCCGCCAGATCGCGGCGGTTTTCCGCCTGCTTCAGCTGATCTTCCGCCTGATCCAGTTGGCGGTTCATGAAGGCCTGGGCGGCCTTCTTCTTCTCGGCGTCGCTGGCGGTGGCGGGAATCTGGCCAGCCTGCTCGCCCTGGGCGATCACCTGCTCGAGCACCTGGGGGTTCTCCAGCTGAGCCTTGGCCATCTCCAGCTGACCGCGCTGGGCCAAGAGGGCCTGGTTGGCCTGATCGCTCACGGCGCGATCGCCGCTGATGCTCACGGGAATGGTGATCAGCAGGGCCAATGCCAACAGGCCACTCACCACGGCGACGAACCAACGCAGGGGGGTGCGGCCGGGCACGGGCTCATCGAGGCGCTGGCCGATCAGCATCAGCAACATGCCCACGAACGCCATGGGCGACTGGGTGACCAGGGTGGTGGAGAGGAGCTGGCGGAAGCTCTCCTCACCCCAACCGTTCACCGCCAGCACGGCCACCAGTTGCAGCGCCAGCAACACCACCAGGGTGATGCCCAGCCAACGGAACAAGCTGCCGAAACGGCCGGACGCTGCTGAACTCACAGTGGTGTTGACGCAATCGCGCAATCGTAGGGGTGGTGGACCTGGCTGACACCCTCAAGCAACAGGCAAGGCAACTGGGCTTTGCGGCGGTGGGCATCGCCTCAGCGGCCGGCAGTGAGCGGCTGCAGCTGCGCACCGCAGCCCTCGAGCGCTGGCTGGCCGCGGGCCACCAGGCGGACATGGCCTGGATGGCCGACCCGCGCCGCCGGAAGGCGGAGGCGCTGCTGCCGGGAATGCGCAGCGTGGTGGCCGTGGGACTGCCCTATTACATCGATGCGGAGCGCGCCAGGGGCTCCCTCAAGGTGGCGCGCTACGGCTGGGGTCGCGACTACCACCGGGTGATCGATGGCCGGCTCCGGGCCCTCGGGCGCTGGCTGGAAGCCCAGCGACCCGGTGTGCACTGGCGGGCCTGTGTGGACAGCTCGCCCCTGCTCGATAAGGCCTGGGCCGAAGAAGCGGGACTGGGCTGGATCGGCAAACACAGCAACCTGATCAGCCGCGAGCACGGCTCCTGGCTCCTGATTGGTCATCTGCTCACAACCGCCGAGCTACCGGCCGACCCGCCAGCGGTACCGGCCTGCGGCGCCTGCAGCGCCTGCATCGATGCCTGCCCCACCACCGCGATCAGCGAACCGTTTGTGGTGGATGCCCGCCGCTGCATCGCCTTTCACACGATCGAAAACCGCGACGCGGAACTGCCCACTGCGATCGCCAAATCCCTGGAGGGCTGGGTGGCCGGCTGCGACATCTGCCAGGACGTGTGCCCCTGGAATCAGAAGCCCCTACCCAGCAGTAGCGACCCCGATCTGCAGCCACGCCCGTGGTGGCTGGATCTCCGCCCCGACGAGGCGCTGGGCTGGAGCGATGACGAGTGGGACGAGAAGCTGCGGGCCTCCGCCTTACGCCGGATCAAACCCGCCATGTGGCGGCGCAACATCCGCGCAGCCAGCACCTCCACCCCTGCCTAACCTGCGACGGTGATCGCCCTGCATCGATGGCTGCGCGCTGGTTGAAGGTTCTGGCGGCGGCACCGTTGATGCTTTCGGCCCTGAGCGCCGCACCGGCGCAGGCGCTGGTGCCCTACGTGGTGCTGCCCAGCGAGCAAAACCTTGAGGGAGCGGGCCTTGGCATCGCCCAGGCGGCGGCGCGGCTGCTGCGCATCGGCCAGGCCGAGGACGCGGCCCGGCTGGCGGCCCTCACGGTGCAACTGATCCCAAATGACCCCCGCGGCTGGGTGCTGCTGGCGGAAGCGCAACTGCGCAGCAACCAAGACAAGGCCGCCGCGGTGTCGCTGGCCAAAGCGCGAGACCTCGACCCGAAGAATGCCGGCATCCTGTTTGCCCAGGGCTCCCTGGCCCTCAAAGACAGCCGACCCTCCGAAGCCGCTGAACTGATCCGCGAAGGCCTGAAGCTCGACGGCAAAAACGCCGGTGCCTACTTCGATCTCGGCAACGCCTTCATCCTGATGGGCAAACCCGGTGACGCGCTGGGGGCCTTCGAGCGGGCCTCGAAGCTGCGCGCTGATTTCTGGGAAGCGATCAACAACCAGGCCCTGGTTCTCTACGAACAAAACAAAGACGCGGAAGCAATCAAGCGCTGGCGGCGGGTGCTGGAGATCAAGCGCGCGGCCGAACCCACCCTGGCCCTGGCCGCAGCCCTGAACAGCAAAACGCCGGGCAACACGGAAAGCCTGGCGCTCGCTGCCAAGGCCCTGGCGGAAGAGCCCAACTACGTGCTCGACAGCTGGCAAAAGGAGCAGCTCTGGGGACCGAAATTGCGCAGCGCCACAGCACAGCTGTTCACCGACCCTGCCCTGAAAGCCGATGTGGAGCGGGCCCAGGCCAATGCCGGCGGCAACGACGACCTGGGCGGCGAATAAGCCGACTCAGCCCAGGATCTGTAGGCTGAGCGCCACTTTCAGCCCCCCGGCCTAAGCCACGGATGCCCAAGGCGCGCCCCGATCAGCCGCTGCCGGACCCATCCGATGACCGGCGTATCCAGCCGATCGAGCTGCACCAGGAGATGCAGCGCTCGTACCTGGAATACGCGATGAGCGTGATCGTGGGCCGGGCTTTGCCCGACGCCCGCGACGGTCTCAAGCCGGTGCAGCGCCGCATCCTCTATGCGATGCACGAGCTGGGGCTCACCCCCGATCGGCCGTATCGCAAATGCGCCCGCGTGGTGGGCGACGTGCTCGGTAAGTACCACCCCCATGGCGACCAGGCGGTGTACGACGCCCTGGTGCGCCTGGTGCAGACCTTCGCCAGCCGCAACCCGCTGTTGGACGGCCACGGCAACTTCGGCTCGGTGGACGACGACCCGCCGGCCGCCATGCGTTACACGGAAACGCGTCTGGCACCGATCGCCAACGAGGCGATGCTCGATGAAATCGGCGACGACACCGTTGATTTCGCCCCCAACTTCGATGGCTCCCAGCAGGAGCCCACGGTGCTGCCGGCGCAGCTGCCGTTCCTGATCCTCAACGGCTGCACCGGCATCGCCGTGGGCATGGCCACCAACATCCCGCCCCACAACCTGGGCGAGGTGGTGGATGCGCTGATCGCCCTGGTGCGCAAACCGGATCTGGCCGACGAGAAGCTGCTGGAGCTGGTACCCGGGCCCGACTTCCCCACTGGCGGCGAGGTGCTCACCGGCAGCGGTGTGCGCGACACCTATCTCACCGGCCGCGGCAGCATCCCGATGCGGGGTGTGGCCCACATCGAGGAGATCCAGCCCGGCAAGGGCCGCCACAAGCGCGGCGCCGTGGTGATCACTGAGCTGCCGTATCAGCTGAGCAAAGCCGGCTGGATCGAGAAGCTGGCCGAGCAGGTGAACGACGGCAAGATCAACGGCATCGCCGACATCCGCGACGAGAGCGATCGCGAAGGCATGCGCGTGGTGGTGGAACTGCGCCGCGACGCCAACCCGGAAACGGTGCTGGGCGAACTGCAACGCCGCACCGCGTTGCAGAGCAACTACGGCGCGATCCTGCTGGCCTTGGTGCACGGCAAACCGATCCAGCTCACCCTGCGCCAACTGCTGCAGGAATTCCTCGAATACCGCGAACTCACCCTGATCCGGCGCACGCGCCATGCGCTCAAGCGCACGGAGGATCGCCTCGAGGTGGTGGAAGGCCTGATCACCGCCCTCAATGCCCTGCCCAAGGTGATCGAAATGATCACCGCCGCCCCCGATGCCGCCAGCGCCAAGGCGAGCCTGCAGGTGCATCTCGACCTCAACGAACGCCAGGCCGATGCGGTGCTCGCCATGCCGCTGCGGCGCCTCACGGGGCTGGAACAGAAAAGCCTGCGCAAGGAAGCCGAGGATCTGCGCCAGGAGCGCAGCCGCCTGCGGCATCTCCTGGATGAACGCCCGGCCCTGCTCGACGCGATGGTGGCCGAGTTCAAAGCGCTCAAAAAACGCTTCGCCACACCACGCCGAACACGCCTAGTGGAAGGCGGCGACGAACTAGTAGCTCAACGCACCGCCGCCCAACGCCCCAACACCGAACTGCTGCGCCAGCGCGCCTTTGAGGGCCTGCCCAGCGATGGCCGCCTGGTGATCCAGGCCGACGGCCAGGTGAAGGTGGTGGGTCCGCAGCTGCTGGGTCGCCTGCACCTGGATGAGCCGGCACCGCTGGGCGACAACCCCTCGCCGGCGCGCTTGATCCTGCCGATCAGCGAGAAGCCGGCGCTGCTCGCCTTCACGGATGCGGGCCGGGTGGCGCTGCTGCGGTGGGAGTTCGCCGGCCAGCAACCGGGCACCCTCGAGAAATTCCTGCCGGAAGGGATGAGCGGCGAACGGGTGGTGCAGCTGCTGCCCATGCCTGCGGGCGAGGCCGCCGCCGGCGCAAGCATCGGCCTGCTCAGCAGCGATGGCCGCTTCAAGCGGCTGCCGATCGAGGATGTCCAAGAGCTCTCCGGCCGGGCCACCTCGGTGCTCAAACTCAAAGACGGCGTAACCCTGCAACGGGTGGTGCTCTGCCGCGACGACGAAGAACTGGTGGTGGCCAGCTCCACCGGCCGTTTGCTGCGGCTGGCGGTGAACGAGGCCAACCTGCCGGTGATGGGGCGGAATGCGCAGGGACCGGTGTTGCTGCGCCTTCTCCCGGGGGAGGCTGTGGTGGGGGCAGCCGGCGTCAGCCCAGAAGGCTCCGTGCTGCTGGCCAGCCGTTCCGGCCAACTGAAGCGCCTGGCAGCCAACAGCCTACGCCGCTGCCAACGGGGCGACATCGGCCAAATCGGCATGCGCTTCAGCCAACGCGGCGATCAGCTAATCGATCTGCGCGAAGACCGCAGCCCGGTGGTGGCCGCTGTGCTCAGCGACGGCCGCAGCCTGCGGTTGGATGCCTCTGAGCTTCAGGCGGAAGACGACACCGGCAATGGTCAAACCCTGGGGCTCTGCGGCCATGAAGCCATGGCCGAGCTGGTGCCGTTGCTGAATTGAGCTCCTGCCGTTAAGCCGCCACCGGCTGCGGCGGGTGCTGCTCCAGCACCTGCTTGAGATAGCGCCCCGTATGGCTGGTGGGATGGGCAGCCACCTCTTCTGGCGTTCCCGTGACCACGATCTGCCCGCCCTTATCGCCGCCTTCGGGTCCGAGGTCAATGATCCAGTCGGAGCAGCGGATCACATCGAGGTTGTGCTCAATCACCAGCACGGAATTGCCCTTATCCACCAGCCGCTGGATCACATCCATCAGCTTGTGCACGTCGTAGAAGCTGAGGCCGGTGGTGGGTTCGTCGATCAGATAAAGCGTTTTACCGGTGGCACGTTTGGAGAGCTCGGTGGCGAGTTTCACCCGCTGGGCTTCACCGCCTGAGAGGGTGGGCGCCGGCTGGCCCAGCTTCACGTAGCCGAGGCCAACATCCACCAGGGTGCGCAGGCGATCCGCTGCCTGGGGGATGGCAGAGAACACCTCGCAGGCCTGCTCCACTGTCATCTCCAGCACATCGGCGATGGTGTGGCCTTTGTATTTCACCTGCAATGTCTCGCGGTTGTAGCGGGCGCCTTTGCACACGTCGCACTGCACATAGACATCGGGCAGGAAGTTCATCTCGATCACGTTCACGCCCTGGCCGCTGCAGGCCTCGCAGCGGCCGCCCTTCACGTTGAAGCTGAACTGGCCCACCTGATAGCCGCGGGCCTTGGCCTCCACCGTGGCAGCGAACACCTGGCGGATGGGATCAAAGGCGCCGGTGTAGGTGGCGGGGTTGGAGCGGGGGGTGCGGCCGATCGGCGATTGATCGATCACGATCACCTTGTCGATCGCCTTGATTCCCTTCAGTTCTTCCACGCCGGAGGGGAAGGGCACCTTCATGCCGAGCTTGTGCTCGAGCGCCGGGTGCAGCAGCTCGTTCACCATCGTGCTCTTGCCGCTGCCGCTCACCCCGGTCACACACACCAAGCGGCCCAGGGGAAATTCCACATCGAAGCCAGAAAGGTTGTTGCGGGCGCAGCCCACGAGCGTGAGCTTGCGGGAACCGGTATCGCGCCGCTCAGCCGGGGTGGGGATCGAGCGGCGACCGCTCAGGTAGGCGCCAGTGAGGGAGTCTTCCGCGCTGATCAGGGCGTTGAAATCGCCTTCCGCCACAATGTGGCCGCCATGCACGCCGGCGCCGGGGCCGATGTCCACGATGTAATCGGCGGCGCGGATCGTGTCTTCGTCGTGCTCCACCACGATCAGGGTGTTGCCCAGATCGCGAAGCTTGATGAGCGTGTTGAGCAGGCGGTCGTTGTCGCGCTGGTGCAGGCCGATGCTCGGCTCATCGAGCACGTAGAGCACGCCGGTGAGGCCAGCGCCGATCTGGGTGGCCAAGCGGATGCGTTGGGCTTCACCGCCTGAGAGGGTCATCGCCGGCCGATCGAGGCTCAGGTAGTCGAGCCCCACATCCAGCAAAAACTTGAGGCGCATGCGGATCTCGCGCAGCACCAAGTCGCCGATCTGGATCTGGCGGGGGTTGAGCAGCGGCGTATCGCCTTCGTGGGCGCCCACCCCCATCAGCTCTTCGATCCGCCGCAGGCTTTCGCCCACACTGGTGCTGGTGAGCTCGTGAATCCGGTAGGGGCCCACCCGCACAGCCAGAGCTTCCGGCTTGAGGCGCAGACCGTGGCAGCTGGCGCACGGCACCAGCTCAAGATATTTCTCCAGCTTCTGGCGCATGGATTCGCCGCTGGCATCGCGCAGCTGCCGCTCGAGGATCGGCAGGATCCCCTCGAAGGGCCGCACGTAGGTCTGCGATTTGCGGTAGCGGCTATCGGCCTGAATCGCGATCGGCTCCTTCGAGCCGTGCAGCAACACCTCGTGCTGCTCAGGGGTGAGTTCGTTCCAGGGGGTTTTGATCTCGAAGCCGAAGGCCTCACCCACCGAATAGAGCAAGGAGAAGTAGTAAGCGTTGTCTTTCTCCGCCCATGGCGCCACCGCGGCATACACCGGCTGCGACGGATCGGGAATCACCCGCTCCATCGTGAACTGGCGCAGATGGCCGATGCCGTGGCAATCGGCGCAGGCGCCGTAGGGACTGTTAAACGAGAACAGCCGCGGCGACAGCTCCTCCATCACGGCGCCGTGCACGGGGCAGGCGAAGTTCTCGGAGTAGAGCCGCTCACGCTCCACACCTTCCGGCAACTCCTCATCCCCCTTGGGCACCACCTCCACCAAGGCCAAGCCATCGCCGCGCTTGAGGGCGGTGCGCAGCGAATCGGTGAGTCGTTCCTGGATGCCCTCGCGGGACACCAGACGATCCACCACCACCTCGATGTTGTGGGCGTGGTTCTTATCGAGCTCGATGTTGTCGGCCAGCTCACGCACTTCGCCGTTGATGCGCACCCGGGCGAAGCCCTCGGCCACCAGGCCGGAGAGCAGCTTCACGTGGGTGCCCTTCTTGCCGCGCACCACCGGTGCCAGCAGCTGATAGCGAGTGCCCTCGGGCAGGGTGAGGATCTGATCGACCATCTCGTCGATCGACTGGGGCCGGATCGAGCGATCGCACTCCGGGCAGTGGGGTTCGCCGGCGCGGCCGAACAAAAGACGCAGGTAGTCCTGAATCTCGGTGACGGTGCCGACAGTGGAGCGGGGGTTGTGGCTCGTGGATTTCTGATCGATCGAGATGGCGGGCGAGAGGCCCTCGATCGCATCCACATCGGGCTTGTCCACCTGCCCGAGGAATTGCCGCGCGTACGCCGACAGACTTTCGACGTAGCGGCGCTGACCCTCGGCAAAGATCGTGTCGAACGCCAGGGAGCTCTTGCCGCTGCCGCTCACCCCGGTGAACACCACCAGCTGGTTGCGCGGGATGGTGACGTCGACGTTCTTGAGATTGTGCTGGCGGGCACCCCGCACCCGGATCACATCCTCGAGCGAACCACCATTCAGCGCCTGCAACGCCGCTTTCTCGTTCACGCTCTTGGCGAGGGCGCGGGGCATCCAGGCGGCTCGGGAATGGAGGAGTCTACGGGCGCTGACCAGCTGCTCGGTGCAGCTCTGGGGCTAGCCCTGCCAAACCTCATCCAGATCGATCTGCAGCCCCGTGAAGTGAGGGCCGGCATCGAGTGTTGTGGCCGGCGCGATCCGCTCGGGCTGTGAAGCCCCGGCCAGCCACACCTCCACAGCGCGCTGCTCAGGGATCAGCAACCATCCGAGCTGAGCACCGTTGGCCTGATAGGCCGCCATCTTGCGGCGCAGGGCCGTGAGGCCGCGAGGACCTTCATCGCTGGGGCTGGCCAGCTCCACCACCAGATCCGGACAGAGGGGTGCAAAGCCGCGCCTCTCCTCGGCCGTCAGCGCGTCCCAGCGCTCCCGCCGCAGCAACGAAGCATCCGGGCTCAGCACCGAGCCGTCGGGCAATCGAAACCCTGTGGAGCTGTCGAACAGCTTGAGCGGCAGCCCTGATTCGCGAAGGGCCATGCCTAACAAGATCAGCAAGGTGCCGTTGCGTACGCCGGTTTCGCCGGCGGTGGGTGTCATCTGAATCAACTGGCCGCTGGCATCGAGCTCCAGCACGGCATCGGGGTTGGCGTGGCAGACGGCTTCGAATTGCTCAGCTGTCAGGCGTAGACGCTCTGGCAGAAGGAGCGGAGCCAGACCATTGGCAGGCACGGTTGCAAGCGTCATGGCCAGGTCCAACGCCAACGTCAGCCTAGGGCGGCTGTTCAGTAGCGACTGGAGCACACCAGCTCCAAGACAGCCTTGGCCTGACCGCTAACCAGCGCGCTTCAGCAGGCTCGCGGCATAGCTGCGGGTTTCGCCGGAATCGCCACCAGCCAGTTCGGCCAGCTCGGCCTGGCGTGCCTGAGTGTCCCGCAGGTGGGACACCTGGGTGTGGGTGACGCCATCGCGCACCTGTTTGGCCACGCGGAAGTGGTGATCGGCCGCGGCGGCCACGAGCGGTTGGTGGGTGACGCAGAACACCTGGCGCTGCTGGGCCAGACGCTGCAGCAGGTCGGCCATCGCGCCGCTGACGCGGCCGCTCACGCCGGTGTCGATCTCGTCAAACAGCAGGGTGACGTGTTGATCCGCCGCAGCCAGGCAGGTTTTCAGGGCCAACAGGAAGCGGCTCATCTCACCGCCGGAGGCCACCTCCGCCAGGGGCGCCAAGGGCTGGCCGGGGTTGGCGGAAAAGAGGAACTGCACCGCATCGGCCCCCTCCTCACCGGGAGCAGCCGGCTCGATCGCCACGCTGAAGCGCACATTGGCCAAACCCATGGGGCGGAGCGCCTGCATCAGCTGCTCCTGCAGGCGAGCAGCCGCGGCCTGGCGCGCCGTAGTGAGCTCCCTGTTGCAACGATCGCGCTGTGTGCGAGCGGCCAACTCAGCTGCTTCCAGAGCCTCCAGGCTGGCCTCAGCGCCGCCTGGCGCCAGCTGCTCTCGCAACTGATCGCGCCAATCCATCAATTCAGCCAAGGTCTTGCCGTGGCGCCGCTCCAACGCTTTGAGCTGAGCGATGCGCTCCTGCAGCTGGCCGAGGCTGTCGGGGTCGCTCTCCAGGGAAGCGCCATAACGATCCAGATCGCGGGCTAGATCCTGGAGCTGCGCCAAGGCTTCATTGGCACGGCCCGCCAACTCAGCCATCGAAGGATCCAGCTGCTGCATAACCGCCAGCTCCCCCTCGCAAGCGGCGAGATGGTCAAGAGCCGAAGGGGCATCGTCGGCGCCATCCACCAGGCGACCCAAGAGCGTCATCACCCCTTCCTGCAGGCGCACGCCATGGGCGAGACGGTTTTCTTCAGCCTGGAGCTGCTCGCGCTCAGCGGGATCGTGGAGTTGGGCCGCCTCGAGATCCACCAGCAACTGCTCCTGGCGCTCGCGCTCCTGCTGCAGCTGCTCCCAGTTGCTGCGGGCCTGTTCCAGTTGCTGGGCGGCAGAGCGCCAACGGCGGTAGGCCTCCGCCACCGGGCTGAGCAACACCTGCAGCGCCTCGCCGGCGTAGCGATCCAGCCAGCGCCGCTGCTGGCCAGGGCGGGCCAGCTGCTGGGTTTGGCCTTGCACGGTGAGGTCCAGCAGCAGCGGCCGCAACTCCTGAATCTGAGCGCGGTTCACCGCCACCCCATTCAGCCGGTGGCGACTGCTGAGGCGATCGTCGCTCAAGCGCCATTCGCGGCTGAGCAGGATTTCACCCTCTTCAGCGTCCAGCTCCTGCAGCTCCAACCAGCTCTGCAGCGGCGGCGTGAGGCTGAAGCTGGCCTCGATCACGCCCCGATCACTGCCCTGACGCAACAACCGCGGGCCACTGCCACCGAGCAGCGCATCGAGAGCATCCAGGAGGATGGATTTACCGGCACCGGTTTCACCGGTAAGCACCGTGAATCCACCGCTGAACTCGAGCTGCAACTGCTCAATCAGCGCGATGTTCTGCAGGCGCAGACCGGTGAGCACAGGCAGCCGGGTAGTCGGCCCGACCGTAGCGGCTGTGTCTTTCGTTTAGAAGAGGGACAACCCTCAAAGGGCACCCGGGGCCCCAACCCGCGGCATGCCGAATCCAACGCCTTCGCTCACCCCCTTGGAAGCCGCCAGCGCCGCGATGCGCCGCACGGTGCTGGGCAGCGAGGCAGCCGGGGTTGAGATCGAAGCCTCCGCAGCCGAGCCACCAACCCTCGACCCATCACCCCGGGAAGCAGATCTCGAAATCTGTACAGACCGTACAGAATCCCGGACACACGACAGCAAGCAACCGAGCAGCCCAGCCGTCGCTCCCAACGCCGACCTCAGCGATTTCATTGAGGTGTCGGGCCTGCTCGAATACGACCCGGCCGCCATCAGCCGCATCTATGCCGGCGCGCCCCAACGCCTGATCCGGCGCCTCTGGCAAACGCTGGTGCCCATCGGCCTCTATTTGCTGAGCGTGGGGATCGACTGGCTCACCCGCCGCCTCGCCAACCCCGACCACGCCCGCGCCCGCGCCAAAGAAGCGGCCGATCTGGTGGCCTCCCTCGGCCCGGCCTTCATCAAGGCCGGCCAAGCCCTTTCCACCCGGCCCGACATCGTGCCCCCCCTGCTCCTGGAAGAGCTGGCTGGCCTGCAGGACCAACTCCCTGGCTTCGATTCGGCCCTGGCCATGGCCTGCATCGAAGAAGACCTCGGCGGCCCGATCCACGCGATCTACGCCGAGCTGGAACGCGAACCGATCTCCGCCGCCTCCCTGGGCCAGGTGCATCGCGGCGTACTGCTCAACGGCGAGAAGGTGGCAGTGAAGGTGCAGCGGCCGGGCCTGCGCGAGCAGATCACGCTCGATCTCTACATCGTGCGCAACATCGCCGCCTGGCTCAACCGCAACATCGGCCTGATCCGCTCCGATCTGGTGGCCCTGATCGATGAGCTGGGCAAGCGGGTGTTCGAGGAGATGGATTACTGCAATGAGGCCTCCAACGCCGAGCGTTTCGCCGAACTGCACGCCCACAACCCCCGCATCGCCGTTCCCCGCATCCACCGCCACGCCACCGCCCGGCGCGTGCTCACGATGGAGTGGATCGATGGCGTGAAGCTCACCAACCTCGAGGCGGTGCGCCAGCTCGGCATCGACCCCGACGACATGGTGACCGTGGGGGTGAACTGCTCGCTGCAACAGCTGCTCGAGCACGGCTTCTTCCATGCCGATCCCCACCCCGGCAACCTGCTGGCCCTGCCCGATGGCCGCCTGGCCTATCTCGATTTCGGGATGATGAGCACGGTGAGCCGCGAGAGCCGCACCGGTCTGATTCAGGCGGTGGTGCACCTGGTGAACCGCAACTTCGGCAAGCTCTCCAAAGACTTTGTGAGCCTCGGCTTCCTGGCGGAAGACGTGGACCTCTCACCGATCGTGCCGGCCTTCGAAAGCGTGTTCGGCCAGGCCCTGGAGATGGGGGTGAGCCGCATGGATTTCAAGGCCGTCACCGACGACCTCAGCGGCGTGATGTACCGCTTCCCCTTCCAGGTGCCGCCCTACTACGCCCTGATCATCCGCTCGCTGGTGACGCTCGAAGGCATCGCTCTGAGCGTGGATCCCGACTTCAAGATCCTCGGCGCCGCCTATCCCTATTTCGCGCGCCGGTTGATGGAAGACCCCGACCCGCAGCTGCGGAACAGCCTCAAAGAAATGTTGTTCGACGGCGAGATCTTCCGCTGGCAGCGGCTCGACAACCTGATCAGCAGCGCCGCGAGCGGCAGCCAGCTCGATCTCGAGGGCCTACTGGATCAGGTGCTCGATTTCCTTTTCTCCCCTAACGCCGGGATGCTGCGCGGGCAGCTGGTGGAAGCAGCAGTGAATCAAATGGATGCCCTGGGCTGGCAAACCACCCTGCGCATCACCCAACGGCTGCCGCGCCTGCTGCGGCCACCCGGCCTACGCGATGCCCTGCCGATGAGCGCCAACGACGCCGAATTGCTCTCGCTCGAGCCGATCCAACGGCTGGTGGCGATCCTGCGCCAGCTGCCGGGCTTTGATCCCCAATTGCTGCTCAAGCGGGTGCCACGTTTGCTCCAGGAAACAGAGCTGCGCCGCATGGGCGCCGACCTGGCCCGCGGCCTGGCGGAGCGGGGTGTGGTGCACCTGGTGCGCGATGTGTTGGTGGGAGCTGATCTGCAGCGGAAGCCGGCCTAGGGTCTGGCGAACCCAGCGCGTTCTGCCATGCCCATCAGCAAGCGTCAGCGCCTCACCGCTGCTGTGCTGAGCCTGGGCTTGATCGGCAGCAGCCCCGCCGCCATCGCCGCCGAAAACGTGGTGTTTGTGACCGGGGCCTTCCGGCGCTCGATCGCCGTGACAGATCTCGAGTACCTGGCGGACACCGGCCAGGCCCGGGGGCTGATCGCCGACGTGCTTCTGATTGCCAAGCAGAAGCCCGAAGAGGTGAGCAAGCTGCTCAAAGCAGAGCTGTCGATTCCTTTGCTGCTCACCAGCCGGCTGCTCAGCACGCGCCTGGGCGAGGCCCTGCTGGCCCGGATCGCCCAGATCATCTATCCGCTCTATGCCAAGCGGGCGGGCATCCCTGCCCTGCGCGCGGGGGTGATCAATGCCTTGGTGGCCACAGGCGGCAAGCTCAGCGCCATCAGCTTCCTCAAGGCCTACCCGGTGGATGAAATGGAAGTGAGCATCCCGGCCTTGCTGGCGGTGCTGCAGAAAGCGAAATCGGTGAGTGAGCTGATCCAGTTCTTCATGGAATCGCCCCTCGACGGCCTGCGCGGCAACAGCGCGGCCAGCGGCGGTAGCAGCGCCCCCCAGAAACCCGCCCCGTAGATTCGGCTCCAGACCGTCCCTGCTGCCCGTGGCCCTGTTGTCCTCCCTTCGCCGGCGCCTGGGACGCACCCGCCCGGCCATGCAGGACTGGCCCGGCCTGATCGAGGGCTACCGCAAGTGGCTGCCGGTCAGCGACAAGACGCCGGTGATCACCCTGCGCGAGGGTGCCACGCCGCTGATTCCAGCCCCGGTGATCGCCGAGCGCATCGGCAAGGGCGTGAAGGTGTTTCTCAAATACGACGGCCTCAACCCCACCGGCTCCTTCAAAGACCGGGGGATGACCATGGCCATCTCCAAGGCCAAGGAAGCCGGTTCGGAGGCGGTGATCTGCGCCAGCACCGGCAACACCTCGGCCGCCGCCGCCGCCTATGCCCGCCGCGGCGGGATGCGTGCCTTCGTGCTGATCCCCGATGGCTACGTGGCCCAGGGCAAGCTGGCGCAGGCCCTGCTCTACGGCGCTGAGGTACTGGCGGTGAAAGGCAACTTCGACCGCGCCCTGGCGATCGTGCAGGAAGTGGCGAACCAATACCCGATCACCCTGGTGAACTCGGTGAACCCCTACCGCCTGCAGGGACAGAAAACCGCCGCCTTCGAGGTGGTGGATGCCCTGGGTGAAGCGCCCGACTGGCTCTGCATCCCCGTGGGCAACGCCGGCAACATCAGCGCCTACTGGATGGGCTTCAACGAATACAAGGCAGCAGGCCACAGCCGTCGCCTGCCGCGGATGATGGGCTTCCAAGCCGCCGGTTCGGCGCCGCTCGTGCTCGGCCACACGGTGGAGCAGCCCGACACGATCGCCACGGCCATCCGCATCGGCAACCCGGTGAACAAAGAGCGGGCCCTCAAGGCCCGGGCGGAGAGCAACGGCGATTTCATGGCCGTCACCGACGCCGAGATCATCGAGGCCTACAAGCTGTTGGGCAGTGGTGAGGGCGTGTTCTGCGAACCCGCCAGCGCCGCCTCGGTGGCCGGCCTGATCAAGCGCCGCGAGGAGGTGCCGGCTGGAGCCACGGTGGTGTGTGTGCTCACGGGCAACGGTCTCAAAGACCCCACCACGGCGATCGAGCACAACGATTCCAAGTTCCACACGGGCCTGGAGCCCGATACCGCCACCGTGGCGCGCGTGATGGGCTTCTGAGCCTGCCTCCAGACGGACAGAGCCGCCGGTACCCCCGGCGGTTTTTTTGTGCCTGTTGCGGGCATTTGAGCACCAACCAAGCCCGATCCACCCAGCAAAGCGTCTGCCCACAACCTGGGGAAAACAGGCCCAGCGCTCCCTGGAAAACCCAACCCAACGATCGCCGCTCAATCAAGTTCGTTTTCCGCAATCCCGGGAAACAGAGGAAAACACCAAAGTTGGTGATGGCTCGCCAGCTCGTTCACCAGGGCTGGGGAAATGAGATCTCCTCTGGTGCAGTGGCTTTGGTGGGTTGTCCTGAGTTTCCCCACGCCCTACGGCTACGGGATTGGGTTTTGGTTTTAAAAACTTTTGATCCGTTAGACCCCGGGTTGGGGAGAAGCGGGGAAACCGCTCGCCAGGCCCGTTGCACTTCCCACCGCGTTGTGGAAGCGTGGGGGCCGCTTAGCCCCTGCCATGAAGCTGGTCTGCTCCCAGGCCGAACTCAACGCCAGCCTTCAGCTGGTGAGCCGTGCCGTGGCAGGGCGGCCCACCCACCCGGTGCTGGCCAACGTGTTGCTCACGGCTGATGCCGGCACAGGGCGGCTCAGCCTCACCGGTTTCGATCTGAGCCTCGGCATCCAAACCAGCCTCAGCGCCTCGGTGCACAGCAGCGGTGCGATCACCCTGCCGGCGCGCTTGTTCGGCGAGATCGTGGCCCGCATGCCTTCCGATAGCCCGATCAGCCTCAGCTGTGAGGAAGGGGGTGAACAGGTGGAGCTCACCAGCGCCTCCGGCAGCTACCAGATGCGTGGCATGCCCGCGGAAGACTTCCCTGAGCTGCCGCTCGCTCAAGCCGCCACCCCGATCAAGCTGGACCCCGAGGTGTTGGTCAAAGGCCTGCGGGCCACGCTGTTTGCCAGCAGCAGCGATGAAGCCAAGCAGCTGCTCACCGGGGTGCACCTGGGCCTGGATGCGGAAGGGCTGGAATGTGCGGCCACCGATGGCCACCGCCTGGCGGTGCTGCGGTTGCAAAACAGCGCCGAGGGCGAGGCGGATCTCGATGTCACGGTGCCGGCCCGTTCGCTGCGGGAGCTCGAGCGCTTGCTCTCCAGCCGCGGTGGCAGCGATCCGGTGAGCCTGTTTTGCGATCGCGGCCAGGTGGTGTTCCAGTGGGCCGATCAGGTGCTCACCAGCCGCAGCCTCGATGGCACCTACCCCAACTACCGCCAGCTCATCCCTGAGAGCTTTGCCCGCAGCCTCAAGCTCGATCGCAAGGGCTTGCTTGGCGCGCTGGAGCGTGTGGCGGTGCTCGCCGATCAGCACAACAACGTGGTGAAGATCAGCAGTGATCCGGCGGCAGGCCAGTTGGCCATCAGTGCCGATGCTCAGGATGTGGGTAGTGGCTCCGAAGCGATCGCCGCTGAGGTGAACGGCGATGCCATTCAGATTGCCTTCAACGTGCGCTACGTGCTCGAGGGCCTCAAAGCGATGAGCGCTGAGCGGGTGGAACTGCGCTGCAACGCCCCCACCACGCCGGTGGTGCTGGCACCCCAGGATGATTCAGCGTTCACCTATCTGGTGATGCCGGTGCAGATCCGCCAGTGAGCCTGCCGGAGCAACTGCTGTTGAGCGATCTGCTGCGCCGCCGCGTGCGCTGCGATCAGGGCATCGACCATGGCGCCGGCGCGCTGGCCTGGATGCATCCGCCGGTGCATCGCTTGCTGGGTTGGATCAGCAAGCCCTCAGCCTTTGGTGATCGCCGTCAGGCCTGGCGGCTCGATCAGCTGCGCGGCCTCAGTGAGCTGGAAGCCCTGGTGAAGGGCCCCGGGGCCGATACCGACCTCCCCACGGTGGATCGGCTGCCCACCTTGATCGAAGCGGCGCTGCTCGATCGCCAGGGTGAGGTGATCGGCAGCGTGGCCGACGCTGCGGTGGAGCTCAGCACCGGCCGCATCGTGCACTATCTGGTGTCGCGCAGCGATCCGCGCCTGCCGGGCAGCAGCCGCTGGCGCCTCAGCCCCGAACGTATCAGCGATCAGCAGCCCGGCCAGGTGTTCACGGGGCTGAGCGGTCTGGATGATCTGCCGCTGGCCCGTGCCAGCGTCCGCCAGGAATTCCTGCGTCGCGGCCGCCGCTGGCGCGACCAGCTGCAAGAGGAAACCGAGCGCCTCCGGGATCGCTTCGATGAGCGGCTCGAGGGGTGGCTGGAGGAAGAGCCGCTTGCGTCAACACCCCAGCCTCGCACGGATGAGTCTTGGGTTTGGCCAGATATCCCAGACCAACGTCAGGACTCGAGCATGGGACAGCAAGATCCAAACTCTGAAGACAGTGATGAGGATCCCTGGTTTTGAAGTAAGTCGAGTCGAGGCTTGGGAGATGAGGCCTCCAGCCAAGGACCAGCTACGCGTCAGCAGCAACGGTGTCTCCCTTATAGTGGTATCTTGCTTTAAAAAACTAGAATGTGTTATCAATGCTTAGTAGCTGGGCTTGACACTACTAAATATTTAGATTCTCACTCATTTGGCGAAATTTCTCTTCGTGCCATTCCTCCTGATCTCCTAATACAGCCAGATTTCAGGGATTTTAGCCAACAAAAAGTCGTTAAAGATAGCGTCATCGATATCTATCTAAATCGTTTCGGAGGCCCCGTCGATGTTAGCGGTGGATTTATAGGTGCTCAAACGATTCAAGCCTTGGAAATTGATGATCAGCTATACCAGTTTTTACTGAACTCACTCGAAAAGTTAGATGCCGAGATTGATATCGACTTTAGGATTGTCAATAAGCCTGACCTTGCTGATGTGAGATTTTATTTAGACTCGAAAATTGAACTTCCTGACCTTGATCCTGATGGTGTTTTGTTGGGTTTGGCGTTGACAAATGAAAATGTCGAATCATCGTTCTGGGAGATATTCTTAAATGCACCCGCCTTTGAAGGCGATTTGAGTTATTTGTACTATGCTGCTCTACATGAGCTTGGCCACACACTTGGCCTTGAGCATCCTTTTGATGATTTTGATAGTGATGTTTTCGTAAGTGATTTGCCATCGCTAAGTGCGTTTCCAGAGGAAACAATCATGGCTTATCGAGACCCTCTTGGCGATCGTTGGCCTACAGTTTTTTCGTCTAGTGACTTAGCTGCTCTGAAGCAAATATGGGGCCAAGAGACAGAAGTCACTACTTCTAATGTTTTTCTTCCTCAAAAGTTAGTCGGCACTCCTGATGATGATGTGTTGACAGGCGGCCTGGGTAGTGACCTCATCAATGCCGAATCTGGTAATGATATTTTGATTGGTGGTGGAGGTTTGGATGAACTTATCGGTGGTCTAGGTTCAAATAAGTTCGTTAGCAAAGACGATGAATTCTCTTCCCGGATATTGATAACTCGTGATGGCTCTAAGCAGGTGAATCGTAATCAGTTGACTGTTGATGAAGTTTCTGAACTGGGAACGGAAGACCAAATTGGCATCGTGGGTGCCTCTACGCGTCAATTGCGATTCCTTCCGACGTTGATTAACAGTAATTATTTTGGGAGGCTCGATGGTATTGGGATTTACGTTGGTAAACGCCTCGAGGCCGTTTACACTGGTGGAGACTTAACCATTTCGGAGATCAAAAAGCTGACGGTTGGGCTACCAGCAACTGCCATAGGAGAACTTGGTTGAGTCGCTAGGCGAGACTGGGGTGATCTGCTCCTCTGTTCGTGGTCGCTGCTTCCGAGTACGCCTCTCCCACTTACTCCGTTCCCGACGCGCTTAGTAAGGAGAACCTGAGCCAGGCCGACTACGACGAGATTTGCCGCCGCCTCGGCCGCGCCCCCAACCGCGCTGAGCTGGGCATGTTTGGGGTGATGTGGTCGGAGCACTGCTGCTACCGGAACTCCCGGCCGCTGCTGCAGGGCTTCCCCACCACCGGCCCGCGCATCCTGGTGGGCCCCGGTGAGAACGCCGGTGTGGTGGATCTGGGCGAGGGCCAGCGCCTCGCTTTCAAGATCGAGAGTCATAACCACCCCTCGGCCGTGGAGCCGTTCCAGGGGGCAGCTACGGGCGTGGGCGGCATCCTGCGCGACATCTTCACGATGGGTGCCCGCCCGATCGCCCTGCTCAATGCCCTGCGCTTCGGCCCGCTGGAGGACGAGCGCAACGTGGGTCTGATGGAGGGCGTGGTGGCCGGCATCGCCCACTACGGCAACTGCGTGGGCGTGCCCACCGTGGGCGGCGAAGTGGCCTTCGACCCCAGCTACTCCGGCAACCCTCTGGTGAATGCCATGGCGCTGGGGCTGATGGAAACCGAGGAGATCGTTTGCTCCGGCGCCGAGGGCGTGGGCTATCCCGTGGTGTACGTGGGCAGCACCACCGGCCGCGACGGCATGGGCGGCGCCAGCTTCGCCTCGGCCGAACTCACCGAGGCCTCCCTCGACGATCGCCCCGCCGTGCAGGTGGGTGATCCCTTCCTCGAGAAGGGTCTGATCGAGGCCTGCCTCGAGGCCTTCCAAACCGGTGATGTGGTGGCCGCCCAAGACATGGGCGCCGCCGGCCTCACTTGCAGCTGCTCAGAGATGGCCGCCAAGGGGGGCCTGGGCATCGAGTTGGATCTCGATCGCGTGCCCGCCCGTGAGGCCGGCATGACCCCCTACGAGTTTCTGCTGAGCGAATCCCAGGAGCGGATGTTGTTTGTGGTGAAGCCCGGCCGCGAGCAGGCGCTGATGCAGAGCTTCACCCGCTGGGGCCTGCAGGCGGCCGTGGTGGGCCGCGTGCTGGAAGACAACATCGTGCGGGTGCTTCAGAACGGCGAAGTGGCAGCCGAGGTGCCCGCCAGTGCCCTGGCGGACGACACCCCAATCAACCGCCACGAGCTGATCAGCGAACCTCCGGCCGAGATCCAGGCCCACTGGCGCTGGAGCGAGAGCGAGCTTCCGGCCGCTGGCGCCAACGGCATCACCCCTGCCGGTGTCACCGCCCTCAGCTGGAACGCGGCGCTGCTGCAGCTGCTCGACGATCCCACCATCGCCTCCAAGCGCTGGGTGTATCGCCAGTACGACCATCAGGTTCAGGCCAACACCGTGGTGCCCCCTGGCGGCGCCGATGCAGCCGTGGTGCGCCTGCGGCCCCAGGCGAGCACCGATGGCGCCAGCCGCGGTGTTGCGGCCGTGGTGGATTGCCCCAACCGCTGGGTGGCCCTCGATCCCGAGCGCGGTGGCATGGCCGCGGTGGCCGAAGCCGCCCGCAACCTCAGCTGCGTGGGCGCCGAGCCCCTGGCTGTCACCGACAACCTCAATTTCCCTTCCCCTGAAACCCCCACCGGCTACTGGCAGCTGGCCTTGGCCTGCCGCGGTCTCTCAGCCGCCTGCTCGGCGCTGGATACGCCCGTCACCGGCGGCAACGTCTCCCTCTACAACGAAACCCGCCTGCCGGATGGGCGCATGCAGCCGATCCACCCCACCCCCGTGGTGGGCATGGTGGGCCTGGTGCACGATCTGGCCCATGTGCGCGGCCAGGCCTGGCGGGACGCCGGCGATGCGATCTGGCTGCTGGGGGTGCCGTTGGAGGCAGGAGATGCTCCCGCCGATCCGCGCCTGAGCCTGGCTGGCAGCAGCTACCTGGAGCGGATCCATGGAGCCGTCACGGGGCGCCCGCCCGAGATTGATCTGGCGCTGGAGCGCGCGGTGCAGGGCTTCCTGCGCCAGGCGATCGCCGCCGGCCTGGTGCGCTCCGCTCATGACTTGAGCGATGGCGGCCTGGCGGTGGCCGCGGCGGAAGCCTGTATCGCCAGCGGCTTGGGTGCCCATCTGGAGATCCCCGCCAGCGTCGCCCGCGTGGATCGGCTGCTGTTCGCTGAAGGCGGCGCCCGCATCCTGGTGAGCGTCGCCCCGGCGCAGACCGCCGCCTGGCAAGAGGCTGTGGATGCAGCCGGCATTCCGGCTCAGTGCCTGGGTGTGGTGGCCTCGGAGGCTGAGCTGCAGATTCAGCAGGCCGGCCAGCCGCTGCTTCAACTGCCGGTGGCGCAGCTGCAGGCCCAGTTCGAGCAGGCAATCCCCCGGCGCATGGGCGTGGATCTGCCGCCCACAGCATGAAGGCAGCGCTGATGCACAATGCTGAAACAAACCAGAAGGTGGGAACTGCGGTGACCGACGTGCACTCCGTCTCGCGTTCCCCCGCTTCAGAGTTCAACCCCGAACGCCCCGACAAGCCGGAAGAGGCCTGCGGCGTGTTTGCCGTGTTGGCCACCGATCAGCCGGTGGCCAACCTCACCTACTTCGGCCTCTACGCCCTGCAGCACCGCGGCCAGGAGTCGGCCGGGATCGCGGTGTTTGATGCGGCCTCGGCCGCAGATCAGCCTGGGGCTTCCGGCGCGAGCGCAGGCCCCAAGGTGCGGATGCACAAAGACATGGGCCTGGTGAGCCAGGTGTTTGATCAGAGCGTGCTCGAGCGGCTGCCCGGCCAGCTGGCCATCGGCCACAACCGCTACTCCACCACCGGCAGCAGCAAAGCTTGCAACGCCCAGCCGGTGCTGCTCAACACGCGCCTCGGCCCGCTTGCCTTTGCCCACAACGGCAACCTCGTGAATGCCGGTGAGCTGCGGGAAGCCATCGCGGCTGATATCCCGGAAGTGGAGTTCACCTCCACCACCGATTCCGAGCTGATCGCCTTCGCGATCCAGCACGCTGTGAATCAGGGCCTGGGCTGGGATGCGGCGATCCGCGAGGCCGCCAGCCGCTGCCGGGGTGCCTTCAGCCTCGTGATCGGCACACCCGAGGGCCTCTACGCCCTGCGCGATGGCCACGGCATCCGTCCGCTGGTGTTTGGCCATATGGGTGAGCCCAGTGAGGCCCAGTGGGTGGTGAGCAGCGAAACCTGCGGACTCGACATCATCGGCGCCAGCTTCGATGGCGATGTGGAGCCCGGCGAAATCATGCATTTCCGCCTGGGTGATCCAGAACCCACGCGCAGCCGCTGGATCACCGAACCCGCCAAGTTGTGCGTGTTCGAGATGATCTATTTCGCCCGGCCCGACAGCCGTTTCTTCGGCGAATCGCTCTACAGCTACCGCGTTCGCATCGGTGAAGTGCTCGCCCGCGAAACTCCGGTGGAGGCCGACATCGTGATCGGCGTTCCCGACTCAGGCATCCCCGCCGCGATCGGCTATTCGCAGTACAGCGGTATCCCCTTCGGCGATGGCCTGATCAAAAACCGCTACGTGGGCCGAACCTTCATTCAGCCCACCCAGGCGATGCGCGAGGCCGGCATCCGCGTGAAGCTCAACCCCCTGCCGGACGTGCTTGCCGGTAAGCGCGTGGTGGTGATCGACGACTCGATCGTGCGCGGCACCACCAGCCGCAAGCTCGTGGCGGCGATCCGCGATGCCGGTGCCACCGAGGTGCACATGCGCATCAGCTCACCGCCCGTCACGCACCCCTGCTTCTACGGCATCGACACCGACACCCAGGACCAGCTGATCGCCGCCCGCCTCACCCTCGAGGAGATCGCCGCTCACTTGGGCGTGGATTCCCTCGCCTACCTCACCAAAGAAGGCATGGTGGAAGCGGCCCAGGCCAATGCCTCCCACTTCTGCACCGCTTGCTTCGATGGCGCCTATCCGATCGAGATGGATGAGAGCGTGAGCGGCAGCAAGCTGATGCTGGAGCCCAAAGGAATCGCGGCCAAGTTGTGAAGTTAAGAGAGGAGCAAAAGCATTAACGGCCAGCACCTTTCAAAACAATTTTAATTGTTTTGAATAGGATTAGCAAGTCAAGCCAGATTGTGGAATTTTTAATATAGAATAAGTCATAACTTAGCTTTTTCTCGGTGTCTGAGATGCTTGATGTGTAAGGCATGTTCACTTGAGCCCATCCGCTCAAGCCTGGACGCATCCAATGGCGAAGCCTGTAATTGGGTATATTTTCTTCCAGGCAATGCTCAAGTTCTGGTTGTTCTGGTCTGGGACCAATCAAGCTCATCTCACCGCGTAAAACATTGATCAATTGAGGTAGTTCATCGAGGCGCGTGCGTCTGAGCCATCGCCCCACAGGTGTGATGCGTGCATCATTTGTTTTGGCCCACTGGGCGGTGATTTGTCCGCTCTCCACGCTCATACTGCGGATTTTAAGCACATAAAATGTTTTACCGAATAAACCCGTCCGTCTTTGCTTGTAGATCAATGTGCCGCCGTCTTGGAGTTTCACGAGCACGAAAGCAACCAGGAGTACTGGAGAGGTGATCAGCAATAGGGCTAGGCTTACCACTACATCGGCATAGCGCTTGAATTGTTTTTGGAGGGTTGTGCGTTGGCCATCGATGCCTCCAGAAAACAATAGCCACTGATGTTCAATCCACCGGCAGGGGATGCGCTGGAACTCTTGTTCGGCGAGATCAACAACCGAGTAAACAGGCTGGCCGCGGCTGACAGCCTCCTGGCAAAACACTCGCAAGGCTGGATCGTTGATCACACCGGCACTGAGCGCTAAGGCCTCTGAATCGGTGATGTTTTTGGTTGGCCAACTCTTCACATCCGTGATGGTTGGCAGCGGTCCTTCAGGCTGGCAGAGGCTCCATTCCTTAATAACACCCGGGATTTCGTGCTCAAGAGCCACAATGTGCCATCGGGCCCGTTGCCGTTGTGGCCAGTGACGGCGTAGAACCCAGCGCACTAGGCCACTCCATAAGGCCAGCACAATAAATTGAGGGATCAGGTTGCTGCGGAAAAAGAGGCTGCTGGTGATTTGTAAACGAAAAATATAGCCATAGGCGATCGCTAAGATTACGCTGGCGATTGAGGTGGTGCTCAAACGGGCGAGCGCTTGAATCCAGGTTGGACTTCTTAGTTTGAGAAGTGTATAAGATCCGAATAACCAGCCCAGACTGCAATAAATTGCCACAAGGGTTAGGAACGATCTCACTTGCGATGCTGACTCTCCAAAGCCATCACCGATGCCATAACTGAAGAGCAGCCCGAGAACTACCAGACCAGAAGCGTCTAGCAAGGCTGCAATCAGCAGTGGAAGTCGAGGACGGGCCCAGGGCATTACGGCATCAGATCACACGGGTGCCTCAGTTCCCTGAGCTTGGTGCTGCACCGCGCCGCCTAAACCAAAGGCGGCATGCACCACCTGCAAGGCCTTCACGCCATCGGCTTCCGGCACCACGCAGCTGGTGCGGATTTCGCTGGTGGCGATCATTTCGATGTTCACCCCCGCTTGCGCCAGAGACCGGAACATGCGGGCGGCCGTTCCTGCGGTGCAGGGCATTCCGGCCCCCACGGCGCTCACCCGCGCGATGGCCATGCCCTCCTCGAAGCTGGCGCCTGGCCACTGGTTGAGCAGCGGTTGCAGGGCCGTGCGGGCGCGCTCCAGCTCATCGCGCTTGAGGCAGAAGCCCATATCGCGGCTTTGTTGATCGCCGGAGCCATGGCTGCGCTCCGATTGAACAATCGCATCGAGGCTGATGCCCGCATCGGCGAGCACGCGGCATACAGCCGCTGCGGTGCCGGGCTTGTCGGGGATGCGGCGCACGGCCACCTGAGCTTGATCGCGATCGAGGGCCACACCCCGCACTTCCGGTTCGCCGGCGCCGGAGGGGGGCGGGTTGAGATGCAGCTGCCGCTCGTTGAGCTCGAAGCACTGGGCCGCGGCCTGCAGTGCCTTGCTGCCTTGCTGGCCGGCCACCAGGCAGCTCACCTTCACTTCGCTGGTGGCGATCAGGCGCAGGTTGATGCCCCCCTTCGCCAGGGTGTCGAACAGGCGGGCGGCCACACCGGGGCGGCCCATGATCCCGGCGCCGGCGATGCTCAGCTTCGCCATGCCGCCTTCGGCGCTGATGGTGGCGCTCTCCGCGCCGGGGCCCATCGCCGCCAACACCTCGCGGCACACCAGCTGAGCCCGATCGAGCTGCGCTTCGGCCACGGTGAAGGCGATGTCGTTGGTGAAGCCGCAGTGATCGCCGCTGCAGTGGGTATCGGCTTCGTGGGTGGATTGCACGATCAGATCCACGTTCAGCCCCGCTGCCGAAAGCGCTTCAAACAGCTGAGCGGCCACGCCCGGGCGATCGGGCACGTGTGCCAAGGCCAGCACGGCTTGGTCGGTGTCGAGCTCGGCGCCATCCACCGGCTTGCCCAGCTCCAGGCCCTCACCGCTGCCGCGGCGGCTGGCGGCGTCGCTGGTGAGCAGGGTGCCGGGCTGATCACTCCAGCTGGAGCGCACCACCAAGGGCACCCCGTAGTTGCGGGCGATCTCCACCGCCCGCGGGTGCAGCACCGCCGCCCCGAGGCTTGCCAGTTCCAGCATCTCGTTGCAGGTGATCGTGTCCATCAGCTGGGCATCGGCCACCTTGCGCGGGTCGGTGGTGAGCACCCCCGGCACATCGGTGTAGATCTCGCAGGCATCGGCCCCTAGGGCCGCGGCTAAGGCAACAGCGGAGGTGTCGGAGCCGCCGCGGCCGAGGGTTGTGATCTCGGGCAGGCCGCTCAGGCCGCTGCTGGTGCCCTGGAAGCCGGCCACCACCACCACGTTCCCGTCGCCCAGCAGGCGCTGCAGCCGATCGGTGCGCACCTCGAGGATGCGGGCGCGGCCGTGGGCCGATTCGGTGAGGATGCCCACCTGAGGCCCGGTCATCGACACCGCTGGCACCCCCAGAGCGTTCAGCGCCATCGCCAGCAGCGCGATCGACACCTGCTCCCCGGTGGCCAGCAGCATGTCCATCTCCCGCTGGGGTGGGTTGCTGCTGATGGCGCGGGCCAGGCCCGTGAGCTCATCGGTGGTGTGCCCCATGGCAGACACCACGATCACCAGATCGTTTCCTGCTTGACGGCTGGTGGCGATGCGCTGGGCCACGGCCTGGATCCGCTCCACATCGGCCACGGAGGTGCCGCCGAACTTCTGGACCAGCAGGGCCATGGGGAGGGCGCGTGCAGTGTTAACGGCTGATTGTCGTATGTGGGGTTTCGAAGGGTTGCGCTGGGTGCAGCCCGGCGACTCTCAAGGAGCCAAAAGGAAGCCGTCGCGGAAGGCATCGCCCGGATCGGCGCCCCGTTTGAGGGCGGCTTCCACCTCGAGCAGCTGGCGCAGCAGCGCCAGGAAGCGGGCCGGCTTGCGGCCGCGGATCTGTTTGCGCATCACATAGATGCGTTTGGGGTTGCCGATCCCGGCGGCCTTGGCGATGGCGTTCACATCGTTTTCGCCCTGCTGATCCAGCAGGCTTACCCAGAGCCAGCCGCGGATCTGCCCGCAGAGGGTGGCCACGATCCGCAGCGCCGGCTCGTTGGCTGCCAGCAGCGCATCCACCAGTGCCACGGCTTCTGCTGGCTTGCCGGCCAGCAGGGCATCGCCCACCTGCAGGGCATTGGTGGCGTGGCTGCCCACCAGGGCCTCCACCGCCGCCGCGGTGATCGCTGGTTGTGGACCCTTGCTGCCCGGCTGCGCGCCCACATAGAGCGCCAGCTTCTCCAGCTCGCTGGCCAGGCGGGCGCTGTCGCTGCCGATGGCGTCGCTCAGGGCTTCGGCGGCGGCGGGTTCCAGCTGCAGCCCCAGCTCCCTTGCGGTGCGCTGCACCAGCTCGATCTGGCCGGCGCCATCCCACACCGCCGGCAGCTGAAAGCTTTGCTCCCTGGCTTCGCCGGCTTTCACCAGCTTCTGCAGCGCTTTGGTGGTGCGCAGGCGGGCATCGGGTTTGCCGCTGCTCACCAGCAGCAGATGGCAGTTGTCGGGGATCAGGGCCAGGGAGGCTTCAAGTTGCTCCGCCAGCTCCGCCGGACACTGGTTGCAGAAGGGGCTGCGCTGCAGCACCACCACCCGATTACCCCCACCGAAGGGTGGAGTGCGCGCTTCTTCGAGGGCTTGCGCAGCTTGGCTGGCGTCGTTGCCGTCGAGGCGGGCCAGGTTGATGCTCTGCCAGGCGGGATCGGTGCGTTCGCTCACCAGCGCTTCCACCGCTCGGGATCGGGCGGCTTCGTCATCGCCCCAGAGCAGATGAATGGGCATTGGCTGCGGGTCAGAGGCGCAGGGCGCTGAGCACCGGATGCCTCTCAGTTTGGGCGAGGGCTGGGTGATCAGTCACCAGCACGGCGGCTTCCGCAGCAATGGCGGTGGCGAGTTCGATGGCGCGGATCTCATCGAGCTGCGGTTCCTGGCGCTGCAGCCGCGCTGCGGCAAGCACGAGCGCACCATCCGCCGGCACCTGCCGCCATTGCTGTGGGTTGGCGAAAGCAGTGGCGTAACGCTGCACCAGGGCTTCATCGCCTTGCGCCAGCGGGCCCTCGAACACCCGTGCCAGGCTCACGCTGCTGATCACCCCCTGCCAGGTGCCCTGGGCGATCCCTTGCATGATCGGCTGCAGGTAGCTGCCCGTGCCCTCTGCATCGGCAAGAAACGCCACCAGCGCGGATCCATCCAGGGCGATGCGACTGCCCTGTGCCAGCTGTTGCGGGCTGAAGCTGCTCTGGGCCTTGGCGGGATCGAGGCGCTGCAGGAGGGCTGTTCTGGCGGGGTGGCTCTGGTTGGGATTCCAGCAGCCTCGCCCGCTGCCCTGCAGGCTGATCAAGCTTTGGATCTGGCGCTGGCGCTCCAGGGGATCGTTGGGGGGCTGGCCACCCACGGGCACCAGCGCCGCCATCGGCTTTTTGTGCCGCTGGATCACAAAGGCCTCGCCGCCTGCAGCACGCTCCAACAGCTCCGGCAGGCGGCGCCGCGCTTCTTCGACACCCAGAGGGGCGTTCTGCATCGGTAACTCCCTGCTCCGTTTATGTACAGACAGTACAAACGTGGACACCAGAGCTGCAGGGCTTGAGGAAGGCCGCCAGTCGGTGATCCAGCTGATCAACGAACGATCAAGCTGCCTGGATCTCTCAAGGAGGCTCCGGTGTGGCGGAGGCGCGGGCCAGCTTCGACCATCCGATCTTCAGCGAGAGCATCCGGCTGATCCGTGCTGCTCTGGCCGATTCCGCGGCACCTCACGCGTTCAGCCTCGAGCGTTGGTCGCCTGTGGAGCAAGACGTGCTCCTACGCCTCATCCACAGCAGCGGCGACCTCAGCCTCGCCAGAGACGTGCGCTTTTCAGAAGAGGCCTGTGTGGCCGGCCTTCAGGCGTTGGCCGCTGGCGCTGCGATCCTCACGGACACCGCCATGGCCGCCGCTGCCGTGGCTCCGATGGCCCGGCGCACCTTCGGTAACAGCGTGCACAGCGTGTTGGATTGGGCGCCTCCGCAAGCGCCCGAGCGAAGCACGCGAGCCGCTGCTGGCATGGCTGAGGCGTTGCAGGCCCATCCAGGTGCCGTGGTGCTGATTGGCAGTGCGCCAACCGCTCTTGAGCTGTTGTTGGAGCAGGTGGCAGCGGGGGAAACGGCGCCACCGACGTTGGTGATCGGCATGCCGGTGGGATTTGTGGGGGTGGCAGAGAGCAAGCGCCACCTGGCGCAGAGCGCCTTACCCCAGATCCGCCTGGAGGGCAGCCGCGGCGGAGCGGGGTTGGTGGGAGCAGCCGTGAATGCCCTGCTGCGCCGGGCTTGGCTCGATCAATCCCCCGTCTGTTCAGACTGATTGCTCTTGGAGCACCTGCAAGCTGATGCCCCTGTTGATCCCGGCTTCGGTGGGTGAGCTGATCGACAAGATCACCATTCTTGAGATCAAGCAGCAGCGCATTGCTGACGGAGCCAAGCAGCAGAACATCAGCCGGGAGCTGCAGGCCCTGATGGCGGTGGTGGTGCAGCAGGACCTGGGGTATCCCTCCGGTGCCCTAGCTGAGCTGGGTCAGCAGCTCTGGGACATTGAAGACGACATTCGCGCGTGTGAGCGGCAGGCGGATTTCGGCCCTTGCTTTGTGGATTTGGCTCGAGCCGTGTATCACCGCAATGATGAGCGTGCTGCTCTCAAGCGGCGCATCAACGAGCAGTGCGGTTCGGAGCTGGTCGAAGAAAAGTCGTACGCCGCCTACTGATCAGGCGGCCGCTGGCCCCACCACCACATGGCTGTTGGCCTCAATCCGGCCCAGCACCTGGCGGGCGCGCAGCACCACCGCTGGGGGCACGCCGGCCAGCCGCGCCGCTTCGATCCCGTAGCTGCGGTTGGCGCCGCCGTTCACCACGCGGTGCAGGAAGCGCAGCTCTTCGCCCGTGTCTTCCACCAGCACCTGGGCATTGGCCACGTTGGGCAGTTGCTCGGCCAGCTCATTGAGTTCGTGGTAATGGGTGGCGAACACGCTGCGGGCGCTGATCTGATCGGCGAGGTATTCCGCTACGGCCCACGCGATCGAAAGGCCATCGAAGGTGGCCGTGCCGCGGCCGATTTCATCGAGCAGCACGAGAGAGCGATCCGTGGCGTGGTGAAGGATGTTGGCGGTTTCGGCCATCTCCACCATGAAGGTGGATTGACCGGCCGCCAGATCGTCGCCGGCACCCACCCGAGTGAAGATCCGATCGGTGATTCCCAGCCGCGCGCTCTGGGCTGGAATCCAACTGCCGATCTGGGCCATCAGCTGCAGCAGTCCTGTTTGGCGCAGATAGCAGCTCTTGCCGCTGGCGTTGGGGCCGGTGAGCACGATCAGGTCGGGGCCCCCTGTGGCCTGTGAGCTAGCCGTTGAACCGAGGCTGATGTCGTTGGGGGTGAAGGGTTCTTCCACCAGAAGTTGTTCCACCACGGGATGGCGGCCCGCTTCGATCTGGAGCAGGCGCCCCTCCGGGCTGTCTGGATCGGTGAGCTCGGGTTTGCAGTAGCCGCTGGTGGCGGCCACTTCCGCCAGCGAGGCGATGGCATCGAGTTCGGCCACCAGCCGGGCGGCGGCGCGAATCGGGCCCGCCTGCTCCCCCACGCGGCTGCGCAGCTCGCAGAACAGCTCGTATTCCCGTTGAGCAGCCCGGGCCCGCAGCTGCAGGATGCGCCCCTCCCGTGCCTTGAGCTCGGGGGTGACGAAGCGCTCTTCATTGGCGAGCGTTTGGCGGCGGATCCAGTGCTCGGGCACGCTGCGCGCCTTGGCTTTGCTCACCGCGAGGAAGTAGCCAAAGGTGCGGTGGTACTGGAGCTTGAGGGTGCTGATGCCGCTCGCGCCGCGCTCGGCGCTCTCCTGCTCATTCAGCCAGGCCTCCTGGTCGTCGAGTTGGTTGCGCAGGCCATCGAGCTGGGTATCCACGCCGTCGTGAATCAGGCCCCCTTCCGTGAGGCTCAGGGGTGGGGTGTCGAGCAGCTGGTGGCGCAGTTCGGCGGCAAGGGCGTCGAGTTCGGGCCACGGGCGTGCCAGGGCGGAGAGCGGCGGGCTCGCGGCTTGGGCGGCGTTGATCTGGCTGGCCAGCTGGGGCAGTCGCTCTAGACCATCGGCCAGGGCCACCAGGTCGCGGGCTGAGGCGCTGCCGGCACCAGCTCGGCCGGCCAGGCGCTCCAGATCTCCCATGGGGCGCAAGAGCCGGCGTAGGGCTACCCGCAGCCGGCGGTTGTGCACCAGCTCGCTCACCCCGTCTTGCCGGGCCAGGATTGCGGCCCGATCCACCAGCGGCGCTTCGATCCAACGGCGCAGGCAGCGGCCACCCATGGCGGTGTGGGTGCGATCCAGGGCCCAGAGCAGGGAGCCCTGTAGCCCGCCGTTCAGTTGGGTGCGCGTGAGTTCCAGGTTGCGCCGGGTGGCGGCATCGAGCACCAGCTGATCGCCTGCCTGCCAAGTGGTGGGCAGCTCCAGGGGCACGGCGCTGCCGGGTTGGGTGTCGTCGAGATAGCGGAGCAAACCGCCGGCTGCCCGCAGGCCCAGGGGCATCTCGCCGAGGCCGAGGCCATCGAGGCTGCCCAGCCGGAAGCGCTCCAGCAGGGCCACCCGCGCTTCCTGGGCGCTGAAGGGTGTGCGGGGCAGGGGCGTGAGCCGCAGCGCGTCTGGACACCACGCGGGCACGGTGCTCTGCAGCTCGGCCGGAGCCGGCCAAAGCACTTCGGCGGCGTCCACCTGCAGCAGCTCCTGGTGGAGTTGATCGCTGCCGTCGCGCTCCGTCACGCGGAATTCGCCGGTGCTCACATCCGCCACCGCCAACCCCCAGCGCGACTGCTCACACACCACGGCGCAGAGCCAGTTGTTGCGGCGGGCGCTGAGCAGCCCTTCCTCGAGCACGGTGCCCGGCGTGAGCACCCGGGTGATTTCGCGTTTGAGCAGGGCCCCCTTGGCGGGCGTGGTTTCCACCTGATCGCAGAGGGCCACGCTCAGGCCGCGGCTCACCAGTTCGGCGCAGTAGCGCTCGGCGGCGTGATGGGGGATCCCGGCCATGGGCACGCGCCCGATCGCCTTCCCGCCCTCCTTGCCGGTGAGGGTGAGCTCCAGCAGGCGGGAGAGCTGGATGGCGTCTTCAAAGAAGCACTCGAAAAAATCGCCCAGCCGATAGAGCAGCACCCGTTCGGGGTGGGCGGCCTTGAGCTCCACGTAGTGACGCAGCATCGGCGTGAGCTGCTCTGGATCCACCAGGCTGTGGTGGTGCCAGGGGGGCAGGTCGGAGTCGGGGGTGTCGGCGCTGGGCGGCTCCGGCGTGGCGTCTTCTGCCGGTGGTTGCTGCGGTTGCTGGCGTTGCCGCGGCCGGCGGTTGGCGTCTTCGGCCAGGGCGGCTTCATCCAGCGGATCACAGCTGGTGTCGCTGGCTGCTGCTGTGTTGCTCTGTTTCTGCGGGGTTGGATCGACAGGCTCCAGGCCGAACAGCGTTCCCTGCAGGGCCAGTTCCGGCTGCTGCGGGGACGGTGCGGCCAAAGCAATGGAGCGGGTGCCTGATCGTAGGCGGCTCGTTTTTGGGCTTACCAACCACAACATGTGAAGGAACCTCTGCTGAGCCGCCGTTCACCACAAACCCGCGTGGGAGAATCCCTCAACTGCTCGGCCGGCGCCGCCGCTGTTCCATGACGATCCTCAACACCCTCACCGTTCTGGCTCTGGTGGTGATGTCGTTCGCCCTGATCGTGGCTGTGCCCGTGCTGTACGCCAGCGAAGACACCAGCGGCCGCTCCAACCGCCTGATCCTGCTGGGTGGCCTCGCCTGGGTGGCCCTGGTGCTGGTGAACTGGGGCATGAGCTTCTTCGTAGTGTGAGCGGAGTTCACGGCCAGCCCGCGTGACCGTTTTTGAAGGCCAGTTCGTTGGTGCACAGTCGCTGCGCGTGGCGATTGTGGTGGCCCGATTCAATGATTTGGTCACCGCCAAGCTGCTGAGCGGTTGCCTGGATTGCCTGTCGCGTCACGGCATCGACACGTCCGCCAGCAGCACCCAGCTCGATACCGCCTGGGTGCCCGGCAGCTTTGAGATTCCCCTGGTGGCCCAACGCCTCGCCGCCAGCGGCCGCTACCAGGTGGTGATCACCCTGGGGGCTGTGATCCGCGGCGATACCCCCCACTTCGATGTGGTGGTGGCCGAGGTGAGCAAGGGCGTGGCCGCCGTGAGCCGCGATACTGGTGTGCCCGTGATCTTCGGTGTGCTCACCACCGACACGATGCAGCAGGCGCTTGAGCGCGCCGGCATCAAGAGCAACCTGGGCTGGAGCTACGGCCTGCAGGCGATCGAGATGGGCAGCTTGATGGCAGCCTTGCCAAGCTGAGCCTCCAGCACCAGTGATGGTGGTTTGCCGTCTTCAATGCCTCTACGGGTGGTGTTTAGGTTCTCTGTGTGCGCTACCATCAACCTGTACGACCTCCTCAGACAGAGGGCTGCGGCGTTGCTGCTGCAGCCCTTTTTTTGTTTGTGGGATCATGGGCTTGTGAAGATTGGGCTGGAACGTCAAACGTGCATTCACGTAAGGGCATCATCCTGGCTGGCGGAAGTGGCAGTCGCTTGCATCCGATCACCCAGGCGGTGAGCAAGCAGTTGTTGCCGGTTTATGACAAACCAATGATCTATTACCCGCTCAGCACATTGATGCTGGCTGGTATTCGAGAGATCCTGATCATCACCACCCCTGTTGATCAGCCTGCCTTCAGACGCCTGTTATCGGATGGTGCAGATTGGGGGATCCAGATTGAATACGCCACGCAATCCAGTCCTGATGGTCTGGTCCAGGCGTTTCTGATCGGAGCTGATTTCCTCAAAGACGCACCAGCTGCACTTGTTTTGGGAGACAATCTCTTTCACGGGGATGCCAAGTTGGGGCGAAGCATCACCGCGTCCTCCGGTGCATCTGTTTTTGCCTACCCAGTTCGGGATCCAGAGCGTTATGGCGTTGTGGAGTTTGATCAGTATGGCCGTGTCCTAAGTATTGAAGAAAAACCTGCTAAGCCCAAGTCTCGTTATGCTGTAACAGGTTTGTATTTTTACGATTCATCGGTTGTTGAGCGAGCCAGATGTGTTACTCCTTCCGCCCGAGGAGAATTGGAAATCACTGATTTAAATCGTCTTTACTTGGATGATGGGCTATTGCAAGTTGAATTAATGGGTCGCGGAATGGCTTGGCTGGATACCGGAACGTGTGATTCACTCCATGAGGCATCAAGCTATATTCGAACTCTGGAGCATCGCCAGAGCTTGAAAGTTGGTTGTCCTGAAGAAGTGGCGTGGCGCCAGGGCTGGATTTCTTCGGGTCAACTTGAGATGTTGGCTCAGCCACTTCGCAAAAGCGGATATGGAGACTATCTCCTTCAGTTGCTGGACAAGAATCACCAAGGCCTGGAGGTCATGCCTTGACGTACGCTCAAAGACTGATCACAGCTCAAGGCGTCACGTTGGAGGGGCCCTTGTTGATCAAGCCAAAGGTTTTTGCCGATGAGCGTGGCTTCTTTTTTGAGAGCTGGAATGATAATATTTTTCGTCAGATCCTTGACCAAGAAGGACAAGTCATTCCAAGATTTGTCCAAGATAATCACTCTCGCTCAAGTCAGGGTGTGCTGAGGGGTCTTCATTACCAACTGCCGCCTCATCCCCAGGGAAAGCTCGTACGTTGTGTTGTTGGTGAGATCTTTGATGTAGCGGTTGATTTGCGTCGCCAGTCACCAACCTTCTCTCAGTGGGTTGGGGTGCGTTTAAATGCCTCGAATCAAGACCAGCTTTGGGTTCCGGCTGGTTTTGCCCATGGGTTTCTTACCTTGAGTGATCATGCTGAAGTCCTCTACAAAACCACTGATTATTGGTCTCGTGACTGTGAGCGATCAATCCGTTGGGATGATCCGCAGATCGGCATCCAATGGCCAAGCTTTGTTCAAAATGTTTCCGAGATGAAGCCCTTGTTGTCGCAAAAAGATGCGCAGGCACCATTTCTTATTGATCAGCCATGCGTGTTCTGATTACTGGTGCCACTGGGCAACTTGGGCGAGCCCTGTTGCGTCATCAGCCCACACATCTTTCTGGTACGACCGTTGAGTGCATCGCGACAAGTCGAAATGGGGGAGATGGTTCACTCTCTCTTGATCTGTCAGATTCGGAGGCCTGTCGTGCTGTTGTGCGTGATTATCAACCGCACTGGGTGTTGAATGCTGGTGCTTACACGGCCGTTGATCAAGCAGAAGCTGAGCCAGATTTGGCCTACGCCATTAATGCTGGTGCGCCCGCAGCATTTGCAGATGTCTTGCAGGGTTATGGAGGTCGTTTGCTGCAGATCAGTACAGATTTCGTGTTTAATGGTGACCAGAACGTTCCCTATCGACCCGAGCAGCTAACCAGCCCTCTTGGCTCGTATGGGGTCAGTAAGGCCGCGGGTGAGCAAGCGGTTCTCAATCGTTTGGGTCAGAAGGGGTTGGCTGTGATTTTGAGAACCAGCTGGGTTTATGGTCCAGTTGGGCGCAATTTCTTATTGACGATGTTGCGGTTGCATGCCGAGCGAGCCGCTGAGGGCCGACCGTTATCGGTCGTGTCGGATCAATTTGGCAGTCCAACGGCAACAGATGGTCTGGCTGTGGCCTGTTGGCGTGTTCTGCAGCGGCAATCCGAGGAAGCACAGGCGTTACCCTCGATTCTCCATTGGAGCGATGCCGGCATCACCACTTGGTATGAGTTTGCTGTCGCGATTGGTGAAATGGCCGTGGATTGCGGCCTGCTCACTCAGGCTGCCGACGTTTGTCCGATACCTAGTTCTGCTTACCCCACACCAGCAAAAAGACCACCCTATTCGGTGCTCGACTGTGGGATGACCTCAGCTGTCCTGGGCATAGCACCTCACGACTGGCGCGAGTCTCTTGCAGATGTGCTACGCCATATGGTCTGATGAAAAGTGTGCCATCATTTAAAACGTTTAGATCAAGGTCTGATGAGGTTGGACCCGATCAAGATGAACCGGCGTCTCGATTGTTGTCAGGCTTGACCTTGGATTCAATCCCTTTCCTACACTTGAGCAGCTGAGGTCCCGAATTGGTTCAGAATTTTTTGCCGCAGAGCATGCGTCGGGTGTTGGTGACTGGAGGGGCTGGTTTTATTGGCGGAGCTCTGGTGCGCCGCCTGTTGGCTGATTCAGAAGCTGAGGTCTTCAACCTTGACAAGCTTGGTTATGCCAGTGATCTCAGCAGTATTGGCACCCATCCCCGTCACCATCTCCTTCGTGTCGATTTGGCTGATGCGACCAACACCGCTGATGCTGTGCGCGCTGCTGATCCCGACCTGGTGATGCATTTGGCGGCCGAGAGCCATGTTGATCGATCCATAGATGGACCCGCTGCTTTTATCGAGAGCAATGTGAGTGGCACCTTCAACCTGCTCCAGGCCGCACGCGATCACTATGAGCATCTTTCCCGTCAGCGGCGAGATGGCTTTCGTTTCCACCACATCAGTACCGACGAGGTGTTTGGCTCTTTGGGGGCCACAGGTCGCTTCTCGGAGGTCACGCCATACGATCCCCGAAGTCCTTATTCGGCCAGTAAGGCGGCTAGCGATCATCTGGTGTGTGCCTGGCATCACACCTATGGCTTGCCGGTGGTCCTCACCAACTGTTCCAACAACTATGGCCCTTGGCAGTTTCCTGAGAAATTAATCCCTGTTGTCATTCTCAAGGCCGTTGCCGGAGAGCCGATCCCTCTCTATGGAGACGGAGCCAATGTACGCGACTGGCTCTACGTGGAAGACCACGTGGAGGCGCTGCTTTTGGCCGCCACTCGTGGACGGCTTGGGGAGAGTTACTGCGTGGGCGGTGCCGGTGATCATGGAAGTCCCAGTGAACGCACCAATCGTGAGGTGGTGGAGGTGATCTGCGCACTGATGGATCAGCTGCGACCCCACGGTGCTCCGCACGCTCGCTTGATCACTCGTGTGAGTGATCGGCCAGGCCATGATCGTCGTTATGCCATTGATGCCAGCAAGGTCACAGCTGAGTTGGGCTGGAAGCCACGGCACAGCTTTGAGCAGGGTCTAGAGCACACTGTGCGTTGGTATCTTGAGAATCTTGATTGGTGCCAACAGGTGCGTGATCGTGCGTGCTATGGCGGCGAGCGCATCGGTATGCAGGCCTCTGCGGGCATGGCAGCCGGATGAAACGGGCTTGGCCATTGCTTTGGGTCAACGTCGGACTAGATCTCGGAGCGCTCCTGTTGGGCGTTTGTCTAGTTCCTCGGCTGCGCCATCACAATCTTGCGCTTGTGTTTCAGGCGGATGTTGCGGCTTTTGCCCTGGGTTTTTTGCTGCTGGCCTGGTTTTTTGGGGGCTATTCCTACCTGGGATGGCCCTGGATGCCTTACCGGCAGCTGTTGCAGCGATGGTCGCTTGTGGTGGGTAGCTCCCTTGGTATGGCTGCTCTGTTGGGTTGGTTGCTGCATGCGCAGTCCACAGTTGTTTGGCCCTACCGCAGCACGCTGCTGATTCCGGGCTTGGTGTTGGCTGTGTGCGGCCTCTTAACGCGGCGCTGGCTGCAACCAATGGCACGGCTTCAGGCAGCGCAGCGACAAGCTCAAACCAGATTGGGTCGGGTGCGCTCCAACCCAGATGCCTCAATGGATCAGCCTGTGCATGCATCACAACGCCAGCTTCTCCTGATGTTTGTGGCTTATCACCCCTCGCGCTTCGAGGTTCAGCAGCTTCAAGACTGCTTGTCACAGTTGTCGCCGCAGGTCGGCTACGCCGTGGTGGTCAATGATCATCAGCCCGGTGAGCCGGTGGATGCACTAGCAACCTGCGCTGACCTATTTCTCACCAATTTTGATAATCCTGGATATGGCCGTGCTGTTAACCGGCTTGTGACGCGATTCGGTCAACTTCCTCCTTATATCGGAGTACTCAACATTGATCTTTCATGGCAGCCAGGTACTTTTGAACAGTTGCTTGGCTGGTTGCAGCAGCATCCGCAGGTGAATCTTGCGGTGCCGCAGATCCTGGATGAAAACAACATCTGCCAGAAGCTTTGCAAGCACCACCCCACGGTTCTGGGTCTTTTGAGTCGTCGTTTCTTGCCTACCTGGCTCAAGCCCACCTGGCTAAAACGTTATGACCGCTGGTATATGATGGCTGATCACAACTATCAGGATGTGTTCGATGTGCCCTACTTGAGTGGTTGCTGCATGTTGATCCGCAGCGAGGCCTTTCGTCGCATAGGTGGATTCGATGAACGATACTTTCTTTATCTAGAAGATGCCGATCTTACCCGAAGCCTGGCTCGATTCGGCCGTTGCGTTCACCTGCCGGTCGCTGCTGTGATTCACGGCTGGGGTCGTGGTAACTATCGTAATTTAGGCCTAATGGTTGTTAATCTTGCCAGCGCTTGGCACTACTTCCGAAAATGGGGCTGGCAACTCTGGTGAAAGAAAAACCAATGCTGTTTTGAGATCGGATATATAAGTCTAATTCTCTCTTGATGCCAGTCATTCGGTTTATTCTCTATCCATTGTCGATCAACATCGATAATGGATAGCCGTCTAAAGGTTGGTGCTTCCACTGGTTCATAAAAGAGGTAAAGGAAGGATGAGCATGTTCAATCATTAGAAAATTACTGCAATCAATAGATGGCTTAAAAATGGAAAAGTATTTTACAACAGTAAGTGTTGCAGCTGTTTCGAGAGGGCTGATGAAACCATCTATTGGAAGCTCCTGCTTAGATAGAATCTCTTTTTGTGATCTACTAACAACAAAAAGTCCTGAATGAGGATTCTCGGGGATATCAAAACTTATATTTGTTTCTCCGCGATAAACTCCCCTTCCAGAATTCTGTTTTGGCTCGTAAAACTTTCGAATCAACGCAGGTCTCAGAGGTCCATCAATGAGTAGCCTCCCGACATTACGTCGAAAAATCGGTTCATATCGATGGGGCATTAAGCAAAATCTACCTTTCGTATGGCCTAGAAACCAAGCCTGCTTATCAAAAAACTCAGCATCAGTGATGACTAAGTCATCTTCTAGGTAGGCATATAGATCATAATTGTCATTGTCCTTGCTGTTTCGTAGTAGCCAATCACGTGTAGTGATTGGAAGGATCTTAGGATCGTCTAGTTCAAACGTCTTGATTGTGACAAAATCGCTAAATTCTTCTAGTATTTCATCGATAACATCGACTCCATTGGTGCAAATAGTAATTTCGATCTGAATGTCATCAGGAAGTATCTTCCTATCAGCTATTGCATAATGCTCAATGGCCTGTTCATTCATGTTAAATAAACAGTTTTTTCGAGTGCGCTGTAGGTTAATGAGTGAGCCGAGGCACCTGCCAAAGCTGAGAAGTCTGGTGATGCGCGCCGTTTGACGCGTTGACCCATACCCCTTCTTATTGTCTGAAGGTTTAAAATAATGCGGAATACAAATTGCTATTCTGCTCATTCTAGCCTCGGTACCAGAGCGAAAATTTTAACTGTGACATGGAGAAAGCTTTTCATTTTATACTGCGAACCTAAACAAAAAAGGATTGACACAGGAGGGATTGAGGCCGTCTTCATTGTAGATCACAGATTCGAGAAAATAGCCTTTAAGAAGCATAGAACTAGAGTTGATCATGGCCTAATGCGATCTTTTCGACTGGATTGTTTTTGTAAAGCTTGTTTGTAGGCACATATATACTGGTCCATCATATGCTCCCAAGAAAACTTCTGGGCTGCGGCACGAGCACGCAACCTGTACTCTTCAAGGCTTGTCTTGCTATCGATAACACTTTGGATTGATTCAGCAATATCTTCTGGGTGGCAATAACCTGTGCGAATCGGGATTAGCCCGCCAGCCAAGCCGTAATCTGAGGCAAGCATCTTCGCGATATCACCGAGATCGGATGCCACATACGGTGTTCCAACGAGTAACGATTCAATCAGTGTAAGGGGTTGGCTTTCACCCTGAAAAAAGCTTGGAAGTAGGCCTATATCAGATCCTGCAAAAATGCTACATGCATCGGGACAAAAACCCACGAAGTGAATAAATGGTAAGTGTCTATACCGCTCAGACAGAAAAGTGTGCATTGGCCCATCACCCACTAAAAGCAAATCAATCTCATACGAAAACTGATCATGCAGTATACAGATAGCTTTAATGGCTTCTTCCCACCCTTTCTCTTTAATTGCTCGGCTAACGAGACTAACAACTACACTGGTCTGACTAATCCCTAACGCAGAACGCTCAAATGCTTGAACATCTTCAATCCTAGTAGAATTTCCAATGTGCATCAAGCTTTCTTCACTAAATCCTGCCTTGTTAAGAGCGGCATGATTGGTATGAGAGACATATGTTGCAACACGAACTGAATTTTCGAGCAGTTTGCCAATGCGTTTGAGTTCGTGCTCGTCCATGTAGTCATACATGCCATGCGACGTTATCACTTGAGCTACATCCTTAAAGTCGCCTATCAGTTCTGCTATTGTTGTATCCACCCAAGCATGATGGGTATGAGCAATATTGATTGAGAAGTGAGCAATGATCTGACCAAGATCCTGTAGCCTTCCCAGTGTAAGAACCGGTATTCCTGGGTTAATCATGTCTAGAACATCAGTCTGAGTTGTTCTCTGATTGCAATTCAGAATAGCAACAGTATAGCCCCTGTCTTTTAGCCCATTGGCTAGCCTAATGGGAAATATTTCTCCTCCCCCTGCTACTAGCGCGTATGTAACGACCAATATGTTAAACGGACCCTCTATTGTGGCGAGTTGGTCAACATCAGCTTTTGTATTGATCGGCATTTTGCTCGCTGAGCTTTGTAGCCATCGTTTCTTGAGTTCATGCTGAATTGAATTGATGCAAGCAGGCTGCAATGCAAACTGCGAGACAATCCATTGTGCAACGATTAAGTGCTCATCAAAGTATTGAGGTTTGCCGTGCAGAGCTATTGAGCTATTAGACCGATGCTGCCGATAATAGTTAATTGCCAGTGGTGTGTATGCGACCATGCCTCCACGCGCTAAATCGAGATAAAAGAGCCAGTCACCACAGACTTTCAATGACTGCCACCATGTCTCTTTTCTGATGCTTTTATTAGCGGGTCTTCTAAATATGCATCCACTTGCATTCGGGATAATATTATGGTTGCACCAAATTCTCGAAACCAGCCGCTGCGTAGTTTCAGTAAACGGCATCGTCCAGAATCTTGATCCAAGACTTGGCAAATACTGCTCAAGCGACCATACTTCTTGTTTCCCATCATATGATATAAAGCTACTTCTCCCAATGCCAATCATCACGCCACGATTCTGGAAGCACGGAACCAGACTCTCGAGAAAGTTAAGTTCACAATAGTCATCTGATTCTGCTATCCATATTAACTCGCCGTGAGATTCATCGATACCTTTCGACCACTGGCTAAATGGTGCACCCGTATTCGCTTCGTTGATGATTAACCGCGTCTTGTCTGAGTGGCGGCGATGGAAGTCGGTAAGAATCTCCTTGCTTCCGTCAGTTGAGCCATCATCAAGGAGAATAACCTCGATATTCTGATATGTCTGATTGATAATTGAGTCTAAGCGTTCCCGCAAGAACTCGGCATGATTAAAGCATGGAACAATAATGCTAACGAGAGGATTCCATGGATCTGTTTCCGGATTTGACAAATCAAATATTCCGGGCATCCATTGCCAGGCATTTCGATAAATAAGACTCTTTGCTCTAATTAATCTCCGCCTTAGACTGAAGAAAACTGCATTATGAACACCTGGCCATCTGGGGTAAATCCATTTGAATGACTTACTCCTAATCTGCTTCATTAGTCGTTTTGATCTATGTGGTAAATCCAACATCAGCCCAGTCCTCCTTCTGCAGAGCCGCTAGCTGTTGACAATGCAAGCCATGGATGTCTTTGTTTGAGCATACGGCTTGTCTCCCGAACGAAGCGATTCGTCTGACTTCGCAGCATTGAGTCTGAATGTTCTGAGTAGGTTGCAAGGATTTGAGGACAGATGACTCCAAAATAATCTTTGGATATCAAGCTGCACCAAAAGTCATAGTCTTCCCAGCCATGAGGAAGGTGCTGATATCCACCTACATCTTCCCATGCCGATCTTCGAACTAAAGCCATCGCATCAACGTGGTTTGCTTTTTCGAACAATCTTCGTTGCCAGCTGTGATGTGATAAGAGACTTGCCTCACTATTGCAACTATTATCTCTTATGACTTCGATTAATGGATGAACGACGGCTAATTTCTCAAGACTTGAGTCGGCTAAAGATAGGCATTGAACAATCGCTTTAGGATACAGCGTATTGTCGGCATCTAGGACAAAGCACCACTCTGTTGTTGCCCAACTAAATGCTGTATTTCTAGCTGCAGCAAGTCCCCCATTCTCATGATGTTGAAGCAATGTTGCTCTGTTGAAGGCCCGTTGATGTTTTGCTATCCAATCACGAACAAGCTCTTCTCCGCCATCAGTTGAGCCGTCATCAACGACGATCACATCTAAGGCTACATCCTCCTGATCTCTAACAGTTTCAAGAGCATGTATGACGGTTTGACTGTAATTGTACAGACTAATGCAAACCGTTGCATCGGCTTCAAGTGCGTTCTGCTGATATTCGCTAAGTATTCTGACAGCTGGAGTGGGTGTAGCAGGTAGTCTAGCCGGCTTGCATCCTTGTTCTCGCCAATGGATTTCTCTGATGAGTTCCTCAGGATGAATTGGGTCGATAAATCCGTGAACCTGACCTCCAAAAGCCTGCATGAGGCACTTAAATCCTGCCTTGCGTATTTCGTGGTCGGTAGGATTCAGCCTGACAACTCTGATGTCACTAGTTAACAAGCCCGCTATCCAAGCGGCTAAGAATCTTGCTTGTTGCCAGGTCTCCGTGACGATTTCGTCAAAACCTGGAATTGCCAACAAAGGTGGTTTCACTAAATTGACCCATCGAAGCTCTTGGCTCCGGCCAAGACAAATCACCTGGCCTACCGCTGCTAGATGGCTTGGCTTTGCCAATCCCATGCTTGCTGCTGCATCAGTCTCTTGATCTGCCAGCCAGCCGTTATGGCTGCCTAGTCCGTGTTGAAGAGACAGCAACTGTGCGTTGACTCCTAGCCTCCTGAGCAGCTCAACCCTTTTCTCATCGACGTCGTAGACCCTAAGCGCATGAGCTAGTTCCAAAAGCTGATAGATCTGATCCTGACCCTGGCTACATGGAGCGATGGCTTCAAACTGCACTACAAGGACAGGCCAGCGCTTGGCATCATTATCGTTGGTATCATGCTCAGCAACGATTGTTTCATTTCTTAGCCCAAGCTGGTGTAACCAAGCATGCAGCTGCCAATCATTAAGGTTGAGTCCAAGGCTCAGGATGCGGATTTCTGTTGGTATTTCGGTTTGATCATCTATTATGTTTAGCTTCTTGTATAGCTCGCAGAACCAATGTGTTTCCGCGGCCATCAATTCATCAAGCTGCCTTAGCGATATCCCCTCTCTAGTCCATCTGTTCAAAAGTATTTCCGCTAGACGCTCATTACCCTTGCTTAGCGCTCTGGCTGCCGCACCCCAAGGATGACAGTTGGCGATATGCCGATTAATGCGTCTTTTCCATCGATTGGGTTCTGCAGCACGCCACAGGGGATCGTAAGGACAAGGTTTAAACACGCTAATGAGAAGCTACTTCATCATACTCTAGAACTTGCCGATCAACCAAAGGCCTGAATGCACTTTAGCCTCAGGTTCTTAGTAAGCTCAATCTTCTCATTGCTAATCACGTCCAGGTTTTGATGCTCTTCTCCATCTTTACTGTCTATTCTATCCCTCCTGCGGCAACCAGCGAAATAAGCCCTAGTTGTCGAGGCAGACATCTAGTTAAGCTATATTGCTCTAGAATCGTTGCTCTAGCGTTGCTTCCTAGCTGAGCAGATAGCTCTGGATTATTCAATAACTTCTCCACCTTTTCAGAAAGCCCCATGCTGTCAAAGAAGTCAGTGATTAGGCCATTGAGTCCGTCCTCTATTACTTCTGTCACTGGAGGCGTATTTGAACCAATTACTGGAGCGCCGCAACTCATCGCTTCGAGCATGCTCCAACTTAGTACGAATGGGTAAGTCAGGTAAACATGCGCCTTTGTAATTTTCATCAATGACATATAGTCTTCATAGGCAAGGGCACCTGTGAATATGACGTTGTCTTCATTATATTCACCCTTTATCTCATCTAAAAATACGTCTTTCCACTCTCCATCTTTGCATGGGCTACCATATGAAACACCCTCTTGACGTCCTACCAGAAGGATCTTGGCATTTGGACATTTCTGCTGAATATGAGGAATCGCTCTTATCATTGTGTGACACCCCCGATATGGTTCAAGTCTACGATTGACGAAGCTAACAATCTGATCTTTTTCTGTGAGGATATTATTGTTAGGTAGTCTTAATGAGACTTGTTCCCCTGCGGCTATTGGTTTCGCAACATCTGTATCAATGCCGTCATGAATCACACTCATCTTTTTGCGAATATGTCTAGGGAAGGTACTCTTTTGGAATCTTGTAGGGGTGACCGACCAAGTTGCCACTTCTGCATTAATCAACTGATTAGCCGTTTTCATTCTGACTTTTGAAGTGTCTTCCCATGTAGGCTTCATTTGAAGTTCACTATCAAAGTCAAAGTCAAACCCATAGGCATGGTAGTAAAACTCTTGGTAACAAAGGACCGGTACTTCTGGCCATACCTCCTTTAGGAAAAGCATCTCTCCCCATCCAGGGTGTCCGCAAATAATATTAGGCGTAAACCCCTTTTCTTTAAGAGTATGAGCGGCCCTTGCGCAGCATTCTCCTCTTATTACTTTCGTTTCTAAGTCAGTAAGCCAAGGATGGAGACCCTTTTGATTGCCTCTCGTAATTCCATAGCGGACCTGAATAACGCCGTCTATTTGGTATTCAGGCTTTTCAATCGATAAAGAAACAAGCTGATGATTACCTTGTTTTGCAAGTTCCCTAGCTATATGTAGATATTGCCCGGGGAAATTCTGATGTATGAATAAGATTTTCATGTTGCCCAGCCTGCTTTTGCAACTCTACCATGCCAGCTCTACTGCATAGTTGTCTAAATGCTATGCTGAATCAATTCAGTTCTACTTCAAATCTGTTGATCGAATACCAATAACTCCAGACTACGCATGATCATGCCGAGTCCTTGTTAGATTACATTTCTCCATACATAAGGAATTTCATGCCCCTGCCCCTTTGCGCGCACAGTTTGTGCCACTGGCCTGAGCGTCCACATCGCTATGGGCTATAGTGTGATGGTTGGCTGGGGCCATCCATTTGTGAGGAGTTCAACGAGGTAGACGTGACAGACGCCAGCTTCTTCGCTAGTATCCGTCCGTAAACCTGGAACGCAACTAGGTTCACAAAGCTGCCTTCCGGCAGCTTTTTTTTGTTTTTTCATCCCCTGGCCAGCCCTCGTCTCACATCTTCTGCACTCGAGGAGGACCACCTTTATCAATAAGGCGAGAAATAGAGAAGAAAATCATATCTTATCCATTTGTCTAAAATAAATTCAGCGTCACTTGCAACTATGCACCCCCGGCGCTCCAATGACCCATCTAAATATCCGTCTGTCTTGTATTCGAGAATGGAAGCCAATGCTTCTGTATTTGTCCCATACTGTATTTCTTTTCACAGAACTTGCTGTCATCATTAAGTCTTCAGATGATAAATGCCGAGAATCCAATCCGAGGACTGCCTACTAGTTCAATCTGTATGTCGCTCTTCTTATTGCCGTCAAGATCAATATTCACAATCCCTTTGCTATACTGAATTTCTCCTGCTTTACCAGTTAGTTTTTGATTTCTAATATACGTAAACTCGATATCCTCGCCAACCTCTGTTAAATCAATTCGATCGTTCTTGCTGAAACCCGCAATAATATCGCGGCTCTTTTTGCTGGGCAGCGAATCCTGAATTGTTTCATAGCTGAAAATATCTGCGCCTTTGGTTGATATTAGTACGTCGCCAGATAGGCCTCCGGCAATAACATTTGACCCACCAAGTCCAGTAAGAAGATCTTTCCCGGGAGTGCCGATTATGGTCTCGTTGGTATCGAGGCCAATTTTGGCTGCTGAAATGCGTTTAGTAATCTTCTTGTTTAAACCATATTTGGAAAGACTAATCCCTAAGTCTTCCAGGCCATATGCGACGGCTGGACTGGCGTTCCCGTCGCTATAGCCAACCACTTCCACTGTAAAAACCAGAGTGGAATTGGCTGGTATTCCAGGCCTCTCCGTGCTTCCATAGGCGAGCTCGGGGGGGATCTCCAGTTTGATCACTTGACCAAGCGCTGCTCCTTCAAGACCTTTTTCCCAGCCTTGGATCACTTGTCCTGCCCCCAGAACAAATGAGAAGAAATCACGGCCCTCTACCGGCTCAAGAGTGCTGAAATTAAAGTTGCCGTCAAATAAATCACCGTTGGTCAGTCTCCCTTCGTAGCGAACAAAGACCTTATCCCCGGATTGAATCTTTACGCCCGTGCTTGCTCGAAGTAATTCTCGCTGCATGCGATGTCAATGCATATTCATTACTCTAGCATAGGCGTACACGTCCTTCTCTAAACGACAGCTTCTTGGAGGATTTCCAGAACTAATCTCAATCGATCATTAGCGGGTTCTCTCGCATTCTACGCGCAGGGCTCGCCAGTTGGGCACGGTAAATACCATAATATATTCATGTTGCTTTGCCTGGCGTGAGCCTGCTTCACTCCTCTTCGAGAGTTATCTTTGATATCGGCAGTAATAATGGTGATGACATTCCTTACTACCTTCTTAAGGCAGAACGTGTTGTTGCCGTTGAGGCTAATCCTGCCTTGTGCGATGCAATCGCGACACGCTTCTCGGACCAGATCTCAAGCGGGAGGCTGATTGTCGAGAATGCTGCACTCATTAATGGATCCGAAGGCTGTGTTGATTTCTTTATCCATAACAAATACCATGTGCTAAGCTCTCTTTCGAAGACAGCTTTCCCTGATTCCGACTTCGCCAAAATCGAAGTCCGCGCGACCAATATTCACCGCCTCGTTGAGCAATACGGCTCGCCCTTCTATGCAAAGATTGATGTTGAGGGGGCTGATGAAGCTGTCCTTGAGTCATTCCATGAATCTGCAGTGAAGCCACCTTATATCTCGGCAGAGTCTCATAAGCTCGGTGTATTTGCTTTGCTATCCGAGAAACTGGGCTATCAATCTTTTAAACTTGTCGATGGTCGTTCAGTTAGTACTGTCTATAAGCACGTTATTATTCCATCCCCAGTTCGGCAGCAAATGGTCGCTTACTCATTTCCTCATCATTCAGCAGGCCCCTTTGGCAATGACATTTACGGAGAGTGGATGGATAAAGCAACATTGCTCAAGGTCCTTGCGTTGCAAGGTCTCGGTTGGCGTGATATTCATGCCTCGGCCATCGATCGACCTACTCTGAGTTATTAGTCACCGAGTCATTTTTCTGCGCCTTATTTGGTGCATCTTCTTCATTCTTGCATTGATGCTGATGATTAGATGGCGTGCTTCTGAGTCAGGACCTCCTTGTCATTTCCTATTCGACCTCCTGTGCTTTGTCTGATGCAGACCCGCACGGATGCATTCCTGCTGTGTGCGCATGAGAGATGCGCCCTAAGCAGCCATGATACGCTTTTATTGAAACTCCGTATCGACTTTGCTTTTAACTACCTTGGGGTCTGGGTGCACATATATTCCGCTCGCTTGAGATCGAAGCCTTTATTTCGGTCCACTTCTTAGCTTTTGTAATGCTCGCTATGCTGCAACGTAAGCTTTCACGTTTTCGCTGAGTCGCTTCAATCCTGCTAATCCATCACGTTCAAGGTTACGAACTCGATCTCGACTCATTCCCAGCACTCGCCCAATACCCGTAAGACTCATCGGCTCATCTGGGTCCGGTACGTCTGGGCAAGGGATTCCATAACGCATCTTCAAAACCCGGCCTTGTAGCTCCGGCAGCTGATCAAGCAGATCGCGCATGTCGCTGCGCAGGCACTCGCCATCCACCAGCTCCTCCGGCTGGCTGCCGTCGGCCGCTAGGAGATCCAGCAATTCGGTGTCATCGCCGTCGCCCACCTTCGTTTCCAGGCTCACCGGCTGGCGAGCGCGGCAGAGCAGATCCTTCACCTCCTCCTCCGGCAGTTCCACGAACTCCGCGAGCTCCGTCACCGTGGGGGTGCGGCCCAGCTCCTGGCTCAGTTCGCGCTGGCCTTTCTTGAGCTTGTTGAGGGTTTCGGTGATGTGGATCGGCAGGCGGATCGTGCGGCTTTTCTCCGCAATCGCCCGTGTGATGCCCTGGCGGATCCACCAGTAGGCATAGGTGGAGAACTTGTAGCCGCGGGTGGGGTCGAACTTCTCCACACCACGCACCAGGCCGATGGTTCCCTCCTGGATCAGATCCAGGAGTTCCATGTTCCGCTTGGTGTATTTCTTCGCCACGCTCACCACCAGCCGCAGGTTGGCGGCCACCATCCGCTCCTTGGCCCGCTGGCCGCTGCGCAGGCGCTTCTTGAGCTGCTGGGGGGTGAGCTGAGCGGCTTGGGCAAGCTGCTCGTGATCGGGTTTAGCGCCACCGGCGCGCATTTCCAACTCCTGCTCCAGCTCCTCGAGGGCCACCAGTTCCTGAACCTGGCGGCCCAGAGTGATCTCCTGCTCATGGGAGAGCAGCGGCACCCGGCCGATATCGCGGAGGTAGGAGCGCACCAGATCGGTGCTTAGCCCCGAGGCATCGACAGCAACGACCACGACCAACCGTGTGAACTCATGTAAAGCCTACCCTGAAGAAGTGTGAAGTGTCTCTCAGGAAGCTCGCGAAACCCTTGGCATGGCCTCAGCTCCCGCTTCGGCTCAGCAGCCAGCTTGCGGTCTGCAGGTAGATGAACACGCCGGCGACGTCCGTGGCGGTGGCGATGAACGGTGCCGACATCAGCGCTGGATCTAAGCCCAGGCGGTTGAACAGCAGCGGAAGGGCGGCGCCGGCGGTGGCTGCCAGCGTGGTGATCGCCACCAGGCTGATGCCGGCCGCACTGGCCACCAGCCAGTTGCCGCCGCTCACATAGCCCGACCAAGGCACCACCACCAGCATCATCAACAGCCCCAGCAGTGCCCCGGCGATCGCTTCCCGCCCGATCGCCTTCGCTGGCCCCAGGCTCTGGATCCGCTGGGTGCTGAGGCCGCGGATCACAACCGTGGAGCTCTGAGCGCCCACATTGCCGCCAGTGCCGATCAGCAGGGGGATAAAGGCCGCCAGCACCACCACCTGCTTGAGCACCCCATCCATCGAGGCGATCACCGCGGCGGTGCCGCTGTTGGCCAGGAGCAGCACCAACAACCACAGCACCCGTCGTCGGGCCACGCTGAACAGGTTGCTCTGGAAATAGTCGTCTTCATCGCCGGCCTGCACGGCACCAGCGGCGTAGAGGTCTCGGGTGGCCTCCTGCTGGATCACGTCGATCACGTCATCCACAGTGACGATCCCCACCAGCCGCTGCTCGCGGTCCACCACCGGCACGGCGAGGAAGTCGTAGCGCTGGATCACGCGCGCCACTTCTTCTTGGTCGGTGTCCGTACCCACGCTCACCACCTCGCGGGTCATCACATCGCCCACCCGCTCCTCCGGGTCGGCCACCACCAGATCCCGCAACGAGAGGATGCCGGTGAGATGGCGCGAGCCATCTGTGACGTAGAGGGCGTAGATCGTTTCGGTGTCGCGGGCGCGGCGACGCACGATCGTGAGCGCCTGGGCGACGCTGTGGAATTCCTTGAGGTCGATGAACTCCGTGGTCATCAACCGGCCGGCGGTTTCCGGCTCGTAGCCGAGCAGCTGGGCGGTCACGCGCCGCTCCGCCGGGCTCAGTTCCGCCAGCAGCCGGCGCACGACCTTGGCCGGCAGTTCATCAAACAGATCCACCCGGTCATCGGGTGACATCTCCTCCACCAGCTCCAGCACCTCACTGGAGCGCAAGCGCTCGAGCAGCGACTGCTGCACGCTGGGCTCGAGGTATTCGTAGACCTCGATCGCTTCATTTTTAGGAAGCAGGCGGAAGGCGAGCGCCTGCAAGGTGCGCGGCAACCCGCCGATCGCCTCGGCGATGTCCACCTCCTGCACGGGCTGCAGCAGAAGCTTCACGCCGTCGTAATTCCCGGCCTCGAGGAGCGCCTTGAGCTGTTGGGTGAGCACCTCAGCCAGCACCGCTCCGTTGGTGGGCGTAACACTGGCGGCTGCAGACGCCTCGCTCATCGCTCCGGTGCTGCGGCCACCCGAGTTTATGGGCTGATGTCGCTAAGGTCCGGCCTTCTCGAACACCCGCTCGGGCGGGCAGATCCGATGGCGATCAACGTGAGCGATGTGGTGGTGAGCACCGCCGCCGGAGTGCACCAGAAGCTTGGTGCCCTCGATGGCCAGGTGCGCCTGATTGTGAACGTGGCCAGCCGCTGCGGCTTCACCCGCCAGTACGCCGGTCTGCAGGCCCTGCAGGACTCGTACGGCAGTCAGGGCTTCTCGGTGCTGGCCTTCCCCTGCAACGACTTTGGCGCCCAGGAGCCCGGCAGCGTGGAAGAAATCCAACAGTTCTGCTCCACTACATACGGCGTGAACTTCCCCATCTACGCCAAGGTGGCGATCAGCGCCGCTCCCTTCGACACGCTGGTTCAAAGCGAGCCCGCCGGCCCTGTGGCCTGGAACTTCGAGAAGTTCCTGGTGGGTAAGGACGGCACCGTGATCGCTCGCTTCAAGAGCGGCGTGGAGCCCGAGTCGGCCGAGCTGAAGAGCGCGATCGAAGCAGCACTGGCGGCCTGATCTGAAACTGCCTTGGCCCAAGGACCGGGACCATTGCAGCAGCAACTGTCCAGAATCTCGTACAGACCGCACGGAATTCTGGACAGTTGCTTGAACCTGCACGGATGCCAAAGCAGGATCAAAAGGCTCTCCAGCTGATCAGTCGAGCCGAGATCGGAACACCGATCGGCTCAACGCCAAGCCAGCCGCAGCGCAGGCAATCCCGAGCACCAGGCTGACGGCGATCAACACCAGGCCCCAGGCGGGCTTTCCCGCCTGAATCAGCTTGGCCACATCCAACATCCAGCTGCTGAAGGTGGTGAGGCAGCCACAGAAGCCGATCCCGAGCAACAGCACCAGGCTCGTGCGGCGGGGAATCGGACCGGCCAGAAAGCCGAGGATGAACGCACCCACCAGATTCACCAGCAGATCGGCGCCGGCACTGCCACCCAGATGCGGCCCAAGCTGAACACCGCTCTGCCAGCGCAACCAGGCGCCAGGAACAGCGCCGAGGCCGACCAGTAAGAGCTCTCTGAGCTCAAAGCTCAGGCGCCGGGCTTCAAGCTGATCAGCCACCGATCACCATCCCGGCTGCCACAGCCAACAGGCCTGCCGCCACCGAGCCGCCCATCAACCAAAGCGCCTGCCGGCGTTGGCCAACCAGCCACGACTGCAACAGCTCAGCCGCGAAGGTGGAAAACGTGCTGAGGCTGCCGAGGAAGCCTGTCGCAAGCAGCAAGCCGATCTGTTGATCGGGTCCGCAGCGTCCCGCCAGGGCCGCAATCAAACCGAGCGCGAAGCAAGCCGTGACATTCACGCCAAAGGTGGCCCAGTGCTTGCGGGGCACCATGGGCTCGAAGTGGTTCACCAGGCGGAAACGCAGCCAGGCGCCGGGCACGGCGCCGATCGCCACCAGAACGGCGTCGCGCATCAGTCAGGCAACAGCGAGCCAGCCGCGCTGCTCGCCTGCTTCCACCTGCAGCCACTGGTCTCCGGCCTGATCGCGCCAGCTGCGCATCACCCGGAGGGGTTGATCGGGATGAACCTCGGCGAGGGCTGGAGCCTGTAGATCCGGCGCGGCCTGAAGAGCCTGGCAACCGGTACTGAGCAGAGGCTCACCGGCGTTGCGGCGTCGCACGTCGGGCAGGCGTCGATCAGCTCCGCCAGCAGGTAGTGAGACTGGCGCGAACAAGGCAAAAGCGAGTACAGCTCCCCAGCGCCAAGCGCTGAAGCGCTGATCCACGGAGGGCAGCACCGAATGCCCCACTCAGATATCCAGCTGCGCCAGATCGAGCTCAGCGCTGTGGGTTTCGATGAACTCGCGGCGGGGGGCCACCTTGTCGCCCATCAGGATCGTGAAAATGCGATCGGCTTCGGCGGCATCTTCGATCTCCACGCGCTTCATCGTGCGGGTGGTGGGATCCATCGTGGTTTCCCACAGCTGCTGAGGCATCATTTCGCCCAAGCCCTTAAAGCGTTGGATGGTGTAATTGGCCTTCTCGCCGAAGCCCTCCACCACGCGCTTGAGATCACCTTCGTTGTAGCAATAGCTGTGGTTTTTGCCGCGCTCCACTTTGTAAAGGGGCGGGCAGGCAATGTAGATGTAACCGCCTTCCACAAGCGCCTTCTGATAGCGATAGAAGAAGGTGAGCAGAAGGGTACGGATGTGAGCTCCGTCCACGTCGGCATCGGTCATGATCACGATGCGGTGGTAGCGGAGGTTCTTTTCGTCGAACTCTTCCCCTTTGATGCCCAAACCGAGAGCCGTGATCAGCGCCTGGATCTCGGTGTTCTTATAAATTTTGGCGTCGTCGGTCTTCTCGATGTTGAGAATTTTGCCGCGCAGGGGCAGGATCGCCTGGAAGCGGCGATCGCGGCCCTGCTTGGCGGAGCCACCGGCGGAATCACCCTCCACAATGTAGATCTCGGATTCACCAGGATCGCGGGAGGAGCAATCGGCCAACTTGCCGGGCAGGGTTGAGCTCTCCAGCACACTCTTGCGTCGCACAAGCTCGCGGGCGCGGCGAGCGGCTTCAGCAGCGTTGAACGCCTGGATGGCCTTCTCGAGGATCAGATCGATCACCGAGGGGTTGAACTCCAGGTATTCACTGAGGGCCTCACCCACCAGTGAATCCACAATGCCGCGCACCTCGGTGTTGCCGAGCTTGGTTTTGGTTTGGCCCTCAAACTCGGGCTCGGGCACCTTCACCGACAGCACCGCGGTGAGACCTTCGCGGATGTTTTCGCCGGCAAGATTGGCGTCAGCGTCTTTGCGCTTGCCGCGCTTCTTGGCGAAGGCATTGAGGGTGCGGGTGAGGACCGTTTTCAAGCCTTCAATGTGGGTGCCGCCATCCACCGTGCGGATGTTATTGGCGAAACCAAAGATATTGTCGGAGTAGGCATCCACGCACCACTGCAGCGCCGCCTCCACCTGAACTCCGTCTTTTTCGGAGTTCACATAGATGATGTCGGGGTGGAGGGCATCCTTCTCCGCGTTCATATAGGCAACGTATTCCTTGATGCCGCCTTCGTAGTGGTAGATCTCCTCGTGGGCCGCGCCTTCGGCGTTGCGCGCCGCGGGGCGCTCATCGCGGAACACGATGCGCACACCACCATTGAGGTAGGCGAGCTCGCGCAGACGCGCCGAGAGGGTGTGGTAATCGAACTCGATGCCGCCCGTGAAAATCTCGATGTCGGGCTTGAAGCACACCGAGGTGCCGGTGAGGGTGGCATCGGCGGAGGGCTTGGAGGCGAGCGAACCGATCGGAGCACCGCGCTCGAACCGCTGCAGGTGCTCCTGCCCTTGGCGGTGAACCGTCACCTCCACCCATTCGGAGAGGGCGTTCACCACCGACACGCCCACGCCGTGCAAGCCGCCCGACACCTTGTAACCGCCGGCGCCGAACTTGCCGCCGGCGTGCAGCACGGTGAGCACCGTTTCCAGGGCGCTCTTGCCGGTGCGGGGGTGCACGTCGGTGGGGATGCCGCGGCCGTTGTCGGTGACGGCGCAGCTGCCGTCCTCATTGAGGACGACGAGAATTTCGTTGCAGTGGCCGGCAAGCGCCTCGTCGACCGAGTTGTCGACCACCTCGTACACGAGGTGGTGCAAGCCCCGCGGCCCGGTGGAGCCGATGTACATGCCCGGGCGTTTGCGCACCGGCTCCAGGCCTTCCAGCACCTGGATCTGCTCGGCGCCGTAGGCGGCCTGAACTTTGGTGGCTTCGCTCATGGGATCCGGCGGGGGCACGTCTTCCTGCCGCAAGAGCCCGTTGGCAAGCGCGGCAAGGGGCAGGGAGGCGCGCAAAGGCCGTGCCTGAAGGCCCAATCTACCACCGATGCAATAGAGGCGCTTCTGGCTGCCCCTCCGCGCGCTTTTCGGCAAGGGGTGCAATCGGCGGCACGCAGGTCAGGCGACAGGCCCGCCGGCAAAGTGCCCGGATGAGTCAAGCCGAAACCGCTGCCCAGCCCCTCGTGATTGTGCTGCTGGGGCCCACCGCCAGCGGCAAAACGGCCCTCGGCATCGAGCTAGCCCAGGCACTGGATCTAGCGGTGCTGTCGGTGGATTCGCGGCAGCTTTACAAGGAGATGGATATCGGCACCGCCAAGCCCACCCCGGCCCAGCGGGCGGCGGTGCGCCATGAGCTGCTGGACCTGCGCCGCCCCGATCAACCGATCAACCTGCAGGAATTCCGGGCTGAAGCCGAACAGGTGATCACCGCTGAACACGCCCGGCGCGGCATCGCCCTACTGGTGGGCGGCAGCGGCCTCTATCTCAAAGCGATCACTCAGGGGATGACGCCGCCGGCCGTTCCGCCCCAGCCCCAGCTACGGGCCCAGCTCGACGCCTTCGGCCAGCCCCTCTGCCACCAACTGCTCTGCGCCGCCGACCCAACGGCGGGTGCGCGGATCATGGCCAACGACGCCTTGCGCACCCAACGGGCCCTGGAGGTGATCTATGCCACCGGCCAACCGCTGAGCGCCCAACAGGGAGCTACACCGCCCCCATGGCGCGTGCTGGAGCTGGGCCTGAATCCGCCGGATCTCAAGCGCCGCATCGCCCTGCGCAGCGCTGGCCTCTACGCCGAAGGGCTGGTGGAGGAAACCCGCAGCCTGATCGAGCGCTACGGGGAGGCCTGCCCCCTGCTCGACACGATCGGCTACGGCGAGGCCAAGGCCGTACTGAGCGGGGACCTGCAGGAACCCGAAGCGATCGCCCTCACCACCCAACGCACCCAGCAATTCGCCAAACGCCAGCGCACCTGGTTCCGCCGCCAGCATCAGCCGCTCTGGCTGGATGGCGCCGATCCGCTGCAGCAGGCCTTGCAGGCGATCGAGCGCGTTCTAGGGTGAAGGGTGAACAGACACTGTTTTCTTTTCGTCCTCTCGCCCGCCTGAATGCCACCTCGTCCTCGTTTTGACCGCCGCGCTCCGGTGCGGGAGCTCCCCAACATCAACGACCGCATCAGCTATCCCCAGTTGCGGGTGGTGGATGCCGACGGCAGTCAGCTGGGGGTGATCACGCGGGAGGCGGCCCTGGAGGTGGCCAAAGACCGCGAGCTCGACCTGGTGCTGGTGAGCGAGAAGGCTGATCCGCCGGTGTGCCGGATCATGGACTACGGCAAGTTCAAGTTTGAGCAGGAAAAGAAGGCCAAGGAAGCCAAGAAAAAATCTCACCAAACCGAAGTGAAGGAGGTGAAGATGCGCTACAAGATCGATCAGCACGATTACGACGTGCGGATCGGTCAGGCTTCCCGCTTCCTTAAAGCCGGCGACAAGGTGAAGTGCACCGTGATCTTCCGGGGCCGCGAGATCCAGCACACCGCCTTGGCCGAGCAGCTGCTCAAGCGCATGGCCAAAGACCTTGAGGAAAAGGCCGAGATCCAGCAGGAGCCCAAGCGCGAGGGCCGCAACATGATCATGTTCCTCACGCCGCGCAAAACGCCGCTGGCCAAGGAGAAAGAAGCCGAAGCCGCCGCCAGCAAGGCCGTGCGCACGATCGAAACTCCGCGCCAACAGGCCGCTGCAGCAGCCGCTGAGGGCTGAGGCTCAACCAGCCAGGCGGCTCTGCCGCCTTCAGAGCGTTTCACCAAACAGCTCGAGCATCGCCGCCCAACCGGCGGCTGAGGCTTCGGCGTTGAAGTCGGCGCGGGCTTCGCACATGTAGCCGTGGCCGGCGCCCGGGGCCCGCACAAAACGGTGTCGGTTGCCTGGTGCGGCCGCCAGAGCCTGCTCGATCGCGCTGAGCTCTTCCGGGGGCATGAGTGGATCCTGATCGCCGCAGAAGCACCACAGCCTGCCGGGAATCTGCGGCACATCGGTAAGCGTGGGCGCACCGCCGCCGGGGCGATCGGTGGAGACGCGAGCGCCATAGAAATCACACGTGGCGGCAATCACCGGCAGGGTGGCAGCGAGCATCGCCAGGTGGCCGCCAAAGCAGAAGCCCACGCAACCCAGGGGCTTCTCTCCCAACCCATCAGCGCTGTGGCTTTGCTGCATCCAGGCCGCCGCCGCCATCACATCGGCGCGCAGCTGTTCGGCCCGCACTTGATCGCGGTGCTGCCGGCCCAGCAGCAAACCGGCCTCGTCGTAGCCGGCTTCCAGCCGAGGCGCCGTGCGCCAGAAGGTGCTGATGGCGAGAGACGCATAGCCCTGCTCCGCCAGGCGGTCGGCCACGCTGCGCACCCAGCCGTTCACGCCGAACACCTCGGGCAGCACCAGCACACCCGCTCTCGGGGCCTCGGGGCGCGCCCACCAGGCGGGCATGGCGCCCTCGGGGGTGATCACTTCGGTGTGGTTCGCCTGAATCGCTTTCGTCACAGCCGCTTATGCCGGGATTGCAATTGTCACCGGCGCCAAAGATCCGTATGGTGGCGCCGCAGCGTTGTGCCACTCCGGTTTGCGGTTCCACATTCAGCAGGACAGCGACATCCCGGCGTCGAGCCAGCTGTACAACCAGATCTGCTTTGCGATTGCGGCTCGGCATTTTCCGCCCGGTCATCGCTTACCGAGCACGCGCCAGCTAGCGATGCAGACCGGCCTGCACCGCAACACGATCAGCAAGGTGTACCGCCAGCTGGAGAACGATGGCGTTGTGGAAGCCATGGCCGGCTCTGGCATCTATGTGCGCGACCAGCAGAACCCGCGCGACATCAAGCCCGCACCGGGTCCCCGTAGCCGCCATCTGCCGGATATCGACCGCGAGGTGCGCCAGAGCGTGGATGGTTTGCTCAATGCCGGCTGCACCCTGCAGCAGGCCCGCGATCTGTTCACCCGCGAGATCGACTGGCGCTTGCGCTGCGGCGCCCGGGTGCTGGTGAGTACCCCTCGGGAGGACATTGGCGCCTCGATGCTGATTGCTGAGGAGCTGACGCCCCACCTGGATGTTCCGGTGGAAGTGGTGCCGATGGAGGAGCTGGAAAGCGTTCTCGAAAGCTCTAGCAATGGCACGGTGGTGACCAGCCGCTACTTCCTGCAGCCGGTGGAGGAGATCGCCCGCCGCCACAGCGTGCGCGCCGTGCCGGTGGACCTCAACGACTTCCGCCACGAGCTCGACCTGCTCAAAGACCTCAAGGCCGGCAGCTGTGTGGGCCTTGTGAGCATCAGCCCGGGCATCCTGCGCGCAGCTGAGGTGATTTTGCACAGCATGCGCGGCAGTGAGCTCCTGCTGATGACGGCAACGCCCGATGTGAGTAGCCGCTTGTTGGCCTTGTTGCGGGCCTCGAGCCATGTGCTGTGCGATCGGCCGAGCTTGCCGCTGGTGGAGCAGAACCTGCGCCAGAACCGCGCCCAGCTGATGCGCCTGCCCCAGGTGCACTGTGCCCAAAGTTATTTGGGCAGTGCCACGATCGATCTGCTCCGCAAGGAGATCGGCCTGCTGGCGGTCTGAGCCGGCAGACTCTCCCCATGCTCAACGCCCTGCGCGCCGACCTGGCGATCATCAAGGAGCGCGATCCGGCGGCCCGTGGGGTCCTGGAGATTCTGTGCTGCTATCCGGGGCTGCACGCTCTGACGCTGCATCGCGTGAGCCACCAGCTCTGGCGGCTCCGCTGGCCGTTGACGCCTCTGCTGGCGCGAATTCTCAGCCAATTGGGTCGCTGGCTCACGGGTATCGAAATCCATCCCGGTGCTCAAATTGGCCGAGGTGTCTTCATCGATCACGGCATGGGCGTGGTGATTGGTGAAACAAGCGTGATCGGTGACAACTGCTTGCTGTACCAGGGGGTGACCTTGGGCGGCACTGGCAAGGCCCATGGCAAACGCCACCCGACCCTCAAGCACAACGTCGTGGTTGGGGCTGGTGCGAAGGTGCTGGGAGCTATTCAGGTGGGTGCTAACACGCGGATCGGCGCCGGCTCGGTGGTCCTTCGCGATGTCGCGCCTGACAGCACCGTGGTGGGCATCCCGGGGCGAGTGATTCACCAGAGCGGTGTGCGCATCGATCCGCTGGCCCACTCCGCGTTGCCGGATGCGGAGGCGCGCGTGATCCGCAACCTGATGGAGCGCATCGATCAATTGGAGGGGGAGCTCGCCCGCACGCAGGCGTGCCTGCGGGAATTGGCGGCGGGCCAGCCGCTGCTGGAACCCTGCCGCGGAGCGGCCCAGAACCTCAAAGACCGTGAGATTCTGGAATTTCTCGGCGACGAGCAACAGCGTCCATGAAGGCCTGGGGTCTGGCGCCGTTGTGGCTGCGTCGTTTGCATCAGCACCGCATCCTGCTCTGGCGGCTCACCCAGCGGGAGGTGGTGGGTCGCTATCGGGGTTCCCTGCTGGGCTGGGGCTGGAGCTTGCTCAACCCCTTGCTGATGTTGGCGGTGTACACGTTTGTGTTCTCCACGGTGTTCAAAGCCCGTTGGCCGGATCTGGAGCAGGCGGGGCCACTGGGTTTTGCGATCAATTTGTTCGCCGGGTTGATCGTGTTCAACCTGGCGGCGGAGTGCGTGGGCAAGGCCCCCACGCTCGTGCTCAGTGAGCCGAGTTATGTCACCAAGGTGGTGTTTCCACTTGAGGTGTTGAGCGCTGTTGCGGTTGGTGCGGCTGGGTTTCACGCGTGCACCAGTTTGGTGGTGCTGGGGCTGTTCGAATGGATGGCTGTGGGCGCCATTCCGGTCACGGCGCTCTGGCTGCCACTGGTTTGGCTGCCGCTCGTGCTGGGCTGTTTGGGGGTGTGTTGGTTGCTCTCAGCCCTTGGGGTGTTTCTGCGGGATTTGCCGCAGGTGGTGAGTGTGGGGCTCAGTATGTTGATGTTTCTCAGTGCGATTTTTTATCCGCTGTCGGCATTGCCAGAGCGTTGGCAGCCCTGGCTGCGGGTGAACCCCCTGGTGCCTGTGATTGAGCAAACGCGGCGGGTCCTGGTGCGGGGTGAACAGCCTGAGATCCTGTTTGTGCTGTTAGGCGTTCCGCTGGCGCTGCTGGGCTGCGAGCTGGGGTTTCGCTTGTTTCTGAAAGCCCGGCGTGGTTTTGCGGATGTGATGTAGCGCCATGACAGCAGCGATCGCCCTGCAGGCTGAGGATTTGGGGAAGTGCTACAGGATCTTTCCCTCACCGCGCGCCCGGTTGGCCCAGGGTCTTTGGGGTGAGCGGCGGCAGCTGTATCAGGAGAAATGGGCGCTCCGGGGTGTGAGCTTTGCTTTGCCGGCTGGTCAGACCCTGGGGGTTGTGGGGCGTAATGGTTCGGGGAAGAGCACCCTGCTGCAGCTGTTGTGTGGCACCCTCACCCCCAGCGAGGGCACGGTGCATCGCCAAGGACGGGTGGCGGGACTGCTGGAGCTGGGCAGCGGCTTCAACCCGGAGTTCAGCGGTATTGAAAATGTGTTTTTGAATGCCTCCCTGCTGGGGCTCAGTCAGCAACAAACTGAAGACAAGCTCGACGCCATCCTGGCGTTTGCAGATATCGGCGACTATGTGCACCAACCCGTGAAGACCTATTCCAGTGGAATGGCGCTTCGCCTGGCGTTTGCGGTGCAGGCCAGCATTGATCCCGACATCCTGATCGTGGATGAAGCCCTGGCGGTGGGTGATGAACTGTTCCAGAAGAAGTGTTTTGCGCGCCTGAGCCAGCTCAAGGCCTCGGGCACCTCGATCTTGCTGGTGACCCACAGCTGCGCCCAGATCATCCAGCACTGTGATCAGGCGCTGCTGTTGCATCGCGGCCAAGCCCAGCTGATGGGGCAACCCTCGCTGGTGACCACCACCTATCAGCAGTTGGCGAATGCACCGGATGCGGAGTGGGCAGCGGTGATCCGTCGTAAACGAGAGCAGCTGCAACAGCAGGGCGCTGCAACGGCAGCGGGGGCGGCATCGCAGGTGCACCAGAGCTGCAGCCCCAGCGGCGGCACGGAGGCGATGGAGCCTGGATTGCTGGTGCCCAGCAGCCGTGAGGTGTATGCGAGCGAGGGTGTGGAGATCCTCGGTGTGAGCATCGAAACCCCGGATGGCCGGCCCCGCAATCAGATTCCGTTTCGCGCAGCCTTTCAGCTGCGCTTTCGCTACGCCGCGGCCCTCAGCAGTTCGGCCCAGGCCCTGCGCTGCGGTTGCTACATCGCCAGCACGCAAGGCCTCAGGATCACCGGGCAGGTGTTTCCATTACCCGGCGACGCCTTTGTCGCTGAACCTGGCCAGTGCTGGGAGGTGTTGTTCAGCTTTGGTGGGGGTCTCATCCCCGGCGTGTATTTCGTTGGCGGTGGTGTGTGGCGCAACGATCAACCCGGCCACTTCTTGCATCGGGTGGTGGACCACACCGCGTTTCGCGTGTTGGCGAGCCCTGAAGTGGGTGGGGCGGGGCTCTGCGATCTCGCAACAGCCCCGCCCGAGTTGATCAGGCAGCTTGCGGCGCCGCCGCCGGCTGGAACATGAACATCGAGTAGATCACGTTGCGGCGCATCTGGGTCATCATCTCGAGGAACATGTCGTAACCCTCGTTCTTGTATTCGATCAGCGGATCCTTCTGGCCGTAGCCGCGCAGACCCACCGATTCGCGCAGGGCGTCCATCGCCTGCAGGTGTTCACGCCAGAGCGTGTCGATCTGCTGGAGGATGAAGAAGCGCTCGGCTTCGCGCATCAGGCCGGGGCGCTGCTGCTCGATCTGGCCCTCCTTGATGTCGTAGGCGTTGCGCAGCTGCTCCTGCAGGAAGGCCTTGAGCTCCTCCACCGAGAGGCCGCGCAGCTGATCGGGCTTGAGGTCCTCCAGGAGATACACGAACTCCTGCACCTTGCTCACGAGGCGATCGAGATCCCACTCCTCGGGTGGCAGATCGGGGTTCACGTACGCCTCCACGATGTCGGTCATGGTGCGCTCGCCGTAGCCCACCACTTGCTGCTTGAGCTCGCGGCCTTCGAGCACGCGCCGGCGCTCGGCATACACGGCCTTGCGCTGGTTGTTCATCACCTCGTCGTACTCGAACACCTGCTTGCGGATGTCGTAGTAGTACGTTTCCACCTTCTTTTGGGCGCCCTCGAGCGAGCGGGTGAGCATGCCGGATTCGATCGGCATGTCTTCCTCCACGCGGAAGGCATTCATCAGGCCCGCCACACGGTCGCCCCCGAAGATGCGCAGCAGGTTGTCTTCCAACGAAAGGAAGAAGCGAGTGGAGCCGGGGTCGCCCTGGCGGCCCGCCCGGCCGCGCAGCTGGTTGTCCACGCGGCGGGATTCGTGGCGCTCGGTGCCGATCACGTGCAGGCCGCCTGCTTCTCGCACCTGCTCATCTTCCGTGCCAGTAACGGCCTCGTATTCAGCCTTCACGCGGGCAATCAGCGAGCGCAGCGCCTGGATCTGAGCGTCGTCGGTGGGGGCTTTCTCGGCCGCCTGGGCAATCTTGTCTTCTAACTCGAGCACCGTGAGCTGGCGGTCGCCCCAGGCCTTCACCAGATCGTGGGCGAGCTCCGAGAGGGAGTGCTCAGTGGCATCGCTGAGGGCGCAGGGGTAGAGGGCGCCAATGGCGCGGGCTTCGGACGGGGCCTTGGCAGCGGCGGCACTGGAGGCTGCACCGAAGCCGGGAGCGGCTTCTGGAGCACGCTGCAGCGGCACCGGCGGTTTGTGGCCTTCTTCGGGCCGCACCAGGCGGGGCAGCAGCACCTCGCGCAGCTTGAGGCGGGCCATGTAGTCGGCGTTGCCGCCCAGGATGATGTCCGTCCCGCGGCCGGCCATGTTGGTGGCGATGGTCACAGCGCCGGCGCGGCCGGCCTGGGCCACGATCTCGGCCTCCCGCTCCACGTTCTCGGGCTTGGCGTTGAGCAGGTTGTGGGGAATCGCCTGCTCAGCCAGCAGGGCGCTCAGCAACTCCGATTTCTCCACGCTGGTGGTGCCCACCAGCACCGGCCGGCCGGTTTTGTGCACCTCGGCCGTTTCCAGGGCCACGGCGCGCCATTTGGCGGTTTCGTTCTTGTACACCTGATCGGTCCAATCGGCGCGGGAACGCACGCGGTTGGTGGGAACAATGGTGACCTCGAGCTTGTAGGTCTTCTCGAACTCCACTTCTTCCGTTTTGGCGGTGCCGGTCATGCCGGCCAGGCGCGGGTAAAGCAGGAAGAAGTTCTGGTAGGTGATCGAGGCGAGCGTCTGGGTTTCGGGCTGAATCGGCAGACCCTCCTTGGCCTCGATCGCCTGGTGCTGGCCATCGCTCCAGCGGCGACCGGGCATCACGCGGCCGGTGAACTCATCCACGATCACGGCATCGCTGCCGCGCACGATGTAGTTCACGTCTTTCACGAAGAGTTCCTTCGCCTTGAGCGCGTTGTTGATGTAGTGCGCCCAGGGATCCTGGGGATCAAACAGATCGCTCACCCCGAGCAGCTGCTCGGCCTTGGCGTAGCCCTCATCGGTAAGGGTGCAGTTGCGCTGCTTCTCGTCAACTTCGTAGTCGCCCTCGGGGTCGATGCCGTCTTTGCCGAGTTCAGCGGCGCGCACCAGGGCGGCGGCCACCTCAGCGGCCCTCTGATACTTCTCCTGGGGACGCTCCACCTGGCCGGAGATGATCAGCGGCGTGCGGGCTTCGTCGATCAGGATCGAGTCGACTTCGTCGATCACGCAGTAGTGGAACTCGCGCTGCACCACCTCGGCGATGTCCGCCGCCATGTTGTCGCGCAGGTAGTCGAACCCGAGCTCTGAGTTGGTGGCGTAGGTGATGTCGCAGCCATAGTTCTGGCGGCGGGTGGCGGGATCCATGTCTTGCTGGATCAAGCCCACCGAGAGGCCCAGGAAGCGGTGCACCTGCCCCATCCACTCCGCGTCGCGGCGGGCGAGGTAGTCGTTCACCGTCACCACGTGCACACCGCGGCCGGTGAGGGCGTTGAGGTAGGCGGGCAGGGTGGCCACGAGGGTTTTGCCCTCGCCGGTTTTCATCTCAGCGATCTGGCCGTCGTGCAGCACCATGCCGCCAATCAGCTGCACATCGAAGTGGCGCATACCGAGCACGCGCTTGCCGGCTTCGCGCACCACGGCGAAGGCCTGAGGCAGCAGCTCATCGAGCAGTTTTCGCTCGCGTTCGAGCGTGGCTTCGAGGCTCAGGCCGCGGTTTTGGCACTCCAGCTGCAAGGCAGCGAGCTTGCCGCGGAATTCAGTGGTGAGGCCACGCAGCTCGTCGTCGGAGAGGGGGGCCACCTCCTCTTCGAGCAGATTGATATCGGAAACGATCGGCTGATAGCGCTTCAGCTTGCGGGCATTGGGATCACCCAGCAGCAGCTTGAGCATGGAAGTGGGCCGATTTGCGCTGCGGGCAGCCTACTGAGAGCGGGCGTGGCGCCCTTGGGCGGGATTCACGCCTGCAGCAGCCATTCGAGCGCTGAGTTCCAGCTCACCGCTTCCGGCCACTCACCACTGGGCTGGGCCCGATCCAGGGCGATCACCCGGGCCTGGGCCGCCGCACCGATCGGCTCCTGCAGGGCCTGCTGCAAGGAACGCAGCTCCCGCCGACGGGTGGCGCCATCGCTGAGATCCGCGCACACCTTGATCAGCTCGCGGCGGCCATCCGGGAAGCGGGCATGGAAATCCACCTCGAAGCCATCGCTGGTGCGCACATAACCCACCTCGGCGCCCTGGCGCAGCAGCTCCAGCAACACCACGGTCTCCAGGGCATGGCCGAGATTGCTGCGCCCATCCAGCTCATAGAGGGGCAACAGGCCCGGATCAATCGGATACACCTTGCGCGGCAGGGTCATCCGGCGGCGCAGAGAGCCACCCACCACGGAGAGACAGCGGATCAGGAAGGCGCTTTCCAGGTGATCCACCAGCTCTGCCAGGTGTTCACGGCTGATGGCGAGACCCTGGCTTTTCAGGGCACCATGCAGGCGATTGAGGCTGAAGCCGCCGCCGCCGTGGCTGAGCAGCTGCCGTACCAGCCATTGCAACGCTAGGGGTTGGCGGATGGCATGGCGCTCGATCACATCGCGCAGCACCGTGCTATCCACATAACTGCTCAGCAGAAGCCAGCAGCTGCGGTCATCGGCCTGCTGCAGCTCCGGAAAGCCGCCACGGTGGAGATAGAGCTCCAGCTGATGGGCCAGCTGGGAGCGTTCGGCACTGCTCCAATGGCTGCTCGGCTGCTGGGGCTCCAGGCCGGCATGGCGCAGGCACTCGCGAAAACTGAACGGGAACACGACAGCCTCCACAGCCCGGCCCCGCAGGCTGCTGGCGATCTCGCTGGAGAGCATCTCCGCGGAGGAACCGCTCACCACCACGTCGATGGGCTCGGTATCCATCACGCGGCGCACGAAACCCTCCCAGCCGGGAATGCGCTGGATCTCATCGAGAAACAGGCAGCCCCTCGGCTGCCCGATGCGCAACTGCGGCTGCAGCTGAAAGAAGGTTTCCAGCAGGTGGTCGAGCAGCTCCACCCCTGGCGACTGGGCCAGGAGGCGCTCGTCTTCAAACGACACCAAGGGCAACCAGGCCCGTTCAGCGCCGGCGGCGAGGCGTTCACCTACCTCCTGCCAGAGCAGCGACGTTTTGCCGCTGCGGCGCATGCCGATCACGGCGAGGGTTTTGCCGGGAATGCGGGGAATCCAGGTGTCGCGGCGGGTGAGCTGGGGGAGCGGCCGCTGCACGGCGTCGATCAGCTTCTGGCGCAGCAGCCGCTGCAGGCCCTCCGGGATATTGCCGTCCATGACGACAAGTTAGCTTGAAAACTTGTCGTTATGGACGGCAAGCTCATTCGAGCAGCTCGGCCGGCTCACCCAGATCCGCCAGCAACTGAACGGTGCGGCGATCGAAGCTCACGAAGCGCTCTCCGCCGACACGGCGGCCGCTGAAGGCGATTACGGCATCAGCAAAATCGCCGCCGGCCGACAGCAACCTGAGGCCAGCCCTGGCAGCCGGGCAATCGGTGACCACAATCCGCGTGGCCAGCAGGGCCTCGATCGCAGCCACGCAATCAGCTGCGGCAAAGCGATACACCCGCTTCAGCACCCAAACCAGCTCGCAGAGCACCGGCAGCGGCACCGCCACCAACTCGGTTGGGCGCACAGATCCATGGCGGCACGAGCCTGCTCAGGATCGTCCTGCACGAGAACTCGCACCAGCATGTTGGTGTCGGCGGTGACCCTCACTGGCCAGCCCAACCCGCGGCGGCGGCCTCAGCGATCTCCTCGAGACTGGCCCGGCGATCGGCGCGCCCGGCGAGCACGCCGAATACGGCATTGAGGAGTGTCAAGAGAGGCAAGCAGGGCCCCGCAGCCCATGCAACCCAAAGTCGCCCCTCGAGTGCGAGGGTAGATTGAACGCAGCTGTCTACCCCGCCACGCCATGGGGATGAACATCAAAGATCCCGAAGTTCACGCGATGGCCCGGCAGCTGGCCGCATGGCGGGGCACCACCGTGACCAATGCGGTGCGGCAAGCCCTCAGCGCCGAACTGGAGCGCAGCCAGGCCGCCGATGCCGCCCGGCAGGACAACCTCCAGGCTCTGCTGGAACGCTTCCGTAGGCTGCACTGGCCGGAGGGAGTGAGCGGCAAGGAAGCGCAGGACGCGCTCTACGACGATCAGGGGCTACCGGTGTGATCGTGGTCGACACCTCGGCACTGGTGGCGATCCTGAAGGTGGAGCCTGATGCAGCAGAACTGCTCCGCCGCCTGGGCGAGAGCCGAACCAATCGCATCGCCACCGCCACCCTGCTGGAAGCCCAGATGGTGGTGATCAGCCAGCTGGGTGATGCCGGATTGGCCGAGCTGGAACTGCTGCTCAGCCGGGCGCAGGTCCAACCCATCCCCTTCGATGCCAACCAGCTGCACTGGGCCCTGCACGGCTGGCGCCACTACGGCCGAGGGCACCACAAGGCTGCGTTGAACCTGGGCGACTGCTTCAGCTACGGGCTGGCCAAGGCGCTTGATGCACCGCTCCTGTTCAAGGGCGAGGATTTCCGATACACCGATGTGAAGGTGGCCCGTTGAGCGCCGCGCCGATTCAGCTGATCTGCCACCGCCGCGGTGCCTGGCGCCTCCGGCGTGCGCCGGGTCAGCTGCAGCAGCTGCAGCGCCTGCTCGATGCCCATAGCTTCTGGGCCAGGGGCCGCTCCAAACGCGAGCTGAGCCGAATGCTGGCCGGCAGCCAGGCGGTGATCAGCGCCTGGCAAGGCTCGCGCCTGGTGGGCTTCGGCCGCGCCACCAGCGATGGTGTGTTCCGCGCCGTGCTCTGGGATGTGGTGGTGGCCGGCGATCAACAGGGCCGCGGGCTTGGCCGACGAATCGTGGAAGCCTTGCTTCAGGAACCGGCGCTGCAGGAGGTGGAGCGCACCTATCTGATGACCACCAACAGCGCCGGCTTCTATGAACAGCTCGGCTTTACAGCCGTAGATAGCCAGCGGCTGATGCTGCGACAGCAGTAGCCCGAGATCTGAGAGATCAAGGGCTAATCAAACCATGAACTGCCCTAAACATGCAATCATGGGACCAACGAAAGCGGATGAAGAGATTCGAACTCTCGACCCTCTCCTTGGCAAGGAGATGCTCTACCACTGAGCTACATCCGCGTGGCGGCGTTCCCGCCGACACCAGAAGCATGCACTACGGAGGTGCCCTGGGTCAACCGAACCCCAAGGATGGGTTGCCCCCCAGGGGGTTGCCACTAATCTCGTGACCATGAACACGGCTTCCCCACCAGACCTTTCTCAAGCTCTCCCCGCTGCTCTGGTGAGCCTGGATGCTCATTGCCTGACCCTGCTGCGCCGGAGAAATTTGCTGCGCGCTCTCGTGGAGCAGGAACTGGTGGCTCAAGCGGTGGGTGGCGTCGCAGTCTCCGATGAGGAACGTGACCAGCTGGTGGCCGCCTACCGGCAGAAACAAGGCCTCGAGGATGAAGCCGCCTTTCAGGCTTTCCTGGCGCGAAGCGGTTTCACGGCAGCTGATCTCACCGAGCAACTCCTCCTTCCGATCAAGCGCCAGCGCTGCGCCCAAGAGTGGTTTGGCCATAAGGCAGAGGCCAGGTTTCTCACACGCAAAAACCAGCTCGACAGCGTTGTGTACAGCTTGTTGAGGGTTCAGAACCGGTTTCTGGCCCAGGAGCTCTACCTTCGGATCGCAGGCGGTGAAGCCAACTTCGCCGACCTAGCCGCCGAGTTTGCCGAAGGCCCTGAGCGTGGCACCAAGGGAATCGTTGGACCGGTGCCGCTCACCCAGGCTCACCCTGCCCTGGCAGAACGGCTGAGAACGTCGTCGCCAGGCCAGCTGCTCATGCCGATTCAGATTGCCGACTGGTGGTTGGTGGTTCGCCTGGAGAGCTACCGGCCAGCCAGTTTCGACACCGCCATGGCGGCACAAATGACCAACGAGCTGATGGATAGCTGGGTGTTGGAAGAAACAAACCGTACGATGGTGGCCTTGTTGACTCATTTGGCCGAAGGCAGCGCTGCATGACTCAGTCACCCTCGTTGCCCTTCCAGCAGGCACCAGCTTTTCAGGGCCTGAGCTCTGAGGGCCTCCAGCTCTTACAGAGCAACGCCGAGTTGCTCCGCTATGACCTAGGTCAACTGGTGGTGTTGCCATCCAGTCTGCCGGCCAAGGTGTCGTTCATCCTCGAGGGAACGGCTCGTCTCTTAGGCACGGATCAAGGAAAACTGGCCACGTTGGCGCGCTTGGGCCCGGGTGAGCTGCTGGGTTTGGCGTCGCTTCTCCACGGCAATCCCTGCGAACACATCACGGCATCCTCGGCCTTGGTTGTGGCGAGCCTTGACGATCGGTTTGTGCTGGAGCTTTTTCAGACTGAACCGGCCTTCCGCGAATGGTGTCAGAGCCATATCTGGCCCTCTGAGGTGGCGCAGCTCATCCAAGCCGTCCAATCGCATGCGGCTGGTTCGGATGGATCGGTGATGCGCGTTCTTTCGGACGCCTATGCGACTGCAACGTTGGTTCAGCCTCACGAAGAGGCCTTGTTAGAGGCTCAGCGCCAAGGTCGTCAGGTTTTTCTGGTCAGTGCTCCTGCCAGCCAACAGCCTTGGCCCATCGAAACCTTCAGTGAGCTGCCTGATCTCAGTCAGACAACCAAACCGTTTGGTTATCGACTTTTGAGTTTGCCGATAACGATTCTTGAGGCGGCTCGAGCTAACCCTGCAGCGTCTGAACCCTCAGGAGACCCTTCCCAGGCACCGCCAGAGCCGGCCATAGGGCAAGCCCCCGCAGTCCCTGAAGTCAGCGGCCTGAACTCTATCGGTTCAGACCAGTGGAAGCAGCAACTCGTCCGTGCAGAGGGTCCAGTTGAAGAGACCTTGGCTTGTTTTCAGATGTTGTGCAAGCAACTCGATCTGCCGTTCCGTCGAGACGCGATCGAAAAAGGCCTGCGTCAAACGCTGCAACGCGGCAGCCAGCCAACGCTTCAGCTCTGCGGAGAGCTAGGGGCAAGCTTTGGTTTGCACGTGATGGGTGCCAAGGTTCCTGCTTCGGTCGGATCTCGGCTGCAGGTTCCTAGTCTTGTGGAATGGAAAGACAGCTTTGCCTTGGTGATGGCGAGCAGTCGAGAGGGGATCATCTTGGCATCGCCGCGAGATGGAATTGTTGAATTAAGTCCTCAAGAGATCGAACATTCGTATCCGGATGGAATCGGTGTCCTCCAGTTTGACCGATCTAACGTTAACCAGGAGAAGAAATTCGGCCCTTCTTGGTTCTGGCCTGCGCTGAAGCGATATCGGGGCATTCTTGTTCAGGTTCTGATCGCGAGCTTTGTCGTCCAGATGTTTACGCTGGCGAACCCACTATTAATTCAGGTGATCATCGATAAGGTGATCTCTCAGCGAAGCTTTGACACCTTGCAAATTCTTGGTGTTGCGCTTGTGGTGGTCACAATTCTCGAAGGCGTTTTAAGCAGTTTGCGAACCTTCTTGTTTGCTCAGACTACGAATCGAATCGACCAACGCCTAGGAGCTGAGGTGATTGACCATCTTCTTAGACTTCCACTCTCTTATTTTGACAAGCGTCCTGTTGGAGAACTAAGTACTCGAGTTGCTGAGCTCGAAAAAATTCGCAATTTCCTCACCGGTCAAGCCCTAACAACGGTTTTGGATTCTGCTTTTTCGGTAATTTATATTGTTGTGATGCTTGTTTACAGCATCGAGCTGTCTGTCGTTGCACTTGCTGTTGTTCCTATCCAGATTGCCCTCACCCTCCTCGGCGCTCCGCTCTTTAGGCGCCAATATCGAGAAGCAGCCATTCAGAACGCGAATACTCAAAGCCATTTGGTTGAGGTGATGAGTGGTATTCAAACGGTCAAGGCTCAGAATGTGGAAATGGTTAGCCGCTTTAAATGGCAAGATTTTTATTCACGCTACATTCAGAGAACGTTTGAGAAAACTGTGACAGGTACGGCTCTAAACGAAACCAGTTCTGTTCTCCAGAAATTGTCTCAACTGTTGGTGCTGTGGGTTGGCGCCATTCTTGTTTTGCGCGGCGACTTAACTTTAGGTCAGCTGATTGCTTTCCGAATTATTTCCGGCAACGTGACTCAGCCTTTGTTGCGCCTATCGTCAACTTGGCAAAGCATTCAGGAAATTCGCATCAGCTTCGAGCGTCTTGCTGACGTGATTGACACCAAACAAGAATCCGACAGTACTGATCAGTCAAAAATTCCGCTGCCACCGATCACTGGTGAGGTTGAGTTCCAGAACGTTACGTTTGCATTCGTTAAGGGTAAGATGCCAGTCCTTAAGGATGTTGATCTCCATGTTCCTAGTGGTACATTCGTCGGTATCGTTGGACAGAGTGGTAGTGGCAAAAGCACACTCATGAAGCTTTTGCCACGCCTTTATTCACCAGATTCAGGTCGTATTTTAATTGATCACTATGATATTAGTAAAATTGAGCTTTATTCGTTGCGCCGCCAGATTGGAATTGTTCCTCAAGAGCCAATTCTATTTTCTGGCAGTGTGAGCGAGAATATTGCCTTAACGCGACCTGACGCCGATAGTGAAGAGATTGTTCGCGCGGCCCGTTTGGCTTGTGCTCATGATTTCATCATGGACCTCCCAGATGGTTATAGTTCATCTGTTGGTGAACGAGGATCCGCTCTCAGTGGAGGCCAGAGGCAACGGTTGGCTATCGCACGCACACTGTTAAGCGAACCGAAGCTCCTGGTGATGGATGAAGCAACAAGTGCTTTGGACTACGCAACAGAAAGGCAAGTTTGTGACAATCTTATCGATTCTCTTCATGACCGAACAGTTTTCTTCATCACCCACAGATTGTCAACGATTAAGAGGGCTGATCTCATTATCATGATGCATCAAGGTGCCATTGTTGAAATGGGTACGCATGCTGAGTTGATGGAGAAGCGCGGACGCTATTTTGCTTTGTCACGCCAACAGGAGGCTCAATAATGAGGTCTTTACTCAACAAGCCAGCTTCATTATTCACACGCGCTCAAAAAAAGCTGGAATCTTCAATCCAGCCCAATGATCAAGATGAGAAGGTGCTCAACCAGCACACCTTCTGGATGCGTTCACTCACCTGGACCTTGGTTGGTACGACTGCTTTTGCATTGGCATGGCTTGCCTTCGCCAAAACTGAGGAAATTGTTCAGGCCACAGGTCGGCTCCAACCGATTGGTTCAGTTAAGGATATTCAGCTTCCTTTGGGTGGGGTTACCAAGCAGATCTTGGTGAAGGATGGGGAGCAAGTGAAAGCCGGGCAACCATTGCTGGAGCTGGATACAGAGGCGAATAAGGCGAAGCAGATCAGCTTGATTTCGAGTATTCAACTTAAGCAAGCTCAATTGGAGTCGAAGCTTGATGAAACAAAACGCTCTGAGCAGCTCAATGCTAAAACTGCCACCATTTTAAGAGAACGACTACGCCTTGATCAAGAAGTGCTATCTCGCTATGAAAAGCTTGAGAAAGAGGGTGCAGCAGCTGAATTGCAGTACCTCCAGCAGAAAAATAAAGTCACTGAAACTCGCGGACAGCTCGAGCAAACCATTCTCGATGGAGAGAGGCAGCGTGCGATCCAACTACAAGGTTTGAAACAGCTTTCAGCTGAACTCGAGTCTCTCAAGTCTCAACTGGCTGAAGCCAATCAGTCTTTGCGCTACCAAGTGATCAAGGCGCCGGTGGATGGCGTTGTTTTCGATCTCAAACCTAAATCCACAGGCTTTGCGGCTCAAAGTACCGAGATCGTGATGCGTATTGTTCCCTACGATAAATTAGAGGCTCGCGTAGAAATCCCAACAGAAGACATCGGTTTTGTCCGTGTTGGTATGCCAGCGGATGTGAGTATTGATTCTTTCCCGGCTACCGATTTTGGCGTTCTCGAAGGCACTGTGATCAAGATCGGCTCGGATGCACTTCCTCCGGATCCATCAAAACAGCGTGAGATCTATCGCTATCCGGCAAGCATCCGACTAGCCAATCAACAACTCAAGCTGAAAAGTGGCCGTACTCTCCCCTTGCAGGTTGGCATGTCGTTGGTTGCGAGCATCAAGCTCCGCGATGTGACTTATCTCCAGTTGTTGTTGGGTGGCTTCCGCGATAAGGCGGATGCACTGCGCCGCATCTAGAGCATGTGGTCCGCCATTTGTCAGCAAGCTGGCACAATCGGCACAAGCAGGATGCTTGATGTGCCGATCCCTTAATTGGTTCTCGCTCTTAAATCCAGGTCTGGCAACGCTTCTCAGGGACGATCACAAGTCTGTGCCACGCAACATGCCGTCCCCTGTAGGCCCATGCTATGTTGACTATGCTACGCATCTTCGCGTAGATTCAACCTGCGTTCCAGCAACCCCAACCAACACTGTGGCTTTTACCACTCAAGAAGGCACCGGCGGTGCACCCTGGACCTTTCAAGGCACCCCGGAAGCCGACAGCATTGCCGTAATTACCGGTAATACTCAAAACACCGTCGCTTTCGACTTCATTGCTGAAGGATTTGAAGGCGATGACACCATCAATTTCAACGGCACCCGCTCCGTCACAATTAAGGGTGGCCAAGGTGCTGACGTCATCACCAACAACGTTGCGGTGTCGGCTGGTCTGACCAACATCGCCACCACCTCTTTCATCAACGGCAACGATGGCGATGACCGTATTGGTAACACCGATATCGGCCTTGCTGCCACTCTGAGCACCATTTCGGGTGGTCAAGGTTCTGACGATCTTTACATTGGAAGCCTTCAGAGCTCCAAGATCAACGGCAACCTGGGCGCTGATTTCATCCTTGCCGGTAACCTGCAGGATGAACGCGCTGACGCGAACCCCACAATTGTAAGCAACTTCAACGCTGCTTCCATCTTTGGTGGTCAGGGCGATGACGCTATCCGCTTCCAATTGCGTCCTCAGAACCAAGCGTTCTCTAATTCGATCGTTAACGGTCAACTTGGAAACGACTTCATCCAAATCCAGGCTGGTCAGTTCAACGTCCTGACAGCTGCCGCCCAATCGGCCGACCGTTTTAATCCTTCAGTCGGTATTGTCTCGGATCCCACAACTACCGGATCCAGCTTCAACGGTGGAGACGGCAACGACATCATCGATGCAAGCGGTGCTCTCCTCGACATCAGTCGCGGTGGCAGCATCAGCATCAACAACGACAACATCACTAACGGCTCTGGCTCCGACCTCGAAATCTTTGGTGGCGACGGCCAAGACTCGATCTTCGGTGGTGGCGGCGAAGACTTCATCGATGGTGGCGAAGGCAACAACTGGCTTGCTGGTTATGCTGGCCGCGATGAAATTGTTGCTGGTGCTGGCGATGATCTGTTGATCGGTGCTTATTTCGATGCCGATCTGTCCGTCGGTTTCGTTGGTGACGCCGTTGGTGACGTTCTCACCGGTGGCACCGGCAGCAACCGTTTCTTCATCCCTGGTTCTGATGCCGTTGTAGCCCGCCAGGGCTTCTTAGGTGGTGGCAACACACTGGGTTCTACCGGCGTAATCACCCTGACTCTCGCCCCCACTACAGGTCCCACCGCTGCTGCCACCGCTGCTAATGCCGTAATCACTAATGGTGATTTCATTACGGTTTCCTTCGGTGCAGACGTCATTACCGACTGGAATGCCGGCTCTGGTAACAACGTTCTCGACACTGGTTTCGGTAACGATCTTCAGGCTCCAACCATTGGAGCCGTGAACATGAGCCTTGGTGAAAACTACAATCAGACTGGCAACTTTGCCGTCCGTGGTTTCTACTCCGAGGTCAACGCTACTGAGCTTGGTCAGTTCGTCGTCAACCAGAACGGTACTGACATCGCAGTGTGGACTAACTACGATGGTGGCCAGTTCATCTCTGGTGCTGCTACTGCTGCCAGCATCAATAGCAGTGTGAACAACTTCACGATTCTCCGTGGCGTTAGTAACTCCGTTACTCTCACGGCTAACGAATTCGTGGCTGTCTGATTTAGCGGTTCTTACCAATGTAAGCCCCTCCAATCCGGAGGGGCTTTTTTTATGTCCTATTAACATGTCGCTTGTTCTTTGCTTTCTAGGAATTCCTAAGAAAAGCTAACCCGATCCGCTCGTACCGCTCCAAATATGTTCTGTAGTCAAATACATGAAAACCAATGCTCTTCTGCTCAGTATCTGTTTACGATGTTATTCATTTCATAGCGCTGGCAGCCTGAAATCTCTCGGTTGCCACCCTAGTTTTGATGCTTATAACAATTGATGAGCCTAAAAGCCTTAGTCTATCTTTACAGTGAAGGTCATTATCCTAACTGGGTTGTACTAAGTAAGCTTAGCCAGCTCATCTAATTACATCTCACTTGTTGGAATGATTGTTTTGTTTGACTGGTTCCTAGCTCAGTCGCCTCAATAGTATCCTAAGAGATGTACTGGACAAGGAATCTCAGTTCTTGGCTGATCAGCGGCCATGAGACATGTCGTTGGTTGAAGAGTCTTCCACTGCAAATCACGGCTTCGGCCGGATAGGCCTGATTTGCAAGAAGCCCGCGATCCCACGATTGTACTTAATGTAACGATCATGACCTTTACCGACCCTCATGCGTCGGCAGCTTGATCATCGACATGCCCGATCAGTCACGACCACTCTTATTAAGGGCCGATCATTAATGCACTCTGTCATGAAGATAATACACCTAAGCAACTATCTAAATGGCTTGAAATAGACTCGTATAATGTTGTAACCGGTCATCCTGTCTATAGGGCTTGAAAGTGCTAGCAATAGCGCAATCAGCAAGACTTGTTTTTGTCCCCTTTCCTCATAGCTGTCTTGCCTATTTCTGACAGTCCATCAGCAACAGCTTCAATTGCTTCTGACCAATCTCCAGTACGGTTTTGCCGGTAGAGCTTTATTGACGGATACCAAATGGTACAATTGCCTTCTAATCCCCAGCAGAAATTGGGACTGCGAGGCACTAGTAGATGTGTTTCTTTGCCTAGTGCACCTGCTAAATGAGCGGTCATATTCGAGATAGAGACTACTGCATCACAAGCGTTGATCAGTGCAGCAGTTCCGTCAATATCATTGTATAAATCTAAACCCTCAACGGTTTCAATGTTGATACCATGTGCATTCCGCAATGAACTAATCTCTTCGTGATGGTTGCCGTATTGGAGGCAGATAAGCTTGGCGTCGATCTGATGAAGCGCAGTTGCTAGCTTCTGTAGAGCAATCGACTTGCTTTTATTCTTATATCCTCTGCCTTCAGAATTCCAGCTCAAGCCGATAAGCTTGTGGTTGCATCCGCCTCGAAGATCTTCTGCTAATTCGACTGAACGAGTACTATCTGCCTGGAGATATCCATGACTATTATCAGGAAAGTCGGAAACCTCATGCCTAAATAGTCTCGCTAAATCAGCAATAGCGATGTGAGAATCGCAAGATGTCTCTTGTTCTAGAGTCTTGAGGCAGTCAATTGTGATGTTTCCTGAAAACGACCGCCGGAAGAGTGGCACCAGTCGCTGATCTACTCTCACTTCAAGTTTCTCGCACATTGACTGAGCTTCTTGAATTAATGAAGCGTAGAGAATCTGATCCCCGACGCCTTGCTCGCCGATCACCAACACTTTCTCCCGTCTGCTGCCATCCCAAACTGGTAAATCACGACATTGTGGTTTGTGAGTTCTGTATGCATATCCATTCCAGCCTAGTGAGAACTCGCCTTTTGCCAGCAAGATACAAGCGAGACCTGTGTGGGCTTCTTGATCGAATGGAGCGAGAGCTAATGCTTGACGATGATGCTTGATTGCTAGTTCATGATCGCCACGAGCCTCGTAAATTACCGCAAGATTGGCTAGAAAACCTGGATTATTGGGCTGCAAGGCAACAGCCTTGATATTGGTAGCTAAGGCTTCATCAAGCCTGCCTAGATTAAACAGAGCCAGGCTAAAATTTGCATATGATTCTGCATGGTTCGGATTGAGGAGCGTTGATCGCTGGCAGCATTGTGCAGCTTCTTCGTGGCGCTCTGCTGCGTTTAACATGCAACCTAGATTTGAGAGAATCAAAACATCATCTGGCTTCAGTTCTAGCGCCCTTCTTAGTAGCCTGATCGCTTCTTCTGGTTTATTTAGTGTATGCAAAATGTCTGCAGCGTTGATTAACGCTTTTGGATTTTCTGGGTTTTGCTCAGATTCTCTTTGGTAGGCTTGCAATGCATCGTTCAACTCGCCCTTGCTTCTGTGGGCGTCACCTTTTACTTGATAAGCCCCCTTTTGAGAGGGATTAACTGCTACAGCCTTTGATGCAAGCGTGATAGCGGTATCCCACTGGCCCATGGACAGCGCACACTTCGCTGCTTCCAGCCAAGACTGGCGTAGATAGGGGTCGAGTTCAACGGCCTTCAGAAAAAGTTCGAGCCCTCTTTTGTGATCTCCACTGAGCTGTGCGACGCCTGCTAGATTATAGATGGCAGGTGCGTAATCAGGCTGAAGTCTCAAGGCTCTCTGGTATGCACCAGCGGCTTGCTCGTAATTACCTTTGTTGAGTAAGCAGTTGCCAATATCTTTTAAGATCTCAGGATCACTCTGGTTGAGCTGATGCGCCCTTGTCAGGCACTGTTGCGCTTGTTCAATCTGGCCGACGGCCAATAGTGACTTGCCCGCCCACTTGAAGGCTAGATCGTCGTTGGGGTTGCTGTTGAGGATCTCTTCGCAGCATGCGATGCATCCCTGATAGTTGCCAGCGGCATATAGGCTGCTGAGGTGCTGAATATTCTGCACTCCACCGTCGCTCAGGTCTAAAGTATTATAGGTTGCTGCCGTCCTCGCTATAGGGCGCTCTCACTGTTCCTTGTTATGTAGTTCCAAAGCTTTCCTCTAGATGCGTACCATAGGCTTGGTCAACCCACTGATTTGAATCTCTGAACTGTTTGGCTAGCGCTCTAAATGTGGCTGGCTTCACCTCTTTTTCGGGCTTGCCGCTGATCCAGTGAAGTCTGCTCATCTGCACCAGCGCTCTTCTTGCGGGCTCAACGACAGGTCTGGGTAGCATTTTTGGAAGCCAGTGATTGGCCTGTCTCAACAGCAAGATGCTTCGCTGCCCAAGCCTTTCGTTTCTTCTGACTGTCCTGCTCGCTTTGAGGTATTCTCCTGCGAACGGTAATGCGTGTAGCTCGAAGTCGCTCACAACATCGCCTTGGTGTAGAAAAGGGCGTGCGTAGGTACGAACGATCATTGATTTGTGTCCCCAAACGCCTTCCCATCGCTCGAGCAGCTCTTGATGGTTAAACGCTGATGGTGTTTCTAGAGGATCCTGGACGGTGTGACCCGCGATCACTTGCATCGATTCCCAGCTCATCGATAGGCCAACCTGTTCGCGCAAATACACCACAACCCGTACCGTTTCAAACCCGATGCGCTCCAAGGCTTGTCGCAGGCGCAGGACGGCATTGTGAGTCAGTAGGCGCTGGGAGAGTTGCTCGGAGCTGAACACCACCCAGCTTGATGCTGGAACCATCGCTAGTTCAGCGGCCAGTGATCGCTCCACCCATTGCTTCGCTTCGTTGAGCGAGCCACAGGCCTGAAGCCCGGCAGTGCGGTGCCGCATGACGTCCCATTCCCGTTGGCCGGCTTCTGTATCGCCGTCAACCCCTAGCAAGGTGAGATGCCGGTGGTTGTGGGTTGGTCCAAGGGTTCTGGGTACCACTATCCCAGCATCGGCTAAGGCCTCTCTGTTGGCCGCCAGGCTGTATTGGATCGAGGTGGTACCGGTTTTGCAGATGCCGATGTGCAGGATGCACCGCCGTGCGGTCATAAGGCTTACTGGACCAGGTTTGAATTATCCCGTGTTGTGGCCAAATCGGTTCGCCACCTTGAACTAACCTAGTGGCCAGGCCACCTGTGATGAGCCTTGATCGTTGGTGACACGTTCCTATGGCTCCACCTGCCGAAAACAGGTGGCACCTCGATGCTCGGTTTATTTCGCAAGTTGGCGTTGCCCGGCGTCGCGGTTGATCCTTATGAACCGCTCATGCATGATTCTGTTGAGCAGCGTGAACGCAGAAGCCAGTGGAGGGCAGGGCATCGCCGCCGTTTCATCACTGCCCGCCGGCTCGACCAGTGGTTGATTAGCGACTGGGAGCACAAACGTCGCCGCATGGATTGCCCGCAGTTGGACTTTGAACCGGTTCGCTCTGGCCTTTTTTACTCCTTCCGGCTCGGCGGCACCTGGGTGGCAGCCGATTGGTGGCTGCACTACTTCCAGGTTGACGAGCAGGTCACGGCCTTGCGCCTTGAGTTTCTGCAGCAGGATCTCAACCAGCACTTACTGCCGGTTCTACCCTCAGGTACGCCGGCCTTTGGTGATCTACCGGAGGCCAATCGCAAGTCTCCGGTTGCTTCTGCCGAATCCGTTTTGACCGAGCTCGATTTGGAGCGGATCGCTGCGGTGAACCCCCGTTGGACTGCTTGGCAGCATCAGCTCTACGGCGTATGACATCGGCCCCGTTGCTGTTGATTGTGGGCATGCATCGCAGTGGGACATCCCTGCTTGGGTCCCTGCTTTCAGCCTGTGGCATCGCCATGCCCGGACCACTCCTTGTTGGCGATGCGCACAACCCAGAGGGTTATTTCGAACGCGCGGATGTAACGGCGCTTCAGGAGCAACTGTTGATCGATTTCGATCGATGGTGGCCCTCGCCCCGCGGCATGCGGCCTCTTCCCGACGCTTGGTTGGATTCTCCGCGAGGACGCCAAGCGCTGCGCCAGTTGACGGGTTTGCTGGAGGCAGAGTGTCACAACACGCCATGGGTCATCAAAGATCCCCGGAGCAGTGTGCTGTTGCCGCTTTGGCGAGCTGCTTGTGAGCAGTTGGCCATGCCACTGCAGGTGGTGTTGGCTGTGCGGGATCCACGAGAGGTGATCGTGTCGCTGGTGCAACGCGACCACCAAGCCACAGGGATGGATGGATGGCGAGGCCAACGGCTGTGGTGGCACCACAACCGCAGCGTTGTTCTCGACAGTGCCGGCCTACCCCTGCAGGTGGTGCATTACAGCCACTGGTTTGATCCAAAGAGGGGTTTTCAGCAACTGCATGCTCTGGTGCCCCACTGTGAGGAGACCGAGCTCCGCAGCATCCTTTCCTCTGTTGTGAAGTCCGAGCATCGCCGTAGCCATCGGCAGGCACGGTCGACCCCGGTGTCTGCTCAGGTGCGGCGCTTGGAGCGTCGGTTACGGGCTCTGGCGATGCATCCCCATCAGCGTGATGGTGTGCAGCAGTGGCTAATGCGTCAGCCTGATCCACCAGCGCTGGCTCCACACAGCCGCCGCCGCGGGCAGATCAAGCGTGCCGTAAACCGTTGGCTGGGTCAGCCCATACCCAATCGAGCGGCCACGCATCCCTGGGGCGATCTGGCTGAGATGGTGTGCGGGAGCCAGGGGCCGGCGGCTGATCACCAGTTGTTGTTGTGGATCCAGTACGGTTTCTCTGAGGCGGATTGGCGGCGTATTGCGGCTTTGCCGGGCTCACAACCTCTTGCTGAGGCATGGCAAGCCACAGCGGCGACCGTTGTGATCCACGTGCGAGGTGGAAATCTCCACCACTGGGCTGCCCATGCTTGGGCACAGCATTGTCCGATAGAGGGGGGGTGTTTTCTGGAGCTGGAGCCCTTCGGCGCGGCACTGCACGGCTCTTTGGCCCTCAACTTCGCTGATGTGCACCCTGGAGCTTGCGGTGCGCGCGAGTTGTTGCAGTTGGCTGCGTTGGAGCGGGTGTGGGATCCCGATCCAGCCCGCGTCCAATTGCTACGTCAATTCGGGGTGCGGGCCTCGTGTTTGCAGTTAGAGCAGGCCACCAACGGCTATTTGCAACCCCATGAAGGCACTTGGGCTGATTGTGCAACTCAGCTCGGGCTGGCTGCTCCCGCTCAGCTTGCCAGCCTCGGCAGCACGCTTTGTTTGGGATCTGCTGGGCCAGCTTTGGATTGTCAGCTGCAATCCCCCCTGCTTGGTGTGCCTGGATTTGCTGGCCTGCGTGTTGAATCTCCCGATCAGGGCCGACTCCTGGCCGTTTGGTTACAGGGTTGTTTGGATGCAGGCTTGGAGTTGGTGCGCTTTTGTTCCAGCGCGGAGGTTCACGAGCGGAATGATTGGCGAGCTTTTGTGCAATCGAACAGGCCCGGGTGTGCACCAATCCTGTGTTTTTCCTTTCCAGTGGGGGATGCTGAGCTCCGGGCGGAATTGGAGTGGTACCGCCAGGGATGCCCTTCCCCCGCTAGCCCGGTCACGCCGACGCCAGATGTGCGGGCTGTACTTCAACATGACACATCAGTGCCTTGTCAATGGGCTGTGTGTATCAGTCTCCATAATTATGGTTCACGCATCTGTAATGCGCTCGAAAGTGTTTTAGCTCAACAAGCATGTGCCTCGATCGAGCTCATCGTTGTGGATGACGCATCTACTGATGATGGGGTTGATGTGGCGCTCGATTGGATGCAACGTCACCAGCATTCATTTGCGCGCTGCCTGTTGCTGCAGCATCTCGACCATGGAGGCCTTGCGGCAGCGCGGAACACCTCGTTTTCAGCTGCCACGAGCTCCTGGTGTTTTGTGTTGGATGCTGACAACACACTCGAGCCGCTCGCGCTGGCCCACTGCGGCGCCTTGGCGACCAATGCCCATGAGCAGTGTGGTGTTGTTCACTCCTTGATTCGTGTTGTGGCTGAGCAGGGATCGGATGACCAACGCTCACTGGTGAGCTATCTGCCTTGGCAAAAAGAGCTGTTTCGCCGTGGCAATTACATTGATGCCATGGCCCTAGTGCGTCGTGATGCTTGGCGCGCTGTTGGTGGCTATGTGCATAGCGTGGAAGGTTGGGAAGATTTCGATTTCTGGTGCTTGCTCGTTGAGGCTGGGTGGCACGGTGTTCTTTGCCCTGAGGTCCTCGCTACCTACACCAGCCACATTCGCTCGATGACGCAACGCATCACGGTTAAGGGGCTCTATCGAGCTAGCCGCTTTCTCCAGTCGCGTCACCCCTGGCTCAACTTGCCTAGGGCCCATGATCAGGCCATCTGGCCCACATCGATGCAGCGATGAAACCGCAGAATGCCACTCAGTTCATGCCTGCACGATCTGGAGAACCTCGCGTTGGGTTCCTGATTGCCGGAGTTCAGAAGGGTGGCACCACAGCCCTGGCGGATTATCTGCGCCAGCATCCCGGCTTGTTCATCCCAGCGGCCAAGGAGCTCCACTTCTTCGATAACGAAACGCTTAATTGGCAGCAGCCTCAGCAGCTCCTGCCCCTCTATCACGCGCATTTCCGTGAGGCACCAGCCGGCAGCCTCTGCGGAGAGGCCACGCCGATTTATAGCTATTGGTGGCCGGCGATGGCGCGCATCTGGACCTACAACCCTGCGATGCGGTTGATCCTTTGCCTGCGCAACCCCGTGGAGCGGGCCTATTCCCACTGGGCGATGGAAACAGCCCGGCATTGGGACAGCTTGTCGTTTGCCGAGGCCTTGGCATCTGAGCCCGAGCGTTGCCGCGCTGCCCTGCCCGAGCAGCACCGGGTGTTCTCCTACGCCAGCCGTGGTTTTTACAGCGAACAGCTGCGGCGGCTCTGGAGCTTTTTTCCCAAGCAGCAAACCCTGATCGTCTGCCAGGAGCAGCTTTTGGCCGATCCGGCCACCATCCTCGGCGCGGTGCATCGCTTTTTAGGCGTTGAGCCTCTTCCCCCGGCCCAGCCCCTACGCGCCAACAGCGGCCGCTACGGCAAGGCTATGGAGGCGCGGCTACGCGATCAGCTTCAGCAGCTGTTCCATGCCGAGATCACCCAGCTGGAGCAGATGTTGGGGTGGGATCTGAGCCATTGGCGATCTCCGTCTGCACCGGTTGAGACAATGACCCCTCAAACGTGAGCGTTGTTCCCTTTGCCCACCTCCCGACTGGCGTTGTTCCATCCTCCTGGCCACCTGCGCCAGCCGGATAACCCCTTTGGCAAGGATGTGGCCAATGCCGGTTTGTTCAGGGCTCTGGCGAGCTTTGGCGGATATGAGCGGCTTTCGATCCTCAACCAGGTTGGATTAACGCCTGATGCCTTGTCGCAGGCCTGGTTCCCAGATGTCGACAACCATCCAGCTCTGGACTCCGCACCTCTGCACGACACGCAATGGCCAGCCCAGGCAGGTGTGTTGCTGCGCGGTCAGCCCTATCTCGCCGAGCTGGCCTGGTTGCGGTGTCAGGCCGCGCTGCAGCGTGACTACAGCCTTGTGGGGCTGATCCACACGCTCGCTCCACCAGCTGTGCGTGAGTTGATCGGTTCGGCCGCTCTGGCGCCGATTGAGCCATGGGATGCCTTGATTTGCACATCACCCGCAGTGCAGCGGGCGATGCACCAGCTCTTCGACCAATACGAGCACTATCTGGCGGATCGCTTGGGTGCTTCTCGGTTTTGCCGGCCTCAGCTACCCCTGATCCCTCTGGCCGTGGATGTGGACGGCATCCACGCGAGCGCTTCGAATCGGGCCTTGGGGCAGGCGTTCCGCGCCAGCCATGGCATTTCTGAGGATGCCCTGGTGGTGCTGTGGGTGGGGCGTCTGTCGTTTTACGAGAAGGCCTTTCCGCAGCCGATGTTTCTGGCTTTGAACCAGGCTGCCCAGGCGGTGGAACAACTGGTTCATTTTGTGATGGCCGGTTGGTTCCCTGGTGGAGAACAGGATCAGCGCCTGTATGAACAGGCCGCTGCGGCCTACGCCCCTGCGGTGCAGCTCCATCTGCTCAACGGAAACGACCCGGCCGTGGTGCAGGCGTGTTGGTCAGCGGCGGATGTGTTTTTCTCCTTGGTCGACAACATTCAGGAAACCTTCGGCCTCACCCCGGTGGAAGCGATGGCCGCTGGTTTGCCCATCGTGGCTAGTGAGTGGGATGGCTATGCCTACACCATTCGCCATGAAAAGGATGGCTTCCTGGTGCCCACCCTGGGTGGTGCTGCTCCAGGCCTGGATGCCTTGTTGGCCAACCTGCATGCGTTGGGTATGGAGACGTACCAAACTTATGTTGGTGCCACGGCTCAACACACCGCAGTTGATGTACCCCAGGCAGCAGCTGCCCTCACCAGGCTTTTGGCGTCCGCCGATTTGCGCCGTTCCATGGGCGCTTCAGCCCGAGAACGAGCTCGGAGTGCGTTTTCTTGGCCTGTGGTTGTCGAGCACTACAACCAGTTGTTTGACCACTTGGCTGCCGTGCGGCGTGATGCCAGCACGCCCGGCTCGTGCTTGAGCCCTCAATCTCATCCCGTTCGCGGCCTTCCGTTTCGCGATTTCGAGGGTTTTGCCACGCAAGTGCTCTCGCCCCAGCATCATGTGGTGGTGGCTGATGGTATTGATCTTCAGCAGGCAGCTGAGCGCCTCTCCACGGTTGTGTTGGATCGCCAATTCCCGGGGTTGCGTGCGCAGCCACGAGAGGTGGAGCGGCTGGTTAGCGAGCTGGTTCGTCAACCTCGTCAGTCTGTCGCTGAGTTGCAGGCTCACTTCCCGTCTGAGCGATCCGAACACATTGCGCTCACCTTGGTGTGGCTTGCCAAGCTCGGAATCGTGGCTTGCGGCCCGCCACCTCCCGCCAGCCACTGATCGGTGTCTCCTCTCCTGCAGGCGTCAGAGCTACGTCGGTTGCTGCTGGCCTGGTGGCAAGAGAAAGGTCGCCACGCCATCCCTTGGAAACTAAAGCCAGACGGGTCGTTGCCCGCCCCGGGTGAGCCGCTGGATCCCTACGCGATCTGGGTCGCCGAGGTGATGCTCCAGCAAACCCAGCTGCAGGTGGTGCTCCCCTATTGGCACCGCTGGATGGCGGCGTTTCCCTCTGTGGAAGCGTTGGCCGCTGCTGAAGAGCACGACGTGCTGTTGCTCTGGCAGGGTCTGGGGTACTACTCCCGCGCTCGTCGGCTCCTCGCTGGTGCCCGTCAGATGCAGGAGCAGGCTTCCCCTTGGCCCAAGGATCTCGAAAGTTGGACGGCTCTGCCCGGTATCGGCCGCAGCACCGCCGGGAGCATCCTGTCGTCGGCCTTCAATCGGCCCTACGCCATCCTCGACGGAAATGTGAAGCGGGTGTTGGCGCGGCTGATGGCCTGCGAGCGGCCTCCCTCCCGCGACCTGAATCGGTTTTGGGCCCTCAGTGAAGCGCTGCTCGATCCGTCGCGGCCTCGAGATTTCAATCAGGCGCTGATGGATTTGGGGGCCACGGTGTGCACCCCCCGCAACCCCCGCTGCGACCAGTGCCCTTGGCAGGTTCAGTGCGCTGCCTACGCTGCCGGCGACCCTGCCGCCTTCCCTGTGACCGACGCCCCTCGCGAGCTGCCCTTCCAGGTGATCGGCGTGGGGGTAGTGCGCAATGCGGCTGGCCAGGTGCTGATTGATCAGCGCCTGAACGAAGGCCTGCTTGGCGGCTTGTGGGAATTCCCGGGGGGCAAACAGGAGCCTGGCGAGCCGATCGAGAGCACCATCGTCCGCGAACTCCAGGAGGAGCTGGCGATCGAAGCGGAGGTGGGTGCCGAGCTGATCACCTTGGAGCATGCCTACAGCCATAAGCGCCTGCGCTTTGTGGTGCATCTGTGCCGCTGGATCAGCGGTGAACCCCAGCCCCTCGCCAGCCAGCAGGTGCGTTGGGTGGAGCCCACCGAGCTCGGCGATTACCCCTTTCCTGCAGCGAATGCGCGGATCATTGCCGCCTTGCTCGAGCGTTTGCAAGGTGAAGACAGTGCCGCTGCGGCTTAGGGCCGCCTGAGCCATGGCTGCTGGGTCTGCGCCGCAGGTGATCTGTCTGGGGGAGGCCCTCGTGGATCGCCTCGGTCCCCTCGGGGGTGATCCCGCCACCGCGGCGCCCGAGCAGTGCGACGACCGCCTGGGCGGCGCCCCCGCCAACGTGGCCTGCGCCTTGGCGCGGCTCGGCACCGCCGCCGCTTTTGTGGGGCGACTCGGCTCAGACGCGATCGGTGCGGCCTTCCAGCAGTTGATGGCCGAGCGGGGTGTGAACCTCAGCGGCCTGCAGCGCGATTCCAGCCACCCCAGTCGGATTGTGTTGGTGCCCCGTGATGCCAGCGGCGACCGCAGCTTCGGTGGCTTCGCGGGCGATCAGGGCGATGGTTTTGCTGATCAGGCTCTTGAGGCCAGTGGGGTGAACGCGGCGTTGCCCCCCTTGCTGGTGGGTGCTCGCTGGCTGCAGATCGGCACCATTCCCCTGGCATCAGACTCGTCTGCGGCGGCCTTGATGGTGGCGGCGCAGTTGGCCGCTGCTGCCGATGTGGCGATCGCTCTGGATGTGAACTGGCGGCCCACCTTCTGGGACGCCAGTGCTCCGGTGGATGCTGGGCCCACGCCCGCGGCTGTGGCGGCCATCCAACCGCTGCTGGAGCAGGCCGGTTTGATCAAGCTGGCTGCTGAAGAGGCCCAGTGGCTCTTTGGCAGCCGTGATCCAGCCGTGATCCGCGCTGGCCTGCCCCAACACCCAGCGGTGGTGGTCACCGATGGCGGTGCCCAGGTGGCCTGGTGCTTTGGCTCCAGCAGTGGCGTGATGCCTGCCTATCCGGTGGCGGTGGTGGACAGCACCGGTGCAGGCGATGCCTTCCTGGCCGGCTTGCTCCACCAGCTCTGCCTCCAGCCCCAACTGCTCGAAGGCGGCAGCGCCGAGGCGGTGCGCTTTGCCAGCGCCTGCGGCGCCCTGGTGTGCGGGGGTGCTGGGGCGATTGATCCGCAGCCCACCCAGCAGCAGGTGGAGGCGTTCCTGGCCGGGCAGCTCTGAGCGCTCGGTCCCTCCCGTCTCCGGGTTTGCCGACTCTTCAGCGCAGCCGCGCCCGCCGGCCGGCTTCGGGATCATTCGGATCCACAAGCTCCAAGCCAATCCGCCAGGCACCCTCCGGCACGAAGCTGAGCCGCTCGGCCCACTCCACGGCCATCAGAGCGTTCAGGGCTAGAGCCTCCTCTTCTTCCTGGGCGAACAGTTCATCAGCGGCGGCCGGCTGCTCGAGGCGGTAGAGGTCGAGGTGCACGAGCGCTCCGGTGCGCCCTGCGTAGTGCTGGGCGAGGGCGAAGGTGGGGCTGGTGATCGGTTCCTCGATGCCCAGACCGGCGGCCAGGCCTTGGGTGAGGCAGGTTTTGCCGGCGCCGAGATCACCCTGCAGCAGAAGGATCGGCCGCTCGCCCGTGGGTAGGGCGAGCCACTGCTGGGCCAGTTGGCGACCGAGATCTTGGGTGGCGGCGGCATCCGCCAACAACACGCTGCGCGATTCCATCCCGGTAGATTGCCCCTCAGCGAGCCCGAAGCCTCGGCGTCTCTGCAGATATTTCTAGTTTCCAAACCTTCAAATTCATGGTGGCTACCCCCACGGCGCCTGCGCTGCAGAGCACCAGCACCTATGTGATCGCCGACCTTGGCCTGGCTGATTTCGGCCGTAAGGAAATCGAGATTGCCGAAACTGAGATGCCGGGTCTGGTGGCCCTGCGCAGCAAGTACGGCGCTGAGCAGCCTCTCAAGGGCGCCCGCATTGCGGGTTCCCTGCACATGACGATTCAGACCGCCGTTCTGATCGAAACCCTGGTGGCCCTCGGCGCCGAGGTGCGCTGGGCCAGCTGCAACATCTTCTCCACCCAGGATCACGCTGCCGCCGCAATCGCCGCCGCTGGCATCCCTGTGTTCGCCTACAAGGGCGAAACCCTCGATGAGTACTGGGCCTTCACCCACCGCATCCTCGAGTGGGGCGATGGCGGTACCCCCAACATGATCCTCGACGACGGCGGCGATGCCACCGGTCTGGTGATGCTGGGCACCAAGGCTGAGAGCGACCTCTCGGTGCTCGACAACCCCTCCAACGAAGAGGAGACCGCCCTCTTCAACAGCATCCGCCAGAAGCTGGCTGCCCAGCCCGGCTTCTACTCCAGCATCAAGGCCCAGATCCAGGGCGTGACGGAAGAAACCACCACGGGTGTGGCGCGTCTGTATCAGCTGCAAAAGAGCGGTGAGCTGCCCTTCCCGGCAATCAACGTCAACGACTCGGTGACGAAGAGCAAGTTCGACAACCTCTACGGCTGCCGCGAATCGCTGGTGGACAGCATCAAGCGCGCCACTGACGTGATGGTGGCCGGCAAGGTGGCCTTGGTGCTCGGCTACGGCGATGTGGGCAAGGGTTCCGCCCAGTCGCTGCGTGGTCTAGGCGCCACCGTGATGATTGCCGAGATCGATCCGATCTGCGCCCTGCAGGCGGCCATGGAGGGCTACCGCGTGGTGCGCCTTGACGACGTGGTGCGTGATGTGGACATCTTCGTAACCGCCACCGGCAACTTCCAGGTGATTCGCCACGAGCACCTGATCCAGATGAAGGATCAGGCGATCGTGTGCAACATCGGCCACTTCGACAACGAGATCGATGTGGCGTCGCTGAAGCAGTACGCCTGGGAGAACATCAAGCCCCAGGTGGATCACATCACCCTGCCCAGCGGCAACAAGATCCTCCTGCTGGCCGAGGGCCGTCTGGTGAACCTGGGCTGCGCCACCGGCCACCCCAGCTTCGTGATGAGCAACTCCTTCACCAACCAGGTGCTGGCTCAGATCGAACTGTTCACCAAGGGCGACCAGTACGCCAAAGAGGTGTACGTGCTGCCTAAGCACCTCGATGAGATGGTGGCCCGCCTTCACCTCGAAAAGATCGGCGCCAAGCTCACCGAGCTCACCGCCGAGCAGGCCGCCTATATCAACGTGCCGGTGGAAGGCCCCTACAAGCTCGATCACTACCGCTACTGAGCCAGCAGGGTTCTCGTGCACGCCTTCGGGCGTGCGCGCAGGCTCGACGGTTGATCGCGCTCCACCGCTGGATATCCATGGATATCCAGCGGTGGAGCTTTTTTGTAGGCGGATGCCGCACAATCAGCCCACACGTGCGCAGGCCGGATGGGACTCACAGAGTTGGTGCAGCAGTTGCCTCAGCTGATCGGTGCAGCGGTGGAAGCCAACCCATGGATGGGTTACGGCGCCATCTTCGCGGCGATGTTCCTGGAAAACCTGTTTCCGCCGATCCCCTCGGAGCTGATCATGCCTCTGGGGGGCTTCTATGTGCACCAAGGCCAGTTGGCCCTGATCCCCGTAGTGCTGGCCGGCCTGATTGGCACGGTGCTCGGCGCCCTGCCCTGGTACGGCATCGGTCGCCTGATCAACGAAGAGCGCCTGGAGCAGTGGCTTGAGCGCCATGGCCGCTGGATCGGCATCAGCCCCCAGGATCTGCACCGCACCCGCACCTGGTTCAACCGCTACGGCACAGCGTTGGTGTTCTGGGGCCGCCTAGTGCCTGGCATCCGCACTTTGATCTCCGTGCCCGCCGGCATCGAACTGATGCCGCTCACCCCGTTCCTGATCTGGACCACCGCCGGCAGCCTGATCTGGACCCTGCTGCTCACCCTGGCTGGCATGGCCCTCGGCGAGGGCTACGCCAACGTGGAGCTCTGGATCGACCCCGTTGCCAAAGCGATCAAGGTGCTCCTGGTGATTGCCGTGATCGCCGCCGCGGCTTGGCTGGGGCTGCGCACCTGGAAGAAGCGCAACTCCAGCCACTAATCGCCGCCCGAAGCTCAGAAGGGAACTTCTTCCTCGGTGGGTTCGCCGCCAAAACCGCCGCCACCGCCGTAGCCGCCGCCAGCTTCGGCGTCACGCTTGGAGCCCAGCAGCTCGAGTCGATCGACGCGGATCACCGGCTTGCTGCGCTCTTCGCCAGTGCTGCGGTCGGTCCAGCGGTCGAGCTTGAAGCTGCCGATGATGCCGAGCAGTGAGCCTTTGCGCACATAGTCGGCGGCCACCTGGGCCTGCTTGCCCCAGATCTCGAGATTGAACCAGTCGGGTTCGTCGTTGTTGGAGCGGCGATTCACCGCCATGGTGAGGTTGGCCACCATGCTTCCCGACTCGAAGTAGCGAACCTCGGGGTCGCGGCCGGCCCGGCCGACGAGGGTGATTGAGTTGACGCCCATGGCGTTCTCCTGTTGCTGCGTTGGGTCAATGATGCAGTCCGTTGAGGGGCTGCCTCATAGGGAGAGTTCCACCCTTTGGCCCGGATGTTCCATCGCGGCATCCCACCTATGATTCGCGCCGCTAGGCGGCCCCTCAGTGTTCTTCAAACGTTTCCAGCTCTCCCGCGATATCGGCATCGATCTGGGAACGGCCAACACCCTGATGTACATGTCGGGCAAGGGCATCGTGCTGCAGGAGCCCTCGGTGGTGGCCATCGACCTGGAACGCGGCAGTTGTTTGGCCGTGGGCGACGAGGCGAAATTGATGCTCGGCCGCACCCCCGGCAACATCCGCGCGGTGCGTCCCCTGCGTGACGGCGTGATCGCCGACTTCGACGCTGCCGAGCAGATGATCAAAACCTTCATCCAGAAGGGCAATGAAGGCCGCGGCATCGTGGCGCCCCGCCTGGTGATCGGCATCCCCAGCGGCGTGACCGGCGTGGAGCGCCGCGCCGTGCGTGAAGCTGGTCTCGCTGGTGCCCGCACCGTTCACCTCATTGATGAGCCCGTGGCGGCCGCCATTGGCGCTGGCCTGCCTGTGACTGAGCCCGTCGGCACGATGATCGTCGACATCGGCGGCGGCACCACTGAAGTGGCTGTGCTGTCGCTGGGCGGCACTGTGTTGAGCGAATCCGTGCGCGTGGCTGGCGATGAGCTGAGCGATGCCATCAGCGTGTACCTGAAGAAGGTGCACAACCTGGTGGTGGGTGAGCGCACCGCCGAGGAAATCAAGATCCGCATCGGCTCGGCCTTCCCCGACGAGGTCCACGACGAAACCTCGATGGATGTGCGCGGTCTGCACCTGCTCTCCGGCCTGCCCCGCACCATCAACGTGCGCGCCGGCGACGTGCGCGAGGCGATGGCCGAGCCCCTCAACGTGATCGTGGAGGCGGTGAAGCGCACCCTCGAGCGCACCCCTCCCGAGTTGGCGGCCGACATCGTGGACCGCGGCATCATGCTCGCCGGTGGCGGTGCCTTGGTGCGTGGCATCAGCGATCTGATCAGCCACGAGACCGGCATCCTCGTGCACGTGGCCGAAGACCCGCTGCTGTGTGTGGTGAACGGCTGCGGCATGGTGCTGGAGGACTACAAGCGTCTCGAGCGCGTGCTCGATACGCCTGACTTCAGCCGCGTCGCCGCCTGATCCCGATGCTCGGACGCACCCTGCGCGTCCCGCTGCTGCGCAAGGTCGCGGAAGCCTGGCCCTGGTGGTTGCTGCTGCTGGCCCTGGTGGGGGTGCGGCTGAGCAAGGGGGCGGGCTTCATGGATGCCTATGCCCTGCTCAGCCGTCCCTTCTGGCCGGGTTCAGCCCAGTCGGAGTGGTTGCGCTCGGCGCAGCAGCTGCAGGATCAAGCCAGCCTGTTGCAGTTGCAGCGCGACAACCAACGCCTGCGCGGCATGCTCGCCCTCGATCGCAGTGGCGCTGGTCGCGTGTCGGCTCCGGTGATCTCGCGCGAGCCCGGCGGCTGGTGGCAGCAGCTGGAGCTCGGCAAGGGCAGCGTGGAGGGCATCCGCGCCGGGGATCCGGTGCTGGCCCCCGGTGGCTTGATCGGCCGGGTGAGCAGCGTGACCCCCAGTACCGCCCGCGTGCAGCTGCTCACCGACAGCGGCAGCCGCCTCGGGGTGTGGGTGGCGCGGGTGCAGCGCCATGGGCTGCTGGTGGGCCAGGGCACGGCGCGGCCGCGGTTGCAGTTCCTGGAAAAAGACACCGGCGTGCGCCCCGGTGATGTGATCACCACCTCCCCCGCCAGCACCCTGGTGCCTCCCAACCTCCTGGTGGGTGTGGTGCAGAGCGTGAATGAGGAGTTGGCGCCGGCCCCGGATGCGGCCGTGCAGCTCAGTGCACCGGTGGATGCGGTGGATTGGGTGCAGGTGGTGACCCGTTAGCCATGGGGGTGTTGCACCGTCAGCGTTGGTGTGGGGCCACGGGGCTGATGGTGCCCCTGCTCACCCTGGCCTCGCCTGGCTTTTTGAAGATCGCCGGCGTCGCCCCCAGTTGGGCGGTGCTTTGGCTGTTGCCCTGGGCGTTAGTGGATGGGCCCGCCTCAGGCGCGATTGCTGGGCTTTGCCTCGGGTTGGTGCTGGATGGCTTGCACCTCGGCCTGGCCAGCGAGGTGCCGGTGTTGATGCTTCTGGGTTGGTGGTGGGGGAGGATCGGCCGGCGTGGTGTGCCGATCGAGCGCAGCTACAACCTGGGTCTGCTGGCGCTGCTTGGCGCCTTGCTCCTGGGGGCCAGTGTGTTGCTGCAGCTCTATTGGAGCGGCCAATTACCGCTGGTGGAAGCCGGCTTGCACACCCTGGTGGCGCAGAGCTTGATCACCGGCCTGCTCGCACCGGTGCTCTGCTCGCTGATGCTGTTGCGCTGGCGCCGTATCGCTGATTTGAGGGGCTGATGGGCATGAGGGGCAACGCCGCCACTGGAGCTTTGCGCGGATTCCGTCGCCGTGCGCTGCTGCGCCGCGTTGTGGTTGGTGCGGCCGGTGCTGCCTTGGCGGTTGGCCTTAGTGCGTGCCGCGGAGCGGCGCCACCGGCGGGTTCTGAGCGCACAATCCAGTTCTGGACCCTCGACCTGGCGCCGAAATTCAACACCTACATCCAGGGTGTGATCGGCGCCTGGGAAGCCCAGAACCCCGGCTACCGCGTGGTGTGGACCGATATTCCCTGGGGCTCGGTGGAGCGCAAGCTGCTGGCGGCGGTGTTTGCCCGCACGGCGCCTGATGTGGTGAACCTCAATCCCCTGTTTGCAGCCAACCTGGCCAGCAAAGGCGGCTTGCTGCCGCTTGATGCGGTGCTGCCACCGGGAGCGCCCCAGGCCTACCTGCCCTTGATCTGGCAGGCGGGCCGCAGCGCTGGGCCAGATGGTCAGCCCCAACAGTTCGCGATCCCCTGGTATCTCACCGCCCGGATCACCCTGGCCAACACCAGCCTGCTGCTGCAGGCCGGTTACAGCGCGCCGCCCCGCACTTGGGAGGAGGTGCCCGCCTATGCCGAAGCGGTGCGCCGCCGCACCGGCCGCTATGCCCTGTTCGTCACGGTGGTGCCCGACGACTCGGCCGAGCTCCTGGAGAGCCTGGTGCAGATGGGGGTGACGCTGCTCGGCCACGATCAACGCGCTGCCTTCAACAGCCCCGCCGGCCGTAAGGCCTTCGCCTTCTGGACGGATCTCTATCGCCGCGGCCTGCTGCCGCGGGAGGTGGTGAGCCAGGGTTACCGCCGCGCGATCGAGCTGTATCAGAGCGGTGAGCTCGCCCAGGTGGGCAGCGGCGCTGAGTTTCTGCGCAGCATCCAAACCAATGCCCCCCAGATCGCGGCGGCCACCCGCCCCTACCCGCCCATCACCGGAGCCAACGGCGAAGCCAACGTGGCGGTGATGACCCTCGCCATTCCTCGCCAGAGCCAGGTGGCGGGCAAGGCAGCGGAGTTTGCCCTCTTCCTCACCGATGCGACCAATCAGCAGCGTTTCGCGGAGCAGGCCCGGGTGCTGCCGTCGTCGCCCGGGGCGCTGCAAGCGCTGCGCCGCAACCTTGAGGCAGAACGCCCAGCCAGCCAGCCCGAGGTCCTGGTGCAGCAGGCCCGCCTGCTCTCCGCCGACACCCTCGCCCAGGCGCGGGTGCTGGTGCCGGCCAGCCCTGGGGTGAAGCGGTTGCAGGCGATTGTGTACACCCAGCTCCAGCGGGCGATGCTCGGCCAGATCAGCAGCGATGCGGCCCTGCTGGAGGCGGAGCGGCAGTGGAACGCCTATGCCGTGGGGCGCTTCTCAGGCCAGGACAAGCGTTAAACCCTGCCCGGAAGAAAACCTTAAGACTTCTCTTAGCAGACCTGTTTTCAGGGGTTTTGGGCCTCGGTCTGTTCATCCTGAGATGTATCGTTGCGCTTCTTCATCACCTGTTGTGCGTATGGCCCTCGGCGACCAGCACCAACTCGGTGAGGCGTCGGGAGCCGCGTCTGGGCCTGAGGGGCACCGCGCCACCTTGCTCGTGGTGGACGACGAGCCGGCGGTACGCCGCGTGTTGGTGATGCGTCTGCAGCTGGCCGGTTACCGGGTGGTGTGCGCCGAAGACGGCGAAGAAGCGCTCACCCTGTTCCACCAGGAGCAGCCTGATCTCGTCGTGCTCGACGTGATGCTGCCCAAGCTTGATGGCTTCGCCGTGTGCCGGCGACTGCGGGCTGAATCCTGCGTGCCGATCATTTTCCTCTCGGCTCTTGATGCCATCGCCGAGCGCGTGGCGGGCCTCGATCTCGGCGCCGACGACTATCTGCCCAAGCCCTTCAGCCCCAAGGAACTCGAGGCGCGCATCGCCACGATCCTGCGCCGGGTGGGCCGCGGCTCCGCTGCTGCTGAGCCGCGAGAGGCCACGCCCGGCCAGGGTGTGCTGCGGGTGGGCGATCTGGTGGTGGATACCAATCGCCGTCAGGTGACCCGCGATGGCGAGCGCATCGGTCTCACCTACACGGAATTCAGCCTGCTGGAGCTGCTCTTCCGCGAGCCCGGCCGTGTGGTGCCCAGGGCCGAGATCCTCGAGCAGCTATGGGGCTATCCGCCGCGCCGTGCCGCCGATCTGCGGGTGGTGGATGTGTATGTGGCCCGCCTGCGGGGCAAGCTCGAGCCAGATCCCCGCAATCCCGAGTTGATCCTCACGGTGCGGGGTACTGGCTATGCCTCCCAGCGGGTGGGTGAGCTTCCGGGAATGGCGGCTGCCGGCTGAGGCTGGTTGCGGCGTCGCCGCACCGCGTTCCTGCAGGATGGCGGCACGCTGAGTTGCACCGGTCCTTTGTCTGAGCTGCGCGAGACCCGCCTCGAGAAAGGCAAGGCCCTGGCTGAGCTGGGCCAGGGACCCTATGCGCTGCGCTTTGAGCCCAGCCACCGCACCGCCGAGCTGCAGCAGGCCCACGCTGATCTCGCCAACGGCGAAGAGCGCGATGTGACCGTCGCCGTGGCCGGCCGGGTGATGACCCGCCGCGTGATGGGCAAGCTCGCCTTTTTCACCCTGGCCGATGAAACGGGTCTGATCCAGCTGTTCATCGAGAAGGCCACGCTCGCGGCCTCGATGCCGGACGACCCCGAGGCCTTTGCCCACATCACATCCCTGGTGGATGCCGGCGATCTGATCGGCGTGCAGGGCACGCTGCGCCGCACCGACCGCGGTGAACTTTCGGTGAAGGTGAAGGGCTGGCAGATGCTCAGCAAGAGCCTGCAGCCTTTGCCCGATAAGTGGCATGGCCTCTCCGATGTGGAGAAGCGCTACCGCCAGCGCTATCTCGATCTGATCGTGTCGCCCCACACGCGCGAAACCTTCCGGCGCCGGGCATTGGCGGTGAGTGCAATCCGCCGCTGGCTGGACGAGCGCGGCTTCCTGGAGATCGAAACGCCGGTGCTGCAGAGCGTTCCCGGTGGCGCCGACGCACGGCCGTTTGAAACCCACCACAACGCTCTCGATCTGCCGCTCACCCTGCGCATCGCCACGGAACTGCACCTCAAGCGGCTGGTGGTGGGCGGCTTTGAGCGGGTGTATGAACTCGGCCGGATCTTCCGCAACGAGGGCATCAGCACCCGGCACAACCCGGAGTTCACCTCAATCGAGGTGTACCAGGCCTATGCCGACTACAACGACATGATGGATCTCACGGAGCAGCTGATTGCTCACGTGTGCCAGCAGGTGTGCGGCAGCACCGTGATCAGTTATCAGGGCACCGAGATCGATCTGACGCCCCCCTGGCGCCGGGTGACCATGCACGAGCTGGTGCAGGAGGCCACCGGCCTGGATTTCGCGGCCTTCACGTCTCGCGACGAGGCTGTTGCGGCGATGGAAGCCAAGGGCCTTGCGGCGCCGGCCCTGGCCGATTCGGTGGGCCGCTTGCTGGTTGAGGCCTTCGAGCAAACGGTCGAAACCGACCTGATCCAGCCCACCTTTGTGATCGATTACCCAGTGGAGAACTCGCCCCTGGCCCGGGCCCACCGCAGCAAGCCGGGCCTGGTGGAGCGCTTCGAGCTGTTCATCGTGGGCCGCGAAACCGCTAACGCCTTCAGCGAGTTGATCGATCCGGTGGATCAGCGCCAGCGCCTAGAAGCGCAGATGGCCCGCAAGGCCGCCGGCGACGACGAAGCCCAGCAAGTGGATGAAGACTTCATCCAGGCCCTCGAGGTGGGCATGCCCCCCACGGGTGGCCTGGGCATCGGCATCGATCGCTTGGTGATGCTGCTCACCGACAGCGCCTCGATCCGCGATGTGATCGCCTTCCCGCTGCTGCGCCCGGAAATCCGCACCGCTGGCGCCGACTGAGACGCGATACCCGCAATGGGATAATCAACCCTAGTAGGCCAGGGTCCCCATGAGTGGTGAGCGCGTCGGTTTCCGCTTCAAGCACGCTGATGCGGTGGTGAAGCGCAACCCCCAGGGCCGCTCCCGCCGGGGTTGGGTGATGGAGCCGGTGGAGCAAACCACCAGCCGCGGCACCAAGATGCCCGCCTATCGCATCCGCTGGCGCGATAGCGAACGCCCTGAGATCGTGCTGCAGCACATGCTGATCGCCGATCCCGATCCCACCCCGCCGCCCGAGGGTGTGAGCCTGGTGCCTCCCGCGCCTAAGGCTTGAGCTGGAGCGTCACGACCAACCTTTGAGCCGGTAGACCATCAGACCGAGGTGCTCCTTGAGCGCCACGCTGCTCAGGTGCAGCGCCTCGGCATCCGGCAGTAGCCCTTTCACAACTGAACCAGCCGTAGGCCGGCCGTAGGCAGCTCGGCTGGGTAGTTGGTAGTCGCAGGCCACGGGAGTCACCGTGAGCCCACTGCGTTGGCGGAAGGTGGCCAGCGAGCGCGGCATGTGAAAGGCGCTGGTCACCAGCAGGATCCGCGTCCAGCCCCGCTGGCGTGCCAGGGCGCCGATGTCGCGCGCTTCCTCAGCAGTGGTTCGGGAGCCTGGATTGATCAGGATCTGGCTGGCCGGTAGGCCCAGTTCCACCGCCAGCGCCCGGGCACTGATCGCCTCCGGTGGCGCTGGATCCGCCGCTGTGAAGCTGATGCTGCCGCCGCTGGTGATCAGCAGTGGAGCCCGCTTCTCGCGCATCAGGCGCAGGCCGGTGAGCAGCCTGTCGCCCCCTTCCGACACCTCCACACCCCGCCGTGGTGCCAGGGCCGGTTTGAGGCCGCCGCCCAGCACCAGCACTGCATCGGCGCTGGGGATCGCTGCCGGCGTGAGCGCTGCCGCGCGCTCCTCCAAGCCCCAGATCAACTGGCGGCTGGTGAACGGCATCGCAAACAGCCAGATCAGCCCGATACCAGCGCCGCTCAGCCCCAGCCCCCAGCCCCGTTGGCCCCGAGCCGCCGTGCCCAGTCCGGCCAGCTGCAGCAGCAGGCCCAGCCCGAGGGGATACACGAACAGCGGCAGCAGTTTGGAGAGCAGGAAGCCCATGGCTGGGGGGGCGGTTGGGCCCAGTTGAACGGATGGTGTTCAGCGCCCGCGCTGTTGGCGTCGCCGCAGAGCTTCGAGCTCTTGGTCCACTTCAAAGCGGGCCCAGGCTTGATCGAGCGGGTCATGGGCCGGGCTGCCCGGGTTGTTGAGTACCGCTTGCCCCAGCTGCTCCAGGGCCTGCCAGCGCAGGCGGCCGCGCTCCATCAGCTGGGCGACCTGCCGATCGGCCTTGGCGGCCAGGTCGGCGGCGCCGGCGTTGCGGGCTCGCTCGCTGCGATCACGCCACTCGCGCACCTCTGCTGCAATCTGCAGCAGTTCGCTGCGGAGTGCTTCGGCTTGCAGCAGTTGCTGGCGCTGGCGTTGTTGCTGCTCGCGCCGCTCTTGTTCGTTCAGCAGCGCTTCCTGGGCGGGATTGGCCCGCAGGAAGGCCTCCAGCTGCTGCTCCAGCCGCGCTTCCAGCTGCTCAAGCCAGTCCGCCGCCGGGCTCATGGGGCCTCGCTGGCCTCAGGCTCAGGGGCCCTGGTGATCAGCGGCGCTTCGATTTCTTCCTGCAGCGGGGTGATGGCCGCCTCGCGCGAGCGCAGCAGCAGTTGGGTGAGCCGGGCGATGCCGCCCTCGCCAAGGTTCTGGCTGGCGAGCTTCTCGAAGGCGTTGCCGTAGAGCTCCTCCAGTTGCGCGATCAGGCTCTCGCGCAGTTCGCGCACGGCCTGGCGCTGCTCTTCTCTCGACATACTCAACCTCTCCGCAGGCTTCAGTTTGCCTGCACTAGCAGGTGCAGCGATAGGTCGCCGGCAGGGTCGCTCCAGCGCTCGGCCCCCTGCCAGCCGGCGGAGACGGCCAGCTCAAGGAACGCCTGCGGGCTGTATTTGGCGCTGGTTTCGGTGATCAGCGCTTCGCCAGCTTCAAAGCTCCAGATCTGCCCCGCGAGCTGCACCGCTTGAGCCCGCTGGCTCACCACCGCCATCTCGATGTGGTTGTGCTCCGGCTTCCAGCGGGCTTGGTAGGTAAACGCCTGCAGATCGAAGCTTCCCGCCAGATCGCGGTTGAGTCGGCGCAACAGATTGAGGGCGAACGCCGCCGACACCCCGGCCGCATCGTTGTAGGCCGCCTCCAGCCGCTCCACAGCCTTGGGCTGATCGATGCCGATCAGCAGCTTGCCGCCGGGGCCGAGTAGGCGGCGGAACTGCGCCAGCAGCCTGCGGGCTTCCGCCAGCTCAAAGTTGCCCAGGGAGCTGCCCGGGAAGAAGCCGAGGTGGGCCGTGCCGCTGAGCAAGGGATGCTCGGGCAAGGCGTCGAGCTGGCTGTAGTCGCAGCACACGCCCAAAATCGGCACGGCCGGGAATTGCCCCTGCAGCCGCGTGCAGGCCGCCTCGAGATGCTCGGCGCTGATGTCGAGCGCCACATAGGCCGGCTCGGTCAGGGCCTGGAGCAGCGGCGCCACCTTGCGGGCGCTGCCGGCGCCAAATTCCACCAGGGTGCCGGGCCCCAGGGCCGCGGCGATTGCGGGGGCTTCCCGCTCGAGCAGTGCCGTTTCGGTGGCGGTGAGCGTGTATTCCGGTTGCTGGCAGATCAGATCAAACAGGCGTGAGCCTTCGGCGTCGTAGAGGAACCAGGCCGGCAGTTGTTTGGGGCTGCGGCTCAGGCCCTCGATCACCAGCTGGCGCATGTCCGCCGGGGCCGGATGCAGATCCAGCAGCGGCGCTGTGGCTACGCCTGGGGCAGCGCTGCCGCTCATGCCGTCACCTCGCGCACCAGGCGCACACCGCTGGCCATCCAACGGCTGGCCGGTGGATAGAAGTTTCGATAGGTGAGCCGCTCGTGGCCCGCCGGGGTGAGGAAACAGCTGCCCCGCAGCACGAATTGCGAGGTCATGAACTTGCCGTTGTATTCCCCCACAGCGCCCGCCGCCGGGGCGAAGCCCGGGTAGGGGCGGTAGGGGCTGCCGGTCCACTGCCAGAGGCAGCCATAGGCCTGGGGAAGCTCGCTGCCGGCCGCCGCCAGCTCCCATTCCGCCTCGCTTGGTAGGCGCGCTCCGGCCCAGCGGGCATAGGCATCGGCTTCAAACCAGCTCAGATGCCGCACCGGCGCCTCGGGTTGCCGAGGTCGGCGCCCGGCCAGGGTGAATTCCCAGTCGCCCCGCCAGTAGCGGGGTGCCTGCCAGCCGCGTTGCTGCACCACCGCCCAGCCTTCGCTCATCCACAGCTCCGGCCGGCTGTAACCGCCATCGGCGATGAATGCCGCGAACTCGGTGTTGCTCACAAGACGGTTGGCGATCGCGAAGGGCTCCAGCCAGGTGCGGTGGCGGGGCGCCTCGTTATCGAAGTGGAAACCGCCCGGGGATGGGCCGGGGCCGCCGCTCCCCCCGGGGTGACCGATCTCCACCAGCCCTCCCGCAACCTCGATCCAGCTCGGGCTGGCTGGGGCCGCCTCGGCGCTGGCCTCGTAGGCCTGCTCGGGCTCCACGCCACCGGCGCCGGCGGGATAGGCCGCCGGTTCCAGCGGATTACGGCTGAAGCCATCGAGCAGGTCCATCAGCAGCAGCTCTTGGTGCTGCTGCTCGTGTTGCAGGCCCAGCCCCACCAACGCTGGATCGAGGTGCTCCAGCTCATGCTCCAAGGCCGCCGTCACCCGCCGGCGCCAAGCCAGCACCTCGGCGATCGGCGGCCGGGTGAGCAGGCCGCGCTGGGGCCGCGGGTGCCGATCGCCCACGGCCTCGTAATAGCTGTTGAACAGATAGCTCCAGCGGCTCTCAGCCGGCTCGTAGCTGGGCCGCTGCCGCAGCAAAAACTCCTCGAAAAACCAGCTGGTGTGACCCAGGTGCCATTTGGCGGGGCTGGCATCGGCCATGCCCTGCAGGCAAAGGTCTTCCGGTTCGAGCCCCTCGATCAACGCTTCGCTGGCCTGGCGGATCTGGCGCAGCCGGGGGAGCAGGGCGGAGCGCGTGGCGGTGTTCATCATCCGAGGCCCAAAAGCATCCCGATCACATGTTTGGCGTGCTTCTCGTAAAGCCTGGCCTGTTCGCTCGCGTCCAGGTAATACCAGGACCCATGGAAGCCGCTGGAGTCGCTGTAGCTGGATTCGTTGAAGAGCCGATTTAAGACATCTTGCGAGGGCAGCTTGGCCTGGTACGCCGCATGGCCCACAAAACGGGCAAAGAAAATGTCTTCTGCTTCATCGTCCGGCGAGGCCTGGCCATGGTCTTCGCAGATGGTTTGCATCAGCCGTGGATTGCGGATGGAGAGGCCGCCATTGCCATTGTTGGTCTGGTCGGGAACGGTCTGGCACAGAGCTTGATTCACCCAGTTGCTTCCAGTTCTCTGCAGGGATGGGTTGTAGGTGGGGAACTCGCAGGAGGTCACGCGTCCTTTGTTCCAGGGGGCTCCGGCGAAGTCGAAGTGCAGCTCGTCGAGCTCAAGGGGTTGAATCAGCAGTGCATCAGGCTGGAAGATCAGAATCTGTTGAGCGGATAGCTCCTTCCAAAACAGGCTTGACTTTAAGAGGTTGTTGTATTTGCTCCAACCCAGTGAATCGCTGACGCCGTGGCGATCAAGTGTTTCGATCTTTACGAATTGCCCAAAGGGCTCTGTCAAGTTGGCAAAGGCTTCCCGCTTTGATGCAGGCGTGTAGATGGTCACGGCGGCTTTGAGCCGCGTCATCAGCAGGGTGTTGAGGATGCAGGTTTTGGTGTGTTGTGTGGCGCGATCGTCGATCAGGATGCAGGCCCAGTTGGACGTGCTGGGGTCGGGAGATTTCGTGTGGAGATGTGTTTCCCAGTGCCTGAGAAACAGCTGCTCGATGAGTGTGCAATGTGCATGGAAATGCTCAAGCCGGTAGCGATTGAGAAGATGCAGGGGGTTGGGTTTCCCGCTCTGATCCGCCACGCCTGAACCCGAGTTCCAACTCGTTATTGTTGCCCAGACCTGCCAGGGCTGCAGCCAAGCGATGGGTGGAATCACCTCCGGCTTCGTGGGGGCCGTCGGCAACACGCCGCTGATCCGTCTCCACGCCCTGAGCGAGGCCACCGGCTGCGAGATCCTCGGCAAGGCCGAATTCATGAATCCCGGAGGCTCGGTGAAAGACCGCGCTGCCCTCGGGATCCTGCAGGAAGCAGAAGAGCAGGGGCTGCTCCAGCCCGGCGGCACCGTGGTGGAAGGCACCGCCGGCAACACCGGCATCGGCCTCACGCACCTCTGCAATGCCCGGGGCTACAAGGCGCTGATCGTGATCCCGGAAACCCAGTCGGCCGAAAAGATCGGCCTGCTGCGCAGCCTCGGGGCTGAGGTGCGCACGGTGCCGGCGGTGCCCTACCGCGACCCCAACAACTACGTGCGCCTCTCCGGCCGCATTGCCGAGGAAACCCCCGGCGCCGTGTGGGCGAATCAGTTCGACAACCTCGCCAACCGCCGCGCCCACTTCAACAGCACGGGTCCGGAGATCTGGGAGCAAACCGGTGGCCGCGTGGATGCCTGGGTGGCGGCCACCGGCACCGGCGGCACCTATGCCGGTGTGGCGCTCTATCTGAAAGAGCAGAACCCCAACGTGCGCTGCGTGTTGGCCGACCCCCACGGCAGTGCCCTCTACAGCTGGGCCACCAGCGGTGAATTGGCCAGCGAGGGCAGCTCGATCACCGAGGGCATCGGCAACAGCCGCGTGACCGCCAACCTCGAGGGTGCGCCGATCGACGATGCCGTGCGCATCCACGATCAGGACGCCTTGTCCACCATCTACAACCTTCTCTGGCAGGAGGGTTTGTTCCTGGGGGGCTCGGTGGGGATCAACGTGGCCGCAGCGGTGGAAACCGCGCGACGGCTGGGTTCCGGCCACACGATCGTCACGGTGCTGTGCGACAGCGGCGATCGCTACCGGTCACGGCTTTATGACGGCGAGTGGCTGAGCAGCAAGGGGTTGCAGCAACCTGTGCGCGCAGCCTGAGTTGCTCCGGCGTTGGACCTGCCTGCCACAACCGATCAGGTGATTGCCGGCCGCTATCGGTTGGAGCGCCGGCTGTCTGCCACTGAGCGCAGCGAGCTCTGGAGGGCTTGCGACCAGCTGGCCGGCGAGGCGCCGGTGGCCCTGCGCTGCATTCCGCCGGAGCAGATGGCATTGCAGGTTGAAGTGCGCAGCCTCTGGCCGCGGCTTCAGGGGGTGCTGCATCCCCAGGTGCCTCGCTTTGGGGAACTGATCGAGCAAGACGGCGCCCTGTGGTTGCCGCGGGAATGGCAGGAGGGGAGCACCCTTGCCGAGTTGCTGCAGGGCAGGCGCGAACGGCAACTGGTGTTTGGTGCCGGCGAAGTGTTGCTCCTGTTGCGCCAGCTCTTGCCGGCTCTGGCGGTGCTTCACAGCCAGGGGCTCAGCCATGGCGATCTCAGCCCTGCCAACCTGCTGCGCCGCGACCGCGACGGCCTGCCCGTGCTGCTTGATTTCGGCCCGGGCGGGGTCACCCCGGGGTATGCCCCGCCGGAGCGGGGCCGCGGTGAAGATCCTGCGCCCTGGATGGACCTCTACAGCCTGGCGGTGGTGGCGCTGGTGCTGCTCAGCGGCGAGGAACCGGCCCAGCTGCTCGATCCGGTCACGCTGGCCTGGCGGTGGCCCGCCAGCCTCGATGCCTTGCCAGCCATGCAGGCGGTGTTGGACCGGTTGCTCAGCTCAGATGCCGAAGCCCGTTTCCCCTCTGCTGCTGCTGCGTTGCAGGCTCTGCAGCAGGTGCCGATGCCTGACAGCACTGGGCCGGTAGCCCGGGCCGAGCGCACCGTGGTGCTGGTGCCGCCCCCGGCGGTCGACGAACCTGCGCTGCCTGTGGTGCCCGCAGCGCAAGCTGTTCCAGCTGCGGCCGGGATGCCCCGTTCCCGCCAGGAGCTGAAGGAGGAAGCCGCTGAGGGGCGGCTGTGGCCTGTGGTGATCGCATTGGTGGTGTCGGCGGTGGTGGGAACGGGCTTGGGCTGGTTGGTGTTGAGCCGCGGCCGGGTGGCTGGTCCCACAGCGGAGCCGACTGTCCAGCTGCCCAGCAGCCTGCCGCCGGCAGAAGTGAATCAGCGCCAGCAGCTGCTCAATCGTCTGCGGGCCTTGCAGATCGATCGGGGCTGGTTCCTCAAGCTCGTGGATGCCAGCCTGTTGGCCCAATACCCCGAGCGGGGCGGGCGCCTGCCCAGCGACAGCCTCGATGACGCACCGCTGCGCAAGGTGTGGAACGAGCTCGCGGAAGACTGGCTGAGCCGGGTGGAGCAGCTGCCCCTCGAGCTGCGCACCCGTCTCGGACGCTTCACCGCCGGTGATTGGCGCCGCCGCCAGTCGGCGCTGGTAAGCCAGGGCCTGAGCGGCGCGGTGGTGGAGCAGTTGGTGTCGGGCAGCGCCCAGAACCTGTTGCCGGGCCGCGCCGGCAGCGAGATCCCGCCGGAGCCCTTCCGCCAGCTCTGGTATGCCGCTGCGGAGCAGGGCTTGGCCCAGGTGCGCATCGAAGCAATTCAGGTCCGGTTGGGGGAAACATCGGTGATCTCAGCGTCGGTGCCGGCGGGTGGTGCGCGCCTGTTCCCGATTCGTTTGCCGGTGGGGAGTGGTCTCGTGCTGGGGGTGAATGGGTCACCCCTGATGCAGATGAGCGTGTTCGGTGCGGATGGAGCTGTGCTGGAGGCTCGCGGTCCGTTGCGGGTGGTGAACCTTGGCTCGGTGCAGCGCTCGCCGGTGCAAGTGCTGATCACCAACGAGGGCCTGGCCGCGGCACTGATCACCTTGTCGCTGCGGGCCGATCCTGCGGCGCTGCGGCCCGTGCCCTCGCCTGAGCCGCCGCCTGCTCCCGCGAATGCCCCCGTCGTGCCGGTGAGGCCGGAACCTGTCGCGCCGCAGCCTGCAGCGACCAACTAGCTCCGGGTTTTTCGTCAGAAGCGCGCGATCGCGGCTTTGGCGTCTTTGATGTCTTGTTTGCGGCGCTCTTCTTGGCGCTTGTCGTGCAGCTTGCGGCCCTTGCCCAGGCCGATGGTGGCCTTGATCCAGGAGCCCTTCAGGTGCAGGTTGAGCGGAATCAGGGTGAGGCCTTTCTGATCGAGGGCCACGCGCAGTTTGTCGATCTCACGGCGGTGGGCCAGCAGCTGGCGCACGCGCAGGGGTTCGTGGTTGAAGTAGGCGCCGGCGTGGCTGTGGGGGGAGATGTGCACGTTGTGCAGCTGGAGCTGGCCGTTGCGGATCAGGCAGAAGCCATCGCGCAGGTTCACCTGGCCGGCCCGGATCGATTTCACCTCCGTGCCCAGCAGCTCCACGCCGCATTCCAGGGTTTCGAGGATCTCGTATTGATGGCGTGCAAAGCGGTTGTCCGCCAGCAGCTTGTTGGCGGCATCCCGCAGGGCCTTGGCACTCTTCTTGCCCCCGCCCTTCGCCATCACCCTCGCCGTTGCTGCACCGACCCTAGAGATCTCCCGCCCCGCCGCCAGCGCCGGTACCCTCGAGCGATGGCGATCGTGTCCTCCGGATCGGCTTCGGCCGGCGCCGCCGCTCCGCGGGAGCCGCGCCGGCGGCTGGTGGATCCGATCGCGCAGGCTGGCGAAGAGCCCAGCAGGGCTACTGAGCCTGCAGACACCCCCATCCAGCGGGAAGATTCCCTGCGGCCCCGCCGCCTCGCCGATTACATCGGCCAGAGCGAGCTCAAGCAGGTGCTGGGTATCGCTGTAGAAGCCACCCGCGCCCGCGAAGAAGCGCTCGATCACGTGTTGCTCTACGGCCCGCCAGGCCTGGGCAAAACCACCATGGCGCTGGTGCTGGCCGAGGAGCTGGGCGTGGGTTGCCGCATCACCAGCGCGCCAGCCCTGGAGCGCCCCCGCGACATCGTGGGTCTGCTGGTGAACCTCGAGCCGCGTGAGCTGCTGTTCATCGATGAGATCCACCGGCTCAACCGCGTGGCCGAGGAGATCCTTTATCCGGCGATGGAAGACTTCCGCCTCGATCTCACCGTGGGCAAAGGAACCACCGCCCGCACCCGCAGCCTGCCGATCGCTCCCTTCACGCTCGTGGGCGCCACAACCCGGGCGGGTTCGCTCAGTTCACCGTTGCGGGATCGCTTCGGCCTGATCCAGCGGTTGGAGTTTTACGGGCTCGACGACCTGCAGGCGATCGTGCTGCGGGCCGCCGGCCTGCTGCAGATCGAGCTCGACGCCAGTGCCGCTTTGGAGGTGGCCCGCCGCTGCCGCGGTACCCCTCGGATCGCCAATCGTCTGCTGCGGCGTGTGCGCGATGTGGCTGCGGTGGGCGGCCATGGCCGCGTGAGCCCTGAATTGGTGCATGAGGCCCTCAGCCTGCATCGGGTGGATGGCCGCGGCCTCGATGCCAGCGACCGGCGTTTGCTGCATCTCCTCCAGCACGGCTACGGCGGCGGGCCGGTGGGGCTCGACACCTTGGCCGCTGGCCTCGGTGAAGATCCCGCCACGCTTGAAGCCGTCGTGGAGCCGTTTTTGCTGCAGCAGGGCTTGCTGCAACGCACGCCCCGAGGCCGTGTGATCACAGAGGCAGGCCTGGCCCACCTGCAGGCCCATCCGGAGCCCAGCGCCGCCTGACCCGATGACGGCTCTCTTCTCCGTGCTTTTGAGCCTGCAACTGGTGCTGGCCACGGCTCTGCCGCAGTTGTTTGATCAGGCGCTCACGGCCAGCCGTGATGGTGATTTCCGCCGGGCCCTGCCCCTGTGGGATCAGGTGCTGGAGCTGGCGCCGGATGACGCCGCTGCCTGGAGCAACCGCGGCAATGTGCAGCTGGCCCTGGGCGATCCGCAGGCGGCCATCGCCGATCAGACCCGGGCGATGGAGCTCGATCCCGGCAGCGCTGATCCCCATCTCAACCGCGGCACAGCGGAGGAAGCGCTGCAGCGCTGGGATGCGGCGGAAGCGGATTACCGCTGGATCCTGGAGGCCAATGCAGCGGCCGGTGAGCCGCCGGATGCCTCGGCGCTGTACAACCTCGGCAATGTGCAGGGCTCCCGCGGCCAGTGGACAGCCGCCCGCGACAGTTTTGTGGAGGCCGCCGACACGCGCCCCGGTTTTGCCATGGCGCGCTCCAGTGCGGCCCTGGCTGCCTTTCAGCTGGGGGAGCTGGATCAGGCGGAGGCGGAGTTGCGCCGGCTGATCAGGCGCTATCCCTTGTTTGCCGATGCGCGCGCTGGTCTCACGGCCCTGCTTTGGCGGCGGGGAGCCCGGGGAGAGGCGGAAAGCCACTGGGCTTCGGCCTCAGGGCTCGATCCGCGCTACCGGCAGCCAGAATGGTTGCTGGAGATTCGGCGCTGGCCCCCTGAGCCGGTGCAGGCTCTCAGCGATTTCCTCGCCCTCAGCAACGGATGAATGCAGCGCAGCTCCAGGCGGCCGTGGCCGCACAGCTGCCTGAGCTGGTAGCGATCCGCCGCCATCTGCATGCCCATCCCGAGCTGAGCGGCAACGAGCATCAAACCGCTGCGCTGGTGGCTGGTGAGCTACGTGGCCTCGGCTGGCGCGTGCAGGAGGGTGTGGGGCGCACGGGGGTGCTGGCGGAGCTGGGGCCCGAAAGCGCCCCGGTGGTGGCCCTGCGGGTGGATCTCGATGCTTTGCCGGTGGAGGAGCGCAGCGGTGTGCCCTACGCCTCGGTGCATCAGGGCCTGATGCACGCCTGCGGCCACGACATCCACACCACCGTTGGGCTGGGGGTGGCGCGGATCCTGGCCCCCCTGGCCGATCAGCTTTCAGCCCGGGTGCGCCTGCTGTTTCAGCCCGCTGAGGAAACGGCCCAGGGTGCCGCCTGGATGCGTGCTGATGGGGCCATGGAGGGGGTGGAGGCCCTGTTCGGTGTGCATGTGTTTCCCAGCCTGGCGGCGGGCAGCATCGGCGTGCGCAGCGGCAGTCTCACGGCTGCGGCGGGTGAGCTGGAGGTGGAGGTGCTTGGCGAAGGGGGGCATGGGGCGCGCCCCCACCAGAGCACCGATGCGATCTGGATTGCGGCACGGGTGGTGAGCGGGCTCCAGGAGGCGATCAGCCGCCGGCTGGATGCCCTGCACCCGGTGGTGGTGAGTTTTGGGCGCATCGAAGGCGGCAAGGCCTTCAACGTGATCGCCGATCACGTGCGGCTGTTGGGCACAGTGCGCTGCCTGGATCTGGAGCTGCATGCCCAGCTGCCCGGCTGGATTGAAGACACCGTGAAGGCGATCTGCGCCGGCTACGGCGGTGAGGCCCGTGTGCGCTACCGCTGCATCTCGCCACCGGTGCACAACGATCCTGAGCTCACCCAGCTGGTGGCCGATGCCGCCACCGATCTGTTGGGGCGGGAGCAGGTGCAGTGGTTGGAGCAGCCGTCGCTGGGGGCCGAGGATTTCGCTGAACTGCAGCAGGGCACCCGCGCCACGATGTTTCGGCTGGGGGTGGCCGGGCCTGAGGGCTGCACGCCACTGCACAGCAGCACCTTCCGGCCGGATGAGCGTTGTCTCGCCGTTGGTGTGGAGGTGCTCAGCGCCAGCCTGCTGCGCTGGATGGAGGCCCGCCGCTAATGGGCTCTCGCTCACCGATGAGCCGCGATCTGCTCGCTCTGGCCACGCCGCTTTTGATCCTGGTGGGTCTGGTGGGCCTGGCCTTGCGGCAGGGCTCCGATCGGCTGCAGGCCCTGCCGGCCCTGGTGATCGGTGTGGCGTTGTTGGTACAGAGCGCGTTGAGCCGCCGGCGGCGGCGGCGGGCGCTGCTCAATGCCCTGCAGGATCAGCGCGGTGAGTGCTGACCCAAACTGAAGTGCGCCCTGTTCCTCCAGCACGCTCCGATGGATTTCGACGCTCTGCGTGAGGCGATCGCTTCCGATAACCCCGGCCGGGCTCGCCCTGCCCTCGCCAGCCTCGTGGACGCCACCCCCGAACAGGCTGAACCCCTCTTGCTCCTGGGGCTGCAACAGAGCGACATGCTGCTGCGCCAGCTGAGCTGTTCAGGCCTGGGCCACAAGCCCACGCCGGCGGGTTGGGAGCCCTTGGTTCATGCCCTGCAGCACGATCCGGAGGTGGCGGTGCGGGCCGAGGCGGCGAACGCCTTGGTGAGCCATGGCTTTGAGCAGGCTTGGCCCTTGGTGCTGGCAGCCTTTGAGCGGGAACAGGAGTGGCTGCTGCGTTGCAGCGTGCTCTCTGCGGTGGCGGAGCACCCGGAGGTGCAGCCGGAACAGCTGCTGCGGCTGGCCCAGCTGGCAATCGCCGATGCGGATGGCACGGTGAGGGTGGGAGGAGCTGAGATCTTGGGCCGTTTGGTGCGTGAAGCTGATCTTGCTTCTGTCGCCGCAGAGCAAGCCCGCGTTGAACTGCGCCGCCTCCTGCAGGACGCTGACCATCGCGTGGTGGGGGCAGCCCTGAACGGCCTTCAGCATTGAGGCGCACCACCGAGCGCAAGCGACTGTTGAAAGAGCAACGCCATACAGTCGCTTGAGTCACTAGTCCATCCGTTCTGATGTCAGCGCTGACCCGTTGCCTAGAGGAGGAAGCGGCAGCCATCGCAGCGGCGGCGAAGCGTTTGCCGGCTGACCAAGTGGAAGCCGCGTTGGCATTGCTCGATGCCTGTGCCAGTCAGCGCGGCAAGTTGGTGATCACTGGGGTTGGGAAGAGCGGCATCGTGGCGCGCAAGATCGCCGCCACCTTCGCCTCCATTGGACTGATGGCGATCTACCTCAACCCGGTGGATGCCTTGCATGGTGATCTAGGCGTTGTGGCCCCAGAAGATGTGGCTTTGCTGCTCTCGAATAGCGGTGAAACGGATGAGTTGCTGCAGATCCTTCCCCACTTGAGACGCCGCGGCACGGCCCGGATTGCCCTGGTGGGTCGTGTGACCTCAACCCTCGCCCGTGGATGCGATGCGGTGTTGGATGGCTCGGTGGATCGAGAGGTGTGTCCACTGAACCTGGCCCCCACGGCCAGTACGGCTGTCGCGATGGCGATCGGCGATGCGCTGGCGGCTGTGTGGATGGAGCGGCGCGGGGTGTCGCCGGAGGATTTTGCGTTGAACCACCCAGCCGGTTCGCTGGGGAAGCAACTCACACTCACGGCAGCGGATTTGATGGTGCCGGTAAGTCGTCTTGTGCCGCTTCGCGTCGATACCTCGCTCCCGGAAGTGATTGCTCACCTCACCGCCGACGGTGTGGGGGCTTGTTGGGTTGGCCGTGATGGAGAGATCACCCGCATCCATGGCCTGATCACCGATGGTGATCTGCGCCGGGCTTTGCAGACCCATGGCGCCGAACAGTGGAGCCGCCTCACGGCGGCGGATCTGATGACGGAAGATCCCATCACGGTGTTGGAATCCACCCTGGCGATTGAGGCGATTGAACGCATGGAGCGCAATCGTCGCAAGGCGATTGGCGTGCTCCCGGTGGTGGATGAGCAGAACCGGATGCAGGGATTGTTGCGGTTACACGATCTGGTGCAGGCGGGGCTGGCCTGATGCGCAGGCTCACCTGGTGGCGACTGCGCCGGCGGCTCGCGGCGATGCAGGTGGTGGTGCTCGATGTGGACGGGGTGCTCACCGATGGCGGCCTCTGGTACGGGCCGGAGGGTGAGCTGATCAAGCGTTTTGATGTGCGCGATGGCCTTGGCATCCGGCTGCTGCAGCACGCCGGCCTGGAGGTGGCTTTTCTCAGCGGCGGCCGCGGCGGCGCCACTGAGGTGCGCGCGCAGCAGCTGGGCATCCGCCACTGTCTGGTGGGCGCAAAGGACAAACCGGTGGCCCTGGCTGGCTTGCGTCAGCAGCTAGGGGTGACCGCCGAGCAGATTGTGTTTGTGGGCGACGATGTGAACGACCTGGCGCTGCAGGGCGCCGTGGGGCTGCTGGTGGCCACGGCTGATGCGGCGGCACCGTTGCGTCGCCGCGCTGATGCGGTGCTGCGCCGCAACGGCGGCCATGGTGCGGTGCGCGAGCTGGCGGAGCGCCTCCTGCAGGCGCGGGGGCTGTGGGCGCAGCTCAGCCGCGAGGGCTGGCGCGATCGCAACGATTAAAGCGCTACAGCACGTCTGTGATGGCGATAGACCGTGCCTGTTCCAGTTGCTCGGCGGTGTCCACGGAGAGAGATTCGCCCTCCACTGGGAAGGTGCCGATCTGGATGCCGGCCTCGATCAGGCGCAGCTGCTCGAGCTTCTCGGTGTGCTCCAGCGGTGAGTGGGGCAGCTGGTTCCAGCGCATCAGCACATCGGCTCGGTAGCCGTAGAGGCCCACATGCCCCCAGTAGGTGGTGTGGGCGTGCCAGTCGACCGGATCCACGCCGCGTACGTGGGGGATGGCGGAGCGGGAGAAGTAGAGGGCCCGGCCATCAGCGGCCAGCAGAGTTTTCACCACATTGGGGTTGTGCACCTTGTCTGCACCCATCCGATACACAGGCGTGAGCACCTCGGGCGTCGGCGTGCGGTGGGCGAATTCGGCAGCCATCGCATCGATCACGGCAGAATCGATGAAGGGCTGATCGCCCTGCACGTTGATGATCAGGGTGTCTTCGCTGCTGCCGCCACCACGGGCCACCAGCTGATCGGCCACGGAGGCGATCCGTTCGCTGCCGGATTCACAGCTGGGACTGGTGAGTAGGGCTTCAAAGCCCCAGATGGCGGCGCGTTCGATCAGATCTGGGCTGTCGGTACAGAGCACCACTGCGGCCGGTGAGGCGGCTTGGGCGCAGCGCTTCAGCACTCTCTGCAGCATCGGCTGGCCGCCGATATCGGCCAGCACCTTGCCGGGCAGGCGGCTGGATTCCAGCCGGGCGGGAACGGCCACAACGCAGTGCATCACTCAAACAAGCGAAAGGCTTGATCACGGGCCACGAACCATTCGGCGGCCAGCGCACCGCCCATGGTGCGCTGCGCTTGGAACCAGGGGCCGCCCAGAGTCCAATGGAGGAGTGGGGCTTCCTCGGCTTGAGCGGCATCCTGCACAGCCACCAGGTGGTTCCAGCCCTCGGGCACCGCGCCGATCTCGTGATCCCCGGCGAGCCAGTGGAAGCGGTGGAGCTCCAGGCCCGTGGCCGTGTTCACAAACTCGGGCGTGAGCGCGGTGCAGCGGCCGCAGTTGAGCAGCATCAGCGAGCTCCAGTTTTTCTTGGGGTAGGCGCTCTGCACTTCTCCGAGGAACTTCACTGTTTCGCCGGGCACGTGATCGTGCTGCACACACTGCACGGCGAACTGCTCATCGCGTAGGGCCCAGAGATCAGCGATGTTGCCGCGGGCGAGCATGTCGCAGTCCATGAAAATGGCCCAGCCCTGGTAGCCCATCAGATGGGGCACCAGAAAACGGGTGAAGGAGAAGGCGGTGCTCTGTTTCGGGTCGCGGGGTCGCCAGTAGAGACCCTGCGCTTCCAGCTGCGGGGTGAGTAGAGGCGTGATCGCCAGCGGTGTGCTGCTGTGCTGGTACAGGCTGTCGATCAGCACGTTGGTGGCGGCCCGCTCGCGGGGGTCCACACCGATGAAGATCGGGATCGGCTTGGTCATAGACCTAAGCTAGATGTGCTTGCCTGGCACGCTCCACCAGGTTTCGCACGGCATCGGGCGATGCCGCTGGCCGCTGGCCGGCCTGCACGGCCCTACAGAGATCCGCCACCTTCCAAGCTTCGCTTGCGGGCTCGGAGCCAAAGCGTGGGATCAGGTGGAGATGCAGGTGGCGCGCCCCTTCTCCGAAGGCGATCGCATACACGCGATCACAGCCCGTGAGTGCCTCCACCAGTTGGGCCGCTCGCTGCACAGCCAGCCCCCACGCCGCGGCTTCCTGGGCAGAGAACTGGATCGGTCCGCCGATGTGACGCCTTGCATCCAGCAACAACCAGCCAGCAAACGGCGCAGGATCGGGATGATGCCGCAGGATCCATAGCGGCGAGCGACTGATCTCATAGCGCTGCCGGGCCTCTGAAGCGCTGTGCAGATCGCAGACACCACAGCTCTGCATGGGGTTTTCTGGCTTTCATAACGTTGTCTGCAGCTGGTTTTACGCTGTCGGTGTCTTGGGTTGAGGGCCTCCAGGGTTCTGTTCAGTCTGTAAGCAATCCCGGACGGTTTGCCGGTGCTTGGTTGCGCCAGGATCGGCTCACTGCTTTCTGCTCTTTTGCGTCATGAGCTTCACCTTGATCGCCGGCCCTTGCGTGATCGAAAGTCGAGAGCTGGCGCTTGAGGTGGCTGGGCAGGTGAAGGCCCTCACCGATCGCCTAGGGATCCGCTACATCTTCAAGGCCAGCTTTGATAAGGCCAACCGCAGCTCCGGCGGCTCCTTCCGCGGCCCCGGTGTGGAGGGGGGGCTGGCCGTGCTGGCGGACGTGAAGCAGGGCCTGGGGCTCCCAGTCCTCACCGACATTCACGAAAGCCACCAGGCGGCTCCGGTGGCCGAGGTGGTGGATGTGCTGCAGATCCCTGCATTTCTCTGTCGCCAGACCGATCTACTCCTGGCCGCAGCGGATGCCGTGCGAGGCACCGGCAAAACGATCAATGTGAAAAAGGGCCAGTTCCTGGCCCCGTGGGATATGGCTCAGGTGGTGCAGAAACTGCGTGATGCCGATGTGGAGAACCTCTGGCTCACGGAGCGGGGCAGTAGCTTTGGCTACAACACCCTTGTGGTGGATTACCGCGGTTTACCGCAGCTGCAGGCCCTGGGCTGCCCCGTGATCTTTGATGCCACCCATTCGGTGCAACAACCGGGTGGCCGCGGCACAAGCAGCGGCGGGCAGCGTGAATTTGTAGCGCCGCTAGCCCGCGCCGCGATGGCCGTGGGTGTGGATGGCCTGTTTTTGGAGGTGCACCCCGACCCTGACAACGCTCTGAGTGACGGCCCCAATATGGTGCCTTTGCATCGCTTGGAAGCTCTGCTGAAGCAGTTGCTGGCCGTACGTGAGGCTGTGGGCTCTTCTCCTGCTCTTAGCGTGATTTAAGTCGCTAGGTGCCATTGTTTCTGGGAATCTTGACAGAAAGGTTTACTGTTGCAGTGCCTTGGAAAGTTGTTTCAACGCGGGTGTCCAGTCACCATTTTTGGTCTGCCGGTAAATTCTGACAGTTGGGTACCAGACTGTTGTGGGGCCATCGAGGCCCCAGTAGAAGTGGGGTGAAGCTGGGGCAAGCAAATGTGTTGGTTTGCCAAGGGCTGCTGCTAAGTGGGCTGTGACGTTGGAAATGGTCACCACCGCGTCGCATGCAGTGATCAAGGCGGCTAATCCATCGATGTCATTGGTGACATCCAAATCAGGCACCTCCTGAATCGTGAGGTTGTGTCGATCTCTTGCGGAAGTCACGTCATTCGCGCAGTCCCCATATTGGAGCTTTACGGCATCGATGTTGCATGCGGCCAAAGCTGGCGCCAGAATATCCATCGCGATACACTTATTTCTATTGAAATAGCGTGAGCCTGTCGAATGCCAGCTTAAGCCTATAATCTTTTGGTTAGATTGATTTCTGAGGTGGAAAGAAATTTCCTTGACACGCTGCACATCTGCGGTGAAAAACTGAGTAGGCTGCGCCTTGAAAGAGCTCTTGTCTTTCCTGACCAGTGCGCCAAGGTCTCCCATGGAAATAAAATCTTCAACCGGAAGATTGGGAAGGTTAACGTTATTGGGATAGAATTCAATATTGCCAGAAAAAGATCGCCTCACAATCGGGAGAAGTCGTGTATCAACGGTGACATAAGCTTTTTTGCATCTTGGCTGTATGTCGTTGAGGAGTGATGCGAAAAGAATTTGATCGCCAATGCCTTGTTCACCTGCGATCAGAATGTTCTTGGTGGAATCAATCCCAATTTGATCCATTCTTTTGGATTCTGCGCTGCCCACGTGAATGGTGGTTTTCTCCTTGCGGTTGCTATAGTTTTTCCACCCATTCTCGTAGTCATGCCGAAGAAGCTGGCACTGCGAGAGATTTACTTGAGTTGCGACGTAATCCGGATCCATCTCCAATGCCTTCTCGTAGTACCGCTCAGCTTTTTCATGCTCACACAGTTCGGCATAAATGCAGCCTAGATTCATGTAGGCAACTGAATCGTTCGGATTCAGCTTGATCGACGTGCTTGTCGCCGTAAGGGCGGGTTCCATATCGCCTTTGTCCCGGCAAATAGCGCCGAGGCTGCGCCAAGCCATGGCATTGCGCGGGTCTAAGTTGATTGCACTTTCAGTGACTTTAACTGCTTCAGTTAGCTGGTCATTGCTTTGCAGCATAATGCCCAAATTTACATAGGCAACAGCGTTAGAAGGATCAATTTCAATGGCCTGCCTGGTTGCGCGAATGGCCTCCTCGAGCTGGCCTCTTTCTTGGAGGATGCTCCCCATCGCAATGCAAGTGGGGGCGTAGTCGGGTTTCAGGGTTCTGGCTTTATGGATCACCGCCAGGGCTTCGTCTAGATGTCCAAGCTCCTTGTAAATCACTCCCAGGCTCACGTAAGCAGGAATGTAGCTTGAATCCAGCTTGATGGCCTCTTGCGTGGCGGCTGCAGCCTGTTCCAGTTGACCCTGCCCTTTAAGAACTGTGCCTAAATTGGTGCGGGTTGAGGCTAGGTTCGGATTGATTTGAACTGCTTGCACTGCACTGTTGATGGCTTCTTGATGTCTGCCTGTTGCTTGCAGTGCCAGTGCGAGGTTGCTGAAGGCAACTGCGTGTCGAGGATTAAGCTGAATGGCCTGATGCAGGCTTTGCAGTGCTGCATCGTGCTGTCCCTTTTCTTGGAGTAATCCCCCTAGATTTGCGTGGGCGTCAGCGAATTTAGGATTGACAGAAATGGCTCGTTTGTAAATCTCAATTGCTTTGTCGACCTGATTCGTGCGTTTATAAATAACACCAAGATTGGACAGGATGATTTCGTGTTCCAGCCCGCTGTTCAGGGCCTGCAGGTAGAGGGTCTCGGCTTCGTCGATCTGGCCAGCCTTGTGAAGCCGTACTGCTTCCTCCACAAGCGTCTGGAGTTGCTTGGTGCTTGGTTTGGATTCGTTGCGTTGCTTTGACTGACCAAATCCAGCCATTACGAGCCAGCATTTCTACTAAAACTCTACTCGACAGGTCTATTGGTTAGACTTGTTTACCCAACAAAGCCGCTGTGCCAAGGCTCACCAGAGCACTTTGCGGTGTTTCAATGAGCTGCTCACCAGCGTCGCCGGAGCGAAGCGGTATGTCTTCGAACGCCTTGTGAGTGAATCCAAGCTTGGGTGTCTTCAGTCCATGGCTCGTCGCATAAAGGTGTCAAACATCGGCACCGTGAAGGCCGTCATGCCATGGGAGGGGCTCCAGATCATCCCTTTGCGGATGAGCCCACTGCGCAGGGGTCCCGTGCGCTCCACGCGCAGTTGCATTTGTTCGGCGATTGCTCCGGAGCGGTGGGGGCCAGGGCCGAGTTGTGCCATGGCGTGGAGATAGTCCTGTTCTCTCGGGGTGAGGCGGTCAAAGCGAACCCGGAAAAAACTGCGGTCCAGCGCATCACGGGCATGATCGCTGGCTTCGTTGACATCCGCCAAGCTGATTCTTGGGCCCTGTGCTGCGGTCCAGGTGTGTTTGCCCCATTCCTGTAGGAAATAGGGATAGCCCTGTGTAAGGCTCACGATCTCAGCGAGGGCATCGGCGTCAATCTCGGCGTCTTCCTCTTGGATTGGATCTTGGATGGCCTGCGCAGCGGCATCCGGTGAGAGGGCAGCCACGGCCGGGAAATCGAACAGGCGTTCGGCATACCATTTCGCATCGCCAGCGAGGGCGGCCAGTTGGGGCAGGCCGGCCCCGAACAGGATCAACGGCAGGCCGCGTTGCACCACACGATGGAGGGCCACGATCAATCCCTTTAGTTCGTCTTCCGTGAGGTAGTGCACCTCATCGATCAACACGGCCACGGATGTGTCAGCCGCTTTGGCTGCCTGTGCAGTGGCGACCAGCAGCTCGGGAAGATCCACTTCCAGATTGCCGCTGTCTGCACGGGCCGGCTTGCTCAATCCGATCTTCACGTCGCCCAGGCTCACGTTGAAGGCGCTGGCAAAGCCACGCAGGGCTGCCATGGCTTCGCCCGCCCAGACGTGATCCTGTTCCATGCGATCCAACCTCAGCAGGATGGTCTTCAGGGCCGGTGCGAGGTAGCTCGCCAAAGGCCTGCCCTCAGGCGCCTCCAGCTGCACGTGTTCGTAGCCCAAGACCTCTGCCAGCTCGGCGAACCGGTTGAGAAGAACGGTTTTGCCGACACCTCGCAATCCCAGCAGCATCTGGCTTTTTTCGGAGCGCCCGAGCCTGATGCGTTGCAGAGCTAGTTGTGCTTGCGCCAGTAGCGTATCCCGCCCTGCGAGCTCAGGTGGCCTGGTTCCCGCACCAGGCGCGAAGGGGTTGCGCAGAGGGTCCATCCGGCAGGCGTGTAGTAACCCAGTTTGAAAGAGTTGTACCCATCTTATGGTTCTATCGAGAATGAACCGCGCCGGATCAGAGGGTGAGTGTGGTGATCTAGGCAGAGGGCTATAAACGCCTGTGACCGGCTTGATGCGGCCAGTGCCTCTCCCTGCCATGGCGCTGGAGCATGGGTTCCTTCGCCTTGACGCTTGCTAGGTTGAGCAGGTCACTAGGGGTGCCCCTGCCCAGGGGCTGAGATCAAACCCTCCGAACCTGATCCGGGTCATGCCGGCGCAGGGAAGTGAGACGAGAACCTCAGGCTGCGCCCCGTATCCGCCGGTTGATCCGGCCGAATCACCTTTCGCCGTAGCCCGTCATGCGCAGCGCCTGGATCGAACAGCGCAAAGCCCAAGCCAACGTGAGCCAGATGCACTACGCCCGCCAGGGGGTAGTGACTGAGGAGATGGCTCACGTGGCCAAGCGGGAGAACCTGCCCGAATCGCTGGTGATGGAGGAGGTGGCCCGGGGCCGCATGATCATCCCGGCCAACATCAATCACCCGAACTTGGAGCCGATGGCAATCGGCATCGCTAGCAAGTGCAAGGTGAACGCCAACATCGGCGCCTCGCCCAATGCCAGCGATGTGAGCGAAGAGCTGAAGAAGCTCGAGCTGGCCGTTAAATATGGCGCCGACACGGTGATGGATCTCTCCACCGGCGGCGTGAACCTCGATGAGGTGCGCACGGCGATCATCAATGCCTCGCCGGTGCCCATCGGCACGGTGCCCGTATACCAGGCGCTCGAGAGCGTCCACGGCTCGATCGAGAAGCTCTCGGAAGACGACTTCCTGCACATCATCGAGAAGCACTGCCAGCAGGGTGTCGACTACCAGACCATCCATGCTGGCCTTCTGATCGAGCACCTGCCCAAGGTGAAGGGCCGCCTCACCGGCATTGTGAGCCGCGGCGGCGGCATCCTCGCCCAGTGGATGCTCTATCACCACAAGCAGAACCCGCTCTACACCCGCTTCGACGACATCTGCGAGATCTTCAAGCGCTACGACTGCACCTTCTCCCTGGGTGATTCGCTTCGCCCAGGATGTCTGCACGACGCCTCAGACGAAGCCCAGCTGGCTGAACTGAAGACCCTCGGCGAACTCACCCGCCGCGCCTGGAAGCATGATGTGCAGGTGATGGTGGAGGGTCCGGGCCACGTGCCGATGGATCAGATCGAGTTCAACGTGAAAAAGCAGATGGAAGAGTGCGCGGAGGCGCCCTTCTATGTGCTCGGTCCGCTCGTCACCGATATCGCCCCCGGCTACGACCACATCACCAGCGCCATCGGCGCCGCCATGGCCGGCTGGTATGGCACCGCGATGCTCTGCTACGTGACCCCCAAGGAACACCTGGGCCTGCCCAACCCCGAAGACGTGCGCAACGGCCTGATCGCCTACAAGATCGCCGCCCACGCCGCCGACATCGCCCGCCACCGGCCGGGGGCACGCGACCGCGACGACGAACTCAGCCGCGCCCGCTACGCCTTCGATTGGAACAGGCAGTTCGAGCTCTCCCTTGATCCCGAGCGCGCCAAGGAGTATCACGACGAAACCCTGCCCGCCGACATTTACAAGCAGGCGGAGTTCTGCTCGATGTGCGGACCCAAGCATTGCCCGATGCAAACCAAGATCACTGAGGAAGATCTCGCTGCTCTCGAAAACTCACTTGCAAAGCAAAAGGTATAACTGATGAGGCTCGTTACGTATTGCAACCCCCTCCCTGGAAGTGACTACGAGGCGGATCTTAGATATGTCGCTTTTCTCGCCCTTTTTGCCAGGCGAGTTTACCCCGATATTCAAATATTCTGTGCTTCTTCCGGTGATATCCCCGATTTTCTAAGGCCAACAGTTAATCTCATTAAGTTTCCATTCGATTCTATGCCCTTTGCTCTTGCAAGAGCAGTATTCCTTAAGGAATACGTGGCATCAAGTTTTTTTACCGTCCCTACGATCTTTACCGGCAGAGACGTTCTGATTCTTAACAGTCTTGACAACGCACTTGCCGCCTCTCCTGTAGTAACAAACTATAGGTTTAATCTGGCAATGCCGTATTGCTCCGACTTTATCTATGTAAATCCTTCTGATGATGATGACCGACTAAAGATACGGACTCTATTTGATCACTTTCTCAGTACACATCGTTTCATGCCAAATGTGATCATGGATGGGTGGGCTGATCAACTATCTTGGGCTAACGTTCTTGGTATCCCTCCATATCACGTATTCAATGGAGAGCCATTTATTGCGCCGAGAGCCCCATTTGTTACAGCGTTACCAGCCGATCCTTGGTTCTTGACCCCACAAGACTATTTCCCTTCAAAGAAGTCTGACTGGAGTTTTGATAAGTGGGGACAAACCTACGGTGAACCCTTTGAAGAGACGACGTATTCCACGTTCCTCGAAATAAAATATATGCTTCATTTCAAAGGAAATAGAAAAGAGCAATTTTTCGAATTTGCAAAGTGGGCTATGCAGAAAAATGTTATTAATCCAGCTCATTTCTTTCCAAAAGCCCCGTCAGGCTATTTTGACTGACTTCATATTCCTAAAGTGCTTTGCTCATAATCTGTTTACTTGCTTTCCCCCAGCCCAATAGATGCCGACACTTCTAATTATTGTTCGGAATACATATATACACCAGATTTAGATGAAGACCTTTGTGACTGCTTCCCTTTTGCCTGTCCCTATTGGTATGAGTGTTAATTGTACAGCCTACAATCCTATCCGATTGTTAAAAGTGAATGGGTGAAGTCGCATGAACAACAAGTAATCTCACGTTTAGGAAGTAATCAGTTCGTGATAAACTCTCTAGATAATGTAGATGCTTCCCGATCCTCTGAATGTTCACTGTTCATCAAGGCTGTTTACCATTTAATATATATGCACTGTAGGCTCGAGTTGGGATTGTGCCAAAGTCGCAATGGCTCTTTGACATTTCGAGCAACTCGTTAATGAAAAAGGCAGCGTCCAAAGCATATTCATTATAATTCATGCCCTGATTAGCTATCCCAAGATAGTGGAGAGCTTTATTGAAACACGCTCGAGACTCTGAGTTGTTGGGGATTAATCCCATCTCAACTAAGACCTTATCATACAGTTCACTTGCGAAGCTTAAGTAGTCCATAATTATTCTGATATCTTGCTGGGCAAAGCATGCGGTCGTTGCTTCTTTAAGATGGAAGCTCTCTCCACCAGCGGATAGTTGGAGTCCTTTTACGCACCAAGCTAATGATTTTTGCCAAAATGGTGCTTGCTTGTACAATAATATTCCGTCTTCTGATCTAGTGATTCCTACTGCTCGAGAACAGAGCACAAGCCTAGATAGGGGCTCTGGAACTCTTATCAGAGAATCAAGATGCGCCAATTGAAACTCTGCTGATCGCCCAATTCCTCCTTGATACTGTTCAAATCTATAGTTATGTACGTTCTCTTTGTCAGTATCATTATCAGAATAAAAAAACTGACGAGATCTGCGTATTACGACGGGTAGCGCAAAGACCGCGTAGGAGGCAGTGCTGGCGTAGCTAGCGCTGAGTTGTTGGTAAACATGACGATATAGTGCAGAAGTAAACCTGAAACTCAATATTCGCGAAAGATGGTTTCGCGTGAAGATATGGTTCCCGATGAATGCTGCCCAGTCCATAGGTCCATATTGTGCGACGAGTGCGGGGTAACCAGCTGATAGTGGAAATGACTGCCCAGATCCTAACCTCTGCAGGGTCCTTTCTAATAATGAGTTTGACTCCACACTCTTGAGCCCAGGCAGTGTATGTATGCGTATATAACTTCCATCGGGTTTTTCTTCTTGCAACAGGACTCCTATGCCAATGGCTGCAGGTTTCGGATCTGCTTGATCGAAAACCTGGAGTAACGACGGTATATAATCCCACTGTATAATGTCATGATCTCCAATTATGATAATATGATTCCCAAGGATGCCTATAAAATCTAATAGGCGGGCCAGGTTGTCTTCGCATGTCGGGGCAAAATTGGTAGAATACGCCTTGACAAGTTGATGCTTTCCTTCGATTTCGAGTTCTATTCTCTTTCCGGCTCTGTCACCTCTTTGCAGATTTATCAGTCCCACTATCTGTATTCGAAGAGAGCTGTCTTTAAGTGCCCCACCTTTTAAATCCTGCCAGAAGCCTATGTGTCCATCGGCCTTCGTGGTCGGAACCACAATAGATAAGTCAAACATTCTTTTGCTACCATTGCTGTTAAGGTCATGCTAGCATACTGGCACAAGTGTTATATGCATTGCCGGGACGCTTGCATGGAAGGCGGCAATCCTTGGCGGCTACTTAGTGGCTATAGCTTGAGGGTCCCTCCAGTATTGGATTAGTTCTGCTTTTGCATATTGGTCTACATTGCTACTCGATCCAATAACTAAGGTGGACTGGTTTTTCTGGACAGGCCCGATCGTTAACCTCTGAGGCGGGGTGCCGCCCCTGATCGGGGCTCCCACCGATGAGCAAGCGCCGCACCCACAGCCCCGAGTTCAAGGCCCGTGTCGCCATGGAGGCGATCAGTGGCCCCAAAACGATCCAAGAGATCGCCGCCGACCACGCCATCCACCCAATTCAGGTGAGTCAGTGGAAGCGTCAGCTGCTGGACGGTGCCAGCGAACTGTTCACCAGGGGCAAGAAGAGTAAGGACAAGGAGGAAGGGCAGGCCAAGCAGGCAGAGCTGTTCCAGCAGATCGGCAAGCTGCAGATGGAGCTGGAGTGGCTCAAAACAAATCTCAGCTGCTCTGATGCCCGTGAACTGCGCAAGCTGGTCGATCACGAGCACCCCACGATCAGCGTCAGCCGCCAATGTGCGCTTCTGGGCCTACCCAGATCCACGCTGTATTACAGGCCCATGCCGTTGCGGGCATCGACACTACGGATCATGGCCAGTATCGACGCTATATACCTGGAGGATCCCTGCAGGGGTAGTCGCCGGATAGTGGACTACCTGGCCAGAGAAGGAATCCCGATCACTCGTGACCGGGTGCGAAACCTAATGCGCCGCTTGGGTTTACGGGCGATCTACCAGAAGCCCCGAAACACAGTCCCAGGAAATCCATCCGAGCGGTTTCCCTGCCTTGTGGATGTCAGCACGTTCATGGCTGTGGATCAGGTCTGTGCTACCGATATCACCTATATCCCGCTGCAGAAGGGATTCCTCTACCTGCTGGCGATCGTGGATCTGTTCTCCAGAAACGTGCTCATCTGGAAGCTTTCCACCAGCCTTGACACGGAGTTCTGTCTCGATGCCCCGGAGATGGCGTTGGCATGGGATCGCAAACCAGAGATCTTCCATTCCGACCAGGGCTGCCAATTCACCTCTGGCGACTTCGTGGCAAGGCTGCAGGCCGAGGAGATCAAGTTCAGCCGGTCAGGAAGGATACGCTGCTACGAAAACATTCTGGTGGAACGGCTATGGCGCACAGTCAAGTACGAGGAGGTGTACTTGCACGCCTATAGCGATGGTTGGCACGCTGAGATCAGCCTGGCCCGCTTCCTCTGGAGGTACTGCCATGTAAGGCCACACAGCGCTCTGGGAGGCAGAACTCCCCACGAGGTCTACACTGAGGCTCAATCCTGTTCCTCCTGCCCAGGGTTAACGTTTTCAGGGGCCGGAACTGTCCAATAAGAGGCACCCACCTCAGAACGACCTGCTCCCGACCGACCGCTGGCGGCAGTTGTGGCGCCAGCTCCTGGTGACCTTGTCGCGGGATGAGGCGGCCAAGGTGATGGTCGATTCCCTCCACGTCGCCGCCAGAACCGGCGATCCTGACTGACCGACACAACTGCGAGACCCCTTGCAAAAGAACGGGTCTCAGCTCAATGGGTGAGCATGTAGCCATGGGAACGTGGGGCTGCGAAACCAAACCAAGTCCTCGTGGCATCCCGTGCCCAGCTGCATGGTCTGCTGAAAGCCATCATTAATTCTAGCCCCATTTCCTGTCGCCAAGTCTGTATTACAAAGTCAAAACCCTCTTGAGAACGTCATATACGGTATGATTTGGCACTGTGACTCAATTCGATCTGTATAACGATTGTAAGAAGATGCTTGGCCTCCAGAGCCAACCACATTTCGTGACCCTCAACACCTTATTTATTGATTGAGCTTGCCACCTCCATCAAGTGATTCTCTTCGGAGTTCGGGAGCGTTCCATATGGCGTCGAGGATGATCTCCTCATCAGGTACTGTAAGCACGAAGGAATTATCATCAAAATCAGGCTTCTGTATGCAGTATCCCCATTCCACCCATCCAAAACGTATGTTATTTGCGCGGGCCGAATGCCAGTCTTCCTTGCGGTCTCCGACGTAGACACAATCTGGCGGGTTAATCCCATTATCGTGCATAATCTTCCGGAGCAATCCAGATTTTCTGTGCGAAGGGGTGGGCTGAAAAGAGTCTGGACAGTACACGTATGAAAAGCAGTCGTTCCATCCTAGCTGATCTAAAATTAGCTCTGTTGGATGAGCACGTTTGTTGGTGACAATAGCCAGTATTATTCCCGCATCTAAGAGCCGATTTAGCATTTGATTTATCCCGTCGTACGGTGTCGTTTGTAAGTAACCGATGGAGTCGTAATGAGCTTTGAACGACTCAATAATCATGTCTATTCCTGACGGTAATATCTCTGGACATAAGGACTCGACGATCTCATGCAGCGGCGGACCAACCATGAGATCTGTGAGTGCAGCTATTGGTGACGTCCCATTCGCTCGGAACGCATAATCAAGACTAGCCAGAATTCCTGCTGATGAATTCACTAACGTACCATCCAGATCAAAGAGCACTGCAGTTTGCCTGTTTTTCAATGGGGTGGCGGATATTGGCATTCTCAGCATTCGTGTTGGATGTGAGCAGCAGCAGTGTTGAGGATCGCCTGGGAAAGAGGAACACCCACATTAAGGAAAAGCTCCTTACGTGCCTTGCTGATGTCTGGCACGTAACGATTCCGGGTGCTGGAGAGACGAATATCCCCTTCGATGATAACTGGTTTTTCTGGAGCCACAAGGTCACGCACGAGATTGGCCAATTCGCGAATGCTTACTGCTTCATCGGATCCAACATTGTAGGCTTCACCGTTGCGACCATCCGTGAGTATGGTTGTAAGCCAATGAGCTAGATCATCCTGATCAAGGTAGCTTCGGACTGCCGAACCATCGCCAAATACTCTGATCGCTTTTTCAAAGAGAGCATCGCGAATGAAATTACCGATCGCGAAATGCACGTCAAGCGGGAGGTCTCGCCCCACGAAGGCGAAGCAACGGGCGATTACCACTTCCAGTTCATACATCGAACGGTAAATATGGCAGAGATGCTCCGCAGCTAGTTTGCCTACGCCATACGCATTGGCGGGATTAGAGATGACGGGACTTCCGATCCAATCCTCAGGAAAACCCTGCAAGCCCTCTGGCTGAGGACCATAGATTGCCCCAGAACTTACATAAAGGAATCGTTGGGCTCGATTGCTGACCGAAAAGTCAAGCAAATTACGAGTTCCGATGACGATCTGATCAAAACGCTCTCGCGGCGTAAGTGATGGGCCAAATGTAGAATCGGTCGCGGCGTGAATAATATGGGAGAAAGAATCAGATTGAGGTAAAGAATCAATATGTAGAATGTCGCCTTCGTGGATCCGTAGACTTTGGTGTTTATAGAATTGAGGATTTCGCCTCAGAAAAGACTCGGGATTCCTGCTTAAAATTGTGATCGTTGATCCTGTAGCGGAGAACATGGACAAAAGCCAGGGGACCAGCGCCTTCCCAAAAAAACCAGTCCCACCCGTCAGCAAAATATTCATCTAGATATTAGAACCGGTAATCACAAGAGTGATAAACTAGACTTGAATGCCTCGGTCGAGGATAAACTGGCGCAACACGGGGTTTTCGTTGTAGGGGCCGTCAATATGGTCCACTAGAAGCATGTCATCCGTGAAAATTGCCTTAACTAACTTCTCCCCATTAATCACTTCTCGGCAGGAAAGTTGTCCTTTGTGCAATGGGATCGCTAGGTAGAAGTCTTCATCGAAAGTCTCCGAGTTGAATACATACCCCGCAGGTAAGTCGCGGCGGGCATAAATCCCACGAACTAGTTCATCAAGGTAGCGGCGCTCTTTCTCCGTGATGTTCCGCCTTCCATTACTTGGGCCGCCACACATTTCAACGGCCTTGTGATAAGCTCTGAACCAACTATCAATTTGATGTGGCAGAGAACAGTAAGGACTTACGGGGACACCATCATGATCAATATCAATATGGCGCTCCCAGGTACGTGCGCCTTTGGCATAGCTGATCAGCATTGAGCTTTGCCAGTCCGTCATTTCATGGGTAGAAAAGCCGATTACATGAGTAGGGAAGCGCTCACGAAGGTAATCGATCTGATTGAGCTCCAGCTCACAGTCCTGCGATGGGTAAAGAGAGACACAGTGATTAATCGCTAAAGGTATACTGCGATTCTCGAAGAAGCGAACGCATTCATCAATAGTTTTATCAAAAGCACCCCCTGTAGAGATGATTACAGGCTTACGAAGCTTCGCCACACGCTCAAGCAAGGGCCATGTAGCGATGTCTGAGCTGGCAATCTTGATAATGGGAAGATTAAACGTATCGCATAGATCAACAGAAGCTTCGTCAAAAGGAGTTGCCATGGGAACGCAGCCACATTTCACAACTTCATCGATTAGGGCCTTGAACTCATCGATGGACAACTTAGTTGCCTCTGTCTTCTTAATATATCGAGACTCGGAATATCCCTTGAAAGTCGGGTGTACAAAACTGTCCACGTCACGGAACTGTAGTTTGATTGCCGTGCGAACCGAATTCACACGAGCAACCGTTGCAAAGTCACGAATAATCTTTAGACCTCGGTCTAGGTTTCCCCAGTGGTTGTTTGCAAGCTCTAATACGAAGAGATTTTCAAAGATGAAACGGTCAGAGGGGGAGATCACAGTAGGAAGTCCGGGCGACTGAAAGGTTTGGAAGCTACCTGAGTAGATAAGCGCGTATTGAGTCTAGCTTTTCGATAGGCAGATGTGGAAACATATCATCGAGTTCGGGGGTATGGATAACACCGTCAACAATTTTAGACTTTAAGCGTGGTTCGAATTCTTGTTCTTCATAGAGCTTGACCACGCACACACGGGGACCACTCGTCTCGTGTAATATATTCGTCAGGGTATTTTCAATCTCACCGTAATCGTTTAGCAAGGTAACTGGCAGACCGAAAGCTTCGGCCACACGGGCAAAGTCGGGAAATGTAACACCAGAGGCAGGCGAGGCCCCATGCTCACGCCCAAAGAAGTTGGACTGGGTCTGCTTAATCGAAAGATAACCATTGTTATCCAGAATAAAAAGCAGCAGATCAAGGTTGGAAGCAGCCAGAGTCTGCAGTTCCTGGATATTCATCATCAACGAGCCATCACCTGCCAACACAACTGTAGATCCTCTCTCACCAGTATCCTGAGCCGCCAAGGCAGCTCCGATCCCAGCAGGAAGGTCGTAGCCCATAGAAGCGCACCCACTATTGCTGAACATGCGCTGCTTGTCACGTAGCGGAAGGATCTGAAAAGGAACAATGCAGGCCGTCGCGTCCCCACAGATGATGCGTTCATGACCCTTCAGATGACGTGCCAGCGCAAAAATGAAATGGTATGGGTTGATGCCGCTCCCCAACGGAGGCTGCCGATAGTCCGCTGCGGTTGCAGCATGATCAAGAGCAACTGTGCGCAACCTTGAAACCCATTGGCGGCGCTGCCCTAAGGATTGTTCAGAAGCGATGTTGGGTGATGAAGTCGCCAGATATGCTTGTGCTGCTGTGATGAAATGCCTTATATCAGCTTGGATAGACAATGTGATATCTAGGTAAGGCTTTTTAAGTTCGGCTTCATCGATATCAACCATAACAACAGATGCGTGACTGGCAAATGCTGCCCAGTTATAGCTTACTTGACGGATATTTAGGCGAGAGCCAAGAACAATCAACAGATCGCAAGTCTGAACTGCAAAGTTGCCGGGTCGCGTCCCGATGGTGCCAGGGCGGCCAATGAATAGTTCGTGGTTATTATCAATGATGTCATGGGTCCAAGCAGTGACGATGGGAAGCTGAAGAGATTCGGCGAACTGCAGTACTTCTTTTTGTGCTCCCGAAAGGCGTACACCGGTCCCCAGAAGTAGTAAGGGACGCTTTGACTGCCTCAGCAAGTGGGTGAAGTCAGCCAGATCTTTTTCGGAAACTGTGGAGACATGGTCTTGCGGGGCTGTATGGAGCAAGGGCTGCTGAAGGTTGTCCTTTAGCAACGCAGAGCGGCTTCCCTGAATGTCCACGGGGATCTCAATCCAACATGGACCAGGTCGTCCGCTTGAGGTCAATCGGATTGCACGATCAATTGCCGCAATGCATTCCTCGGCAGTGCGGAGAGATTGAAATGATTTTACAAAAGCTGGGATGTAAGCTTCGGATCGGGCCTCCTGGTCTCCGAGTTGACGCAGCGGAAGAGTGCCAACTCTTTCGAGTAGAGTTTCGGTTTTTACTTGGCCTGAAACTATAATCATCGGAATCGAGTCTGTGAAAGCGCCAAAAACACCATTGAGTGCGTTAATTGCTCCGGGCCCCGAGGTGACATTCACAACGGCCGGTTTTCCTGTAATACGTGCATAACCCTCTGCTGCAATAGCGCAGGCTTGCTCATGGTGTAGATAGGTGCAGGCAATCCCGTTGGCTTCGCCAAAACTGTCATTGAGATGCATCGCACCTCCACCCGTCACTGAAAAACACCTTCTAATGCCAAGCAATGACAGCCGCTGAGCAACGTAGTCAGATACTTTCATCGCTTCACTCTTCCTGGAATCGCATAAAATACAGTATCGAAGGAGTTATGCATGTGCTGGCGTATAAAATATTCATAGGGAATGCCATCTAGAAGATCGATCACAGCCAGCGGTAAATGCACGACATCTAAGGGGCGGTGGTAAAGAGAGATAGCGAGGACAGCATGAGATCTGTGCAAGAGTTCTCGCATGCCTCGCAAGGCTTGTAGATCGTGTCCTTCAACATCGACCTTGATAAAATCAAAACACTCAGCAGGCATGATGCTGTCGATCGGTGTGATTGTGGCGAAGCGGGTTGTTCTGCTGTCGGTGTCACCATTGATGCTGACCGTTGTGGCCTCTCCCTCTCCAGACAGGCTCAGCGAGCAATGTTCAGCGCCCGCCCCAACCGGTAATACATAAGGGTTTAAGCCTTGATGAAGACGAGTCAGGCGATCCAGATTTAGGCTGAGTAGATTCAAGTTGTCTGGGTCAGGTTCAATCAGTACTGCTTTGGTAACTTCAGCATATTGGATCAGCGACTCGAGTGTATCGCCATTATAAGCGCCCACATCGAGAAAAGAGACTGGCTTTCCTGGATTCAGAGCGCCTAGCGTAAGGGGATTGAAGTATTGAGTCTCGTGGCTTGTGTATGAGGCGAATTCAAGATCGCTACCCGAACGGAAGGCCAGGATGCGGTCGAGTGTTTTCCTGCTCTCAGAATCTGCCAGGTTGGATACAATTTCTTGGTAATCTGAATCTTGTCGCCAGGCAGAAGGCGGCCTGGGATTTGGATCGAGCCAGTAACACCAGCCCAGATCGTGGTGTAGGTAAGGATAGTAATCCCAAGGCCAGAGAATGCGGCTAAAGCCGTTGGCCCGGATTGTCTTAGCAAGTTGGTCATAGGCATCAGACCGATTAAAGATGCCGCAGGCAATCGGGCACTGACCTCGTAGGTAATGTGGCACAGTTTCCCAGGTGAACACGGGAAGCCCTTCTAATTCTTTGAGGGCGGATTGGTGAGTAGTAACGAAACCAAGCACATTATCCCCTCTGCGACGGAGGGAGTCAGCCAGCTTGCGTGCATGTGAGCCGGCCCCAAAGATCAGCAGCTTCTCGTCGATCATGAATTAAAAGACAGGTTTACCAGTCGTGCAAAAGCTGTGGGCGAAGGTCTGTATCGTTTCCACTTCCTTGGTCAGCATTGCCTGCGTCAACCCCGGATAAGTTCCAAGAAAAAGCGTATTTTTCATAATTTCGTCAGAGCCCTCCATCTCCCCTACCACTCGTAAGGCTGCTGAATTATCATGGAGCAGCTGCACAAAGGCTGGTTGGCGTAACAGGTTACCGCCGAAAAGCATGCGGTTGCCAATGAGGTTGCGATCCAATTCTTGAGCCAGCTGCGTACGGCTGAAAGCCGCCCCTGGTTTCACGGCGATCTTGAAGCCAAACCAGGAGCAATCGGTGCGGCAACCGCTGCTATCCCAGCAGAAGCCCTGTTCCGGATCCCAGTGGGTTGCATGGGTGGGCAGGGCGAATTCCAAGACGTCCTCCTGAGCCGACAGGCCCCGGCGCAACGTCTCCCAGTTCTGCTTGCGGGCCTCAATGAACTCTGGTAAGCGCCGCAACTGCACCCGGCCGATAGCCGCCTGAGGATCCAGCGGCTTGAGATTGAAGCCCAAGTGACTGTAGGTGTACTTGTGGTCGTATCCCTCAGGCAACTCTCCCAGCTGCCAGCCGAAGCGCTTATTGCAGGTGTTGTCGATGCCACTAGGGCACCAGCAGTCCCGGCCCCAGTCGCGAAAGCTCTCGGCGATTACCTTGAGTTTCTGATCGCGCACGATGTTCACTGCGCCGCCCTCACCCATGGTGAGGTGGTGCGGCGGGTAGAAGCTCTGGGTGCTGATGTCGCCCCAGGTCCCCGTCCAGCGAACAACACGATCCGGCCCATCATCAAGGCCAGGGCTGTTTTCGTTGAAGCCCAGGCTCTCGGCCAGCGGCCGTGGCATCGAGTAGCTGCAACCAAGGGCGTCGCAGTTGTCCTCCACCAACCAGAGGTTGTACTTCTGGCAGAAGGCCAGGGTGGCAGACAGATCGAAGGGGTTGCCCAAGGCGTGGGCCATCATCACGGCCTTGGTTTTACCTGCGATGTAGGCCGCCTCTAGCTGATCGCAGCGCGCATTGCCGGTTATTGGATCAGCATCAATGAATACAGGCACGGCACCCACCTGCACGATCGGGGCCACCGTTGTGGGAAAGCCCGCCGCAACCGTGATCACTTCATCACCGGGCTTGATCCGGCGTTCTTCTGGCAGCTTGGCCGAGGTGAGTGCCGAGATTGCTACCAGGTTCGCGCTGGAACCTGAATTAACAAGCAGAGAGTGGCGAATGCCCAAGAAGGCGGCCAGCTCCTGCTCCATGGCGGCGCCTTCTGAGCCCAGTGTGAGCCAGAAATCGAGAGTGGCGGATACGGCTGCCTCCACCTCGGTCTCCGTGAACACACGCCCGGCGTAAGGAATCGGGCTCCCTTGGGTCCACGGGGAACGAGTCGGATCCGCAGCCGGGCGGTAGGCCGCATGGGCCTGTCGGGCATAATCGCGGGTGAGGCTGAGGATCTGGCTTTTGAGCTCTGTGAGGGATGTCACGCAGGAGAGGGGGTGAGGAAAGCAGCCAGATCGTCCCGGCAGCATTCAAGGGCAGAAGCCTGCCCGTCCTGAACGCGTCGGTACCAGTTAATGGTGCGCTCTACCGTTGTCGCAAAGTCCCAACGGGGAGCCCATCCTAATTGGTGATGGGCTTTGTCGATCACCAAATTTAGACGACTGGCCTCATGCAAGGCATGGGGATCACTCTGGTCGTGCCAAGCTCCGGGCCAGTGGCGCAGTGCCTCTTCAACCAGCTCACGTACTGGGCGGTTCGCCTCGAGGTGCGGACCGAAATTGAATGCACTAGAGTACTCTGCGGATGTGGACAAGTACTCGGCCAGCTGTAGATAGCCCCCGAGAGGTTCCAGAACGTGTTGCCAGGGGCGAGTGGCTCTCGGGTTGCGAACCACAATGGCTTCGCCTCGGCTGAGGGCACGCATCGCATCAGGAACGATTCGATCTTGGGCCCAATCGCCACCACCGATTACGTTTCCGGCACGCGCGCTGGCAACGCGTAGATGCGGCGTTTGATGGGGAGCCGTGCCGCAAAAACTGGAGCGCCAGCTGGCGATGGCGATCTCCGCGGCCGCCTTGCTGCTGCTGTAGGGATCATGCCCACCGAGGGGGTCGTTCTCGCGGTAGCCATAGACCCACTCGTTGTTTCGATACACCTTGTCTGTGGTGATTAGCACCGTGCTGCAGGGCTGATCGAGTAGCCGGAGAGCCTCAAGCAGATGAATGGTCCCCATCACGTTCGTGCTCCAGGTGGCCACCGGCTCTTCGTAGCTATGCCGAACCAATGGTTGCGCGGCAAGGTGAAACACAACGGTGGGTTGTGTTTCATTCACAATCGCTTTCAGTAAATCAGGATCTCGAATATCTCCTACGCGATGGTCAATCAGCCGCTTCAGCTGGAGCTGATCGAAGAGGTTGGGGCGCCCTTCTTGTTCCAACGCTACCCCGGTGACTTGAGCACCCAGCTCCTTGAGCCAGAAAGCTAGCCAGCTCCCTTTGAAGCCTGTATGACCCGTCAGCAACACTTTTTGGCTGTGCCAAAACTGGCGATCGGAATGAGAAAACGACTGTATGCTCGTCATCCGCTCAGCCCCAGAATTTCCAAGGAGCCTGATTTCGCTTCCAGAGATCCTCTAGCAGTGTTTTATCCCTCAGCGTATCCATAGGCTGCCAGAATCCTTCGTGATGGTATGCGGAAAGTTCACCACTCTCAGCCAAGGTTTGAAGTGGTTGCTGCTCCCAGGTGCATTGATCACCATCTACAAGATCAATCACTGAAGGCTCTAAGACAAAAAAACCACCATTGATCCAGTTGCCATCGCCTTGTGGCTTCTCTTCGAATGACAAAACCCGACCGCGCTCAAAAGCGAGTGAGCCGAAACGTCCGGGAGGCTGGACGGCCGTCAGGGTGGCCTTGCGACCTTCGGCTTTATGAAAAGCGGTTAGAGCAGAAATATTAACGTCGGCAACGCCATCGCCGTACGTGAAGCAGAAGGCTTCATCATCAAGATGTTCGCGTACTCTTCGCAAGCGTCCCCCGGTGAGGGTTGCTTCGCCAGTATCCACGAGCGTTACCTTCCAGGGTTCGGCTTTGCGACTATGCACTTTCATAGTATTATCGGTCATGTCAAAAGTTACATCGCTAGAGTGTAGAAAATAGTTGGCAAAGTATTCCTTGATCACGTACCCTTTGTAGCCACAGCAGATAATGAAATCTTTAATGCCGAAGTGGCTATAGATCTTGAGGATGTGCCAAAGAATTGGCATTCCGCCTATTTCGATCATTGGCTTTGGACGACTACCTGTCTCCTCGGAAATGCGAGTTCCCAGGCCTCCGGCAAGAATTACTGCCTTCATGGTTGCGTATCAATAAATGGTGTAATCGGGTTTTGACTCTTCCGAAGTGATAACAAGAGTTAGTTCACCATGTCGCTTCGTTAGGACACCAATCCATCTTAACATCGATTGCACCTGTGCCGCTTGCAATCGAAGCGCTGCTGGACCATCTATTGTGAGTCAGCTGTTGTGATCGGCTTCAAGGTCTGCAAAGTTTTGCTGTAAGCGCGGATTCACCACTAAGGGCTACCGTCAGTGCGCCTCCCTGTGGCGTACGACGGCTCAGTATAATCTACGTGAGCCATGTTCTGATTCTTCCCGGTGTATTGGGTGTGTAAGACTAGTCCATGTAAAGCAGCGTGAAACATGCCTGTCTTTTTTCTGATATCGCAGGTATTTGGGGCTAGATCTGCTGAATTAATCTATTTTACTCCCTTATGTCAGGAATGCAGGTATTTCTGCAGAGTGACACGCTTTGAGGAAAAAACTCCTTCAGTCCTGGAGACCATCCGGTCTTTTTGTGGAACCTTTCATCTGAATCCGATTATTCACCCTCGCAAAGTTAGGGCTGTCACCCCCCCCCCTCTCTTGACAGCAAAGTTGATGCTTCTTCATTTAGATCACTAACGGGGCTTCATAGAGCACAGCAACGCGTCACTACAGCGAGGCCCTCAAGGCTGACGCGAGAAGGCGGACAGGCCCGCCGCACCGGTAGAGTTTGAACCAGGTCACAGCATAGCTGAGCGTTCACGTCGTGACTCTCTACAACTTGAGGAAGGCCTTGAGGTTGCAAAGAGAGGTGGTGCCGGCATCCGAGAATGGCCTGATGGCTTCGGGGCTGTTTACAAGTTCACTGTGGCTCTCGAGACCACTGGGTTGAACGCCACCGCTTCACCTGCTCCGGGTACAGACCCCGCTCCCGGCAGTAGGCACTGATCTCGGTGGCGTTCAGTCCAGCGGTCCCTACCCACATCGTCAGCAGCTCGTAGTCTGCAAAGTGGAAGGCCGGCAACGCTGAGAGGTATTTCACCTCCTGCTCATACCGCCGCCGGCGCAGGGCGTTGAGGCGCTGAACATCTCGGCATGCAATTTGCCCTATTCGGCGGGTTCCTCGAAATCGTCCCTGCCGCTCAGGATCCGCTGCTGCTCCAGCCCCGTTTCACATGGCCGTGCGTTGCCTTGACGATCCCGTTTTCATGGGCCACGCCGCGGCAGGGTCGCCGCAGCCGCGTTGATCCCTTTGAGGCCCATGCCGATCTCATCCCCCAGTGGTTGGAAGCAGAAGCAGACGTGGGCAGCAAGCAGCTCCTGTAGCGGCTGATCGCACTGGATCCAGAGCGCTATGGGCATCAGCACAAACGCACCCTGCAGCGACGGATCAGGGATTGGCGCATAGCCAGGGTGCAGGAGTGCCTGGAGAGCGCAGCACAGCGACCAGAAACCAAGCCAGAGACTGCAGAAAAGATGTTACAAGGCATCATTTAAAACGGGTAACAATTCATTGATGCAAAGCGCCCCTCAACCTGCTTGTCGTCGGACAGAAGGGAGTCATGTCAGTCAGATTCACAATGCCAGCCCCTGACTGTTAGCCGAGTGAATGGCTTCTTTGGCCTCAAGAGAGAGCCCTTCTTAGTTGATTATTGCAGATAAGTCCGCAAGTGCTCAGATGATCATCATGACCAATAATAATCACAAGAATCTGGAGCTAATGGCTATCTCGATCGCCAGTATGTGTAAGGAAAGGACCGCTATTGCCATCTTGTTGGAAGTCTGCAGTTTGATGCAATAGTCTGTGATCCTCGAGTGTGTGGTTAATTACAGCAAAGGCATTGTGATGGATATTTCCACAGATTCCGGCAACCTCGATGAGCTATCTATGACCGTTCAATGCTTCGTTGCCGCCCACTTATATCAATCCATTGCATCAGGATCTGAGAGTGTGCACTTTTCGAGTTAGACGTTGTCTTAAGATGACCATCCGTGCCTCATCGTTAAGAACTTGTACCACGGCGACCACAAGCAGACCATTTGCCCGTATCCTATATCCGGCACATTACAAGCCTAAGGTAATCCTCTCTACCACGACCTATGTGCATCCCTATTAGACATTGTATTGCCTCCTAAGCAAGCTTCTTGCTTTTTCCGCAATCCCTTGCTGCTATGACCATTCCCAATGCCTATGCTACTATGTAATATCAAACTTCTTTTCCGCAATGTATATTGTTACCGGTTGTTGCGGTTTTGTTGGATCTACTCTGACCAAAAGACTGCTCAAAAGGGGTTGTTATGTTATAGGAATTGATAACCTCTATCGACCTGGCTCTGCCGCAAACCTATCCTTTATCCAAGAGATGCCGGAGAGTCTTTGCAATTTCAGATTCATACTTGGCGACATTTCAACACTTGATCTAGCTTTTATCAATTCCGATATTTCTGCCATTTTCCATTTGGCCGGACAGGTTGCAATGACCAAGTCCATTAACAATCCATTGTACGACTTTAACTGCAATGCCTATTCCACATTACGTCTTCTCGAGGCAGTAAGAACCCAGTCTCCCAGTTCATTATTTATTTATGCCTCTACCAATAAAGTCTATGGAGATCTCGAATGGATTGAATATCGTGAAACTGAAACAAGATATATCTGCTCTAATTATCCGGAAGGATTTGATGAGTCTCTTCCACTTGATTTCTCATCCCCTTATGGATGTTCAAAAGGTGCGGCTGACCAGTATACTAATGATTATGCTCGAATCTACGGCCTCCACACTTATTGCTTTCGACATTCTACTATCTATGGTCTAGGTCAAAAAGCCTCTTATGATCAAGGTTGGGTGGGTTGGTTTCTGTCTCAAGTAACCCTTGCTAAGTCTAACCCTGCGCATCGCTTTACCATCAGCGGAAACGGAAAGCAAGTTCGCGACATCCTACATGTGGAAGATGTTTGCACTCTGTATGAGCTAGCCGCTACCGGTAAGTGTCCCTCAGTCACAGCAAACGTCGGAGGCTCCTTTAATAATAGCCTCAGCATCCTCGAGTTACTTCGTTTAGCTTGTAAACATCTTGGCGTGGATCACCAAGAGCTTAACATTGACTATATTCCTGCGCGTATATCCGATCAGCGAGTCTTTATATCGCTTAATCATTGCGCAAGTAACACATTCGGTTGGCAGCCAAGTATCAGTATTGATCAAGGTCTGAGTGAGCTTCTCAGCTCTGTCCCACCTTCTACCTGAATCTAGTCCTTATAACCACACTGCTTCCCCTTCTTCAACTTATCCTTATGTACAGCTTGTGTTCAACAAATCGACGCTGTATTTTCTCTCTGTACTATCCAAGTTATCTCGTGCATTGCATCAATCAACACCATGCAGCCTGAACTTACTAAACAACCCTCACTATGCATCTACGGTTGTATGCGGTTGTGGGTTTGGTGGAGTTGTGATCGTCTAATTGGTGCCCAGCTATCACTAGGCTTCATTTCACATTCTTCTATTCGAACTTAGCTGCCTACTCCTTTTCGTTTCTATTCATGCTTTTGTTGATCTAACTACTTGATCTGATCTTCGCGTTTCCTTGTGTCTCTAAATGTTACGCATTCTTAAGCTATCTTGTCTCTTATTTGCCTAATATCTTCCCATTGGCCCCTTCTTTGGACTATACCCACTGATACACCTATGGACTGATTCCAGTTGTGCCCTTTAGCCTATAGCGATACCTCCGATTTTCTTTGCCGATTAATCTCTAAGTTAATCGCTTTTCTCTTGATGCAATTCTTCGTGTCATTTGCTTCCCTCTCTCATATCACCCGCATAAATCGGCTTTTCCACGTTAATATCTATATCTTCGCCGGCCTAATCTCTTTGGTCCTTCCCTCAAGCAGATCTGCACTATCTTCAGCTTCTATATCTATATGGGCTAAAAGTCTTCTATTACGTGCTCCAACAACATTTTCCCTTTCTCTTCGCTACAACTACCACTATTCACCACAATCCTTTCCGGCTACCTATGCCACTGCTGTCAAATACCTTCGCCGAATCCAAAAATGCTCATGATATCTTAGGCTGATTTGTCATCTCTGTAGCCGTTCTTATTCTTTTTTGTATCATGTAAGTCTGATCACTCACATGCAATCCCACCATCTGCTTATCTCGCGCAGAGCGTTGTGTCCAGAACGTGTGTGCTGAGACTACCGAGCTCCTTCCTACCCAGTTCATGCCCGCTTAGACTAAATCTTTCGTTGGCCTGACATAGTAATTCTCTATTTTCCTTCAAGATATAACGAACTTGGTTTTATCTCCATACATCTTTATCTGAAACCACCCTTCCCTCACTCTTCAACATTTCTTTCTTGTCAGAATTGCCTTCTCGCTCACATTTGATCAATCCTACTCCTCTTTACACCCTCTCCCGTACGCAGGCTTCTTGACGGACGATCCCTAATCACATCCTCTTTTTACTTTCACCCACTTGCTGTCGTAGCTGTTCTTGATCTGTATCCTCAATTCGTCTTATCTTTCTGAGTCAACTTCCTTTCTGCTGTGTAGAACATGTACTTCTCTGCCCTTGGTCTCCCCTGTTGGCCTTTTTCATTCTGTTTTTGAATTACCTCTTGGCAACCATCTCTTTATACTGCAAACTAATCAGATCGCAATCACCATCTCTTCCAAGACTACCGGCGCACACTCCTAAAGATGGTCTTTACTGGACCCAGGTCAACATTCCCGAGCTGATTCTGTTATCCCTATGCACTCGCATTAGAACTCATCGCCTCTGGGTTTTGCATCGCTTCAATCACATACTCTCTAGATCTAGCTTTAAGCCATGGCTTGCCCTGTATTCACGCATTTCTCTATATGTCTTTGCTATGCCACTGTCTACTGTGTATTTAGGCTTCCAGCCTAATGCTTCTAATGGTCTAGTGTCAACCCTTACATCCATTACCTCGTTTGCCCTCATTGGAAGAGTCCCAAATTGAAGGTCAGTCTCTGTATTTTGAAATATTTTCTTCGCTTGCATGACAAACTGTCTTACAGGTATCGATGCACCGGCTCCTACTTCATAGTGCCTATATCCGCATTCCTTCTCCTTCGTTGCGCAATCCATTATCGCTACGAAAGCCGATACCACATCATCAATGTATATGAAGTCCCTTTTCTGTAATCCCTCTGTTAATTCAATGTAGGGTCGACCCGTTATCAGGGACTCGAATACATAAGATGTGAACTTGCCAGGATTATCCCTTGCCCCATAGAAATGCTCAAGTGCTACGTTGGCTATTTTTAGCCTATCGCATCTCTTTTTTATCCACTCTCTGAACTGCGATTTGCTTAGTGAATAATCCGAAACTCTCTTGTCTAATATGGTGTCCGTATTGATAAAGATACCATTGGGCTGGTATTTAACCATCTGTTCCAGCAGCCACAATGGCATTATCAGGTTCGCCTCTACCATTTCCGTTGCACTCCCATTTCCCCTGCCATAGTCCGTGGCGCAATGTATCAGGCATACATCCCTTGCGCTTTTCAATACGACTTCGGCATCCTTTATGTCTACTACGTTAACATTCTCTTTTGCCATGTTGCCTGCCTTCCACATGCTTTGTTTCCGGCAAAGCAAGTATAACTCGTTTGATTTATGCTTTGCTAAGTAATCTGTCAGAGCTCTTCCGAGAAATCCTGTTCCACCAGTTATTGCTATTCTCATGCCTTGTCTCAGTCTGTTAAGCACTAGTATACATGTGCCTAAGTTCCCTTTGCCCGCTTTTATAGGCACAATATTCATAAGCTTCGCCCTTTAAGCAATCCCTCGCGGATCCTCGTTGCTGCCGGAGCAGAAATGCTTCTTGTACAAGCGCATGATAACGCAGGTTAAATTAGTTCTTTTTCGCCCTCTCTGGCTAGTTGTGTAGTCCCAGCAGGTTGTTCAGCTGACAAAGGGGTGTGAGGTCGTCATGGTCCGGGTGTCACCTCCGACCCACTGACCTCACAACCCATGCATACCCACCCGAATGCTCGGCTGACACCCCTCGGCCGTGAACGGTTGCTGCGTCGACACATTGAGGAGCATCTGCCGCTCCCAACGCTGGCTGCCCAGGCTGGGATCAGCGTCCGCAGCGCCTACAAGTGGCTGGCGCGCTACCGCGCAGGCGGTGCTGCTGCACTGGTGGATCGACGCAGTGTTCGCCGCACCCAGCGGCGGACGCTCGATCCACAGCAACTGCAACGCGCCGTTGACCTCCGCCATGAGCGCTGCACACTCAGAAGAGTGGCCAGGGTGTTGGCGGCCCCGCTTTCCACCGTGGGCCGGGTGCTCAAGGCCCAGGGTCTCGGCCGGCTCAAGAACCTCCAGCCTGCAGAGCCTGTGCGCCGGTACCAGTGGGCACGGCCAGGCGACATGATCCACGTCGACACCAAACAGCTCGCCCGCTTTGAGCGCGTCGGTCACCGGATCACCGGAGATCGACGCCTGGGCTCCTCCCGTGGTGCGGGTTATGAGAAGGCCCATGTGGCCATCGACGACGCCACGCGACTGGCTTACGTCGAGGTGCTGCCGGATGAGAAGCAAGCAACCACGGTGGGTTTTCTGCTGCGAGCCGTGGCCTGGTTCGATGGTCAGGGGATCAGCTGCAAGAGAGTGCTCTCCGATAACGGCAGCGCCTACCGCTCAAAACCCTGGCGAGAAGCCTGCAGCGCACTGGGCCTGATCCCGAAACGCACCAGGCCATACACCCCACGAACAAACGGCAAAGCCGAGCGGTTCATCAAGACCCTGCTGGTGGAGTGGGCGTACTCGATGGCCTTTCAGACCTCAACCGAACGGAACCACTGGCTACCGCGCTATCTGGCGATCTATAACGGCCGCAGGTGTCATATGGCCCTGGCTGGCCGCACCCCCATTCAGCAGCTCCGACTGTTGCGGGTTTCTGAATGACCTGATTAGAACACACAACTAGATAATGACCCATGCCTCCCTTTGCTAGGATTGCTTTAATTTCGCTTAAGTCCAGTGCTGAATATTTCTCTTGTTATTCCCTGCGTTGGCAACCCTGCAGATACGCCTGTTTACCGTCAACTACAAGAGTTCATCCTTGTTGATGATGCGTCAGTAACTGTCGATTGCACATTTCTGCTTAATAACCCCGCTATGCATGATTTCACTGCGAATCCTAATGATCGAGTACGCATTAACTGCGTTAGATCTGATCGGTATCTTCTCAGCTGCGAAGAGAACTTATCAAGAATCAAGCTTGTTATCAATGGGCTTGGCGACTACATCCTCATCCTCGGTGAAACTGACTTCGTCGACCTAAAGCTCTTAGCGCGTGTTGTTGAAGCCATGAGGCATTCAGGCTTTGACGTCCTTGCAATCGGTGCATCTAATATTGGATATAGCTCTTCAGGGGATATTCTGAAAGCCCCAAGCCTCTTTACTACTAACTCTGCGCATCTAAATAGTGCCAGTAATCTCTTCAATGCCATTTCCAATCCATCTTCTATTGCTCGTTCGTCTTATTCCTCTATTCTCAATGCCTTGGGACCACTCGACTGGGCCGCTTATATTGGCAGCCATATTTATAGACGTGACGTCTTAGCGACAATTCTCTCCTATCACTATCCAGAGTATGTCTATTCGCTTGTCTATCAGCAACTTCAATTTCATTCTGAGCATTCCGTGTCCTACGGTATCCTTAATGTTCCTGTAATCCAAAGAGATTCTCATGACTATGACAACCGCCTGAGCAGATCCGAAAAGGGAGGCAACATCTCATGGCTCGTCTCACATCGTACTGATCGTGGCCTGTCTCCCTTTTTTCATGTCAGCCACTTCTGCTATTTATCTCAAATACCCTGCGCCAGGTCTTTTGAACTGGTTATGTTCGGATACGCAGAAGCCTTAGCCAGCGACACAGACAGAGTCTTCCGTTCCGTTACTGCGCCTACCCTCGATAGGCTTCTTTCGGAGGCTGCTAAGTTGTTCAAATCTATCTCCGTTATTCAGCCCCTCGGGGACCAAAACTGTCGCCCTTCGTATCTGACAGAAGCTCGGTATATATACCGGGCCATTGACCGCATGCTGCTTTCTCTTGTGAGTGGTAATTATGTTGGTGATCAAATATTTGACAGGTTTCTCCGTTCACTTGTTGGAACGGTCTATGAACTTAGGCTCTCTCTGTTGGCTTACCTCGAAAGTTTCGGATGTCCAACCCATGTTCCTCGTGCCTTGTCTGCCATTTCAATGCTCAGAAAAGCTCTCCAACTGACATCTGACGGCAAGCCTCTCCTTGCCTCTATTTCCAACCAGCTGCATACCTCTTAAATCTGGTATCGTTTCGTTTTAGCGGCATTGTCTTCAGAGCAATATTTCTTTCCCTTCTCAGCATCGTGAATCTAACGTCCTGCTGACTCCTTTGTCTCACCCCATATCCCCCCCCAGCACCCCTTCCACAGCCCTCACCTCAATATCTTGAGTCTTGCCTCCGTGATCTCTCCTTGGCCCTCTATACTTCTTGTGTAGTGACTATCTCATCCCTTCGCTTATCTTCGCGTCCCTGTCTGTATTCCCTCTTAAGTCCTCCTACGTATGACATAGCCTGCTACAGACCGCTGATTTCAGCAACCTTAAGAGCGTCCTCCGTTTATGTATATATTCGAGCCTGTCTAGCCTCTCCCCAATACGCATCTCTCAAAGTACTTATTGCTGATTGAAGCAATGTAGGCCATCTCATTATGCATCTACCGAGTCATGCAGCTGAAGCAATTCATACTCCTTGCCCCAATCCCTCTCGCGCACGCTGTTTAATTGCTTCCACTTACATAATCTCGCAATCTCGCCTCTTCCAGCATTTCTCGCGCTCCAGTAAAGGCTCCCGCTGTAGCCTTTCGTATTCTCTTGCCCAAATCTAGGGTTATTTCCACTATCCACATTCCTATGTCCCAGGGCTGTTTTTTTCTTCGCTTATCTTTTGGATCGCCTCAGGCGTTAGATTGTATCTACTGTTCCTTTTCCTGATTTACTTCTAGCCCAGTCTGCCTTTTCGTTTATTCTGTCTATGCCTTTGTGAAGTTGGTTTCTCCTTGGTGCCTAAGGAAATTTTCATATGTATGTCTTTTCTGCTGACGCATCGTCTTTTTCTTTCGCTCTGCAAGGCTTCTTTTCCTGCTTAGTCCTCTTCTGTGCGTTTTAAAAAGCCTATGCTGAGCGGCAAAGGCTTTCTGACGTCTTTCGAAGGGCTACTCCTGGAATTTCAACCTCACTTCAGGGCTTTTGCTTTCGCCACCACGTTGTCCACGGTGAAGCCGAACTTCTCCATGAGCAGCGGGCCAGGAGCGGAAGCACCGAAGCGATCGATCGACACGGTGTCGCCTTCGAAGCCGGTGTACTTGTGCCAGCCGAAGCTGCTGGAGGCTTCCACCACCAGGCGCTTGCGGCAGGCGGCGGGCAGCACGCTCTCGCGGTAGGCGGCGTCCTGCTCTTCGAACAGCTCCACACAGGGCATCGACACCACGCGCACGTTCTTGCCTTCAGCGCGCAGCTGGGCGGCGGCCTTCACGCAGAGGTCGAGCTCGGTGCCGGTGCCGATCAGGATCAGATCGGGCGCACCGTTGCTGTCTTCGAGGATGTAACCACCCTTGGCCACGTGATCGGCATTGGAGTTGGCCTGGTTGGCCATCGCCTGACGGCTGAGGAACAGCACGGTGGGGCGGTGACGGTTGGCCACGGCCACCTTGTAGGCACCACTGGTTTCATTGCCATCGCCGGGGCGCATCACCAGCATGTTGGGGATCGAGCGCAGGCTGGCCAGGGTTTCGATCGGCTGGTGGGTGGGGCCGTCTTCACCCAGACCGATGGAGTCGTGGGTGAGCACATAGATCACACCCAGCTCGCTCAGGGCCGAGAGGCGCATGGCACCCAGCATGTAGCCGGCAAACACAGCGAAGGTGCCGCCGTAGGGCACCAGGCCGCTGCCGTGATAAGCGAGGCCGTTGAGGATCGAGCCCATGGCGTGCTCGCGCACACCGAAGTGCAGATAGCGGTTGGCTTCGGCGCCCTTCTGGAAACCACCCTCGCCCTTGATGTCGGTGAGGTTGGAGTGGGTGAGGTCAGCGGAACCACCGATCAGCTCCGGCAGGTTGGGGCCGATGGCGTTGAGGCAGTTGTAGGAGTGCTGGCGGGTGGCCAGGCCTTTGTCGTCGGCGCTGTAGCTGGGGAGGTTGGCATCCCAGCCCTGGGGCAGTTCACCACGCAGCTGACGCTCGAACTGAGCGGCTTCGGTGGGGTACTTGGCGCGGTAGTCGGCCAGGGTGGCGTTCCAGGCGGCTTCGGCGGCAGCACCACGCTCGATCGCCTGGCGCCACTGGTCGTAAGAAGCCTGTGGCACTTCGAATTCGCCGTACTCCCAACCCAGGTTCTTGCGGGTGAGGGCGGCTTCATCAGCGCCCAGGGCAGCACCGTGCACACCGGCGGTGTTGGCTTTGTTGGGGGAGCCGTAGCCGATGGTGGTGGTCACCTTGATCATCGACGGGCGATCGGTGACGCTCTTGGCTTCCTCAATGGCGCGGGCAATACCGGCCAGGTCGGTGTTGCCGTCCTGCACGTGGATGGTGTGCCAGCCGTAGGCCTCGTAGCGCTTGAGCACATCCTCGGTGAAGGAAACGTTGGTGTTTCCGTCGATGGTGATGTGGTTGTCGTCGTACAGCGCGATCAGCTTGCCCAAGCCCAGGTGGCCGGCCAGGGAGGCGGCTTCACCGCTCACCCCTTCCTGGTGGCAGCCGTCGCCCATGATCACGTAGGTGGTGTGATCAACGAGCGTGCAATCGGGCTTGTTGAACCTGGCAGCCAGATGGGCTTCGGCCATGGCCAGACCCACAGCGTTGGCGATGCCCTGACCCAGAGGACCGGTGGTCACTTCCACACCGGCGGTTTCGAAGGTCTCGGGGTGACCGGGAGTCTTGGAGCCCCACTGACGGAACTGCTTAATGTCGTCGATGGTCACCGAGTCGTAGCCGGTGAGGTGCAGCAGCGCGTAGAGCAGCATGCAGCCGTGACCGGCCGAGAGCACGAAGCGGTCGCGGTTGAACCACTTGGGATTCTTGGGGTTGTGCTTGAGGAACTTGTCCCAAAGCGTGTAGGCCATGGGCGCGCAACCCATCGGCAGGCCCGGGTGGCCCGAGTTGCTCTTGTTGATCGCGTCGACCGCCAGGAAGCGGATGCTGTTGATGCAGAGGGAGTCGACGGACTGAGTTCCAGCGACGGGTGCGGCGACCATGGGGCTTACGGGTAAGGAGAAGGTGTGAGGAGCGGAAAAAACCGCGGTGAACTGGGGAGTCAGTTCATCCGGCGGAACGCCAGACAGACGTTGTGGCCGCCGAATCCAAAGGAGTTGGACAGCACCACATCCAGTTTCTGTTCCCGGGCTTGATTGGGAACGACATCCAGATCACATGCAGGATCCGGATTTTGATAGTTGATCGTAGGCGGCACCAGGCTGTGTTCCATCGCGAGCACAGCGGCCACGGCTTCAATGCCGCCGCTGCCGCCTAGCAGGTGGCCGGTCATCGACTTGGTGGAGCTCACTGGAATCTGCAGCGCTCGTTTGCCGAGGGAGGCTTTGATCGCTGAGGTTTCGTTGAGGTCGTTGGCGGGGGTGCTGGTGCCATGGGCATTCACGTAATCCACCGCATCCGCATCAAGGCGCGCATCGCGCAGCGCCAGGCGCATCGCTTCGGCCCCGCCCACGCCACCAGGTGAGGGGGAGGTGATGTGGTGGGCGTCGCAAGTCATGCCGTAGCCCACGATCTCCGCCAGGATCTCGGCGCCGCGGGCCTGTGCGTGCTCCAGGCTTTCGAGCACCAGCACACCGGCGCCTTCGCCGATCACAAAGCCATCGCGCTCGGCATCAAAGGGGCGGCTGGCGGTGGCGGGGTCGTCGTTGCGGAACGACAGGGCCTTGGCGCTGGCAAAGCCGGCCACCCCCAGAGGTGTGATGGCCGATTCGGCGCCACCGCAGATCATGGCGTCGGCATGGCCCAGCTGAATCAGGCGGAACGCATCGCCAATGGCGTTGGAGCCCGCGGCACAAGCCGTGGCGACAGCCGTGCTGGGGCCCTTGGCGCCGATGGCGATGGCCGTCAGGCCAGTGGCCATGTTCGGAATCATCATCGGCACGGTGAACGGGCTCACCCGCGATGGCCCCTTGTCGGCCAGCACATGGGCCTGGGTTTCCATCATCAGCAGACCGCCCACGCCGGAACCGATCGCTGTGCCGACGCGATGGGCATTGCTGTCATCGATCGTGAGGCCGGCCTGGGCCACGGCCTGCTTGGCGGCCACGACGCCGAACTGGCAGAACCGGTCCCAGCGCTTGGCCTCCTTGGGCTCGATGTAGGCGGAGGGATCGAAATCCTTCACCTCAGCGGCAAAACGGCAGGCGTGAGCGGAGGGGTCGAACAGGGTGATCCCGGCCACCCCATTGCGCCCTGTGCTCAAGCCTTCCCAATAGGAAGCAACGGTGTTGCCGATCGGTGTGACCGCGCCGAGACCGGTGACGACGACGCGGCGGAGTCCCTCCACCATCAATCAGTTCCTCAGGCCTGCTTGTCCTGGATGTACTTCACGGCGTCGCCCACGGTGGCGATGCCTTCAGCAGCCTCGTCGGGGATTTCGATGTCGAAGGCTTCTTCCAGCGCCATCACCAGCTCGACGGTATCGAGCGAGTCAGCGCCCAGATCGTTCTGGAAGTTGGATTCAGGCTTCACTTCGCCGGCGTCGACGCTCAGCTGCTCGACAACGATCGAGCGGACTTTCTCGAAGATCGCTTCCTGGGACATGGCCGGTGTGGCGGACGCCGCATCCTACGGGGCCACCTGAAACCGCCCTTAGACGTATGAACAAGGGTGACGGAGCATCGGGAGCTGCCTCCCACCGTGGGTACCTTGGGCGTCGCGTCCCGAGGCGACATGTCCCACGCCGTCAAGATCTACGACACCTGCATCGGTTGCACTCAGTGCGTGCGGGCTTGCCCCCTCGATGTGCTCGAAATGGTGCCCTGGGATGGCTGCAAGGCCGGCCAGATCGCGTCCTCGCCCCGCACTGAAGATTGTGTGGGCTGCAAGCGCTGCGAAACCGCCTGCCCCACCGACTTCCTCTCGATCCGCGTTTATCTCGGCGACGAAACCACCCGTTCCATGGGTCTGGCTTACTGAGTTTCGGCTCCCATAAGCTCAAGCCCGGCCCAAGCCGGGCTTTTTTTGTAGGCATCAGGCGGTATGTGCGGCATCGTTGCGGTGATCGGTTCGCGCGAAGCGGCCCCCCTGCTGCTGGAAGGTCTGCGGCAGCTGGAATACCGCGGCTACGACTCCGCCGGCATCGCCACGGTGAACGCGGAGCACCAGTTGAGTTGCCTGCGGGCAGAAGGGAAGCTGGTGAACCTCACCCAGCGCTTTGAGGCCCAGGGTGCAGCCGGCCAGTGCGGGATCGGTCACACCCGCTGGGCCACCCACGGCAAGCCGGAAGAACGCAACGCCCACCCGCACCTCGATGGCCCAGGCCGTGTTGCGGTGGTGCAGAACGGGATCATCGAGAACTACCGCACGCTGCGGGAAGAGCTGCAGGCAGAAGGGGTGGTGTTCCGCTCCGAAACGGACACGGAGGTGATTCCCCACCTGTTGAGCCGTGAGCTGGCCCGGCTAGTGGCGGCTGGATGCAGGCCCAGTGGAGCACTGCTGTTGCAGGCGGTGCAGGCCGTGTTGCCGCGGCTGCATGGCGCCTACGCCTTGGCGGTGGTGTGGGCTGAGTTGCCAGGTGCGCTGGTGGTAGCCCGCAAGGCAGCGCCGCTGCTGATCGGCCTTGGGGAAGGGGAATTCCTTTGCGCCAGTGATACCCCGGCCCTGGCCGGGTTCACGCGCACGATCCTGCCGCTTGAGGATGGTGAAGTGGCCTTGCTCACGCCACTCGGCATTGAGCTGTACGACGCGGCCGGTGATCGGGTGCAGCGCACACCGAGCCTGCTGAGTGGCACGGAGCACGTGGCGGATAAGCGCAGCTTCCGCCACTTCATGCTCAAGGAGATCCACGAGCAGCCGGAAACGGCAGCGCTCTGGGTGGCGCGGCATCTGCCCGAGAGCGGTGGCTTGGTGGCGCTGCCCCTCGATGAGAGCGTCTACGAAGGGGTGGAGCGAATCCAGATCCTGGCCTGCGGCACCAGCCGCCATGCGGCTCAGGTGGGGGCTTATCTGCTGGAGCAGCTGGCGGGGATTCCCACCAGCGTGTTTTATGCCAGCGAATTCCGCTATGCGCCGCCGCCGCTGGGGTCGCACACGCTCACCATCGGCGTGACCCAATCGGGCGAAACCGCCGACACGCTGGCGGCCCTGGCGATGGAGCAGGAGCGTCGCCGGGCCGTGGCCGATCCCGCGTTTGCCCCGCGGCTCTTGGGGATCACCAACCGCCCCGAAAGTTCCCTGGGCCGCCTTGTGGATCAGATCCTCGACATCGGTGCGGGCATTGAGGTGGGTGTGGCCGCCACCAAGACGTTCTTGGGGCAACTGCTGGCGTTTTACGGATTGGCTCTGGCCTTCGCTGAGCGTCGCGGCGGCGGTGCCACGGGCCATGGTCCTGAGCAGCTGCGGCAGCTGGCGGCTGGCCTGCGGGCGCTTCCGGCGCAATTGCGCGCGCTGGTGGATGACCACGACCAGCGCTGCGAAGCGATGGCCCATCTGTTCGCAGACACCCAGGACGTGATCTTCCTGGGGCGCGGTATCAACTACCCCATTGCCCTCGAAGGCGCCCTCAAGCTCAAGGAGATCAGCTACATCCACGCCGAGGGCTACCCGGCTGGCGAGATGAAGCATGGCCCAATCGCGCTGCTGGATGCGCGGGTTCCGGTGGTGTCGATCGCGGTGCCGGGCACGGTGTTCGACAAGGTGCTCAGCAACGCCCAGGAGGCCAAGGCCCGGGATGCGCAGCTGATCGGCGTGGCACCCGAGTGTGCCGATGCGGAGCTGTTCGATACGTTGCTGCCGGTGCCCACGGTGGATGAGCTGCTCAGCCCACTGCTCACCGTGATTCCGATGCAGCTGCTGAGTTATCACATCGCCGCCCACCGCGGCCTGGATGTGGATCAGCCGCGGAATCTGGCGAAGAGCGTCACGGTGGAGTGAGGGCGAAAGGCGTCTAACCCAAGCGCAACCAATCCAGCGGTGCGAAGCGTTCGAAATCCCGATCAAAACTCACCAGTCGCCAGCCCTCGCTGATCGCGAGCCCCGCCAAGTAGGCATCGGTGCACAGCCGAGCGGGTAGATCGCCAGTGCGCAGTAACTGGTGAAACACCTCCCACTCACTCTGCTCGGTCACAGCGAGCTCAACACCTGGTTGCCTGCAAAAGGCCTCCAGGAGCTTTGAGGCTGCAGCCGCGGTCATGGCGGCTGAGCCCATCACCTTGGGTTGGCACACCAAGCGCACAAGTCCCAACGCCGTGACCGTGCAGAACACAACCTGTGGGGAAGCCAGTTGCTCCCAGTAGCGCACGGCCTCTTGGTGATGGCTGTGCTGTGAGCAGGCCAACGCCAGCCAGACATTGAGATCTGGTAGATCGACTGCCCTGTTCACGAGTCCAGGAGTTCGAACAGGCCTGCGTTGCTGAGCTTGTCCGCCGCGATCGGGAGGGGGCCTTGTATCTGGGGCAACGTAGCTCGAGAACGCCGCTCGCTGGGCTTTGCCGCGCGGTCATTCAGTCCTTGTTCCACAAAGTGGCGCAGCAGCTGTTTGAGGGTGAGGCGCTCAGTGGCTGCCCTCGCCTTCAGGCGCGCAAACAAGGGGTCCGGTAGCTCTAGCGTGGTCCTCATCACGTTCGATCGCACGTGTGCGCATTTTAGTGCGCATATTGGCGTGCCGAATCGCTGCGGCCGTAGCGGTCGTCGAAGCGGCGGATGTCGTCTTCGCCGAGATAGGGGCCGCTCTGCACCTCGATCAGTTCCACAGGGATCCGCCCCGGGTTGGAGAGGCGGTGCTTGCAGCCCAAAGGGATGTAGGTGCTCTGGTTTTCACCGATCAGTTCTTCCACGCCATCTTTTTCCACCAGCGCGGTTCCGCTCACCACGATCCAGTGTTCGGCGCGGTGGTGGTGCATTTGCAGCGAGAGGCTGGCACCGGGGTTCACCACGATCTTTTTCACCTGCCAGCGCTCGCCCTCGGTAATGCCGTCGTAGCTGCCCCAGGGGCGGTAAATGCGGCGATGGGCCTTGCTCTCGCGGGCGCCTTCCCGTTCCAGTAGCCCCACGATCGTCTTCACGTCCTGGGCGCGGTCGCGATGGGCGACGAGCACCACGTCGTCGGTTTCCACCACCACCAGGTTGTCCACGCCCAGGCCCACCACCAGGCGGTGTTCGCTGCGCAGGTAGCAGTTGCTGCTGGCTTCGGAGATCACGCGGCCGCGCAGCACGTTGCCGTCGGCGTCCTGTTCCGCGGTTTCCCAGAGGGCACTCCAGCTGCCCACATCGCTCCAGCCGGCGTTGAGCGGCAGCACGGCGCCGCGGTCGGTGCGCTCCATCACGGCCACATCGATGGCCACATTTGGGCAGGCGGCGAAGGCTTCGCGCTCGAGCCGCAGGAAATCGAGGTCTTCGCTGTCGTGCTCGAGAGCGGATCGGCAGGCGCTCACCACCTCCGGTGCCAGCCGCTCCAGTTCCGCCAGGATCGCGCTGGCCTTGAACAGGAACATGCCGCTGTTCCAGGTGAAGCGGCCGCTGGCCAAGAACTGTTCGGCGGTGGCGCGGTCGGGCTTCTCCACGAAGCGGGCGATCGGCACCGGTTGCAGAGGCGCCGGATTGCCGTTGTCGGCTGTGTGGAGTGGTTCGGCGGCCTCGATGTAGCCGTAGCCCGTTTCCGGGGCGGTGGGCACGATGCCGAAGGTCACCAGCTGGCCGGCTTCTGCGGCAGCCATCCCCGCTTCCACCGCCGCGCGGAAGCCGGCGGCGTTCTGAATCACGTGGTCGGCGGCGAGCACCAGCAGCAGAGGGTCGTCGCCGTGGGTGGTGGCCTGCAGGGCTGCCACCGCTACCGCCGGCGCGGTGTTGCGGCCCATCGGCTCCAGCAGGATCGCGGCCGGCTCCACGCCGATCTGGCGCATCTGTTCGGCCACGATGAAGCGGTGGTCTTCATTGCAGATCAGCAGCGGTGGCTGTAGAGCGGCAATGCCCTCAAGCCGTTGATGGGTCTGCTGCAGCAATGTTTCGTCGCCCTCGCCCGCTAGCGCCCAGTACTGCTTGGGATAGGTGGCGCGCGAAAGGGGCCAGAGCCGGGTGCCGGTGCCGCCGCAGAGGATCACAGGAACGAGTGCGGTCATGGGCGGGCTGGGCGCAGCGGCGGCGTCTGTGCGTGCCGCTATTCCAACCCAAGGCCGGTTGACAGCCAAGGCATCTCCCGCACTGTCCAGAATTCTGTACGGACTGTTCGTTGTTTCGGACAGTAGGGAGCTGACCTGATCTCACCCCTGGTCGCTGTCGGAGTCGGTCGCATCAGCCGCATCAGGCCCGGTGTTGGCGCCCAGCTCCAGCAAGCCCGGCGGCGGGGTGATCCCGATCCAGCCCGCCTCCAGTTCCACCACAGGCACGATCGCTTCCACAAAAGGAATCCACAGCGGCGCACCATCGCCGCACGGCTCCACCTCCAGCAGATCGTTGCCGGCGTGGATCAGGTCTTTCACGGTGCCGATGCAACGCCCGGATGGCTGGCCGCTGGTGGCATCTGTGGCCTCCAGGAGCCGCACCTCCAGGCCCACCAGATCCAGCAGGTGGAATTCGCCGCGGGCCAGCTTGGGGCGATCCGCTGCCGGCACCAACAGCTCCTGGCCCACCAGGACCTCCGCGCTGCTGCGGTCGTTCACCCCCTCGAGGCGAATCACAAACAGCTCCTTCCCCGGAAGCTGACGGCCGCTCAGCAGCTCCACCTGCGTGGACACGGCCGTTTCGTTGCGTCGCCCCTGTACAGGGCGCAGCCAGCGGACACCGGGGCGGGTGAAGCGTTCGGGGAAGTCGCTGAGGGGATTCACGCGCAGTTCGCCCCGCAGCCCTTGGGCGGCCACCACGCGACCAACCACCAGCAGCTCTTGCTCCTCGGCCATAGGCCCATGCCGCACCGTCAGCCTCGATAATGGCCCCGCACCCGTGCCGCACCCATGGCTGATTCCCTGCCGATCCTGCCGGGCTCCACCGTGGTGGTGCGCGATGCCACGTCGATTTACAACGGCTACCAGGGCTTCGTGCAGCGCATCAGTGGCCGCAATGCCGCCGTGCTGTTTGAAGGCGGCAACTGGGACAAGCTGGTGACCATGCCGCTCAAGATCCTCGAGCAGGCTTGAGCGCCTGCAGTGCTGCGCGGGCAGCCTGCTGCTCGGCCTCTCGCCTCGACCGACCCCTTCCTTCCGCTGACACCCAGCCATCAAGGTTCACGCGGCATTGGAAGCGTTCTGGATCACCATGGCTTTGGCTGCGCTCTTCCGTGTGGTATCTCGGCAACCCCAGGCCCTTGGCCTGGCTCCACTCCTGGAGGGCTGATTTGCTGTTGCCTCGATGGGGATCGCTCAGCACCGCCTGGCTGGTGCGCTCCCAGATGGGTGTAAGCCAGCGGTGAATTGGCTCCAGGGAACCGCAGGCCTTGTACAGCGCGCCAATCAGCGCTTCGGTGGCCTCGGCTCGCAAGGTGGCTGCTGCGGTGGTGTCACCGCCGGCCTTGCTGCCGATGCGCAGAGCCTCGCTGATGCCAGCGCTCTGCCCCACCTCTGCCAGCCAGCGATCACTCACCAGATGGGAGCGCAGCGCCGAGCGCTCCCCCACCGCCAGAGCGGCGTGGTGGCGTTCGATGTATTCGCTGGCGGCCAGGCGCAGCACTGCATCCCCCAGGAATTCCAGCTGTTCGTGGTTGCGTGCCAGGCCCGCTGAGGTGTGCGTTAACGCTTCATCCAGGGCTGCTAGGCCCGCTCCATCGGCGTGCTGGAAGGGGGCGGCATCGGCTTCGAGCCCCAAACGCGTGAGCAGCTGCTGCAACTGGCAGACGCGGGCTTCGGGGAGGGCGTGGGGCATGGCGGTTCAGCCCTTGGAGCAGAGCACGATCGACGGATTGGCAGCTCGGCAGTTCATGCCAGCGGCTTCTGCTTGGCGGCGGATCTGAGCCACGGTTCCCCCGATTTTGGATCGCCGTACCGGCCGCAGCTTGCCGCCGATGTTGATCGGGATCTCTGGAGCGGGCAGCACGATCCAGTCGTACTGGCTGACGGCGCCGTAGCCGGGTTTCTCTATTTGCTCGATGCGGGAGCGGCCCGCCATGTGGGCGGCGTAGTTGGCGATGGTGAGCACGGAGTCGTTGGGCCCGATCTGCTGTTTGGCCTGTTGGAAATCGCGTGCCTCCTGCAAACGCGGCAGGTAGCGGCTGCTGAAATACGACACACGGCCATAGCCCAGGAAGGCGGCGACACCCAACAGCATGGTGGCGAACAGCACGCGTTTTCTACGCAGCAGCGACGCCTGGTTGCTCTGGGCCAGGGCATCGATGCAGGCGCCGATCAGAAAGGCAAGGATGCCAATTGAGTAGTGGTGGTTGAGTTCCCGCTGGATGCTTGAGGCCGAAATGATGTTGGTGAGATAGATCGGCGAACACCCCAACAGTGCCCTCCAGGAAGCGCGCCCCAGCAGCGCCAGGAAAGGCAGTGTCAGCCCGAGGCTGTAGAGCAGGATCGAATCCGGTGAAGACTCGTGCAACACCACCCAGGGCCTGGTGAGCAGGGTGGTGAGGATCTCCAGCTTGCTGTCGCCTAGATAGGCCAGGCGGATGCCCACGTGATCGCCACCCGCTGATGACATCTCCGTGGCCAGGAACCACCACCCCAGCGAGAGCGCCAGGGTAATGGCGGCTCGGTTGCGTTGTCCTTTGGCGAGGGCGTAGAGACCGAGCCCGATGCCGAACAGCGCCTGGGCGTTCTTAGCGAACAGGGTGAGCAGCAGGCAGGGGTAGTAGAGCCAGCGCCTGGGTTGATCTGCCTCGCGGATCGCCACCAGCATCAGCGGCAGGGTGAGCACATCGGAGTGGAAGTCACCGCGATTCACCAGGAAGCCGTAGGGGGAGAGCACGATGGCGAGCGCCAGGGCCCAGGTGAGGCCCCGATTCACCCCTTTGCGCAGGCAGAGATCTGCCGCCAATGCGGGCATGCAGCCAATGGCGAGCGATTGCAGCCCCAGCAGCGTGTAGGCGTTGGGCGAGAGCTTGTAGACCAGCGCGATCGGGAGCAGCAGCAGGGAGAAGTGGTCCTGCAGGGGGGTGATGTTGCGCAGGCTGCTGATCTGGTTAAGGCCACCGTTGGCGATCAGCCAGTTGAACTGCTCGAAGATTCCTAGATCCCACACCTGGGACCCCAGGAGGTAGTGCTGCCAGGCGGTGGAGCTGAACAGCACCGCGGTGTAGAGAACCGAAAGGATGACAAACGGCCGCCTAGATGGGTGCACCGAGGAAGGCATCGGCATCGGTTCTGGGCGCGAATGGAAGTGCTGCTGAAGGGGTGAAAGCAGGACGTAAGCCGGGTTCTGTTCTCCGAAGTGCCGAAGCGCTCCGGGGGTGATCATCTGTCTGGGACCACCGTTACCGGTGGCCTCGAGCGGCGCGCTTGAAGCGGGACGGGTGTCATGGCCAACCGTTGTCCCTGGGCCTTGCTCCTAGCCGGGGTTTACCGAGCCAGCACCTCTCGATGCTGCTGGTGCGCTCTTACCGCACCTTTGCACCCTTGCCTGATCGGGGGCGAGCCCCCGCCATCGGCGGTGTGTTTCTGTGGCACTCTCCTCACGGTCACCCGCACTGGGCGTTACCCAGCAAGCCTGGCCATTGGGGAGCCCGGACTTTCCTCAACCGACGCGGGCGCCGGTCGCGATCACCTCGCCTGCTTTCAGCACCCATAATGCCGATGCGGGCTTGTCCGCATGGGGCTGTAGCTCAGCCGGATAGAGCGACGGTTTCCTAAACCGTAGGTCGTGGGTTCGAGTCCCGCCAGCCCCGTAGCCCGGATCCTCCACTCGGTATCCAGCACTACGGGTAGCGGGATGGCGAATCAGGCCGCTGCCGCTAGCGTGGCCGCAGTCGCCACGAGCCCATGGCACAGCTGCATGATCTCCGGCTGAGGCTGTTGGTGCAACAGGAAAGCGAGCAGATCGTTGAAAACCTGCCCGATGGGCTGGATCTTTCGGTGATTCAGGCCCGTTGCCTGTGCTGGTTGGCCCTGCTGGCGGAGGCCCATGAAGACAGCGCCAATGAGGCAGTGGCCGATGGCGATACCGATCAGGCCATGGCCTGGTTTGCCGACTCCATGCGCCTGCGGGATGTGATTCAGGTGGTGAGTTCGATTGAAATCCCCATCCCTGGTGCCAGCGATGATCCTGATGGCGCCTGCGAGGATTACCGCGCTGCTTGATGCCATGATGGGCAGTGAAACGCCAAGGGGACTGCGGTGCCGGAAGAGCCCTGCCAATGCCCTGACTGCCAGCGCTTCTACCGGGAGCACGACCGTCTGATCCGGGAGAACCCCACCCTGCGGCAGCAGCAGGAGCTCAGCTGGGCTGCGTTGCAGTCATTTCGCACCCTGGCCGGTCGCGCCCTCGAAGAACTGCAGAAAACCCATGGCGACGCGGAGAACGCCGTGGCCCCTGCCGCCGCTGCTGGTGGCCCCGCCGAGCCCGCTGAGCAAGACGCGATGCAACAGGCCATCGCCGACCTCGAAAACATCAACGCCCATCTGTTTTCGATCGAGGCCCTGATGGAGCGCATCTTTGATGTGCGCGTGCCCGAAGCCGTGGAGCAAACCTTCCGTGAGCTGGCGGGTGAGCTGGCTCCCGATCCACTCAATGCCGATCGGCTGCGGCTCAACCGCCTCCTGCACCAAACACCGGATCTGCCCGGCTGATCAGTCGGGCGATCATGCCCTCTTCATCGGCGGGTACGCGCAGCCAGCCCACGGGACCCAGCCAGCTCAGGGTGGCTTTGAGCTCTTCGAGGAGTTGATCGTCGTGGGCGCCGATGCCGCCGCTCAGGGCGATCTGATCCACGCCCCCCAGGCTGGCGGCCATCGCTCCGATCTCGCGCCGCAACCGGTGCAGGAACACCGCGAGTGCGAGCCGAGCGCCGTGATGACCCGCCCCTGCGGCTGAGCGCAGCTGGCGCCAATCACCGCTCAGCTCCGATAGCCCCAGCAGGCCGCTCTGGCGATTCAGCCCTTGATCCAGGTCCTCCAGGCTCAGGCCCTGGCGTTGCAGATGCAGCAGCAAGCCAGGGTCGACACTGCCGCTGCGGCTGGCCATCACCAGCCCCTCCAGCGGGGTGAAGCCCATGGTGGTGTCGATGCTGCGGCCATCGCGCACGGCGGCCAGGGAGCAGCCCGCCCCGAGATGGGCGCTGATCAATCGTGGGCAGGCCACGGCCTCGGCCACATGCTGGTGATTGAGGCCATGGAAGCCATAGCGGCGGCAGCCCTGTTGCCGCCAGGCGGTGGGGATGGCGTAGGTGCTGGCTTCTGGGGGCAGGCTGGCGTGGAAGGCCGTGTCGAAACAGGCCCACTGGGGGAGTTGTGGCTGCCAGGCCTGCAGCCAGCGGATCGCCTCCAGGGCCGGCGGATTGTGCAGTGGGGCAAGGGCCGAGATCGCATCCAGCTGCTCCAACACCGCGGGCGTCACCCGGGTGGTGGCGGTGAACGCCTCACCGCCATGCACCACCCGATGGCCGGCTGCCTGGAGCTGGGGCCGCCAGGGTTCCAGCTGGGGCGCCAGCCACTGGCTGAGTTGCTCCGCCAGTGGGCCCTGCCGATCCGCTTCGGCGCGCCAGTGTTCGCAGGCGCTGGCCGCCGTGGCGGTGAGCACGGCGGCCTTGAGGCTGGAGCTGCCCACATTGAGCACCAGCAGCATTGCGGCTCTACTCGTCGAGGTTGCAGGTGATCGTTACCGGGAAGCTTTCCGCCTTCCAGATCCGCTCGGCGTAGTCGCGGATCGAGCGATCTGAGGAGAAGAAGCCGGTGCGGGCGCTGTTCAGTAGCGACATGCGGTTCCAGGCGTTGCGATCGGCCCAGGCCTGGCTCACCTGCTGCTGCACCCGCAGATAATCCGCAAAATCCGCCAGCACGAAGAAGGGATCGCGGCCGGTGAGGTTTTCCAGCAGTGGCCGGAATAGATCACCATCGCCGTTGCTGAAGTGGCCCTGCTCCACCAGCTTGAGCACTTCGCGCAGCTCGGGTTGTTGGGCGATCAGCTCCCAGGGGCGATAGCCCTCGGTGTGAAGAGCGGTCACTTCCGTTTCGGTCATGCCAAACAGGAAGAAGTTGTCGGCGCCCACCTGCTCGCGGATCTCCACATTGGCGCCATCGAGTGTGCCGATCGTGAGGGCGCCATTCATGGCGAATTTCATGTTGCCGGTGCCGGAGGCCTCCAGGCCGGCGGTGGAGATCTGCTCGGAGAGATCGGAGGCCGGATACACCCGTTCCCCCAGCTTCACGTTGTAATCCGGCAGGAACACCACCCGCAGGCGCCCATCCATGTCGGGATCGGCGTTCACCGTTTCGGCGATGCCGTTGAGGAAGCGGATGATCAGCTTCGCCATGTAGTAACCCGGCGCTGCCTTGCCGCCGAAGATCACCGTGCGCGGCGCCATGCCTTCGGCCTGGCCGTTTTTGATGCGCAGGTAGTGGGCGATCACCTGCAGGGCGTTGAGGTGTTGACGCTTGTATTCGTGGATGCGCTTCACCTGCACATCAAACAGTGAGGCGGGATCCACCAGCAGGCCACTCTGGCGGTGGATGTAGCTGGCCAGGTGGCGTTTGCTGGCGAGCTTGGTCTGCTCCCAGCGCTCCAGGAAGCTGCTGTCGTTCTGGTATTGCTCCAGCTGGCGCAGTTGATCGAGATCGGCAACCCAGCCCTCGCCGATGGTTTCGGCCAGCAGCTGGCGCAGGGCTGGATTCGCCAGGGCTACCCAACGGCGGGGGGTGACGCCATTGGTCACATTGGTGAATTTCTCGGGCCAGAGCGCCGCGAATTCCGGCAGCAGCTTGGTGCGCACCAGTTCGCTGTGCAGGGCCGCCACGCCGTTCACGTGGTGGGAGGCCACCGTGGCCAGGTTGGCCATTCGCACGGCCTTGCTGCCCTCCTCATCAATGATCGACACCTTGCGCAGCAGTGCTTCGTTGCCCGGATACTTCAGGCGCACGGTTTGCAGGAAGCGGCGGTTGATCTCGTAGATCAGCTCCAGGTGGCGGGGCAGCAACGAGCCGAACAACGGCAGGCCCCATTTCTCCAGGGCTTCCGGCAACAGGGTGTGGTTGGTGTAAGCGAGTGAGCGGCTGGTGATGTCCCAGGCCTGATCCCACTCCAGGTGCTTGTCGTCGATCAGCAGCCGCATCAGTTCGGCCACCGCGATCGCCGGGTGGGTGTCGTTGAGCTGCACCGCCCAGTGATCGGGGAACTCGTGCACGGGGATGCCCCGCTGGTCGAGGTTGCGCAGCATGTCTTGCAGGGAGCAGCTCACGAAGAAGTGCTGCTGCTTCAGGCGCAGGCGGCGGCCCTCATCGGTGCCGTCGTTGGGATAGAGCACCTTGGAGAGGGTCTCGCTGCCCACCTTCTCTTCCACGGCGCCGTAGTAGTCGCCGATGTTGAAGGCATAGAAATCGAAGCTCTCGCTGGCATCGGCCCGCCAGAGCCGCAGCCGGTCGCAGGTGTTCACGCGGTAGCCGAGCACCGGCACGTCGTGGGGCACACCGATGGCATGTTCCTCCGGGATCCAGCGCACGCGGTAGTTGCCGCGTTCATCGCGGTAGCTCTCGGTGCGGCCGCCGAAGCCCACGAAACAGGCCTGATCCGGGTGGGGGATTTCCCAGGGCCACCCCCCCTTGAGCCATTTATCGGTGATCTCCACCTGCCAGCCATCGCGGATCAGCTGATCGAAGATCCCGAACTCGTAGCGGATGCCGTAGCCGGTGGCCGGGATCTCGAGGCTGGCCAGCGATTCCATGAAGCAGGCCGCCAGGCGCCCGAGGCCGCCATTGCCCAGGCCGGGCTCCTCTTCCACTTCGAGGATTTCGTCGAGCCGTTCGATGCCGAAGCGCCGCAGGGCTTCTTCGGCTGCCTCCTGGATGCCGAGCATCAGCAGGTTGTTGCCCAGCTGCGGGCCAATCAGGAATTCGGCCGAGAGGTAGGCCACCACGCGGGTGGGGGTGGCGTTGATCGCTTCGATGCCCGCCAGATAGCGGGTCATCAGCCGGTCGCGCACGGCGTGGCTCAGGGCCAGGTAGAGGTCGTGGCGACTGGCGGTGGGGGCGAGCTTTCCGAGGGTGTAGAAGAGGTGTTCGGCCATGCCGTCGAACACGTCATCGGCGCTGAGGCCGCTGCGGTCGGGGTCGGCGTAGCAACCCGGGGTGGGCAGCTGCAGGTGGCGGGGTTGGGGCTCGTGCATCAGTTGGCCTCCTGGCAGTTGCGATCGGTGGCGGTCCATTGCCAATCAGTGATGGCGGGGGCATCCATGCCGTGCTCATGGGCATAGCGCCGATTGGCGAGGATCGCCTCCTTCATCTGCTCTTTCACATGGGCGGCGCGTGACCCTAACCCCGGTACACGGTCAATCACATCGATCACCAGATTGAAGCGGTCGATCTGGTTGTTCATCGCCAGCTCGAGCGGGGTGTTGATGTTGCCCTTCTCCTTGTATCCGCGCACGTGGAAGTTGCCGTGGTTGGTGCGGCGGTAGGTGAGGCGGTGGATCAGCCACGGGTAACCGTGGAAGTTGAAGATCACCGGTCGGTCGGTGGTGAACAGTGTGTCGAAATCACGATCACTGAGGCCGTGGGGGTGCTCGCTGGGCTGGGTGAGGGCGAAGAGTTTCACCACATTCAGCACGCGCACCTTCAGGCTTGGGATCTCGCGTCGCAGGATTTGCACCGCCGCCAACGTTTCCTTGGTGGGGATGTCTCCGGCGCAGGCCATCACCACATCGGGTTCATCGGGCTCATGGCCGTTGTGGTCGTTGCTTGCCCAGCTCCACAGGCCGATCCCCTTGGCCACATGGGCACGGGCCTGCTCCAGGGTGAGGTACTGCAGGTGCTTCTGCTTATCGCTCACGATGATGTTGCACACATTTGGCTCCACCAGCGCCTCTTCAGCCACCGCCAGCAGTGCATTTGCATCGGCGGGGAGGTAGACCCGCACCACATCGCCGCTCTTGTTGCCCGCCAGATCGATGAAGCCGGGATCCTGGTGGGTGAAGCCGTTGTGGTCTTGCCGCCACACGGTGGAGGAGATCAGACACGTCCAGGGGGCGATCGGCGCGCGCCAGGGGGCGTGATGCAGGCAGCTCTCCAACCACTTGGCGTGCTGGTTGAACATCGAGGCGATCACATGGGCGAAGGCCTCGTAGGTGTGGAAGAAGCCGTAACGGCCGGTGAGCAGATAACCCTCCATCATTCCCACCAGTGTGTGCTCGCTGAGCATTTCCACCACGCGGCCGCTGCGGGAGAGCTCGCTGCCGTTGAGGTCTTCCGGCAGGAAGTCCTCCATCCACACCTTTTTGCTTTGCTCGTAGATCGCCTGCAGGCGGTTGGAGGCGGTTTCATCCGGGCCGAACACCCGCAGTGAATCGGGGTTCAGGCCAATCGCATCCCGCAGGAGTTCGCCGAGCACCGCCGTGTTCTCGTGCTGCACGCTGCCCGGCTTGGGCACCGCCACGGCGTAGTTGGCGATGGCAGGCAGCTGCAGCTTGCGCCGCAACAGACCGCCATTGGCATGGGGATTGGAGCCCATCCGGCGGTTGCCCTGCGGTGAGAGGGCCTGGAGCTCGGGCTTGAGCCTGCCCTCTTCATCGAACAGCTCCCAGGGCCGGTAGCTCTTCAGCCAGCCCTCCAGCTGCTGCAGCTGGGCGCTGTCGTGGCGGGGGTTGGGCAGGGGCACCTGGTGGGCCCGCCAGAACCCCTCCAGCTTCTTGTCGCCCAGGGCGGCAGGACCGGTCCAGCCTTTGGGGGAGCGCAACACGAGCATCGGCCAGTGGGGCCGTTGGGCTTCGCCGCTGCGGCGTGCTTCGGTCTGAATGGCTTGGATGCGGCCGATGGCGTGGTCCATGGCGGAGGCCATGGCGGCGTGCATCGCCATCGGCTCACTCCCCTCCACAAACAGGGGCTCCCAGCCGTAGCCCCGCAGCAAACTGGCCAGCTCCTCCCGCGGGATCCGCGCCAGCAGGGTGGGGTTGGCGATCTTGTAGCCGTTCAGGTGCAGCACCGGCAGCACGGCGCCATCGCTGATCGGGTTGAGGAACTTGTTGATGTGCCAGCTGGTGGCCAGCGGGCCGGTTTCCGCTTCGCCATCGCCCACGCAGGCCAGGGCGATCAGATCGGGGTTGTCGAACACGGCGCCGCAGGCGTGCGAGAGCACGTAACCCAGTTCGCCTCCCTCATGGATGGAGCCGGGGGTTTCCGGGGTGCAGTGGCTGCCGATGTGGCCGGGGAAGGAAAACTGCTTGAAAAACCGCTGGAGCCCAGTCGCATCCTGCGATTTGTCGGGGTAGATCTCCGAGTAGGAGCCATCGAGATAGGTGGGTCCGAGCACCCCCGGTGCCCCGTGCCCTGGCCCCGACAAATAGATCATGTCGAGGTTGTGCTCGCGGATCAGCCGGTTGGCGTGGGCCCAGATGAAGGCCTGGCCCGGGCTTGAGCCCCAGTGGCCCAGAAGGCGGTTCTTGATGTGTTCGGGCCGCAGCGGCTCGCTGAGCAGCGGGTTGTCCTGGAGGTAGATCATCCCCACCGCCAGATAGTTGGCGGCGCGCCACCAGGCATCGATCCGCTCAAGCTGCTCGTTGGAGATGGCAGCCGCTGTGTTGGCTGGGCTCAGGGTCATGGGGAGGCACCCTCAGGCTCTTCGCGGAACGTAGCCGTTGTCACAGGGCGTAGCCCGGCAGGGCGAGACTCTCGTGCGGAATTGCCCACGTCGTTGATGCCGGAGATCGGAGCGCACCAGCTCGAGGTGGCTGAAACCCTGATCGGGGTTGGCCGCTTCCTGGTGATTTTTGTGGCCGCCAGGTTGCTGGCTGAGCTGCTCGTGCGCTGGCAGCTGCCCACGATCCTTGGGGAGCTGGTCGCTGGTGTGATCATTGGTGCCTCCGGCCTGCATCTGATCGTTCCGCCGGAAACCCAGGCCGCTGTGAGCCAGGGCCTGTTGCAGCTGGTGGGCTCGCTGGCGGATGTGCCGCCGGATGTGGTCACGCACCTCTACGCCGAAACCTTCCCCTCGCTGCAGACCGTGGCCACCCTCGGACTGTTTGCGCTGCTCTTCCTCACAGGGCTTGAGAGTGATCTCGATGAGCTGGTGGCGGTGGGTACCCAGGCCACCACGGTGGCTGTGGCAGGGGTGGTGCTGCCCTTCGCCCTGGGCACCGCTGGCCTGATGGGCCTGTTTCACGTGGAGGTGATCCCGGCGGTGTTTGCCGGGGCCTCGATGACGGCCACGAGCATCGGCATCACCGCCAGCGTGTTTGGCGAGCTGAAGATGCTGCGCTCGCGCGAGGGCCAAATTGTGATTGGCGCCGCCGTGCTCGACGACATCCTCGGCATCGTGATCCTCGCGGTGGTGGTGAGCCTCGCCGGTGGCGGCAGCCTGGAGGTCGGCCCGATCCTCAAGCTGGTGGCCGCCGCGGTGGTGTTTGTGGTGGCGGCCATCGGCCTGAGTCGCACTGCGGCGCCTGGCTTCGATTGGGTGATTGATCGGCTCAAGGCCCCCGGTGATGTGGTGGTTGCCTCCTTCGTGGTGCTCACCCTCTGCTGCTTCGCCGCCACCGCCATCGGTCTTGAGGCGGCGCTGGGCGCGTTTGCGGCCGGCTTGATCCTGAGCAAGTCGAACCACAGCCACGCGATCGAAGCCGCGGTGAAGCCTGTGGTGGCGCTGTTCGCCACGATTTTCTTTGTGTTGATCGGCACCGGCATGGATCTCTCGGTGCTCAACCCCCTCGATCCCGCCAACCGCCCAGGCTTGGTGGTGGCCGCCTTCCTGCTGGTGGTGGCCATCGCCGGCAAGGTGGTGGCGGGCTGGTGCTTCCTCTCCAACCAACCCACCCAGCGCCTGGTGGTGGGCTTAGGGATGATGCCCCGCGGCGAAGTGGGCTTGATCTTCCTGGGCCTTGGCACCCAGGCGAAGCTGCTCAGCCCTGCTCTTGAGGCCGCCATTTTGTTGATGGTGATCGGCACCACCTTCCTGGCGCCGGTGCTGCTCAGACTGGTGTTGGCTGGCAAGAGCGATGGACCCGACCTCGACCCCCTCGCCGAAATCCCCACTTAAAGGCTGGCAATTCAGCTGGGGCGGTTGGTTTGACAACCGCCACGGCGAATGGTGGCTGCTCGCGCAGATGCTGCTGATCGCGGCCCATCTGTTACCCCCCTGGCCGGCGCCGGGCAGCTGGGGGTACGCCTGGCCGCTGCCGGTGGCTTTGGCTGGCGCCTTGCTGTTTGTGGTGGGCCTGCTGTTGGCGGCCCAGGCCTTTTGGCGGCTGGGGTCCAGCCTCACGCCTTTGCCGGATCCCAAACCTGGCGCTGCCTTGATCACCAGCGGCGCTTACGGGCGCTGCCGCCATCCGCTGTATCAGGCCGTGTTGCTCTGCTCGCTGGGGGTGGTGCTGGCCCTCGGCAGCCTGTTGCACCTGGCGCTGCTGTTCGGGCTCTGCGCCGTGTTGGGTGGCAAGGCCCGGCGAGAGGAGCGGATGCTGCTGGTTGTGCACCCGGAGTACGTGGCCTATCGGGCATCGACCCCGGCGATCATCCCCGGATTGCCTTGGCTGGACTGGCGGTGTTGAACCGTCTACTCGTTGCGGCTGGCGGCCAACCCCCAGAACAGTCCGTAGAGCGCCGCCACGAGGCCCAGGCTTGTGCCCCAGCCCGGGCCTAGAGCCCAGCCCAGGGCCAGGTTGATCACAGCCCCAGCGCCCAGGGCCAGCAGCAGGCTGCTCACCACCAGGGCCACCAGCTGGCTGCTCTCATCCAGTGGCCCTGCCGCCAGAGCCTCTTCGAGGTGGCTGAGCGGGGCACTCAGCGGTAAGTACACCGCCAGGGCCCACAGCGCGGTGCCGGGCAGCAGCAGGGCCCAGCTTTCGGGAATCCAGTCGGGCACCAGCAGCCGGCGGGGAAGGTCTCCCTAGCATCCACCACCCAGCCAGGTGTTGCCGGTGACCGTTGCAGCGGCGTGGTCCTTTGAGGGCCATCCGATCCACAGCCTTAGCCGTGAGCCCGAGGGCGCGACCCAGGGCCCCGCGATTCTTTTGGTGCATGGCTTCGGGGCGTCCACCGACCACTGGCGCTTCAACATCCCCGTGCTTGCCGAGCACTACGAGGTGCACGCCCTCGATTTGCTGGGCTTCGGCCGCAGTGCGAAGCCCGCAGGCCCCCGCTACGGCGGTGCGCTGTGGCGCAATCAGCTGGTGGCCTACGTGCACGAGCGCATCGGCCGGCCCACGGTGCTGGTGGGCAATTCTCTCGGCGGTTACGCGGCCCTGGCGGCCGGGGCCGCGTTGGGCGATCAGTGCGCCGGCGTGGCCTTGCTGAATGCAGCCGGCCCCTTCTCCGATGAGCAGGGTGAACCGAAGGGCTGGGGTGCGATCACCCGCCGCACCATCGGCAGCGCTTTGCTCAAGAGCCCAATCCTGCAGCGGCTGCTCTTCGAGAACATGCGCCGCCCCGGCAATGTGCGCCGCACTCTCAAGCAGGTGTACATCGACCCCACCAACGTGGACGACGCGTTGGTCGAGTCGATCCTGCGGCCGAGCCGCGACCCTGGTGCCTTCGGGGTGTTCCGCACCGTGTTCGATATTCCCCGCGGCCAGCCCCTTGATGAGCTGTTTGCACAGCTGCAGGCCCCGCTGCTGCTGCTCTGGGGGATTCGCGACCCGTGGATCAATGCCGCCGGTCGTCGCGGTGCTTTCCAGCGCCATGCCCCGGCCAACACCACCGAGGTGGTGCTCCAAGCCGGCCATTGCCCCCACGACGAGGTGCCGGATCAGGTGAACCGGGCCATGGTGGAGTGGCTGGCCACGCTCCCATGACCCTCACCCGCCACGATGCTCCCTTTCCCCATTGGGTGTTAACGGCGGCCAGCGGCGATCAGCTGCGGGTGGTGCCCGAACGGGGTGGTTTGGTGGTGGGTTGGCGCTGCGGCGGCGAGGAGCGGCTGTATTTCGATGCCGAGCGTTTTGCGGATCCCAGCAAGAGCGTGCGCGGTGGCATCCCGGTGCTCTTTCCCGTGTGCGGGAACCTGCCGGGCAATCAGTTGGTGTTGCCTCAGGGTTCGTTCCCGATGGCGCAGCACGGCTTTGCGCGGGATTTGCCCTGGGACCTTGCGGCGCTGGAGGCTGGCGATGGGATTCGCCTCACCCTCAGCGATAGTCCCGCCACCCACAGCGCCTATCCCTTTCGGTTTCAACTGAGCCTCGACTATCAGCTCGAGCCCGATGCGCTGGCGATTCGAGCGGTGGTGGAACACCGGACCGGTGCGGCAGACGCTGGGCCGATGCCGTTTGCCCTGGGCCTGCACCCCTATCTGCAGGTGGAAAGCCTCGCTCAGGCCCGGGTGGATGGCGTGCCTGAGCAGTGTTGGGATCACCTCACAGCTGCCGAGGCAGCCACGGCCGACCAGCTGGCCCGGCTGGAGCAGGGCGTGGACCTGCGGGTGGAATGCCTCGGCGCTGCTGGTTCAGGGCCTCAGGTGTGCACCGGTGATGGCACCGCTGTGGAGCTGCAGATGCAGCCGCCCTTCGTCCATGCCGTGTTGTGGAGCGATCCGCCCAGGCCGATGCTCTGCCTTGAGCCCTGGAGTGCACCCCGCGGCGAGCTGGGACAGCACCTGCTGCCCGGTGAACGCTGCGAACTTCGCTGTCGCTACCGGCTAACAGTGGTCTGAACCACCCCCGGCAGCCGGCCGCGGGCCAGTTGTTGCAACGGATCGAATTCCCGTTTCAGCGCTTCGATCACGGCGGAAGCGGGACTGGCTTCCCAGCAGGGCAGGGGCGGGTTTGCACTCGCCGGCTGCAGCAGCACACTCAGCTGGCCGCCCAGGGCACGGCAGCGCTGCCGCAGCTGCTCCACCCGGTAGCTGGGCAGGGTGGCGGCTTCAGCCCAGGCCACGCCCAGGCCGGGCCCCGCCGCCAAGCAGCAGGCCACCCCGTTCAAGGCAGGATCCGCCAGAAGGGCCGCCGCCGAGGCGGGCTTCACGCCCAGTTGCAGGAGCCAGGCGCCGCTGCCCTGGCGGCTCTGGCTTTCCAGCTCCAGCAGGACATCGGCATCCAAGCCCTGCACCTCCAGGCCGAGTGCCGCCGCCGCCTCGCAATGCTGGCTGAGCTGATCGGTGATGGCGGCGCTGCTCACGCTGGCGAGGGCGAGCAGCAGGGCCGGTTGACCATGGCCAGCGAGCGCTGCGCTCCACCAGTCGAGTCGCTGGGGCATCAGCGGAGCCTGGAGGCAACGGCGTCGCAGCTGCTCGAGGTTCTCCAGGGGGCCTTGCACCAGCAGGCCGCGGCGATGCCGAGGCAAGGGATAGGTGCGCAGGGTGAGCTGAGTGATCAGGCCGAGGCTGCCCCAGCTGCCGCAGAACAGGCGCATCAGGTCGTAGCCGGCCACGTTCTTCACCACCTTGCCGCCTGCTTTGGCGGCCGTGCCATCGGCCCGCAGCAGGCTGAGACCGATCAGCTGGTCGCGCACCCCCATATAGCGCTGGCGTAGGCCCCCGGCCAGGCCCCGGGCCACCAAGCCCCCCACCGTGCCGCTGGCTTCGCCGTTGGGGCCACTGCCCCAGGGCCAGTCGATGGCCAGCCATTGGCCCGCTGCCCTCAGCTCTTCTTGCAGGGTTTGCAGGGGCATCCCCGCTTGCACCGTCACCGTGAAATCGCCGGCGCAGTGCTCAACGAGTTGGTTGAGCTTGCGCGTGCTGAGCACGCGTGGTTCGCTTTCCCCACTGCCGGGCAGCACCGGCGCGCCCCACTGCAAACGGCTGCAACTGCCGGCGGCGAGCCAGGGCAAGGCCTGCTGATGCCAGTCCCGCACCAGCTCCTGCAGCTCGCTGGGCTCAGGGCAGATCACGGCACGATGGTGCCATGGCAGAGCGGCGCAAAGTCATCGTGTTGGATGACGACCCCACGGGGTCGCAGACGGTGCATAGCGCGCCGCTGCTGCTGCGCTGGGACCCGGACAGCCTGCGGCAGGGTCTGCGCCATCCCTCGCCGTTGCTTTTCGTGTTGGCCAACACCCGGGCCCTGGAGCCTGAAGCGGCCCGGGAGCGGGTACGGGAGATCTGCCGGGCGCTGCGGCTGGTGCTTGAGGAACGCGCCGCTGCAGGTGAGCTGGATCGCTGGTTGATCGTGAGCCGTGGGGATTCCACCTTGCGGGGGCACTTCCCCGTGGAGGTGGATGCGATCGCCGAGGAGCTGGGGCCGTTCGATGCCACCTTGCTGGCCCCCGCCTTCTTGCCCGGTGGGCGGACCACCCGCGGCGGCGTGCACTACTTGCACGGGGAACCGGTGCACACCACGGCCTTTGCCCGCGACCGCCTCTTCGGCTTCCGCAGCAGTGATTTGGCTGAGTGGGTCGAGGAGAAAACAGCTGGGCGTATTCCAGCGGCGGCGGTGGAGCGGATCGATCTGGCCGATCTGGAGGGGCCTCCCGAGAGCCTGCGCGCCCGGTTAGCAGACCTGCACGATCATCAGGTGGTGGCCTTGGATGCGGAGCAACCGGCGCAGCTGGAATCCCTCGGTGCCGCCATCTGGGCGGTGAGCGATTCGTCCTCAGCGCGGCCGCGGCGGTTGTTGCTGCAGACGGCGGCCAGCCTGATCAATGGGTTGGTGCCACTGCCGCCGCAGCCCTTGGATGCCGCCGGCTTGGCGGAGCTGCGCCGCCGGGATCAGAGCGGTGCGCCGCTGCCGGTTTTGGTGATGGTGGGTTCGCACGTGCCGCTGGCGGATCAGCAGCTCGAGCAGCTGTTGCAGGAGCCGGGTTGCCGCGGGATGGAGCTGCCGGTGAAGACCTTGGCGCGGGTGCTGGATGGGCCGGTGCCTCGCGAGCTGCTCGGGTCTCTGGAGCAAAGCTGGCTGGCGGAATTGCGCCGATGTTTGGAGCAGGGCCTAACGCCGGTGTTGTTCACCAGCCGTGGTGAATTGGCCTGTGCTTCTGCTCAGGAGCGTCGGCGCCTCGGTCAGGAGTTGGCGGCGTTGATGGCGCGTTTGGCGGCGGCCCTGGCCCCTGAACTCGGGCTGATCATCAGCAAGGGCGGCATCACCACGCACACGTTGCTGGCCGATGGGCTGGATCAGGCCTCGGTGGAGCTGCAGGGGCAGCTGTTGCCGGGGCTATCGGTGGTGCTGGCGGGGGATTTGCCGGTGATCACCTTTCCTGGAAACCTTGGAGATGCGGGTACGTTGCGGCAGGCCTGGCAGCTGGTCGGCACTGAGCTGGCGCTCTGAGAGCACTCCTGGCACGCTGGTCCCTGTGTCGCACAAAGCCTGTGCTGAATCGCGCTCTTGTCGTGGTGGCTTGCGTTGGCGTTCTCCTCACGGGCGTTTCAGTGAAGGCGAATGAGCGAACGACACCCGTTCGCAGCAGTACAGCGGGTGCTGTCTGGAGTACGTCGCCCGCCGCCTTTCGCCAGTTTGTGCAAACAGGTGTGGTGGCTGATCGGGGTCTGGGTCAGCTGATTGCTCGTTCGGGATGGACGAAGGATGAACTCCGCGCAGCCTTCGTGAAGGAGTATCCCGTTGATCTTGGGGCGGTCTCGACGTTTTTAAGTAGCGAGCCAGGTGTGATCTGGTTGCGCAATCAGACGCGCAGCTATACCCCGTTTGCGTCTCTGAGGCGTTATGCGCCGACCGCGCTTCGCTCGGCGATCTTGGCTGATGCTCGCGATGGTGTGATCTCGGCTGCCGGGATCATGGCGGCACTGCCAACAGACTTCAGACTGACCCGGGGATATCGGGACTTTGATGGGGTGCAAAACGTTTGTGCAGTAACTCGGTGTGAAGATCCGAGGCAATGCACGTCGCTGCTGTCGTGGTTTTATTTTTTGCCTGCATGCATTCAGGCTGATGCTGTTAGTAGTGCTGTTGACCAGGCTTTTGACCGCGTGCAGAAGCGCTAATTTGCGAACTACTTTTTATTGCTGAAAAGCGGCCAAAGCCTGCGGGTTTTTGGATTGAAAAGTGCGTCGATCCTCCTCGCCGAAACCGAGCGCAGCGCGCCGAGTCGCTCCGCGTTGATGGGGCAATAGTCAGCGATGCATGTAAAGCACTCCGGATCGTCCTCTCGCGGTGCTGTGTTGATCAGGACTGGATCCACATCAGGGAAGTTGAGACCCCGCTCCCGTAGCCAATCAAGATCATGGGAGCGTCGGATGATCGACGCTTTGGCCTGCTCTGTGAGTGACGGCCTGCACTGGCCTCCCACGGATCGATCGGCATCACGCAGGATATCGACCACCTTGGATCGCCGGTGGTCGTAGATATTCTCTCGCAGAATCGGCCGCTCTTGAACGAGTTCTTCCAGAATAATAAGGGCTTCGTTGGACACGCTCGAGTTGGCTTGTTCGACGCCCTCGCGGTTCAGTGATTCTGCTTGGAATGTGGGAGGTAGGTGATGGGTGCAGAAGTCGTCGATGATGTCGCCATTGCTGAGTTGGCTGCGGTCAAAGATGCGCCAGCTATAGTGATTGAAGCCAACGCTCTCCCAGGCTTGAATTGCGCTGCGGTAATAGTTTGGGCGCGGTAGGAAAACTTCGCGATAGTTCCTCAGCTTCTGGTTGATCATTGATGTGAAGTACGAGGCTGGGCTTTTCAGGTATCCCGCGACGCTGACTTCACTGGCGATGCTCTGAATAGCTTCGCGGAAGAAGCCAATCTTCTCTTCGCTGGCTTTGCGGAGGATCCAGAAGCCTTCAGCGCTCAGGATGAGATGCTCGGGTCTGGTATCTCTGATCTCTTGGACAAGGGATTCCCAGTACCGTTGCGAGAGCTTTTTCAGGTGTTCGTTTTTACAGCGGCCGCGTCTGCGAATCGCTTCATTCTCAAGGCCGAGAAGCCAGGGGATGGCAAAAGCGTGTTTGTACTCCGATGGAGTGGTGCGCGTTGGGTAAAGGATGGAAGCTTCATCCAGTAGTTTTTTTGCGTTCGCAGATAAAACAGATTGCAGAGCGGTGGTGCCTGTCTTCGGGTGCCCAATGTGCAAAAGAAGACGGGTCATGAATCCTGTGCTGCCTGGAATGGATGCACAATACGGCTCATGCGCTGGGTTGTTTTGAGCGCATGCGTTGTTGCCAGATTTCACCGCACAGCCCGCCCAAGCCCACCAGCGCCAAGGCCAGAAGGCTGTCGGCTGTATCGCTCACCAAGGCCCCGATCAGAAAGGCCAGCGATCCGGCTCCCACGAGCCAGGGGGTGAGGGGGTACCCCCAGCTCAAGTAGGGCCGCGGCAGCTCCGGTTGCTGGCGGCGCAACCACAGCTGGGCTGCGATCCCGCTGAGGGGTAGGCCCACGTAGAGAAAGGCGCCCATGCCGAGCAGGTGGTCGAAGGAGCCCGCCAGCACGAGCAGGCCGGCGAAGCCGCTGGTGAGCACCAGAGCGGCGGTGGGTGTGCCGCCAGGGTTTACGCCACTGAGCGTTGCCGGCATCAGCTGATCGCGGCTCAGGCCAAACAGGATGCGCGGCGCTGCCATTACCACGGTGTTGATGAGGCCAAGGAGTGAGATCAGGGCCACAGCGCTGATCACTTGCCCGCCGGGCTGGCCCAACAGGCTGCGGGCGGCGTCTGCAGCCGGCAGGTTGGCCTGGCTGAGTATAGGCATGGGCAGCACATGCAGCAGAGCTGCGTTGATCAACAAATAGAGCGCCAGAACGGCTAGCACCCCGCCAATCAGGGATCGGGGCAGGTCGCGGCTCGGGTCGCTGAATTCTTCAGCGAAATACACCGGTGACGCCCAGCCGTCGAAGGTGGTGATCACGGCCTGCAAGGCCAACACGGCTCCGATGGCCAGGGCCGGCCCCTGGTTGAGCAGGCCAGCAGAATCCGCGGCGGCCGAGGCCACAGGATCGGCCGCAGGCAGCACAAAGCTGGCTGCAGCGAGGCTGAGAAAGGCGACCGCTTTCACCAGGCTGAGCAGCTCCTGGCTCGCGCCGCCGGCTCGTACTCCCAGTAGCTGAACGGCGCTGAACAGGGCCAGCACGAGCAGCGCTAAGGCTCGGCCCTGCCAGTTTGTGGCCACCTCAGCTGTCAGCCAGTCCGCCAGTAACTCACCCACGGTGGTCGCCACCCAGGCCAGGCCGATGCAGTGAGCGAGCCAGTCAGTCCACCCCACCAGCCAACCGGCCCGCCGGCCGAAGGCCTGCTCGGCATACACATACCAACCGCCAGCTCTGGGCATGCTTGCCGCTAGTTCAGCGATGCAGATGGCGCCGAGCAGGGCATAAAGACCTCCCACCAGCCAGGCCAACAGCGCCAGGGCTGGTGTGTGCAGCTGGGCTGCCACAAGCCCTGGTGTGCGCAGGATGCCGGCGCCGATGGTGCCGCCTACGGAACCCGCCAGGCCGAAGGCCACACCCAGCACCGACAGCAGCTTGCCCGTCTGGGGGGCTGTGGGTGCTGGATCGCTCAAGCCTGGCCGCCGCAGGCGCTGCGATGCAGCAGTTCGATTGGATGGGCCACGGCCACTGCCGGCAGGTGCCGGCGCAGCTGCATCGTGCAGCCGATGTTGGCGCTGGCCACCACGTCAGCTCCGGTGCTTGTGAGATCGGCGGCCTTGATCGCGCCCAGTGCTGCCGCCTCTTCGGGTTGCACCAGGTTGTAGATGCCAGCGCTGCCGCAGCACACGCCGGCTTCGGTGGCTTCCCGCAGCTGCAGGTGCGGAATGGCGCGCAGCAGTTGGCGCGGTTCGGCGCTGATGCCTTGGCCGTGGAGCATGTGGCAGGCATCGTGATACGCCACCACCACTGGGTTGTCGGCGCTGGCGGGCTGGCTATCGCTGTGGCTGAGTGGCTGGAGCCCGGCCTGGAAGGCGTCGCTGAGCCCCAGCTCCGCCAGGAACTGGTGAACGTCACGCACCTGGGACGCAAAGGCCGCGCCCTGATCGCTCTCCAGCAGCCGGTCGTAGTGCTTGAGGGTGTGGCCGCAGCCGGAGGCAGCCACCAGCACGGCATCGAGGGGCTCTGGCCCCGCCGCTTTGCCAGGACCCACCACGGCTTGGAAGCTTTCGATCAGGGCGTTGGCCAGTTCTCGGGTCTGCTCCAGTTCGCCCTGGTGATGGGTGACGGCCCCGCAGCACCCCTGGCTCGGCGGAATCACCACCTCCACGCCGTTGGCCGTGAGCACCTCCAGCGTGGCGGCGTTCACACCGGGATCAAACAGCCGTTGCACGCAGCCCAGCACCAGCCCCACGCGGGCGCGCCGCTCTCCCCGGGCGGGAACGACCAGCGGCAGGCCATCGCGGAAGGCCTCCGGTTGCAGCGGCGGGAGCAGCTGCTCCATCGCCTCGAGTTGCGGCCCCAGCATTCGGGTGAGGCCACTCCAACGGGCTAGGCGTTGCAGTGGTGTTCCTGCGTATCCCCGCAGGGGGGTGAGGACGGCCCGCAGCCGTTGCGGGTAGGGCAGCAGGGCGAACAGCAGCTGGCGAAAGGCCCGCTGGGCAGGGCTGCGCAGCTCGGGCGCGTTCAGCTTGGGCCGCGTGGCTTCGATCAGCTCGTCGTAACGCACCCCGGAGGGGCAGGCGCTCACGCAGGCGAAGCAACCGAGGCAGCTGTCGAAATGGCCGGCAGTAGTGGCATCGAGCTCCAGCTCACCGGCTTCGATTGCCTTGAGGGCATGGATCCGCCCGCGGGGCGAATCCATCTCGGTGCCCAGCACCCGGTAGCTGGCGCACGTGGGCAGGCAGAAGCCGCAGTGCACGCAGGGATCCGTGGCGTTGGCGGCAGCTGCGGCGGTGCTCATGGGAGCCAGTGTCGCCTGATCAGCCCCCGAAGTGCTTGATCACCGCATCGGCGAAGCCGCTGCAGCTCACCGGCTCTACGCGGGGTTCCATCAGGCGGGCCAGGTCGTAGGTGACCTCCTTGTTGGCGATGGCGGCGCTGAGGCCAGCCGTGATCAGATCTGCGGCTTCCTGCCAGCCCATGTATTCGAGCATCATCACGCCGCTGAGGATCACCGAGCCGGGGTTGATGCGATCGAGGCCAGCGTGCTTCGGAGCGGTGCCGTGGGTGGCTTCGAAGATGGCGGCGTTATCGCCAATGTTGGCGCCGGGGGCCATGCCCAGGCCGCCCACCACCGCGGCGGCGGCATCGGAGATGTAGTCGCCGTTGAGGTTGAGGGTGGCGAGGATCGAGTAGTCGGCCGGGCGGGTCTGGATCTGCTGGAAGATGCTGTCAGCGATGCGGTCGTCGACCATCACCATCTGCTTCCACTGGCCGTTGCCGTGGCTGGCGCCGATGGCATCGAGCACGCCCTTCACCTCAGCGCAGATCGCTTCCTTTTTCTCTGGAGTGAGGGCGTCGTAGCCGGGATCCACCATGCGGGCGTTGGCTTCGATGCTCAGGCCGGGATTGCTGTCGGCGTTATCGAGGATCCAGCTCTCCCGCTCGGTCACGCAGTCAGCGCGGAATTCGGTGGTGGCGAGCTCGTAGCCCCAGTCGCGGAAGGAGCCTTCCGTGAATTTCATGATGTTGCCCTTGTGCACAAGGGTCACGTGGCGCTTGTCGCCCTCCAGGCGCAGGGCGTGTTGGATCGCCTTGCGGATGTGGCGCTGGCTGCCGTGCTTGCTCACGGGCTTGATGCCGATGCCTGAGCCGGCCGGGATCTGGCGCTTGCCGAGCTTGCCGTTGGCCGGGATCACCACCTCATTGAGGTGCTTGATGAGCTCGAGGCACACCGGATCAGTGGCTTCCCACTCGATCCCCATGTAGATGTCCTCGGTGTTCTCGCGGTACACGATCACGTCGAGGTCTTGGGGCCGCTTGTGAGGGCTGGGGGTGCCTTCGTAGTAGCGGCAGGGGCGCACGCAGCAATACAGATCGAAGATCTGCCGCAGCGCCACGTTCAGGGAGCGAATGCCCCCACCGATCGGGGTGGTGAGGGGCCCCTTGATCGCTACGCCGTAGGTGCGGATCGCCTCGAGGGTGTCCTCCGGCAGATATTGATACGTGCCGTAAAGGTCGCAGGCTTCATCGCCGGCGTACACCTTGAACCACTCGATGCGGCGCTCACCGCCATAGGCCTTGGCCACCGCCGCATCGAGCACTTTCTGGGTGGCGGGCCAGATGTCCACGCCGGTGCCATCGCCGCGGATGAAGGGAATGATCGGATCGTTGGGCACCACCGGCTGGCCGTTCTCGAAGCGGATGGCCGTGCCCTGGGCTGGGGCGGTGAGCTTCTCGTAACTGGCCATGGGTGCTTGCTGACCGAGGGCGGCGTGAACAGTGGAGCGAGCCTAGGTTTTGGGGATTCGCGGTTCTGCTGCAGGGGCAACGGCATGAATGCGTCCGACCAGGTCCGATCTGTGGAACTGGCGCAGCGTGTGGCTTCCGTTGCCGTGTTGTTCCGCCAGCATTTCCCCGACGCCCGCGCCAACCTCACCCCCTGGCGCGACGACCCCCAGACCCGCGCCCACGCCGAGCAAGACAGCCTCGATCTCTCCTTTCACCTGCCGGGCTGGAGCCCCCGCAGCCAGTGCCGCTCCTTTCTGGTGCAGCTGCGGCTCGAGCAGTCGCCTGCAGGCGGATCGGCCCGGCCACGGCTGTTGGGGGTGACGATCCGCGGCCTCACCTATGAGTCGGAGCGTTGGCGGCTGGCGAGCGTGGGCGATTGGCAGCCCACCGGCACGCATCTGCCCCAGCCAGCCGTGGTGGAGGCGTTGCAGGGGTTTGTGCGGGAGGTGTTTGCGCTGTTCAGCCCCGGTGCTTCGGCTCACGCCGCTTGAGAGAGGGCCAGCCCAGCTGCGTAACCCTTCGCAACCTTGTCGGCGCTGCCGTGGATGACGCCACTACGGTTGGCGATCTGCCCGAGCGCTGACCGCGGACCGATCACCATGTCTGTCGCCCTTGCTGCCCAACTGCGTGAAGGGACGAAGAAGTCCCACACCATGGCCGAGAACACCGGCTTTGTGAGCTGCTTCCTCAAGGGTGTGGTGGATAAGGCCAGCTACCGCAAGCTGGTGGCTGATCTCTACTTCGTGTACGGCGCGATGGAGGAGGAGATCGCCCGGCTGAAGGATCACCCGGTGCTGGCACCGATCGCCTTCTCCCAGCTGAATCGCCGCGAAGCCCTCGAGCAAGACCTCGCCTATTACTTCGGCGCTGACTGGAAGAACCAGATCCAGCCCTCCCCCTCGGCAGCCGCCTACGTGGCCCGCATTCACCAGGTGGCGCAGGAGTCGCCGGAACTGTTGGTGGGCCACCACTACACCCGCTACCTGGGCGATCTCTCTGGCGGCCAGATCCTCAAGAACATCGCCCAGAAGGCGATGAACCTGGGCGACAACGACGGCCTGAACTTCTACGAGTTCCCCGCCATCGACGACGAGAAGGCCTTCAAAGGCACCTATCGCGCCGCGATGGACACCCTGCCGATCGATCAGCCCACCGCCGATCGCATCGTGGAGGAGGCCAATGAGGCCTTCCACCTCAACATGAACATGTTCAAGGAGCTGGAGGGCAATCTGGTGGCTGCCATCGGCAAGGTGCTGTTCGGCTTCCTCACTCGCCGTCAGCGCGCCGGCAGCACCGAGGCTGTGGCCGCTTGAGCCAGAGTTGGCCTTCAGGCCAGTCTCCCTTGCGCTCGATTCGCATTCTTGTTCCCGGCACCACGGGCCGGTTTCGCTGTGGCGGTCTGCTGGTGGAGCTGCAGACCGCCAGGTTGTTGGCGCAGATAGCCCGTGTGCAGGTGGTCACCTACCGGCAGCGGGAGCCTGATCATCCTTTCCTTGCGGATCTGCTGCGGCAAGAACCGGCTGATTGCTCAAGCCGTTCTCCCCTGTGGTTGGTGAGTTGGGGCTTTGATGTGCCGTGGTTGCTGCGTCGGCTCAAGGGCCGAGCCTGCGCATATCACGCCCACAGCAGTGGGTATGGCTTTGATCTGCCGGCGGGGGTGCCGGTGGTGGCCGTGAGCCGCAACACCCTCGGCTACTGGGGTGATCGGGCGCCCCGCAATCCCCTCACGCTGGTGCCCAATGCCCTTGAGCCGATGTGGCTGGAGCGAGGTGATCGCAACGGCCAGGCCCCCAGGCCGATTGATGTGCTGGTGCAGCGCCGCAAAACCAGCACCTATGTGTTGGAGCAGTTGGTGCCTGCGCTCCGGGAGCGTGGACTGCGGGTGGAGGTGCAGAGCGGCTGGGTGGACGATCTGGTGGACCTTTTCAACAGCGCCACCGTTTACCTCTACGACTCAGCTCCCTATTGGCGCAGCCGCGGGGTTAGCGAGGGATTTGGGCTGCCGCCGATTGAGGCGCTGGCTTGCGGCTGTGTGGTGTTCAGCAGCGTGAACCATGCCCTGGCCGACAACCTCGACCCCGGGCGGATCGGCCATCAGTTGGCTGCCGGCACGCTTCAGGCCGATCTTGAGCGCGTTACGGCCGCGGTCCGAGACCCTGCGGCGTGGCGGGCTGAGCCCGATGGGCTGAATCAACTCCTCCAGGCTTGCTCGGAGCCAACGCAAACCAGGCGTTGGCAGCAAGCGCTGCAAGAGATCAATCAACATTGGGACCGATTGGCATCCGGAGCCTCACCGCTGCTAACGACGTCCCAGGGCCTGCTGCCCTGGGCCCGGATCCGTCAGGGCTTAGCCAATCAGATCTCTGGCTTCGTCTGGGCTTTGAAGAATCGTCGCGGATCGGTGAACCGATAATTTGCTCACATGCAAAGCCGGACCCTTGACCAGCTGCGGCAGCTGTTCCGCTTGTTGCCGCCGCAGCGTCTGAGGGCCGTGCAGGCCTTGGTGCCGGTGTCCGTGTTGCCCGGCGCCTTGGATCTGGCTTGTGTCTGGTTGATTGCCCAGCTCACCGGTTCGCTCGTGGGTCAGACGGGGCTTCGGCCATCGGTTGGTGCTGAGGCTGTGGATCAGAGCCTGTGGCTGATCGGTGGTTTTGTGCTCGCCTGCTGGTTGGCGTCGGCGTCGAAGCTTGCCTTGAGACTGCGGCAGCAACGCCTGGCAGCGCGGATCTGGCGCGATCTTTCGGATCAGATTTACGCCCGACTACTGAGGCAACCCCTGCTGTTTCATCTGGAGTCGGGCTCAGCTGAGCTCAGTGCGCGGGTGTTGGCCAATCTCAATCACCTGGCGGTGAATGTGATCACGCCGATCCTGCAGTTGATCAGCGGCGTTGCCTCCATCGCCTTGCTCTCCATCGGGATTCTCTGGGTGGGCCGCTGGCTCTCCGTTGCCCTGGTGTTGGGGTTGGTGCTGGCTTACGTGCTTGTTTCACTGAGCGTGACCCCGCGGTTGCGTGCAGCCAGCTCCGTGCGGGTGGCGATGGAGAGCCGCTCATCTCAGGTGTTGCTCGAATCCATTGATGCGGTTCGCGATATCCAGCTCACCAGCAGCGAACCCCACTTCCAATCGATTTTCGGGCGCTCCACCGAACTCTCCAGGCAGAGCATCTGGTTGGCTGAATGGTTACCTGAGCTGCCGCGTGGCTTGATTGAGCCGCTGGGCATCACGGTGATCTTTGCGATCGGGGCCCTGCCGGCGCTGCTCAGCGGTAACCCCCAGCGGGTGCAGCAGATCCTGCCCTTCCTGGCGATGATTTCCGTGGCTGCTCTGCGGTTGACCCCTCCGCTTCAAGACGCGTTTCGGGCCGTGACCCGCATTCGCGGCTCGCTGCCTTTGCTGGGGGATGTGGTGGAGCTGCTGTCCTTGCCCGAGCAGCGTCCCACCCTGCGCACCCCGGGCGTGCCATCTCCTGCGGGAGTCGCTCCCCGTCATTTCGTGCGCTTGCGCGATGTGTGGTTCCGCTACCCCCAGTCGCACGACTGGGTGCTCAAAGGGGTGGACCTCACCATCCCTGTTGGTGCCCGTGTGGCTCTGGTCGGCACAACGGGCAGCGGGAAAAGCACCACAGCCCATCTGCTGCTTGGCTTGCTCAGTCCTCAGCAGGGGGCCCTTGAGCTCGACGGTATTCCCGTGGACGATTTGGAGGTGCCGGCCTGGCAGGCCAACTGCGCTCACGTTCCCCAGTCGATCCATTTGCTGCACGGAACCATCCTGGACAACGTGGCCTTCGGCGAGCTCATGGAGCACGTGGATGAGCACCGCGTCTGGGAGGCGCTCGAGGCGGCACGGCTCGATGACTTTGTGGCCCAGTTGCCGTTCGGGCTCCAAAGTCCCGTTGGCGACGATGGGCTGCGCTTATCAGGTGGGCAACGGCAGCGCCTTGCCCTAGCCCGGGCTTTTTATCGCCGCTCCAGCTTCCTGGTACTGGATGAGGCCACCAGTGCCCTCGACAACCGCACGGAATCTGAGGTGATCGATGCCTTGGAGCTGGTGGGCCGCCGCTGCACCACCTTGGTGGTGGCCCATCGGCTGAGCACGGTGAGTCGTTGCGATCGAATCGTGGAGTTGGTGGATGGTGGCATCAGGGCTTATAGCAGTGTTGACGAGTTGCAGAGCTCTTCCGCCACCTTTGAAGAGCTGGTGCGTCTAGACGATCACGCCATCGGTTTGGCAGGCCACTGAAGTCCTGCTGGGGCGATCGGTTGGCTGGCTGGCCTTGCCTTGGCGACGGCTTTCGCCTTGGCCACATAGCGTGGTCCTAGACAGGGGATCCCGGGCTGGATGGCGCAGCTTCCAAGCAAGACGCTGCAGCAGGTGGTCCAGTTGGCCGGTCAATTGCCGCCCCATTTGAGGCGCCGCATTCTTTTCCTGTTGCCCATCTCAGTGGTGCCAGGCATCCTGGATGCCGCATCGATTGCGGTGGTGGCCTGGATGATGTCCACCCTGTTGGGCACTCGGCTGCGCCAAGGCATTCCGTCCTTGCCGTTTCTTCAGGGTGATCGCCTCGATCAGGCTCTTTGGCTGATTGCTCTTTTTATCCTGTTTTCCTGGCTGAGATCACTCTCCAAGCTGCTCGTGCTGGGTTTGCAGGAGCGGATGACAGGTCAGCTCTGGCTGTGGCTGACGGAAACAATCTATGCCCGCATTTTGTCGCAGCCCTATGAGTTTCATATCGGCAAAAATGATAAGAAGCTTGCGACCCAGTTGCTGTCTAACGTAACGCACGTCGTCAAGGGTGTTTTTTCGCCATTGCTGCACTTGCAGTCGGCCCTAATCACGGTTTTCTTCTTGTTTGCTGGCCTGATTTATGTTGGCCGCTGGTACGCGATGGCACTCTTTTTCTGCCTGGTGATCGCGTATGGTGGTTTTTCGGTGTTGCTAACTCCATATCTCAGGCGTGCATCGTCGCAGAAGTTGCGCTTGGCCTCGGCCATGAAGCAGGGCTTCTTTGAGTCGATGAATGTGATTCGTGAGATTCATCTCTCATCGGCAGAGCCCTTCTTTAAGCGGGCTTTCGGAGTGGATTCGCGAAAGGCAAAGCGCGTAGAAGCGCTTAATAATTTCCTTCCTAACTTGCCGAAGCAAATTATCGAGCCTGTTGGGATCACCCTGATTTTTTCTTTTGGTGCATTGCCCGCCCTCTTGGGTAAGGGGAGTGTGGGAGACCTGAAGCAGATCATTCCGTTCCTCGCCACGCTTGCGCTGGCTTCTCAGCGCATCACCCCAGCCATGAACGAGCTGTTCAAGGCTCTGACCCGCTTGCGCGCATCTCTGCCCAACCTCACCAGTGTGCTCGGTTTTATGGCGCTGCCTGAACCAACGGGGATGGCGCTTGGATTGGCTTCAGCGGGGATCAGTCCGGAGGGCATCAGGCCGAGGCGCTCGATTCGTTTGCATGATGTGAGCTACAGCTATCCAGGCCGGGATGAGCCGGTGATCTCAGGCCTCAACCTCACGATTCCTGTGGGTTCCCGCGTCGCGCTGGTGGGTTGCACCGGTAGTGGTAAGAGCACGACGGCCCACCTGCTGTTAGGCCTGCTCACCCCCCAACAGGGTGCCCTCGAGATTGATGGTCTTGTGGTGGAGCCAGATGATCTGCGGGCTTGGCAGTCGTGTTGCGCGTACGTGCCGCAGATCGTGTCGTTTTTGCGGGGCAGTGTTCTTGAAAACATTGCTTTTGCAGAAGATCCGATGCAGGTTGATCAGGATCGCGTTTGGGAAGCCCTCGAAGCGGCTCAGCTGCAGGATGTGGTCTCCAGCCTCCCATACGGTCTCTACACCCCTGTTGGTCGCGATGGTTTACACCTCTCGGGTGGCCAGCGTCAGCGCCTGGCTTTGGCTCGCGCCTTTTACCGCAAGGCTGAGTTTTTGCTGTTGGATGAGGCCACCAGTGCTCTGGATAACCGCACGGAGTCAGAAGTGATTGCAGCGCTTGAAATTGTTGCCCGTCGCTGTACCACGGTGGTCATCGCCCATCGGCTATCCACGATTGAGCGTTGCGATCGGATTTTTGAATTTGAGGCAGGGCGGCTCAAGGCATCCGGCACGTTTGACCAGCTGCGAGAGCGTTCCGACAGCTTCAAGGACCTGACCCAGCTCGAGGGTCGTTTTGCGATTCAGCAGGAATGAGTCGGGATCCCACGAGCACCAGCAGGCCCAGAGATGTTGTGTTGCTGGCAACGGCCGACTGGGATCATCCGTTCTGGACGAACAAGCAGCATGTAGCCATGGCCATGGCTCAACTGGGCCATCGTGTGCTGTACGTGGAATCCGTGGGTCTGAGGCCACCGCGCTTCGAGGGCCAGGATCTCGGCAGAATCTGGCGACGCTTACGCCGTGGTCTCAAGCCTCCCCGTCGTGTAGCGGAGAACATTTGGGTTTGGTCACCCCTGTTGATTCCTGCAGCGCATTCAGGCTGGAAGCGTGAGCTGAATCGTTGGTTGTTTTCTTTCTGGCTTGAAGTTTGGCGCCGCGTGCTTCGCTTCAAGGCTGATCTGCTTTGGACTTACAACCCGCTTTCGGGATTGCTGATCACACTGCCGCAATCCCACTATCAACAGCTTGTATATCACTGCGTGGATGATCTTGCGGCTCAGCCCTGCATGCCAGCCGCATTGATTGTGCAGGAGGAGGAGCGCCTTTGTCGCTGCAGCGACCAGGTGTTTGTGACCTCGCTTGAGTTGCTGCGAACCCGTTCGGCCTTTAACGCACGAATTCGTTACGATTCGAACGTCGCGGATCTCGATTTCTTCGCCCAGGCCCGTGAGCACAGGATGCCGATCGCATCTGATTTACTGGCGTTGCCAAAGGGGCCCCGTCTGGGTTTTATTGGAGCTGTTAGTGCCTATAAACTCGACGTTGATCTTTTGTTTGAGCTGGCGAAAGCTCGCCCCGATTGTCAGATTATTCTGATTGGAAGGCTTGGTGAAGGTGATCCATCAACCGACCTTCAGCGCGTGGAGAGCCTTCCAAATGTGCACTTCTTTGGTCCAAGGCCTTATGCGGAACTGCCTTGTTATCTGCGGGGTTTTGATCTGGCTCTGTTGCCATGTCCAATCAACGACTACACGCGCTCGATGTTTCCGATGAAGTTCTTTGAGTACATGGCTGCTGGTGTGCCGATCGTGTCAACTGAGCTGCCAGCCCTTCAGGATTATGGCAACCTTGCGCGCCTGTGCAGATCGCGTGATGATTTTATTGGAGCTATTGATTATTTGCTTGGTTCCAAGGAGCGGCGGAATCAAGCCGTTGTGCCCCTTTCTCAAATTCCAGAGCATTGCAGTTATCGTGGCCGCACTCACCTCATGATGCAGGTTTTAGACCATCTGCTGGCTGGCGTATGATTGATTGATGATGAAGCGCACCGCCCTCGTTCATATCGGTCTTGAAAAGACAGGATCGACGGCGATCCAGCGGTGGCTTGCCTCCAATCGCCAGTGCATTCAGCAGGCTGGGATTTTCATGCCAACTTCGATTGGCTATCCCAATCACACCAAGCTTGTTTCGGCTTGCCTGGACGATGGTGTTATCGATAATATCAAAAGCCATCAGCTATTCGTTTCTGGCCTTTCGGAGCATCGCTTTCGAAAGCATGTTTTCGCATACCTTGATTCGGAGCTTCGTCGGGCCCCGCCCGATTGGCACACGCTGCTGATTACGTCAGAGCTGATTTCGAGCCGCTTGTCAACTGCGTCTGAGATTGACCGGCTTGTTGGTCAGCTGCGTCAGTATGTCGATACTATTCGGTTCGTCATCTTTTTGCGACGGCAAGATCAACTGGCTCTCAGTCGCTTCAGTTCGATTCTGAGGTCCGGCCATTCTGAGTTTTCCAATTTGTTTGTGGACTACTCGCCTTGTAACTTCCTGAAGGTTCCGGATCAGAGAGAGCTTAGTGATGATCTGTTCTTCTATAACTTCGAATCCATTCTCGAGCGCTTTGAGCGTGTTCCCGGTGCAGAGCTGCGCGTGTTTTTCTATGGGGCGGATCGTCCGGTGGATGTTTTGGTTCGGCTTCTTGGGCTGGCGTCTCAGGTGCATGTGAATTCTTTGGGTCGACATAATTCGGCGTTGAGTGCCGAAGCCCAGTACATCCTTGCGACCTTGAATCAGGTTTATCCTGTTCAGTTCTCTTCTGGTATGCGCAATGATGCCTATCGCCGCCTGCAGCGTTGCGTTGAGGAGGAAGTGACCGGTCAGCCCCGCACGGTTGCACGGCACGAGGCGGAGGTGTTTCAGAATCGCTATCGGCCGATGAATGAGCGCATCGTTCAACGTTATGGGCTGGATGCTGGAGCTGTCTTATTGGCTGATCCATCGGGATACCCAGATTGCGTTGATTATTCTCAGCTGCCTCTACTTCTGAGCGAGGCCCTGGCCCATTACCAACACATTGCCAAGGCTACGGTGCCCGAGGTGGAAACGATGTCGTTGCGCATCTATAATCAAATGCGTCAGGTCAAAGCCTCTTTGAGGCGGGCTGTCAACGCAGTTGTCCGCTGATCATGTGGCTTCCTTATCGTCTGACCCAGTTGTTCCCCACGCGGGCGCGTCTGCGAAAGGCTTGGTATGGCTCGCTTCCGTTTCGCGCCGAGCGTGAGATCAAGCGTCGTTGGACCCTTTCACGAGGCGACTGGGCGCTGGAGGGTCAGCATGCGGAGCTGCCGACTGTCACTCTTTGCCGGATCATCGGCAATGATTTATTTCCCAGACAGCAGAGTGGTCAGGCTGTTGCCAACCTTAAAACCATCCTCCAGCGGGAAGCAAATCCGTTCGGTTGGCAAAAGTTATTCGTTCTGAATCGCTTTATTGATGCCGAGCTTCAGTCTGAGGCCGTTGAGCTGATCCGGCAGGCTGGTCATGTTTGTGAGGTGATTGCATTTGATCCGGCGGCTTATCAATCTCTGCGCTATCGGCCGGAGCTCTTTGGAGGCTTAGATTATTTCTCTTCCTCTGAATTTGCGCTCAAGGATCCGTTCTGTCAGGATCGTGAGCGGATTTGGGCCTGTGGCGAAAAAATTCGTTACCTCATGAACATTAATGGTGCCCGTAACCAGGGATTGGCACTTGGGAGGATGGCTTCGGATTGGACGTTCGTGCTGGATGGGAGTTGCTTCCTGACCCGCCCCGTTTTTGAGGCTTTTCAAGCCGATCTTCTGTCGTCTCCTGGCGCTCCATACCTGGTTGTGCCCATGCGTCGGCAGGTTGAGGCGAGTGATCTGGAACAACTCGATGTCACCCCCACGCATCGGGAAGAACCGCAGATTGCTTTTCGCTTCGATGCCGTTGAGCAATTTGATGAGGCTTATCCCTATGGCGTCCGTGATAAGACCAGCCTGCTCAACCGGCTAGGCGTGCCTGGTCCTTGGTGTGCATGGGCACCCCTCGACTGGCATCCGGACTCTTCAGCTCGCTCCACCGATCGCCATGCCTATCAATATGCTTCTGCTTCTGTGGTTCGCCTCACCTCTGGCGTTGCCAATGGTTCTTTAGAGCAGGCTGGTGCCCAGATGAAACGCTACCGATCCCGCATCACAGCGATCTTCGCCACATTGCAAGCCGTTGATCGGAGCTGTGGAGCTCCGGATGCTGACCTGCTGGCTGGTATCGCAGGTTCTTCAACCACACCGTAAGACGCGTTTTCCCGATGGCGATACTCCCCGACTCTCTGCGCAGCGTGATCAAGCGGGTTGTCCGCGGCAAGCCTGCTCCACCACCACTTCCCTTGGCTCAGCGCCAACTCGTGCTCGGGCTAGGGGCCATGAAGTCGGGTACGACATGGCTTTCCGACTATTTGGGCGGTCACCCTCATTTCTTTCACTCTCCGATCAAGGAGATGAATACCTTTGCCTCTCTCTATCCCGACAATCCTCTTTATCCCGGCTATATCTATAAGCCTGGAAACGCATACCGCATTTGGCGGATGGAGAGAATTGTTCTCTCCTATGGTGTGAAGCCTCCTCGGCTCGATCAGACTGATGCTGAGCGAGAGCGTTTTGACCGCCTGCGTGCCCTTGCGCAGTTGGGTCGCATTACAACGACCGATGCTTACCTGAGCTTTTTCGCCGAACGACTAGGAAACCAGTTGCATTTCGGTGAAATCTCACCGTCCTATGCGCATCTGCCCTCCAAGGCTTACGCCCAGATGGCTTCGCTGACGCAGGATGTGCGGTTTATTTTTCTCATGCGTGATCCGACGGATCGCGCGGCTTCGCATCTTCGCCATGCGCGGCGGCGTGTCGATAAGGATATTGAGCTCGACGATCTGCTGGAACGTGTTGATTCGTCCAGCCCGATTTACATTCGTTCTGATTACCGCTACACACTGAAGACGCTGCGCGATTTGGGTCTTGCTGAGCGCTGCCGCTTTCTGATTTATGAAGACCTCTTTAACCAAGACTGTATGGATAGTCTTTGTGATTGGCTTGGTCTCCCCCGCCATGAAGCTGTTTTTGACAAGCGACTGAACCCTGGCGTTGGCGATGCTCTGAGTGAGGACCAGTTGTTAAGACTGAGAGATCGACTGGCGCCGATCTACGACGACCTCCGCTCTGATCCCGCGGCCGCCTCGGCTGCGTCATGGCGCTGGTAATCCGATGAAGGGAGTAGGGTCCGAAGCAGGTGGAGCGGCTGTTTGATGGCGCAGGGGTTCCTTGCTGGACTGAATGATGCTCAGCGCCGAGCCGTTGACCATCACGTGGGTCCGTTGCTGGTGGTCGCTGGTGCGGGTAGCGGTAAAACGCGTGCGCTCACCCATCGCATCGCCCATCTGATTGGTCAGCATGGGGTGGACCCAGCGGAATTGTTAGCGGTCACCTTCACCAATAAGGCGGCTCGAGAGATGAAGGAGCGGCTGGAATTGTTGCTCGCCCAGAAGTTGGCTCAAAGTCAGTTTGGCCAGCCCTGGAGCACCTTGCCTGCGGTTGACCAGCGTCAGCTCCGCTCCAGGATCTATCGCGATGTCATCAAAGATCTTTGGATTGGTACGTTTCACGCGTTGTTTGCGCGCCTTTTGCGTTTCGATATCGATAAGTTCCGCGATCCAGAGGGTTTAACCTGGACTCGTCAATTCTCGATTTACGATGAAGGTGATACGCAGAGCCTGGTTAAGGAAATTGTCACGCAAGAACTTGGCTTAGACCCCAAGCGTTTTGAGCCCAAAAAGGTTCGTTGGGCCATTAGTAACGCTAAAAACCAGGGTTGGATGCCAGAGCAGCTCGAGGCTGATGCGGGTGGCCAGCGTGGCAAGCTCATGGCTGAAACGTATCGGCGTTATCGCAGGGCTCTCGCTGCCAACAATGCCCTCGACTTTGACGATCTATTGCTGCTTCCTGTACAGCTGCTGCGTCAGAATGAGGAGGTTCGTCATTACTGGCACCGCCGTTTCAAGCATGTTCTGGTGGATGAGTACCAAGATACGAATCGCACGCAGTATGAGCTGATCAAACTCCTTGTTGCCGACGGCCGTGATCCGGCCGACTTTGCAGACTGGCAAGGTCGTTCCGTGTTTGTTGTCGGGGACGCCGATCAAAGTATTTATAGCTTCCGAGCGGCCGACTTCACCATCCTGATGGGCTTTCAGGATGATTTCGGCGATGGAGCGCCGGATGATGCCACGCGCACCATGGTGAAACTGGAGGAAAACTACCGCTCCACTGCCACGATCCTGGAGGCGGCGAATGCGCTGATTTCTCATAACACAGAGAGGATTGATAAGGTCCTGCGGCCAACGCGTGGTGATGGTGAGCTCATTACCCTCACCCGTTGCGACGATGAGATTGCTGAAGCTGAGGCGGTTGTGCACCGCATGCGCATGCTGGAAGCCGCCAACCCCGATCTGGGCTGGCGCGATATGGCAGTGCTGTATCGCACGAATGCTCAGAGTCGTGCCATGGAGGAGTCGCTGGTCCGTTGGGGCATTCCTTATGTGGTGGTGGGGGGACTCCGCTTTTATGATCGACGTGAAATTAAAGACATTCTTGGTTATTTGAAATTGCTGGTGAATCCAGCCGATACGGTCAGCCTTCTCCGGGTGCTCAATACTCCAAAGCGCGGGATTGGTAAAACCACCATCGAGCGTTTGAGCGATGCATCCAATCAGCTCGGGATTCCTCTCTGGGATGTGGTGAGTGATCCCGAAGCGGTGCGTTCCTTGGGGGGGCGTTCTGCCAAAGGCCTTCTGCAATTCAGCGAGCTGATTCGTTCGTTGCAAGCCCGTGCGGAGACGGCGCCACCTTCGGAGCTGGTGCAAGTGGTGATGGAACAGAGCGGTTATCTGGCTGAGTTGATTGCTGCCGGTACGGATGAGGCCGAAGACCGCAGGCGCAACTTGAATGAATTGGTGAATGCGGCTCTTCAATACCAGGAGGAAAACGAAGAGGGGTCTCTCGATGATTTCCTGGCTTCTGCCGCTCTAGCCAGCGACGCGGACAGCAAAGACACAGAGCAGGATCGCGTCACGCTCATGACGCTGCATGCGAGCAAGGGGTTGGAGTTCCCTGTTGTGTTCTTGGTTGGGCTTGAGCAGGGTCTATTCCCCAGTTACCGCTCCTTGGACGATCCAGCGGCGATGGAAGAAGAGCGTCGTCTTTGTTATGTCGGCATCACCCGTGCCAAAGAGCGCTTGTTCTTATCCCACGCCAGTGAGCGCCGCCTCTGGGGTGGGATGCGTGAGCCGGCTGTGCCTTCCTTGTTTCTCTCGGAGTTGCCGGAAGAACTTGTGCAGGGTGACCTACCCCGCAGCGGTGGCGCTGCCCTGCGGAGGGAGAATCGTTTGGACCGTCTCACCCGCGTTGATCGTGCCGAGAGTGAGCGGGTTCGTGCTGGCGGAGATGCGGCACAGCCGGCCAATGCCGTGCGTCGTCGCGTTGCCGCTGGCTCCGGCAAGGTCTGGGCCGTGGGCGATCGATTGATCCATAGCTCCTTTGGTGAAGGGCATGTCACGCATCTGTTTGGCAGCGGCGAAAAAATCTCGATCGCCGTGAAATTTGAGGGGATGGGCCCCAAGATTCTCGATCCGCGCTTGGCGCCGATTCAGCCCCTATGACCACGCTGGTGCTGCATATCGGTTCGCCGAAGACCGGCTCCTCCGCGATTCAGTCGGCGATTCGGCCGCAGCGCTGGCGCCGCCGTTCGGATGCGTGGTGCGTGCTTCCCTCCAACCCCTATCGGCAGCCCGAACCCGCGGGGTGTATCGCAGCGCTCTACCAGTCTCCCGATGATCTGCCGCGTGTCTGGGCACAACGGCGGCAGGCCAATCCGCATCGCTTTGAGCGCGACACTGCGCGCTATCGCCAGCTGTTAGCTCGTCGCCTTCAGCCGCGTTGGCGCTCCAAGCCCAGGGCGGTTTTCCTCTCCAGCGAATATCTCTGGGCCTTCAGTGCTGACTTGATCGAGCAGCTACGGCGCGACTGGCTGGATCTCGGTGTTAGCCGCTGTCTGGTGGTGGCCTATGTGCGTTCGCCGGTGTCGTTGTACCGCTCTGCTCTGCAGCAACACGCCAGGCTGTCGACCAACTTTCGCCGGTTTCGCCCGCAGCGTTGGACCTATCGCTTTCGTCAACGCCTGGAGGCTTGGCGCACGGTCTTCGGTGAAGCGCTCATCGTGCGGCCTTTCGATCGAACCCAGCTCCATCAGGGCTGTGTGGTGCAGGATCTGTGCGAGACCATCGATGGACAACTCACCGACTGCGCTCCGATGCCGTTTGGTCGCGCTCCCGTCGGTGTGAACGAATCCGTGCGGGCGGAGGCACTCATCGCCATGCAGGAGTTGATGCAGCGCTTCCCGGCTCGCTCCGCTGATGGCACTTGGCGCCGTAGTCAGGCTCTTTGGGCTACGTGGAACCGGCTCACGCGTTTGCAAGCACGTGACCCTGCGCTTGGCACACCGGTCGCGATCGCCCCTGCTGCGGAAGCGTTGATTCATGCCCGTCATCAGGAGGATCTTGACTGGCTGGCGGATACCTTCGCGGTGCACTTGCCGGCACCGGATTCGGCCTCAAGCAGCGCAGTTGAACCGTTGCCAGCGGATCGGTGGCCCGACACGGTCCCTCTTAATGACCTGCTCGATCTTCAGATGCAGCAGCCTTGGCTTGCGGCCTTGCGCAAGGAGCTCTTGCGCTGTTCTCTGCCGGCGGATTGAGCGCTGATGCAGATCCCTGAGGTTCCGATTGCGCTGATCACAGCCCTTGTGCAAGCCGCGGAAGGCCGTCGGCTGGCACTCGTCGGTGGTGCTGTGCGGGATCTGCTCCTGCACCATCAGCACCGCGACCCCTGGCGCGGTTTGCCTGACTTGGATCTGGTGGTGGAAGGCCGGGCGATGGAGTTGGTGGAGCGCCTGCCAGCCCGGCTGCCGCCTGGCAGCCGCTGTGGCTTTCGGGAGCACGGCAGCTTTGGCACTGTGGAGGTAGAGCTGCAGCTGCCCGATGCCGAAACGTGGCTGTTGGATGTGGCCTCCGCCCGGCAGGAGCTTTACCCGAGTCCGGCCGAGAACCCGCTGGTGTCACCCGGCAGCCTCGATGACGATCTGGCTCGGCGCGATTTCAGTGTGAACGCCATTGCCCTGGTGCTGGGCGCCGGCTCCGACGGGGTTGTGCTGTTGGACCCCCATCACGGCCAGCAGGATCTGGCGGCGCGCCGCTTGCGCTTGTTGCATGCCAACAGCCTTGTCGACGATCCCACCCGGCTGATTCGGGCAGCCCGATATGCCGCTCGGCTTTGCTTCGAGCTGGACCCGAGTGCTGAGCAGCAGGCCCGCCGCGTGCTCCAGGCTTGGCCCTGGGGCTGGAGGCCAGGTGCGTTGGCGCAGTTGGTGCCCGCTGCTCTGGGGACGCGGCTGCGCATGGAGTTGGAGTTGCTGCTCGAGCGGGAGCCCTGGCTCGTGGCCCTCGATCGTTTGCAGGCATGGGGAGGATTGGTGTTATTGGATCCCGGGCTGCAGCGCAACCGCCGTTGGCGGCTGGCTTTGCTACGGGCCACGCGTTGGGAATTACCGCTGTTGCCGGTGTTGATCGCCTGTGCTGAGGACCCTGTCGCCCTGGCCCAACGCCTGCAGGTGCCCCATCGCCATCAGCGCTGGCTTAAGGGTGTGGTGCAGTTGCGTCGCCATGCCGCTGCACTGCCTGTAGAGCAGCTCCATGGGTGGACGCCGGCCCAGTGGACGGCTTGGATCGAACAGCAGCCGGATCCCGAGCATGTGGTGCCTTTGGTTCTTGCCTGTGGTGGGCTGTTGCGCCGGCCGCTGTTGCGTTGGTGGCTGCGCTGGCGGCACGTGCAATCCGCCACGACGGCCCAGGAGTTATTGGCGTCGGGCCTGCGGCCCGGCCCGGCGATCGGAGAGCGACTGCGTCAGTTGCGCGCCGAGCGTTTGCGAGACCTGGAGTGCCGGTGATGGTGGCGCCAGACCCGTTACCCCTGGTCGGCATCGTGGTGCCGGTTTACAACGACTGGTCTCGCCTGCAGCTCTGCTTGCAAGCCATGGCTCGGCAGACCTATCCATCCGAGCGGCTGCGGGTTCGCGTTGTGGATAACGGTTCCACCGACTGGCCTTCCCAGCCGAGTTTCCCGTTGCCGCTGGAGGTGATTGTGCACCGCCACCCCGGCTCCTATGGAGCCCGCAACCAGGCTGCATTGGATTGGGATGTGGATGTGTTGGCCTTCACCGACGCCGATTGCCAGCCCGATCCCGACTGGATTGCTGCCGGCGTGGTGGCGTTGCAGTGGCGAGCGCAGCCGCCGAAGCTTGTAGCAGGGCGGATTGTGCTGGAGCCGCAAGCTCCTGGCTATCCCTCACCCGGTGAGCAACTCGATCAAATCCTTGGTTTTGATCAAGCGCGCACGGTGCGTCGTGCTGGTTTTGGCGTGACGGCCAATTTGCTGGTGAGCCAGGCTTGCTTTCAGAATCTGGAGGGTTTCCATCGCCGCACCCATTCCGGCGGTGATCGTGAGTTTTGTCATCGCGCCGTTGCGGCTGGGGCCCAACTGCTGTTTGCGGGCGCCGCCGTTGTGCGCCATCCGGCCCGGGATTGGAGCGAATTGGTGCGCAAGCAGCGACGCATTGTGGGGGGGCGCTTGTCGTTAGCCGGTGATCACCCCTTCGCACGGTTGAAGGTGCTGGCTCAGTCGTTAAGACCTTTGATCTCTGAGAGCGTGCGTGTTGGCCGCTATCAGCCGCTCGGTTGGCGGCGGCGCGGGCTGCTGCTCAGTTTGGTGTGGCGCCTCAGGTTGGCTGTGCTGCTGGAATGGATTCGATTACAGCATCAGAGTCGGACTCCCTTGCGGTAAGCATCGCCAAGCTGTAGCCCACAAGTACCTGGTTAATCAACATCGTGTGCCACGTGGAAACCATAGCCATGGCCATAAGGTAAATCAATAGTGGCCGCACGGCGGAGTATTGGCTCCCTGCGTTTGTTTGCCATGCCTTTAGGAAAGCCTTAATGGTAAGGCCAGTCGCAAGGGCAAAACCAGGAAACCCTGTCTCGGCGAAAAGCTGAACAAAGAGGTTGTGAGCGTGAGAGAGGGGCTTGTCGCGTTTGATCAAGCCCTCAATTTGATCGGGTCCACACTTGGCTCTTGCTGCTTTGCCGTAGCCCTGGCCAAGGATCAGTTTCTTATTTGTCTCGGCTGTATTTGTGATCCAGCATCGGATGGTTGTGATTCGATTTTCATCGCCCATTCTGTTCCTGGAGTCGGCTGTTGTTCCGTACCAGCTGTTAAGGGTGGCCGCTGCGATGAGTCCAAATGCCGCGGTGGCCACAGCTAGTCTTTTTGTGGTCCAATGAATTCTGGAGGTTTGATCGATTGCGATGGTGATGGCCGGGACGGCGATGGCTGCACGCGATTGCGTGAGTAACGCTTCGGCGCAGCCTGCAACGAGGAGGGTTGTTGCAAGGATGCGGCTTGGGCGAGTTGCGCTGAGTCTTAAAAGGCTGTAAGAAAAGATGCTAAGCAATCCGGCCAAGAAGCCTAGTCGGTTGATATTGAAGCCGGTAAATGATGAGTTGATCTGAATGAAATTGTCTCCTGCCGCTATTGACATCGCTAGAAGCGGGAGTGCGCTAAGGGCCATCCACGTCAGGCTTGCTCGCCACTGGCGTCCTGTGCGTTGGAAGCCTGCTGCAAAGCTCAGGGCGATGGACAAATAATCAGAAGGGCCGCCGGGCTTGAAATCGCGGTCTTCAATGATCAGCCCTGCATTCACCACTAGGAGGCTGATCAGAATCCAGCGCCATGGTTCTTTGTCACTGCGTTGGAGCAGGCGCAGTGTCAGGTAGATCACAAGCAGGCTGTAGCCAGCGAGCCGTTGTTTGGCGCAGATCAGCGCAGTGGCAACGGGAAAGACTGCATCAAGCCACGGATCCAGGGCTGTCAGCCCCCGTTGCAGGAGCGGTTGGATGGTGTTCATGTGGCATAGCCCCCGGGGTTGCTGTGCTGCCAGCGCCAGCCGTCTTGGCAGATGTCGTGGAGGTTGCGCCTGGTTTGCCAGCCCAGCTGCCGCTTGGCCTCGCTGGGGTCGGCCACGGTGATAGCGGCATCGCCGCTGCGCCGTTGCGTGATCTGATGCGGGATGGATCGGCCGCAGGCGCGGCCAAAGGCCTCAATCACCTCCAGAACGGAATGACCGTGCCCGCTGCCCAGGTTCAGTTGCAGCAGCTGATCGCCACCGGCCAGCAGCGTATTCAGCGCGGCTAAGTGGCCTTCCGCCAAGTCCATCACATGGATGTAGTCCCGCACGCCGCTGCCATCGGACGTGGGCCAGTCGCCGCCAAACACCTGCACCTGCTCCCGCCGGCCCACGGCCACTTGGCTGATGAAGGGGAACAGATTGTTGGGAATGCCGTTGGGGTCTTCGCCGATGCGGCCGCTGGGATGGGCGCCCACCGGGTTGAAATAACGCAGGCAGGCGATGCGCCAACCCGCCTCGCTGGCGGCGACATCGCTGAGCATCTTCTCCACCGCTGCTTTGGTGTGGCCGTAGGGATTGATCGGCCTGATCGGCGCACTTTCCGGGATGGGCACCGCCTCTGGATAGCCGTAGAGGGTGGCGCTGCTGCTGAACACCACGGTGCGGCAGCCGTGGGCGCGCATGGCCGCCAGCAGGCGTTGGCTGCCATTCACATTCACGTCCCAGTAGCGCAGCGGCTCAGCCACCGATTCCCCCACGGCTTTGAGGCCGGCGAAGTGAATCACCGCCTCCACGCCCGCTCCTGGGGAGGCGCCCGCCGCAAACGCCCGGTCTAGATCGGTGCTGCGGCGAATGTCGCCCTCGATCACCTGGAGGCGGCCCTCCGCTTCGGGCCCCGCAAGCTCCAACACCCGCCGCAGTGCCTCCGGCGAGCTGTTGGCGTAGTTGTCGAGCACCACCAGCTCATGGCCCGCCTCCAGCAGCACCAGAGCGGTGTGACTGCCGATGAAGCCCGCGCCACCCGTGATCAGTAGACGCGCCAACCCAGAGCCATACCTCGCAGGCCTTGAGGTTAAGGGCAGTGGTCCGCGATCCCGCAAGATGGCTCCAGTGCAAGAGCGGGTGTGGAGAAACTGCAGAGCCTGCGGGGGATGGTGGATCTGCTCCCCCAGTCCACCCCGCTCTGGCAGCGGATTGAAGCCACGGCCCGTGCTCACTTCGCGCGCGCCGCGATTGAGGAGATCCGCACGCCTGTGCTGGAGGCCACCGAGCTGTTTGCCCGTGGCATCGGCGAAGCCACCGACGTGGTGGGCAAGGAGATGTACACCTTTGTGGATCGCGGCGAGCGCAGCTGCACATTGCGGCCCGAGGGCACCGCTTCGGTGGTGCGCGCTGCCATCCAGCACGGCCTGCTGAGCCAGGGTCCGCAGCGCCTTTGGTATGGAGGGCCGATGTTCCGCTATGAGCGGCCCCAAGCTGGCCGGCAGCGGCAGTTTCACCAGATTGGCCTCGAGATGCTGGGGTTTGCCGATCCCCGCAGCGATGTGGAAGCCATCGCCGTGGCCTGGGATCTCCTGGCCGACCTCGGCGTGCAGGGGTTGGCCCTTGAGCTCAATTCCCTAGGCAGCAGCGACGATCGGGCCCGCTACCGCGAGCAGTTGGTGGCCTGGTTGAGCGAACGCGCGGATCAATTGGATCCCGATTCCCAGGACCGTTTGCAGCGCAATCCATTGCGGATTCTCGATTCCAAGAACCCCGACACCCAGGCGCTGTTGGCAGGCGCACCCACGCTGGCCGAGGCGTTGAGCCCGGAGAGCCGCGATCGCTTCGCCCGCGTCAGAGACGGCCTCACGCTGCTCGGGATCCCCTTTCAGCTCAACCCGCGCTTGGTGCGCGGCCTGGATTACTACAGCCATACGGCGTTTGAAATCACCTCCACGCAGCTGGGGGCCCAGGCCACGGTGTGTGGGGGCGGGCGTTACGACGGCTTGGTGGAGCAGTTGGGTGGCCCCGCGACCGCCGCGATCGGATGGGCTCTGGGGATGGAGCGCCTGGCGATCCTGCTTGCACAGGTGGAGCCTGCCTCCGTGGCAGCGCCTGAGATCTACGTGGTGAGTCGCGGTGAACGGGCTGAACCGCTGGCTTTACAGCTCGCCAGGCAGCTGCGCCAGGCGGGCCATGCGGTGGAGTTGGATCTCACGGGCGCTGCCTTCGGCAAGCAGTTCAAGCGGGCGGATCGAGCCGGTGCCCGCTGGGCTGTAGTGATTGGCGATAGCGAAGCCGAGGCCGGTGTGGTGGTGTTGAAGGATCTGCGCGGGGCCGCCGGTGAGGCCCCTGATCCCGAACAACGGCTCAGCCGCGAGGAGCTGCTGAGGCGCTTCGCTTAATTTGCGGGCATCTTCTTGCCTGATCGCGTGACCGGCAGCGTTCCAGCCATTCGCACGATCTGCTGCATCGGTGCTGGCTATGTGGGCGGGCCCACCATGGCCGTGATCGCCGACCGGTGCCCTGGTGTCCAGGTGACGGTGGTGGACCTCAACGCCGAGCGCATCGCTGCTTGGAACGATGCCGACCTGAGCCGGTTACCGGTGTACGAGCCTGGCCTTGATGCGGTGGTGGGGCGTTGCCGGGGCCGCAACCTCTTCTTCAGCACTGAGGTGGAGGCAGGTATCGCCGCCGCCGACATGGTGTTCCTGTCGGTGAACACCCCCACCAAAACCAAGGGTTTGGGGGCGGGCCAAGCCAGTGATCTGCGCTGGGTGGAGGCCTCGGCTCGCTCGGTGGCGGCCCACGCCCAGGGACACACGATCGTGGTGGAGAAGAGCACCTTGCCGGTGCGCACCGCGGCCACGGTGCAGGCCATTCTTCAAGCAGCGCAGGGTGAAGCGGAGTGCAAAACCTTTTCAGTGCTCTCCAATCCAGAATTTTTGGCAGAAGGCACAGCCGTGCCAGATCTGGAGCAGCCGGATCGCGTCTTGATCGGTGGCGATGACCCTCAGGCGATCGAGGCTTTGGCCTCGGTGTATGCCCATTGGGTTCCCGAGGATCGGATCCTGCGCACCAATCTGTGGAGCAGTGAGCTCTCCAAGCTCACTGCCAATGCCTTTCTGGCGCAGCGGATCAGTTCGATCAACAGCATCGCTGCCTTCTGCGAGTCGACCGGCGCCGATGTGCGTGAGGTGGCGCGTGCGATCGGCACCGATTCACGCATCGGTCCCAAATTCCTGCAGGCAGGACCAGGCTTCGGCGGCAGTTGTTTTCAGAAAGATATCCTTAATCTGGTGTATCTCTGCGGTCATTACGGGCTGCATGAGGTTGCGGCCTACTGGCAGAGCGTGGTGGATCTCAACGCCTGGCAGCAGCACCGCATTGCCCGGCTGGTGGTGAACAATCTGTTCGGCACGGTGACAGGCAAGCGCCTCGCGGTGCTCGGCTTTGCCTTCAAAGCCGATACCAACGACACCCGTGATGCGCCTGCGATCCGGATCTGCCGTGATCTGCTGGAGGAGGGCGCTGATCTGGCGATTTATGACCCGAAGGTTGCCCCCGAGCAGATCGCCCGGGATCTGGGCATGGCCCCGAGCGCGTCCAGTTCCGGTCTCACCGGGGAAGGCCGTTGGCAGCTGGCTGGATCTGTGCATGACGCCGTGTGTAGCGCTGATGCAGTGCTGATCCTCACGGAGTGGCAGGCGTTCCGTCAGCTTTCCTGGCCGGAGCTGGCGCCTCAGATGCGTCAGCCAGCCTGGGTGTTTGACGCTCGTGCTGTGGTGGATCCAGAGCAGGTGCGCGCGGCCGGTTTACGCCTCTGGCGCGTGGGCGACGGCAACATCGGTTAATTGGAGACACGTTTATGCCCGCCTCGCTGACGCGCAATCTGGTGACCGGTGGGGCCGGTTTTGTGGGCTCCCACTTGGTGGATCGGCTGATGGAAGCCGGTGAAGAGGTGATTTGCCTCGATAACTACTTCACGGGGCGTAAGGTGAATGTGGCCCGTTGGATGGGGCATCCTCGTTTCGAGTTGATCCGCCACGATGTCACCGACCCGATCCTGCTGGAGGTCGATCGGATCTGGCACCTGGCCTGCCCCGCTTCACCGGTGCACTATCAGCACAATCCGATCAAAACGGCAAAAACCAGTTTCCTCGGCACTTACAACATGCTGGGCCTGGCCCGTCGGGTTGGCGCGCGGTTGCTGCTCGCATCCACCAGTGAGGTGTACGGCGACCCTGAGGTGCATCCCCAGCCGGAGAGCTACCGCGGCAACGTGAACACGCACGGCATTCGCGCCTGCTACGACGAGGGCAAGCGTGTGGCTGAAACGCTCTGCTTCGACTATCAGCGCATGCATGGCACGCAGATCCGCATCGCGCGCATCTTCAATACCTATGGCCCGCGCATGTTGCCGGATGACGGCAGGGTGGTGAGCAATTTCATCGTGCAGGCGCTGCGGGGCCAGCCCCTCACGCTCTACGGCGATGGTTCGCAAACACGCTCCTTCTGCTACGTGGATGATCTGGTGGAAGGCCTGATTCGCCTCATGAACGGTGAGCACACGGGGCCGATTAATCTTGGCAATCCTGGTGAGTTCACGATTCGCCAGCTGGCCGAATTGGTGCGTGATCGCATCAACCCCGCCCTGGAATTGGTGTGTGAGCCTTTGCCTCAGGACGATCCCCTGCAACGCAAGCCAGTGATCGATTTGGCGCAGCAGCAACTGGGCTGGCAGCCCTCGATCTCCTTGCAGCAGGGCCTTGAGCCCACCATCGCCTACTTCCGCGAGCGATTGGCTGAGGCCTGAGCATGGATCGCCCCGTCCTGATCACCGGTGTTGCCGGCTTTATCGGTGCAGCGGTTGCTGAGCATCTGCTGCACCGCGGCGAAGCGGTGTTGGGGATCGACAATCTCAACACCTACTACACCCCAGCGTTGAAGCGGGCCCGGCTGGATCGTTTGCAGCAGCGGCCTGAAGCCGCGCAGCGTTTCCAGTTTCTGCCGATCGATGTCGACGATGCGGTTGCGATGGAGCAGGTGTTCGCCTCCCATCGTCCGCGGGCCGTGGTGCATCTGGCGGCTCAGGCGGGGGTTCGCTACTCGATCGAGAACCCTACTGCCTACATCCAGAGCAATCTGGTGGGCTTTGGCCACATCCTCGAGGGATGCCGCCATCACGGCGTGGAGCACCTGGTGTATGCCTCCAGCAGCTCGGTGTATGGCGGCAATCGCACGATGCCGTTTTCCGAGCAGCAGCCGGTGAACCATCCGGTGAGCCTCTATGCCGCCACCAAGAAGGCGAATGAGTTGATGGCGCACACGTACAGCCATCTGTATGGGCTGCCGGCCACCGGTCTGCGTTTTTTCACGGTGTATGGCCCGTGGGGCCGGCCGGATATGGCACCGATGCTGTTCGCCCGGGCGATCCTGGCCGGTGAGCCGATCCGGGTGTTCAACCACGGCCGCATGCAGCGCGACTTCACCTATATCGACGACATCGTGCAGGGGGTGATCCGCTGCCTCGACAAACCGGCTTCGGCCGATCCGCTGTTTGATCCGCTGCAGCCCAACCCCGCTACTGCCGCGGTGCCGCACCGGTTGTTCAACATCGGCAACGCTCAGCCCACCGAGCTGCTGCGCTTCATTGCCGTGCTCGAGCAGGCCCTCGGACGCACGGCGATTCAAGACCTGCAACCGATGCAACCGGGTGATGTGGTGGCCACGGCTGCGGATACCTCGGCCCTTGAGGCCTGGGTGGGGTTCCGTCCGTCCACGTCGATCGAGCAGGGCGTCGAGGCGTTCGCCCGCTGGTACCGCGACGTTTATGTGCCGTTGATGGCTTGAGCCGTTCGTGGCGCTGCCACCATTAGTCGCCATCAAAAAAGGGGCCACATGGGGCCCCTTCTGCACATAGAACACGCCGATCCTGGATCAGGCGGAACCAACGCCGGTGTAGGAGCCGTAGAAGAACAGGCCCACCACGAAGATCACGGCCATGCCGCCAGCGGTGGCCACGAGCCACAGGGGCAGGGTGCCTTCGGTCCAGCGGGAGCGCCAGGCCACAGCGGGGCGGCCATCAGGCAGGCGATCGGGAATTCTTCCGTCAGGAAGACCGGATTTCTTGCCGCTCATCTCAGATCCTCCTGATCAGTTGAAGAAGTAGCTGGAGAACAGGATCCCGCAGGTGAACACGAACAGCAGGCCCAGATACAGGCTGGTGCGGTTCAGTTCAACCGGCAGGTTGTTCGGGTTGGGATTGCGTTGCATGACGTCAGAGCTCAGCGACGGATGAACTGCATGGCAGCCAGGGCGCCCAGGAAGAACACCGTGGGGATGCCGAGGGCGTGCACCGCAAGCCACCGGACCGTGAAGATCGGGTAGTTGCGGGGGGTGGTGGAGGCGGTCGACTGAGTCATGGCTTATTTCAGGCGCTGGTCGAGGGAGGCCTTGGCGTCATAGCGCTGGCTCACCACGGGAGCCTTGAAGTCTTGCGACTGGAAGTAGGCGTCCGGGCGGGGCGTGCCGAAGGCGTCATAGGCCAGGCCGGTGGACACGAACAGGAAACCCGCCAGGAAAATCGCCGGCAGGGTCACGGCATGGATCACCCAGTAACGGATGCTCGTGATGATTTCGAAGAACGGGCGTTCACCCGTTGAGCCGGCGGCCATGAGCAGCGAGCATTCAGCTGGGTGATCCTAGGCCTGAGGAGGCGGCAGCCGAGATCGTGCTGCCGCCTTGGTTACAGAGCGTTGTTAGCCCACCCAGCGCAGCAGGGAGCCACGCTCGCCGAGCACGAAGCCCTTGCCGTCGTCGAAGAAGGCGATGCGGATGAAGTTGGTGGGTTGCTGGGCGCCCACGGGGTCCTTCTGCCAGCTCTTCCCGCCATCGCTGCTCACCAGCAGGGTGCCGCTGCCGCCGCCGGTCCAGATGTCGCCCTGGGGATCCCAGGCCATGTCGAGGTAGCCGTAGCCGTTCACGATCGGCACCACCGGCTTGCTCCACTCATCAGGGGTGTCGGCCTCGGGGCTGAAGCGCAGTTGGGCGCCGCGGGCCAGCATCCACAGGGCACCATCGGGCTGGAAGCCCATGGCCTGCAGGCGTTGGCTGCTCACCCGTTGGTGCGGGGTCCAGCGGGCTTCGCCCGGGTTCCAGGTGGCGAAGAAGTTGCCAAGGCTGCTCACGCTCACGTAGCGGCCATCGGGGCTGCGGCGCAGGTCGCGCACGGCGCCGGCGGCGTCTTCCACTTCGGCTTGCCAGGAGTTACCGCCGTCGTTGGTTCGGTACACCGCGCCCACGTTTGTGGCCAGCTCGGCGCGATTACCGCCTTGGGCGGTCACCAGGTAGGGCTCGCCGGGCAGTTTGGTGTCGAGGAACAGGCGGCTCCAGTTCTGGCCGGCATCGGTGCTGTGCAGCAGCAGACCGGGTTGGCCCACGATCCAGCCCTCATCACCGGCGAAATCCACACTGATCAGGCGGAAGTTTTCCTCCTCCGGCAGATCGAGGGCCCGCTCCTGCCAGGAGCTGCCGCCGTCGTTGGTTTCCAGGATCAGGCGGTTGCTGCCCACCAGGAAGCCGTGGCGGCTATCGGTGAAGGCCAGATCCAGTGGGTTGGATTTGGTGTGGATATCCACGGGCTGCCAGGGACTGGCACTGGCGCTGGGCAGGCCTGTGCTGACGCAGCCGCTTAGGCCGAGGGCCAGCACCAGCGAAAGCGCTATGGCGCCGAGGGAGGAGAGAAAACGGGACATGCCGTGCTCAGCGCAGGGAGTAGAGGGAGAGGAAGAAGGCGATCGCCAGCGCGAAGCCGCCGAAGATCAACACATTCTTCTGGCCTGGGGTGAGCTGGTTCACGCCAAGGCCATAGCCGAGGTTCTCTTCAAAACCGCTCGGCTTGTTGCGGGGGCCGATGTCCTTGAAGGCCTTGGTCTGACTGCGGCACACCGGGCAGCGGAAGCTGGTCGGATCTAGGGCGCTGAAGGGGGTGCCGGGCTCGACCGCCAGCTTTTTGATGCCTTCCGCAGGGTCGTATACGAAACCGCAGCTGCGGCATTCGAAGCGGTGGGTGTCGGGATCGTCGACAGGTGCTTCTGTCGCCTCCGGAGCCTCGGGTGCTGCGACGGCAACCTCATCCGCCACCGCTTTGTCGGTTGGGGCCTGCGCGGGGGCCTGATCCTGGAGTGGGTCCTCGCTCACGGCTCGGCGTCGCTATTGGGCGCGACTCTAGGAAGCAGCTCCCTCAGAGCGATCCGACCCACGCCTGGGGCATGGATGCCAGACTGCCGCCACGGTTGGGCAGTTGGCGCCCGTGTTCGTTCTCTCCGGCTACGACGCCTTTCTGGGCTTCCTGCTGATCGCAGCAGCGGTGCCTGTGTTGGCGCTCGTCACCAACAAGTTCGTGTCGCCCAAGTCGCGCACGGGTGAACGGGATCTCACCTACGAATCGGGCATGGAGCCCATCGGCGGTGCCTGGATCCAGTTCAACATCCGCTACTACATGTTTGCGCTGGTCTTCGTGATCTTCGACGTGGAGACCGTGTTCCTCTATCCCTGGGCCGTGGCGTTCCATCGCCTCGGCCTGTTGGCTTTCATTGAGGCCCTGGTGTTCATCGCCATCTTGGTGGTGGCCCTGGCCTATGCCTGGCGCAAGGGCGCCCTTGAGTGGAGCTGATCTGAGATGACCCCTCCTTCCGCCACCTCTGGCATCGCCGAGGCCCTCTCCATCGGTGCCCTGCGCGATCAGCGCAGTGCCAGCTGCAACCCGGTAGCTGCGCCGAGCGTGACCTCGGATCTCTCCGAGAACGTGATCCTCACCACGCTCGACGACCTCCACAACTGGGCCCGCCTCAGCAGCCTCTGGCCGCTGCTCTACGGCACCGCCTGCTGCTTCATCGAGTTCGCGGCGCTGATCGGCTCCCGGTTCGACTTCGACCGCTTCGGGTTGGTGCCGCGCTCCAGTCCGCGCCAGGCCGATCTGCTGATCGTGGCCGGCACGGTGACCATGAAGATGGCGCCGGCCCTGGTGCGGCTCTATGAGCAGATGCCGGAGCCCAAGTATGTGATCGCCATGGGTGCCTGCACGATCACCGGCGGCATGTTCTCGGCCGATTCCACCACTGCCGTGCGTGGCGTGGACAAGCTGATCCCAGTGGATCTCTATTTGCCTGGCTGCCCACCGCGCCCGGAAGCGATCTTCGACGCGGTGATCAAGCTGCGTAAGAAGGTGGGCAATGAAGCCCTCTCCGAGCGCGGCAACCTGCTGCCCACCCACCGTTACTGCACGGTGCCTCACCAGATGAAGGCCGTGGAGCCGATCGTGGATGGCCGTTACCTGCGCGCTGAAACCCAGCAGGCTGCCCTCGCCGCCGCGGCTGGTCTGCCCGTGCAGGCCACCAGCCCTGCTGCCATTCCTGCCACCAACCCCGCCTGAGCCATGCCTGAGGACACCGCTCAACCCACCCTCGCGGCCCCCGAGCCGGGTCCGGTGAGCACCTGGCTCAGCGGCCAAGGTTTTGAGCATGAATGGCTTGAGCCCGATCATCTCGGCGTTGAGGTGATCGGTGTTGAGGTGCCGTTCCTGCCGGTGATCGCAGCAGCCCTCAAAGCCTCTGGCTTTGATTACCTCCAGTGCCAGGGCGGTTACGACGAAGGCCCCGGTGGCCGACTCGTGAGCTTCTATCACCTGGTGAAACTGGGCGCGCTCGCGGATCAGTGCAACGCCAGCCAGCACCTCGCCGCCGAGGTGAAGCCACAGGAGGTGCGCCTGAAGGTGTTCCTCCCTCGCGATGGCGACCTCTCAATTCCCAGCCTTTATGGCCTGTTTCGCGGCGCCGATTGGCAGGAGCGCGAAACCTTCGACATGTTTGGCATCAGCTTCGAGGGTCATCCCCATCCCAAGCGCCTGCTCATGCCTGAAGACTGGAAGGGTTTCCCGCTGCGCAAGGACTACGTTCAGCCCGATTTCTACGAAATGCAGGACGCCTATTGAGCCTGGGCGTTGCGTCCGTCCTGCTTCTGGCGTTTGAAAAAGCGCATCACGGCCACCGCCACGCTGCGGGGATCGTGCCGCAGGGTTGAGGAGGGCCGTGCGCCCTGCATCGGGGCCAGCATCACGTCGTAGCCCTGGCTGCGCAGCCGGCGGCTGTTGCAGATCACGGGTTCGGCGCCACGTTGGCGGTAGTGGGTCACCAGGGGTGAATCGCCGAGATCCTCCTGGGCCAGCACAGCGTTGAACAGGCGCTGTTGAACGCCCAGGCTGGCCAGTTGTGCCTCGATGGCGCGCAGGTGGCCTTCCACGTCCAATCCATCGGTTTCACCCGGCTGGGTCATCAGATTGCAGATGTAGAGGCGGGGTGCCTTGCTGCGGCTGATGGCATTCACCAGTTCGGGCACCAGCAGGTTGGGCAGCAACGAGGTGTAAAGGCTTCCAGGGCCGAGCACGATCAGATCGGCGTGGGCGATCGCCTCCAGGGCACGGGGGAGTGCCGGTGGGCGTTCCGGGGTGCAGCCCAAACGCACGATCGGACTGGTGGCATGGCCGATCTGCGACTCGCCCTCGATGCGGCGGCCGTCTTCGAGTTCGGCCCAGAGCCGCACATCGGCATTGGTGGCCGGCACCACGGTGCCCTGCACGGCGAGCACCCGGCTGCTGGCGGTGATCGCCGATTCCAGGCTGCCGGTGATGGAGGTGAGGGCTGAGAGAAACAGGTTGCCGAAGCTGTGCCCCTCCAGGCCGGTGCCGGCGCGGAAGCGGTATTGGAAGAGACGGGTGAGCAGTGGTTCCTCGGTGGCCAGGGCCGCCAGGCAGTTGCGGATGTCGCCGGGCGGCAGCACCCCCAGCTCCCGGCGCAGAACCCCGGAGCTGCCGCCGTCATCGGCCACGGTGACGATGGCCGTGAGGTTGCTGCTGTAGCGCTTCAGGCCGCTGAGCAGGGTGGACAGGCCGGTGCCGCCGCCGATGGCCACGATCGAGGGCCCGCGGTTGAGCCGGCGCTTGGCGGCCAGGGCATCCACCAGCAGCGTGTCTTTTTCCGGGGCGAGCGCTTTTTGGATGGTGCCGAAACTGCGGCTCTGGCCCAGCCAGATCAAGCCGCCGCCCACCAGCAACACGAGCGGCCCGGTGATTTCCCGCGGCAGGATCTGCGTGACGTTCTGCAGGGACCAGCGGATCGCCTGCAACAACCAATAAATCGGTTGCAGATCGGCCCAGACCGCAGCGCCCAGCAACGCCAGCAGTAAGCCGATACCGGAGGTGAGCATCCAGCGCTTCACCACCAGTCCCGGTTGCAGCCAGCGGGCGGCCCGGCGGGAGCGGCTCACCAGGTCTTGTTGGCGCAGGTCACCGCGCCCCACCCAGCTGGGCCTGGGTCTGGTGCGATGGCTGCTGCGTGGCATTCGAGCGCGCATCACCCCAGGGAAGTGCTGGAACTGTACGGAGAAACCGCCAAGATGACCCGGATGCCTGCGTGAGTGGTCTGTGTCTGCACCCGTCGTGGAACTGCGCGATGTGAGCGTGCGCTGGGGCAGCAAGAGCGTGCTCAGCGATGTGGATCTGCAGTTGCATCCCGGTGAGCGCCTGGCGGTCGTGGGGCCTTCCGGTGCCGGCAAATCCACGATCCTACGCCTGTTGGCCGGCTTGCTCCTACCCAGCAGTGGGGAGCTGACCATCCACGGGGTTCCGCAGACCTACCTGCGCCTGGATCAGCGCCATCCGCCGGATGTGCGCCTGGTGTTTCAGAACCCAGCCCTGTTGGCTTCCCTCACGGTGCGCGAAAACGTGGGCTTTCTGTTGGATCGCTTCAGTCGCCTGAAGGAAGCGGAGATTCGCGAGCGGGTGGGGATCGCCCTGGAGGCGGTGGGCCTGGCTGGCACCGAAGACCTCTATCCCGGTGAGCTCAGCGGCGGCATGCAGAAGCGGGTGAGTTTTGCGCGGGCTGTGATCGATGACCCCAGCCAGCCCGACGGAACCGTGCCGATTCTTCTGTTCGATGAACCCACCGCAGGGCTCGATCCGGTGGCTTGCACCCGCATCGAGGATCTGATCGTGCAGACCACCAACCTGGCGCGGGGCACCTCGGTGGTGGTGAGCCACGTGATGAGCACGATCCTGCGGGCGGCGGATCGTGTGGTGTTGCTCTACGACGGCTTATTCCGCTGGGAGGGATCCGTGGCCGACTTTCAGACCACCACCAATCCCTATGTGCTTCAGTTCCGCACCGCTAGTCTCAGCGGACCGATGCAGCCTGCGGAGCTCTGAGATCCATGCGCCGCAGTGTGCGAGAAGCGATTGTTGGCTTCACCCTGATTGGTGCTGTCGCCGGAACAGGTTTGTTTTGGCTGTGGCTGCGAGGGGTGTCGGTGGCCAGCCGCACCTGGAACTTTCGGGTGAATTTCGCCGATGCCTCCGGGTTGGCGGAGCGCTCCGCTGTGACCTATCGCGGCGTGTTGGTGGGCAACGTTGACAAGCTCACCACCACCTCAGCGGCCGTGGTGGCGGAGTTGGAGATCAATGACCCATCGCTGCAGCTGCCCTTGCCGCTGATCGCCCAGGTGCAGGAGGCGTCGTTGCTGGGTGGTGATGCCGTGGTGGCCTTGATCGCCCCCAGCCGCGAGCTGCCGGAGGGCACCCCCGGACCTACGGCGGCCAATTGCAATCGCAAGCTCACCGTGTGCTCCGGTGTCACCCTCAATGGCGTGAATGCGGCGAGCATCTCCAGCCTCACGGTGACGATGCAGAAGCTGTTGGAGCAGGTGGAGCGCGAAAACCTGGTGCCAGAGCTGGCCAAGACCACCCGCAGTTTCGACACCACGGCGAAGGAAGCCACCAAGTTCATGGAGGACGGCCAGCAGCTGATCAAAGATCTCGAAGCGGCTGTGAAGAGTGCTCAGCCCACCATTGACAACCTGAACGCCTCGACCGCCAGCATCCGCAACTTCACCCGTGCCCTCGACAACCCCAAAACGGTGTCGGAGCTGAAGAACACGGTGACCAATGCCGAGAAGCTCACCGAGCGCTGGAATGAAGTGGGTGGCGATGTGGAGAAACTCACGGCCGACAAGCGCTTCATGGATGGCCTGCGCAGCGTGGGCATCGGCCTGGGCAAGTTCTTCGATGAGCTTTACCCGGCCCAGACCGGTCGTGGGACGAAACCCAACTAGGCCATCACCGGGCGCTAAACACCGCTGATCGCCTCCATCGCAATCGCGGCGATCGCCTGATCGCTGGCCTTGGGCAGCTGCACGTATTTGCCACCGGCGGCATCGGCGAGGTCCTTGCCCATGCCGCTGCCAATGAACTTGCGTTCGGTGTCGATCACCAGCAGCTTGATCCCAAGGGCGCGGTAGCGGCTGGCCACCTGTTTCACCTCTTCTTTGAGATCCACGGGTTCTTCGCCCTCAAGTTCGGGCTGGCCGAGGGAACGGCTGAGCGGCACGTTGCCCCGGCCGTCGGTGATCGCCACCACCACCACCTGGCCGAGATCGCCGGTGGCCAGGGCGTTGGCGCCCACGCGCGCGGCCTGAGAGAGGCCGTGGGCCAAGGGTGAGCCGCCGCCGCAGGGCATCGACTCCAGGCGCCGGCGGGCGGCGGTGATCGAGCGAGTCGGGGGCAGCAGCACCTCGGCGGCTTCGCCGCGGAAGGGAATCAGCGCCACTTCGTCGCGGTTTTCGTAGGCCTCAGTGAGCAGGCGGATCACGGCGCCCTTGGCGCTCTGCATGCGGTTCAGCGCCATCGAGCCGCTGGCATCCACCAGGAAGATCACCAGGGCGCCGGCCTTGCGCTGCAGCTGCTTGGCGCGCAGGTCGCTGTCTTCCACCACCACTTTGCGGTGCGGTTCGCGTTCGCGCCGGGTTTTCTGATACGGCGCAGCAGCGCGCAGGGTGGCGTCCACGGCGATGCGCTTCACCGGGCCGCGGGGCAGCATCGGCTTTACGTAGCGGCCGCGGGAGTCGCTGAACACCACAGCGCGGCTGCCGCTGCCGCCCGTTTTGGCCTTGCCGGCGTTGAAGAGCAGCAGATCCGGATCGATGGCCGTGGCCTCCGGATCGAGCATGAACTCCTCGGGGATCGAAGGCGGTGCCTGATCCTCGGGGGTGTCGTCTTCGTCGTTGTTGTCGTCTTCCGGCTCGTCGGGCTCCTGCTCGTTTTCAGGTTGCTCGGGCTCTTCAGGCGGTTGTTCGCCCTGCGGCGGGGGCGGCGGCGGGGGCTCCATCGGCTGGTCGGGATCCGGCGGCGGCAGCTGCAGGGCGCGGGGGGCGATCACCAGGCGCACCGCCACCTGCAGGTCGTCTGCTTCCACCCGGTCGCGGCCGCTCAGGGCGGCATGGGCACGGGCCACACGCACGGCGTAGAGCTCACTGCGGTGGCCCTCGACGCCGCCCCGCAGGGCTTCATTCACCAGGTAGGCGATCTGCTCGCGCGTGATCTGCACATCGGGCAGCCACTGGCGCGCCAGCAGCAGCTGGGTGGCGAGGGCGTCGGTGTCCTCCTGGAAGCGAGCCGCGAACGCTTTCGTGGATTCGGCGTGGCCGATGGCGCTGCGCGCGATCTCCACCCGTTGATCGAGCTCCAGTACTTGGTTAGCCGAGAGGGCGATCGCGAAGCGATCGAGCAGGTGATCGCGCACGGCCCCTTCCTCGGGGTTGTAGGTGGCGATCAGCAGGCAGCGACAGGGGTGGCTGAGGCTGAGGCCCTCGCGCTCGATCCGGTTCTCACCGCTGCTCACCGCGGCCAGCAGCAGGTTGGTGATGTTGTCGTCGAGCAGGTTCAGCTCGTCGACGTAAAGCACGCCCCGGTGCGCTTCGGCCAGCAGGCCCGGTTGAAACATCGCCTGGCCGCTGGCCAAGGAGGCGGTCACATCCACGGATCCCACCAGCCGGTCTTCGGTGATGCCCAGGGGCACCTGCACGAAGGGCGCCGGGATCACCTTGGTGGGCAGCAGGGCTGCGGCATCGTTACCACTCGGATCGGCGCCGAGTTCGGTGAGACGCCGGCGGGTGGGTTCATCCCAGTCGTCTGGGCGCTGCGGATCGATGTTGAGCCCCGTTGGTGCCGCTTGGCCGGCGGCTGCCGTGCCCAGATCCAGCACATCGATGGGTGGCAGCAGGGCATGCAGGCCCCGGGCCAGCACCGATTTGCCGGTGCCGCGCCCACCGGCAATCACCACACCCCCCAGCCCTGGATCCACCGCGGCCAGGAGCAGGGCCAGCTTCAGGGTGCCGTGGCCGGTGATGGCCGCCAGGGGGAAGGCCCGCTGAGCGGCATCATTCGCAGGCTCGGGGCGGGTGCTTGCAAGCATGGACGGGAGCAACGCACCAAAGGTGGCGACAAGTCTCTCTGATCAGGTCGGCGCCCGGCGTTGGCGGGCCCGAATCCGGCAGGCACTGATTTGTTTGGCCGCCGTGGCCTTGGTGGTGCTGCTGGCGGATTGCTTCGACACCAACGAGGCCGACAAGCTGCCGCTGGCCCTGCAGCGGATCCGGCCGGATTGGTTGCCCTTGGATTGGTATCTCAACCAGCCCCAGCCGCATCAGTGGCTGTTTCTGGATCTGGCGGGGCGGGTGCTGCATGGCCTTGGTTTCGTGGCGGGGTCTCTGCTGATTCGCCTGGCCGGCTACGCCCTCTGGTGTTGGGGTGTGGTGGCGCTGGCGATGGAGCTCGGGCTCGCCTTGCCCTGGTTGTTGGCGGCCCTGGCCCTGTGGTTGCCGCGCCAGGGAATGGTGGCTGGCGAGTGGGTGCTGGGCTCGGCGGAGCCCAAAACGTTTGCGTATGCCTTGCTGCTGCTGGCCTTTGTGAGCTGGCGGCGGGGGCGCGCGGGCTGGGGCGGGTTGCAGGCCGGTCTGGCTTGCTCGGCTCACGTGCTCGTGGGCGGGTATGGAGCGATCACGCTGGCGGCCCTGGCCTGGCTTCGATCCCACCAGCACCGCTGGCGCTGGTGGCTGGGGCTCGCCGGTGTGTTGCTGGGAGCGTTTGCGCTCTACCAGCCTGTGTTGGGGAGGCTGAGCGAGCTGGCAGCCTCCACGCCGGATCAGGCCCAGCGCTTCAGCGCCGATTGGCTGTATGTGGTGTTCCGCCATCCGCACCACCTGGTGCCCGCCAGCTGGCGGGCCGGTTGGTTGGCGGTGGTTGTGGTGCTGCTGGGCTGGGGGTGGCTGGGGCGTTGGCTGGGTCGTGACGTTGATCGGGGCTTTCCTGCCGCGGAGGTGCAGGCCTGCCGCGACTTATGGCTTTGGTCGGCCCTGGCTCTGGTGCCCTTCGGCCTGGGGCTGCTGGTGAGCCTGGTGCATCCCGAGAGTTGGTTGGTGCAGCTTTATCCCTTCCGCTTCGCCGACACGCTGGTGCCGCTCGCCTTGGTGTTGCTCGGGGCGCGAGCCTTGCAGGCGCAGAGTTCGCTGCCCCGTTGGCTGGCCGCCGTTGGTTTACCGGTGCTGCTGGGAATCTCCGCGGTGCTCTCCACCCATGGCACGGTGTTGCGCCCTGGGCAGGCCTATGCCCTGCCCGCGGATAAAGCCGAGCTCTATGAGGCGTTGATGGCGCACACCACCCAGGGCGAGCGAGTGCTGACGCCGCCCGGTGGGTTTTCTGATCTCGCCCTGCGAACCCGCCGCGCTCAGGTGGTGCAATTCCGCCAGGTTCCTGGCTCCATGCGTGCGCTGGGGGAGTGGGCCAAGCGGCTGGCTGAGCTATCCGGCGGCGCGGCGGTGTTGCAAGCGGGACCTGGAGGTGCTGCCGCTGAGCGGCGGCTGGTGGAGGCTTACGGCCAGCTGAAGCCTGAGCAGCTGGCCGCTCTGGCGCGCCGCCATGGCGTGGTGGCTGTGGTGACCCATGCGGGTCAGGCGGGCCCCCCGGGTTGGCATCGGGTCTTGCGGGCGTCGCCGTGGTGGCTATGGCTGTCGGGTTCTCCAACGTGATCGAGCCCGCTGGCGTGGGGGGGGCAGCCTTGGCGATTGGTTTGGGTGCCAATCTTCCAAGCCCAGCTGGCGGGCCTGGCGAGACGCTCTTGGCTGTGCGCCCTCGGCTCGAAGGCTTGCTGCACGCCTGGGCGGGTGAATCCTGCGTGATGCACTGGTCGCCGCTGATTCGTAGTGCTCCGGTGGGAGGGCCGCCCGGTCAGCCGGATTACGTCAACGCTGCGCTGGTGGTTGAGCTGCGGCGGTTGCCGAGCCAAGGCGCCGCCCAGGAGCTCCTGCACGGGTTGCAGCAGCTGGAGCTGGCGTTTGGCCGGCAACGGCTGGAGCATTGGGGCCCGCGCAGCCTGGATCTCGATCTGCTCTGGTGGGGGGAGTTGCGCTGCGACAGCCCCGCGCTGCAACTCCCCCATCCCCGCTGGCACCAGCGGGCCTTCGTGCTGGCGCCGCTGCGGGCGATCGAGCGCAGAACGCCCTTCCAGATCCCAACGGGTTTCCCGCCCCTATCGGTGTTGTTGGAGGCCACCCAGGGTTAATCACTCAGTCACCAGATCACAGGTACGCCGTGGCCGCGCAGAGCGAGATCGCTGCTCACCAAGTTCAGCCCTTCGCTTTGGGCTTGGGCCAGCAGACATCGGTCCACAGCATCCGGTTGGGGGTGTTTGCCGCGGGCGTGCCATTGACCCGCCAGCAGGCTGTGTTGCGCGTTGATGGCGAGGAGTGCAAAGCCCTCATCCAGCACCAGTTGGGGGAGCTCCCAGATCACGGGAGCTAGCTCCGGCAGCGCCCCCTCCTCCACCGCCAGGCTGAGTTCCCAGAGGGAGGCTGCACTCACCATCACCGGCTGATCCGGTGCTTGCAACAGCGCCTGCACCTTTGAGGAGAGCAGCGCAGGACAGCACCACCACCACAGCAGCACATGGCTGTCGAGCAGCAGCTTCATCGCCGCAACAAGAGGCGTGGATCCTGCAGGGGGCCGAGCTGCCGCAGCCGGCCTGGTTGCCGTTGCGGTCTCTGCGCTTCCCGGGGGAGTGGAAGCAGTTGAGCCCATGGCTTCCCGTATTTGGTGAGCACGAATCGCTCACCGGCGTGCGCGCGATCCATTAGTTCAGCTAGCCCATGCCGCGCGGCATGGGCGTTGATCCGCTGGATGGGGCCGTTCATGGGGCTTTGGGTGTGGTGTGTCCAGGGGTGGGCTCACGTTGTTGGACATGTGGGCTCACCCATGGAGAGCGTTGGTCGAGAACGCGGGCAACGTTGTTGCCTTCGCTCGCCGTTAACGGCAGTGTTCCCCTCCGCTGCTCAGCTGCCCCTGCGAAGCTGGCGGGCAACACCGCATCACCGCTGCTGCCATGGCGCCCCTGCCCGCTCCGGAACCCGCGCGCCATCTGGAGACCACCGCCAGCCTCGATGCCCGCAAGCTGCGCTTTGAGATCAACCGCGTGCAGCTGCCCATGGGGGTGGAGGGCAGCTTTGGCGTGATCAAGCACCCTGGCGCCTCCCTGGCGGTGCCAGTGCTCGGCGATGGTCGGGTGGTGGTGTTGCGCCAATACCGCTTTGCGGTGGCCACACGTTTGCTCGAGTTCCCCGCCGGCACGCTCGATCCGGGCGAGACGCCGCTCTCCACGATGCAGCGGGAGTTGCAGGAGGAGGCGGGCTACAGCGCCAGCCGCTGGGATGCGCTCGGGGCGATGCTGCCCTGCCCCGGCTACTCCGATGAGGTGATTCACCTCTTCCTGGCGCGCGAGCTCACAGAGCTCAGCGAGCGCCCCGCCGGCGACGACGATGAAGATCTGGAGGTGGTGCTGATGACGCCCGCCGAGCTCGATGCCGCCATCGCCAGTGGCGATGAATACCTCGACGGCAAGAGCATCACCGCTTGGTTCCGGGCCAAGCAGCTGCTGGGGCTCTGATGGCGGCGGAACGCTGGATCTTTTGGCATCGGCGCGATCTGCGCCTGGCCGACAACCTTGGCCTTGCGGCCGCGGCGGCCGCGACTCCGGCGGTGACGGGCGTGTTTGTGCTCGATCCGGCGATCCTGAGCGCCGCCGACATGGCACCGGCCCGGGTGTGGTTTTTGCTGGAGAGCCTGCAGGAGCTGCAGCAGCGCTGGCGGGAGGCCGGTAGTCGGCTGTTGGTGCTGGAGGGCGATCCCGCTGAGCTGCTGCCCCAGCTGGCAGAAGCGCTGGCGGCGCCAGTGGTGGCCTGGAACCGGGATGTGGAGCCCTACGGCCGTGCCCGCGACCGGCATGTGGCAGCGGCCCTGCAGGCGGCGGGCCGCAAGGTGCTTGTGGACTGGGATCAGCTGTTGGTGGCGCCGGAGGCGCTGAAAACCGGCGGCGGCGATCCCTATCGCGTGTATGGCCCGTTCCTGCGCAACTGGCGAGGGCAGGTGGAGCGCAAGGCGGGAGCCGGTTCAGCGCTGCAGGGCGGCCTGGAGCCGGTGCCGGCACCCGGGGGGCTGGTGGATTTCGATCCGGCCGAGCTGCCGGAGCCGCGCGCGCGCGCGTGGGCAACGCTGCCCCTGCAAGCCAGTCTGCCCAGCCTCGAGGCACTGGGGCAGGTGTTTGAGGGCGCTGATCTCTGCCCCTGCCGGCCTGGAGAGGCCGCGGCGCTGGCACAGCTGCAGCGCTTTTGCGATGGCGAGCCCGGTCGCGGTCGCGGCATCCCGTTGCTTGGCTACGAACCGGGCCGCAACATGCCTGGTGAGGCCGGCACCTCGGGGTTGAGCGCGGCGCTCAAGTTCGGCACCCTCAGCCCGCGCCAGGCCTGGGCGGCGGCTCAACAAGCGCGCCAGGTGGCCGTGGCCTTGGGCGGCGCTGAGGAGGCGCTCACCTCGATTGGCGTGTGGGAACAGGAGCTGGCCTGGCGCGAGTTTTATCAACAGGCGCTGTTCCACTTCCCCGAGCTGGCGGAGGGTCCCTACCGACCGCAGTGGAAGCACCTCCCCTGGGACAACAACCAGGGGCATTACGAGGCCTGGTGCGAAGGGCTCACGGGCATGCCGATCATTGATGCGGCGATGCGTCAGCTCAATGAGAGCGGCTGGATGCACAACCGCTGCCGCATGATCGTGGCCTCCTATCTAGTGAAGGATCTGATCTGCGATTGGCGCTGGGGCGAGACCGCCTTCATGCAGCGCCTGGTGGATGGGGATCTGGCGGCTAACAACGGCGGCTGGCAGTGGAGCGCCAGCAGCGGCATGGATCCCAAGCCGCTGCGCATTTTCAATCCCGCCACCCAGGCCAGCAAGTTCGATCCCAAGGGCGAGTACATCCGCCACTGGCTGCCGGAGCTGCGCCACGTGAACACCAAAGACCTGCTCAGCGGCGAGATCGCGCCGATGGAGCGCCGCGGCTATCCGGCCCAGCTGGTGAGCCACAAGACGCAGCAGGCGCGTTTCAAGGCTCTGTACGCCGCCTTGCCGAAACCTGGAGCTGGCTGATCAGCCGCCGCTCGCCGCTCAGGCAGCGACGGCTGCAGTGGCCTGAGCGGTGCCGCTGCGCTGCCCGCAGAGCCCCTTCAGCACCTCGATCACCTGCTGCTGTTGCACGCTGCTTAGCTCCGGGAAGATCGGCAGGCTGAGCACTTCGGAACAGAGGCGCTCGGTGACAGGCAGGGATCCCGGCGCGTAGCCCAGGTGGGCGTAGGCGGGCTGGCGGTGGATGGGGATCGGGTAGTAGATGATCGTGGTCACCCCGGCTTCTTGCAGCTGTTGCTTGAGCCAGTCGCGGCAGCAGGCTTCCGGCAGGCCAAAACTGGCGCTATCGGACGACGGGGTGCAGCTCTGGTTGCAGGCCGGAGTTGGGCTGCAGGCAGGCACGCGCACGACGAACTGATTCCAGCTGTGGCCTTCAGGTCCGGCCTCGGGCAGGTGGATCGTGTTGGCAGCGTTGAGTTGGCTGCGGTAGCGGGCGGCGATGCTGCGGCGCAGCTCGATCCAGCGCTCCAGGTGCGGCAGCTTCACGTTGAGCACCGCGGCCTGGATGGCATCGAGGCGGCTGTTGTAGCCGAGCTCGGTGTGCAGGTAGCGGCGGGGCATGCCATGCACCGCTAGTTCGCGCATCCGTTGAGCCAGGGCGTCGTCGCGGCAGGTCACGGCGCCGCCGTCCCCGGCGCCGCCGAGGTTTTTGGTGGGGAAGAAGCTGAAGCAGCCCACATCGCCCCAGCTGCCCACGGACCGGCCGGCCCAGCTGGCGCCGCTGGCCTGGGCGCAGTCTTCCACCACTTTCAAGCCATGGCGTGCTGCGATGGCGCACACCTGCTCCATATCCACCGGGCGCCCGAACAGGTGCACCGGTAGCAGCACCTTGGTGGCCGGCGTGATCGCCGCCTCCAGCTGCTCGAGGTTGATCAGATAGGAGCTCTCCTCCACATCCACGAACACCGGTGTGGCGCCCACGGCGCTGATCGCTTCGGCGGTGGCGAAGAAGCTGAAGGAGCAGGTGATCACCTCATCACCGGGGCCCACGCCGAGGCCGCGCAAGGCCAAGATCAGGGCATCGGTGCCGCTGTTGCAGCCCACGGCGTGGGGGGTGCCCACCGCTTTCGCAAATGCCTGCTCGAAGGCGGCGATCACGCCACCGCCGATGTACTGGCCGCTGCGCAACACCTGCAGAACGGCGGCATCAAGTTGCTCGCCCAGCGCATCGAGCTGCTCGGTGAGGCTGAAAGGGGGCACCTGCATAAAGGCAACCTTAAGACCCTTGTTCGGTTCTCCGATCTTCAGGCTGCTTCTGGATGCCACTTGATGTTGCATCCGATCGAGGGTTGTTGGTCGCGGTTGATCGGCTCACCCGCCAGGAGGGCTTTGAGGGCGGTGCGTAGATCGCACCCATCCAGTGGCGTGCTGTTGCCGGGGCGGCTGCCATCCAGCTGGCCTCGATACACCAGTTGATGGGCGGCATCAAAGAGGTAGAGATCCGGGGTGCAGGCGGCGTGGAAGGTTTTCGCTACGGCCTGGCTGGCATCGAAGAGATAAGGGAAGCGCCAGCCGTGGCGTTCGGCCTGCTCCCGCAGGCCCTCAGGCCCGTCCTGGGGGTGGGTGAGCGTGCTGTTGCTGGAGATGGCCACGATCTGCACCTGGCTGCCGAAGTCGGTCTCCAGCCGGCTCAGTTCCGGTTCGATGTGCTTCACGAACGGGCAGTGGGCGCAGAGGAACAGCACCAGCACCGGCTGGGTCGCCAGGGCGCTGCTGCTCCAGGGTTCACCGCGTTCGCCGCGGCCTACGGCTCCATGGGCTCCCCACACCTGTTCAAGGGTGAAGGCAGGCAGCGGTGTGCCCAGCGGCAGCATCGTGGAGGGCGTGAGCACCATGGCAGCGGCTCTGGCGGAGTTGGGGCAGGATGCGGCGATTGTGTCTCGGCTGGCATTGCTTCGACCTGCGCTGCATCGCCCTCGCTGCTGGAGTGGCCTACTGCTCGCCGCAGCCCTTGTGGGTTGCGTGCCGGCCCATCGCAGCGCGAGCTGGGCGGTTTACCCCTTGCAGCGCAATCAACCCCACGACGGCCTGGCGGTGGTGAGCCAGCCCGATGGCTACGGCCTGCACATCTGGCTGGAAACCGACACCAGCCAGCAGGGGGTGTGCAAGCCGCGCTGGCTGGCGGATCCGGCCCGGCTGTTCAACGGCAATGGCAGCGCGCCGTTTAGCTCCGGCCTGGCCACCCGCGCTGAGTTCTTTGAGGCTGTAGCCCGTAAAGACGTGCAGCGGACCCTGAAGCGCGAGCTGGAGGCGCTGTGCAAGGCCCGCGCTCCGAAGGCCCAGTGGCAGTGGACCGATCCGCCCCGCAAGCCCACCGATGTGAAGGTGCAGACCTTCCCCCTGGTGGAAGAGCAAGACCTGCTGCCCTCCCCCTATGAGGTGCGCCAGCAGGAAGAGGAGCTGATGAATGGGGCTCCACCGGCTTCCTGAGCTGCGGCAGCCTTACTGCTCTGGGCTGGCCGCGGCCCACACTCCCCGTTCGGCGCGGCGCCAGTAGCGGCTGAAGCGCCCCAGATCCACCTTCCCGTCCAGCTCCACGAACGGCTCAGGCTCCAGTATTTCCACCGGCAGCTCCTGCTCGAGGGCCTGGCAGATCGCCTCCACGCGTGGATCGGTGCCGGCGCTGGTGACGATGCCATCGGCGTTGTGGGCCCTGGCGAAGGCGAGGACTTCGCTGGCTACATCGCCCTTGCGCAGGCTCACGGGCAGCTCGAGCAGGCATTCATAGAGAAACCCGATGCGCTTGAGGCTCACCGCCTGGGGTGCGGCGCCAGCGGGATCGCCGGTGGTGGGGCTGCGGCCCGCCAGCAGCTCCGCATCAAATACGAACACCGCCGGCCGGCCGGGATAGGCCTGCAGGGCGGGATTGGCGGGGCCGAGCGCCTCGCCGTGAATCCAGAGGATGGGGTGGTGCATCGGTTCAGCGGCGGCGGGTGGGGCGACTCAGGGCGGCGGACGGGGCGGGAGATCCCTGGCGGCGGGGATCGCGGCGCTCACGGCTGCGGTCGTTGCCCACGCGCACGCTCGGCATCGGCTTGAACAGCTCGGTCTCCAGCTGCTCATAGCTGCCATCGAATGGACAGCCCTGCTCGCTCAGGGGGCAGTTCCGGCAGAACGTGCCGCCGCTGTAGCGCTCGAGGTTGCCGCGATTGAAGAAGTAGGGCTTATGGCTGAAGCTGCTGGCCACCCACTGCCAGCTGAGGTTGTTGCTGGCCGGATCGCCATCGAGCAGGTGGCGCAGGAACCACTGGGCGCCCGCCTGCCAGCGAACGCGGCGCCAGTGCACCAGGTAGGCCGCCAGCCACATGCGGGCGTGGTTGTGCAGCCAGCCCGTCTCGTGCAGTTCGGCGATGAAGCCATCCATGCAGGCCAGGCCGGTGCGGCCCTCGGCCACGTCGGCTGGGAGTTCGGGGCTGTAGGCGCCCGGGTGATGGCCGGTTTTGAGCTCCTCCTGATCACGCCAGATGCCATCACCGAGCTGCTGCCAGAGGCGCTGCCAGTAGTCGCGCCAGCCGAGCTCGTTGATCAGTTTTTCACCGGCTTGGCGCCCACCACCGCCTGGGGCCTGCAGCTTCGCGAACACGGCATCGCGCACTTCCGCCAGGCTGAGGACCCCGTGGCGGATGTAGGGCGATAGGCGGGTGACCGGGCCATCGAGGAAGTTGCGCCCCTTGGCGTAGCGGGCGGGCTGGATGCGGCCCAGCAGCGCCTCGGCCTGGCGGCGGCCGCCGCGTGTTGGGCTGAGACTGCCTTCGGCTTCTGGGAAGAGGCTGCGCAGGTCTGCCTCCAGGGCTGTGCGGCTGGCGAATTGGCGGGGCAGCTCGCCCGGCTGCTCGGGCCAGCTGAGCTGTGCGCCGCTGAGGGGGCCGCTAGGGGAATCGGTGGCCACGGGGTGGAGCAATCCAGGCGCCGATCCTGCCGCCTGGGGCCCGCGGCCGTGGCTGGGGGAGAATCCCCCGATCGCAAGCGCTCCGGCGTCGTTTTTCCCCATGCTCCTCGATCTGCGCGGCAAGAAGGCCCTGGTGACGGGCATCGCCAACAACAAGTCGATCGCCTGGGGCATTGCCCAGCAGCTGCACGCCGCCGGCGCCGAGCTGGGCGTGACCTACCTCCCTGATGAGAAGGGCCGCTTTGAGGGCAAGGTGCGCGACCTCACGGCGCCGCTGGCTCCCACCCTGTTCGAGCCCCTGAATGTGCAGGACCCGGCTCAGATCGAGGCGGTGTTCGCCAAGGTGAAGGAACAGTGGGGCTCGATCGATGTGCTCGTGCACTGCCTGGCCTACGCCGGTAAGGACGAGCTGGTGGGCGATTACTCGAACATCTCTCCCGAGGGCTTCGCCCGGGCCCTCGAGGTGAGCGCCTATTCACTGGCACCCCTCTGCCGCTACGCCAAGCCGCTGTTCAACGAGGGCGCCAGCGTGATCACCCTCAGCTACCTGGGCGCTGAGCGCGCCATCCCCAACTACAACGTGATGGGCGTGGCCAAGGCGGCTCTCGAGGCGTCTGTGCGTTATTTGGCTGCCGAGCTGGGGGCCGAGAAGCAGGTGCGCGTGAACGCGATTAGCGCCGGCCCGATCCGCACCCTGGCCAGCTCCGCCATCGGCGGCATCCTCGACATGATCCACAACGTGGAGGAGAAGGCCCCCCTGCATCGCACCGTGACCCAGGACGAAGTGGGCGGTACCGCTGCGTTCCTGGCCAGCCCCCTCTCCAGCGGCATTACCGGCCAGGTGATCTACGTGGATGCGGGTTACTGCATCACGGGGATGTGATCGATGCTCCGGCAGGTTGGCCCGCTGGGGAGCCTCAAGGTTGCTCTCTATCTCCTGCGCCATCTCTGGACGGATTTTCTGGTCGCGGCCCTGCTCTGTGTGGGATCCCTTCGGCTGAACCCGAACCTGGCCCAGATGCTTGCCCCTGAGGTGCTTCTACCCACCTGGGGCATTGCTGTGTCGGTGTTCACTGGCTTTCGGCAGAGCCAGGCGTATGAACGTTGGTGGGAGGCGCGCAAGCTCTGGGGAGCCTTGTTGAATCACAGCCGTAGTTGGCGTGACCTGTTGCGGGCCCTTCTGGGTGACCACGACCAAATCTCGCCTTTGCTGGACGCTCAGGTGCGGTTGGCCTGGACGATGAATGCTGAGCTCCGCACTGATTCCCAGAGCCACCTCCGCTGGGCCTTGAGCCGATGGTCTGACGCACCGATCAGTGCTGATCAGTTGTTGCTGCAGCAGGCCCGGGCGATTGAGCAGCTGCATCGCTCCGGGGCTGTGGATGCATGGGGTCGTCTGCAGTTATTGGGGGTTCACAGTCAAATCTCCGACACCCTCGGCGGCCTAGAGCGCATCCGTAATCACCCGCTTCCAGCTCCTTACGACGTATTTGTGAGGGTGGCGGTGTGGAGCTTCGGGTATCTGCTGTTTCTGCGGATGGATGCCCTTTATGCCCCGGTTGGGGCTTGGGTGGGCTTTGTCGTGATGCTGCTGTTCATCGCCGTGGAACGTTTGGGAGCGTTTGTCGAAACTCCTTTTGCTCCAGCTGATCTGGCGTTGCCGATGAATCGCATCTGCGCATCGATCTCGCGCCTGTTGCTCACGGATGCCCACCCCCTGGCGCAGCCCCCGGAGCCGGAGACGGCCCTGGTGTGGACCTGATCCAGTCGGTTCGCGATGATGGCCACAACGTCTTTCAGGCCTGATGCGCACAGGTGAGATCCACCGCGTCACCGGCGAAACCGATGTGCGCGTCAAGCTCAATTTGGATGGAACCGGTCGCTGCCAGGCCAGCACCGGCGTGCCGTTTCTCGATCACATGCTTCACCAGATCAGCAGCCACGGGCTGATCGATCTGGAGGTGAACGCAGTAGGTGACACTCACATCGACGATCACCACACCAATGAAGACGTGGGCATCGCCATCGGTCAGGCCCTGGCCCAGGCGTTGGGCGACCGCCGTGGCATCCACCGCTTCGGCCACTTCGTGGCGCCGCTCGATGAGGCGCTGGTGCAGGTGGCGCTCGATTGCAGCGGCCGGCCGCACCTGAGCTTCGGCCTGCAGATCCCGGCCCAGAAGATCGGCAGCTACGACACGGAGCTGGTGAAGGAGTTCTTCGTGGCGGTGGTGAACAACTCCGGCCTCACCCTGCACATCCGCCAGCTGGACGGGGTGAATTCGCACCACATCGTGGAGGCCTGCTTCAAGGCCTTCGCCCGGGCGCTGCGCCTGGCCACCGAGATCGACCCGCGCCGCGCCGGTGCGGTGCCGAGCAGCAAGGGGGTGCTGGAGCGGGCTGGGGCCTGATTCAGGCGCCTTAGGGCGCGCGTGAGGTGCGTTGCGTGCGCATGTGTCTGGAGCTCTGTCTGCGGGTGGGCTCAGATTTCTTGAGTTTTGGTCCCACATCCCGACAGTTGCGCTGGCTTGGCGCTGGGCGACGCCTTAACACTCCGTTACGCGATGATCGGGGCTCGCGCCTGCCGCCGCCCCGATGACCGTCGCCCCCGCCGCTGCTCCCGCTTACGACCGCGCCGACTGGGCCAGCGCCTTCCGCAACGTGGGCGTGGAGCTTGAGGGTGTGCAGCTCACGGCCGCCCGCGGCACCATTCCGCCGGAGTTGGTGGGCACCCTGTATCGCAACGGTCCGGGCCGGTTGGAACGCGGCGGGCAGTGGGTGCATCACCCCTTTGATGGCGACGGCATGATCACCGCCCTGCGTTTTGCAGGTGGCCAGGCGGAGCTGCGCAACCGCTTTGTGCGCACCGAGGGCTTTGAGGCCGAAGAGCAGGCCGGCAAGTTTCTCTATCGCGGTGTGTTCGGCACCCAGAAGCCCGGTGGCATCGCCGCCAACGCCTTCGATCTGCGGCTGAAGAACATCGCCAACACCCATGTGGTGCGGCTGGGTGATCAGCTGCTGGCGCTGTGGGAAGCGGCCGAACCCCACGCCCTCGATCCCGCCAGCCTCGAAACCCGCGGTCTCAGCCGCTTGGGTGGCCTGCTCAAGAAGGGCGAGGCCTTCAGCGCTCACCCCCGCTTCGATCCCGGCCATCACGGCGAGCCCCGCATGGTGACCTTCGGCGTGAAGGCGGGCCCGCGCAGCACGATCCGCCTGATGGAGTTCTCCAGTGAGGGCGCCTTGCTGGCCGATAGCAAGCACAGCTTCAAAGGCTTCGCCTTCCTGCACGACTTCGCCATCACCCCCAACTGGGCGGTGTTCCTCCAGAACGCGGTGGCCTTCAACCCCACCGGCTTTGTGTTGGGCCAGAAAGGTGCGGCCCAGTGCCTGAGCTCCAAGCCCGGCGAGCAGGGCCAGTTCTGGCTGATCCCTCGCAGCTCCGGCACTGCCGCCGGCCGTGAACCGCTGCAGATTGCGGCGCCGGAGGGCTTCGTGTTCCACCACCTCAACGCCTTCGAAGAGGGCGACGAGCTCGTGGTGGATTCGATCTATTACGACGACTTCCCCTCCATCGGCCCGGATGTGGACTTCCGCCAGGTGGATTTCGAATCGATCCCTGCGGGCCAGCTGGTGCGCTGCCGCATCAACCTGGAAACGGGCGCTGTGAGCAAGGAGCTCGTGGAGGAGCGCACCTGCGAATTCGCGATGGTGAATCCGGCGCAGCAGGGCTTGAACGCCCGCTACGCCTGGATGGCGGTGGCCGAGCGCGAGCGCGGCAACGATCCGCTGCAGGCGATCAAGAAGCTCGATTTGGCCAGCGGCGAAGGCCGGGTGTGGAGCGCGGCGCCGCGCGGCTTTGTGAGCGAGCCGGTGATGGTGCCCCGCCCGGGTGCCACAGCGGAAGACGACGGCTGGCTGTTGTGTTTGGTGTGGAACGGCGCCCGCTGCGCCAGCGATCTGGTGATCCTGGATGCCGCGTCGCTGGCGGAGGTGGCGGTGCTGGAGCTGCCCCTGGCGGTGCCCCACGGCCTGCACGGCAGCTGGGCGCCGGCCTGATGCCCTGGTTTGTGAAGCAGGAAACCTTCCTGCATCCCTACAGCGCGATGAAGCCTCACCTCGAGGCCCATCGCGCCTGGGTGGAGCAGCTGCGCGCTGATGGGGTGGTGATCAGCAGCGGCTATCTGGTGGATGGCGAGGGCCGGCCGGGCGGTGGTGGCCTGTTGCAGCTGCAGGCGGCCAACTACGCCGAGGCGGAAGCACTGGTTCTCGAGGACCCAATGGTGCGCAGTGGCGGTGTGGAGTGGCGGCTGCAGGAATGGCGGCCGTCGGTGGGGGATCTGGGCGTGCGTTGAGGGGGCTCGCGAGGCGATCAGTTGTATCTGGTTGCAGATCTCCTCAAGGCCAGTCGCACGGCTCCAATGGGCTGCCCTTAGACACAAGGGAGATGCTCCAACGCACATGGTTGCGCTCCGATTAGCTGTGGTTGCCCTGAGTGCCTTGCCCCTGACGCTGCCGGTTCAGGCGCAACCGCTCGCATGCAACGGCACCTTGCTGCAACTGCAAGTGCAGCAACAGGGCAGCGCCGCCTTCGATCGCTTCCGTTTCAACCTCGGCCTGGAGGCAGAAGCGCCTACGAAGGCCGCGGCGCTCGATCAGATGAAGGCGCGGTTGGCGGCGGTGCGCAAGGCGGTCACCCCCCTCGTTAGCGGCAAGCTCACGATTGCGGCGCCGACCACCTACCGCAGTGGCGGCGGCAGCGCGGGCCCGGTGCGTGAGCGGGCCACCACCACCGTGGCGGGCACCGTGAGCAAGGCCAACTACGACGCCTTGATCCAGGCGGCCGGTCGCCTGCCCGGCGTGAACCTGCGCGGCTTCACGGCAGAAGCGGCCAGCAGCAGTGAGGCCCAGCTGCGCACCCGGCTGCTGCGGGAGGCGCTGGCGGACGGGCAGCGGCAGGCGCAGGCCACGGCTGATGCGCTGGGTCTGCGGCGGGTGCAGCTGCTGCGCATCGACCAGCGCGGAGGCGGTTCGATTCGGCCGATGCCCTATGCAATGGCGGCGCGCAATAGCTTCAATCCCGATGAGGCTCGGGCACCGCAGAGCAGCGTGAGCTTGGGGTTGGATTACTGCTTGTCGTGAGTTAACGCGGCACGCAGCTGCGGTTTCAAGGCGGCAAATGCTCGGCCCCGGTGCCCCAGCTCCGCTTTCTGGCTGTGAGGCATCTCGGCGAACGTGAGGCCTGCTTCCGGCACAAAAAACACCGGGTCGTAGCCGAAGCCGCCTTCGCCCCGGGGGGCTTGCAGGATCTGGCCGGGGCAGATCCCTTCCACCTCCAGCACCACCTCGCCCGCCGGGTTGGCCAGGGCGAGGGCGGCGGTGAAGTGGGCGCTGCGGGTTGCCGGGGTGTGGGCTCCAGCCTCTGCTAGTTCATGCAGCAGGCGTTCGATCCGGGCGCTGTCGCTGTCGGCATAGCGGGCGGAGTGCACCCCGGGGGCGCCGCCGAGGGCATCGACGCTCAGGCCGGAATCGTCGGCCAGGGCCCAGCAGCTGGTGGCGCGGGCCACGGCGATTGCTTTGAGGCGGGCGTTTTCGGCGAAGGTGTTGCCGGTTTCCTCCACCTCCAGGCCCTGAGGCTGCGGTTGGGTCTCGAGGCCAAGATCCGCCAGGAGCTTTCCGAACTCGCGCACCTTGCCGGCATTGCCGCTGGCGATGACCAGATCCTTGGCTGCAGCGTGCATGGGCGGGTGAGGGCGGCTCTAGCAGGAAATCATCCAATCCCGCCTGGAGGGCCGATGAGCCTGCCTGTCTGGCGGCACTGGATTGATGGACCCCATGCGTTCCGAGGGTGCGCTCACATCGCCGCCAATGTGGGCCCACTCGTGGATGCGTCCTCGAAGCGTCATCCGGATGGCCGTGCGTTTCAGGCTTGTTCAGCCAGCTGACGCGCCCAGGCGAGCACCTCAGCCACGCGGGCATCGTTGGGGGCTTCGCAGTAGAGGCGCAGCAGCGGTTCGGTGCCGGAGAAGCGCAGCATCAGCCAATGGCTGGGGCCTAGGCGCAGCTTCACGCCATCGGTGGTGATCACCTCTTGCACCGTTGCGCCGGCCACCTCCTGGGGCGGAGTAGCGGCAAGGAACTGCTCCAGTCGTTGGCGGGTGGCCATGTCCGGCAGGCGCAGATCGAGGCGGTCGTAGGAGGCGGCACCGCCACAGCGCTCCTGCAGTTCGCTCACGCGCTCACCCAGGGGTTTGCCGCCTTCCACCAGCGCCTCGATCAGCAGAAGCGCCGCATAGAGCGCATCGCGTTCCGGCAGGTGGCCGCCGAAGCCCACGCCACCCGATTCTTCGCCGCCCACCAGCACGTCGCTGGCGAGCATTTCAGCGGCGATGTATTTGAAGCCCACCGCCTTCTCCAGCACCGGGCGGCCGAGGTTTTCAGCCACCAACTGCATCAGATCGGAGCCGCTCACGGTTTTCACCACCGAGCCGCTCAGTCCTTTGGCGCGGGCCAGGTGGTCGATGAACAGGGGCATCAACAGCTGGGTGCTGCAGAAGCGGCCGTGTTCATCCACCGCTGCGATGCGGTCGCCGTCGCCATCGAACACGATGCCCACTGCAGGCCGGCCGGCCAGGGTGGAGGCGCGCACCTCGGCAATCAGCTCCTGCAGATACGGCGCCAGGGGCTCGGGCGGATTGCCTCCGAACAGGGGATCGCGGTTGCTGCGGATCTCGCGCAGGTGATCGCTGGCGGCGGCGCCCTCCAGCAAACGGCTGAGGCCACCAGCGGCTGATCCGTGCATCGGATCCACGATCACCTGCAGGCCAAGCCGCTGCAGACCCTCACTCAGGGATGCGGTGTTCACCTTGGCCTTCAGGCCCGACAGGTAGGTGCCCATCGCGTCGAAGCGCAGGGTGTCGCCGGGGATCGGCACGGTGATGCCGCCGGCTTCGAGGCGTCGCTCCACCCGCTGGGTGAAATCCCCCTCCACAGAGCCGCCGAAGGGCCCCTTGATCTTGAGGCCGAGCCACTCGGGAGGGTTATGGCTGGCGGTGATCACCAGCGCCCCGAGGGCACTGCGCTCCACCACCGCCCAGCTGGCGGCCGGCGTGGGGATCGGCGCTTCGGCCAGCACCGGCACCAGATCGGCGCCACGCACGGCGCTGCATATCGCTTCGGCCAGTTCCGGGGCGAGGAAGCGGCGGTCGTAGCCGATCACGATCTCGCGGCTGTTCAGCCCTTCGGGCGCTGAAAACTCCAGTTCCCGCGCGGAGGCCGCTGCCACCGGCAGCAGCCGTTCCACGGTGATGTCCACCCCGAGGATGCCCCTCCAGCCATCGGTGCCGAAGGCAATCGGGCTGGCCTCCAGGGGCAGGGGCGCGGACGCAGCCATCGGGGTAGAGGCACAGGGCGATACCGGTGGTGCTAGCAGCCGGCCTGCCCCCCTGCGGGTGCGCAGGTGCCGGCAGGCCAGACGGCCACCTAGCGTGAGCTTCGTGCCGAGCCAGATCCCGCTCAACGACCGGCTGTTGCGCAGCTGGCTGCGCTGCAAGCGCCGCGCTTGGCTGGATCAGTTCGGCGACCCCGATCAACGCCTGTGGACGGCCCACCGCGAGCTGCAGCTTGATGAGCAGCGGCGCAGTTTTTCGACGCTTTTCCCGCAGAAGCCGCAGCGGGGGGAGGCGGCCGCAGCCGCCGGGGCTCCGGCGCTGGTGGGCCTGCGGTTGCGGGGCCAAGCGGGAGGGCTGGCGGTGGAGGCGCACCCCCCTTTGCTGCAGCGGGTTCAAGGCAGCAGCCGCTGGGGAGGTCATGCCTACCGGCCGGTGATGTTTCGCCAAGGGCGCCGCACCACCCGCGAGCACCGCGTGGTGCTCGCCCTCTGGGGTCGGCTGCTGGAGGTCGAGCAACAGGCGCCGGTGCCCAACGGCTTGGTGCTCAGTGGCGCGGGCCGCGGCCTCGAGAAGGAAACCCTGAACCTCACAGGCAGCCTGCCCCGCCAGCTCGATGAGGCGCTGGAGCGTCTGGCGGGGGATCTGGCTCGCTCCTCCCCGCCGCCGCTGGTGGCCGACCGCAAGAAATGCGTGCTGTGCAGCTGGCGCGGCGCCTGTGATCAGGTGGCGGCCGCCGAGGGGCACCTCAGCGAGGTGAGCGGTATCGGTGCCAAGCGGCGCGAGATGTTGCTGGGGCTGGGGGTCGACCGGCTCGAGCAGCTGGCGGCGGCCGAGCCTGAGCAGCTGGCCGAGGCCTTGCTGGTGCACGGCGAGCAACATGCGGAGGTGGCTGCGCAACTGGTGACCCAGGCGCGGGTGCAGCGTGACGGCGTGCCGCTGCGGCGTGATCCCAGCCCAGCGCTACCGGAGTTGGCCTCGGCGCCAGGGGTGCTGATTTACGACATCGAATCCGACCCCGACGCCCGCGACGATTTCCTGCACGGCTTTGTGCCACTGGCGAGGGAGGCCGGCGGCGGCTGGCCCGGCCCTCCAGTGGCCGCAGCGGCCCCTTATCACCCCCTACTGGCGCTCCAGGAGCACGGTGAAGCGCGGCTCTGGCAGCGGCTCCAGCGCCTGCTGGCGGCCTACCCCGACTGGCCGGTGCTCCACTACGGCGAAACCGAGCTGCTGGCGCTGGTGCGTTTGGCCCAGCGTCAGGGGGCGAAGGAGCGCCAGATCGCTGAGCTGCGCAGCCGGATGGTCGATGTGCACCTGCGCCTGCGGCGCCATTGGTGGATGCCCACCAACAGTTACGGCCTCAAGGCCACCGCTAGTTGGCTCGGGTTTCGCTGGCGGCAGCAGGGGGTGGATGGGGCGCGGGCGCTGCTGTGGTGGCGCCGCTGGCGCCTGGGTGGCGACGGCCCTGATGGCCGCGGCTCCCGTCAAAACCTGCGGCGGATCTTCCGCTACAACCACGACGATGCCCTGGCCACCTGGGCGGTGGCCCACTGGTTGCTGGCGCAGCCCTGAGCTTCAGCCCTGGCCGCCCGCACCCACCGGCGGTGCCACGAAGCCTGCGGGTACCTGGATCTCCAGGGTTAGGGCCTCGGTGTTGCTGCCGTTGGCCAGCAGCTGCGGCTCTTCCAGTGCAGCGCGGCGCACCAGGGCTAATCCCTCGATGCCATCGGACCCCGCCAACGCGGAGGTGATCACGCCGGCCCGCTCGCCGGCCGCCGTGGTGAGGGTGGTTCCTGGGGCGCAAGCTTCGGCCGCCGCAGGGCCGGTGCGGCTGGTGCGCCAGCCCCGCAATTGCTGTTTCACGCCGTCGTAGGTGGCGAGCTTGGCCAGGGTTTCCTGGCCCACGTAGCAGCCCTTGTTGAGGCTCACCCAGGGGGCGAGTCCCAGCTCAAAGGGGTTGGTGCTGTCGTTGAGTTCCCCAGGGGCTGCAGGAAATCCCTGGCGCAGCCGTTGCTGCTCCACGGCCTCGGCGCTCAGCTCTGGCAGGGCCTCCAGCCAGGCTGGCAGGGGCTCGCCGGGCTGCTGCAGCCAGGCCGGTTGCTCGCTGCCCGCTCCGAGATCCACGCCGGGGTTGAGCAGCGCAGGGCTCAGCTCGCTGGCGGCTGCGCCGATCCAACGCACCAGCGTGGCGGCCTCAACGGGGCCAAGCTTCACGCGATCGGCTGGGAACAGCACGCGATCGAGGGCCTGATGCACAGCCGCCCCATCGCCCTCCAGCACCAGCAGATCGGCGCCGCCTTCATCCAGGCACACCAGCGCCAGGGCGCGCATCCGGCCGGTGGGGCTGATCAGGCAGGTGGGCATGCAAGCGCCGCTGGCCGCCAGCTCGATGGCCTGACTGCTCTGCCCATGCAGAAACCGCCGCGCGTCCGCTCCCTCCAGCCGGATGCGACTGATCGGTGTGCTCCAGCGGGCCGGGCTGGCAGCGCTCATGATCGGCTCGCGGCGGAAACGGCGGCCACCTCTTCCAGCAGAAACAGGCTCTTGAGCTCCAGCCCGGCGGCGGTCATCGCTTCGAGGCCGCCTTCCTGGCGGTCCACGATCGTCACCACCCGGTTCACGCTGTAGCCGGCCTCGCGCAGTTGGTTCACGGCTTTTAGGGAGGAGCCGCCGGTGGTCACCACGTCTTCCAGCACTGTGATGCAGCTGCCGGGCTCCGGCAGGGGGCCCTCGAGCCAGGCGCCGGTGCCATGGCCTTTGGCTTCCTTGCGCACGATCAGGGCGTCGAGGGCGCGGCCGCTCAGGGCTGCTGCCACCGCCACGCCGCTCACCAGTGGATCAGCGCCGAGGGTGAGGCCGGCTACCGCTACGGCCTCGGGCTCCACCAGCTCGAGCATCTGGGCTGAGAGCAGGGCCAGCCCTTCGCCGCTGAGGCTCACCGGCTTGCAGTTCACGTAGTGATCGCTGGTGCGGCCCGATGCCAGCGTGAATGTGCCGTGCCGGTAAGCCCGCTCCGCCAGCAGGCGCAGCAGCAACTGCCGTTGCTCAGCGCTGGCCTGGGGAAGGGTTGGCAGCTGGGTCATGCCTCTGGCGTCAGGCGGTTGAGCTGTCTAGTTTGCGCCCAGCGTGTGTCGCGGGCGATCGATGGGCTGGCCTTGTTCCGTTCGCTGGGTGTTGGCGCCTGGGTTGCTGCTGGCCCAAGCCCTGCTGGCGAGTGGTCTGGGCTCACGCCCTGCCGCGGCTGGTCCTGTGGTGTGCACCACCACCCTCGAGGCACCCCTCGCCGGCTCCGGTCCGGCGGGCATGAATGCCTCGGGCCCGGTGGAGGTCACGCGCTGCGGCCCTGTGGTCACCACCCCGCAGCTGGTGGAGCGTCGCTTCTACAGCTACACCTCGCCTTACGCCCGTGGCATCGACATCACCCACCAGATCACCGACATCCTTGGCATCGCCATGGGTGGGGGCGATGGCACCAAGGTGATGGGTTTCGGCTTCCCCGATCAAACGATCGTGTGGGATGGCTCGGCCCTGGAAAACACCTATCAAGTGCTGTTGGAGGAGCAGAGCAACCCGATGCCGTGGCGCACCGCCGACGTGAACAACGGCTTCTGCCAGGGCCTGCCCCAGGGCAGCTGCACTGCCCAGAGCACCCCGCCCAGCTGGCCGCAACCGGGTTCACGGGTGATCCGAGGCCTGTGGTAGACACGCCCTGCGGCTTGCCGCACGGGGGTCTAGCAATCTGGTGAATGCAGCGGACTCATAATCCGCCTTAGGCGAGTTCGATCCTCGCGACCCCCATTTGAACCCGATGCGATTCCTGGCACCGGCGGCCCTGCTGCTCCTGCTGGCCTTCTTCGCTGCCTCGGAATTCGCCCTGATCCGGCTGCGGCCTACGCGGGTGCAATTGCTCGAGGCTGATGGCGAGCGAGGGGCGACGGCGGTGGCGCGTTTGCAGCGGCGGCTGCGGCGCGCGCTGGTGACCACCCAACTGGGGATGACCTTGGCCCTGGTGGCCCTGGGTTGGACGGGCCGGGGTCTGGCGGAACGCTGGGGTGCGGGCCCCGCCGGTGCCTGGCTTGGGCAGGCCTGGCTCGATGGGGTGCTGTTCCTGGCGTTGGTGGCGCTGGCCACACTGCTCGGCGGCCTGGTGCCCAAGGCGTGGGTGCTGCACCGCCCGGAGGCCACCGCCTTGCGCCTGGCGCCTGTGCTCGAGGCGGTGATGCGCAGCCTGGGCCCCGTGCTGGTGGTGCTGGAGCGCATGGGCAATGGCCTGCTGCGGCTGCTTGGGCTGCCGCGCAACTGGGATGAGCTGGTGCCGGCCCTCTCGGCCGGCGAGCTGGAAACGCTGATCGAATCCAACAGCGTGATCGGCTTGATGCCCGATGAGCGCGACATGCTCGAGGGCCTCTTCTCCCTGCGCGACACCCAGGTGCGCGAGGTGATGGTGCCCCGCTCCGGCATGGTCACCCTGCCGTTGGAGGTGCGCTTCGCGGAGCTGATGGAGGCGGTGCACAGCACCCACCACGCCCGCTTCCCCGTGATCGGCAGCTCCCTCGATGACGTGCGCGGCCTGCTCGATCTGCGCCGCCTGGCAGAACCCATCGCCAAAGGATTGCTGCGCAGTGATTCACCCCTGGCGCCCTATGTCACGCCGGTGACGACGGTGCAGGAGACCACCCCCTTGGCCGAATTGCTGCCCGTGATCCGCAGCGGCGAACCGCTGCTGGTGGTGGTGGATGAGCACGGCGGCACGGAGGGGCTAGTCACCATCTCCGATCTCACCAGCGAGATCGTGGGCGACGAGGAAGACCCCGAAAACCCGGAAGACGATCTCCAGCAGCTCCAGGAGCACAGCTGGCTGGTGGCCGGCGATCTGGAGATCTATGAACTCAACCGCGAACTGGGCCTGCAGCTGCCCGAATCCGACGAGCACCACACCTTGGCGGGGTTCCTCCTTGAGCGCTTGCAGCACATCCCCGCTCCGGGCGAGAGCCTGCGCTGGAAGGGCCATCAGTTTTTGATCATGGCGATGGACGGCCCGCGCATCGAGCGGGTGGAGATCACGCGCCGTGCCGTGGAACCCGACCCCGAAGAGGGTTGATCCGCGATAATCGCTGCGTCTGATCGCCAGCGCCATGCAGCCGGTTCGCGTTGGAGTGATCGGAATCGGAAACATGGGCTGGCACCACGCCCGGGTGCTCAGCCTGCTGCGCGATGCCGAGCTGGTGGGGGTGGCCGATCCCGATCCGGATCGGGGGCAGCTGGCGGTGGAGCAGTTCGGCTGCCGCTGGTTTGCCAGCTACGAGGAGATGCTGCGTGAGGTGGAGGCGGTGTGTATCGCCGTGCCCACCCTCTTGCACCACCGCGTGGGCATGGCCTGCTTCAACGCCGGCGTGCACGTGCTGATCGAGAAGCCGATCGCTGCCACCCAGGAGGAGGCCACGGAGCTCAGTGCTGCCGCCGATCGGGCTGGCCGGCTGCTGCAGGTGGGCCACATCGAGCGCTTCAACCCCGCCTTCCGCGAGCTGGTGAAGGTGGTGGCGAATGAAGAAGTGGTGGTGCTGGAGGCCCGCCGCCACAGCCCCAATCCCGACCGCGCCAATGACGTGTCGGTGGTGCTGGATCTGATGATCCACGACATCGACCTGGTGCTTGAGCTGGCGGGCTCGAAGGTGGTGCGTCTGGCGGCCGCCGGCGGCCGCAGTGCCGAAGGCCCGATCGATTACGTGAACGCCACCCTCGGTTTTGCCAACGGTGTGGTGGCCAGCCTCACCGCCAGCAAGATGGCTCACCGCAAGATCCGCAGCCTCTCGGCCCACTGCCGCAGCGCCTTGGTGGAAACCGATTTCCTCAACCGCAGCCTGCAGATCCACCGCCGCACCCAGCTCTCGTTCACCGCTGATCACGGCGAGCTGCTGTATCGCAACGACGGCTTTATCGAAGAGGTGAGCACCTCGCCGGTGGATCCGTTGGTGGCTGAGCTGGAGCACTTCCTCCAGTGCGTGCGCGGCGAGGAGCAGCCGGCGGTGGATGGCCCGCAGGCCTCCCGCGCGCTGCTGCTCGCCGATCTGATCGAGCAGTGCGTGGAGCAGCCCACGCTCTGCATGACCCTGGCTGAGCCGATTTAGGCCGGCTGGAGTTCTGCCAGTTCCTTGAGCGCCAGCAGCTGCCAGCGGCGGCACTGGGCGGGTGAGGAGCGATAGAAGCCATCCCAGGCTTCGGCTTTGTGGGTTGGGTAATCCTCTGGAGCTTGCTCCGGGTGCTGCTGCTGCCAGCCCACCCGTACGGCGTGGCCCACCACCACATCGAGGGCCAGGTCGTCGTCGAAACGCACCTGTGGGTTGGCATCCACAAACGCAATCAGGGTGATCAGCGTTTCCACGCACAGGCGCCGGTATTCCGGCGCCTCGATCTTGCTGAGCAGGTGCTCCACGTGGGTGGCGAAGTTGCGCTCCCCCGGGGTTTTCTCCTTGAGCAGGGCGCTCTCCAGCCGGTTGCGGCGCTCGAGCTTGTCGCCGATCACCAGGCCGCGGCAGTGGTGCAGCAGCTCCCAGATGCCGGGGTGGAAATGGCGCGGCACGATCTGCAACGCCCCCATGCGCTCGCGGTGCTTGAGCCAGCAACCGCTCTTGGGCAGCTCCTCCAGGGGATCGGGCGCTTCCCAGCGCACGCGGCCGCTCACATGCAGCTGTTCCTTGCGCTGCAGGGCTGCCTTGGCGTGCTCCACATCGCGCAGCACCTGCTGCAAGCGGCGCCGGATCGCGTGGGGGGGCTCATCGCAGAGGGCTTCGAAAGCTTCGATCGGCGTGAGGTCGCGCTCGCCCGCCAGTTCGCTGGTGAGCAGCAGCAGCAGCTGACCCAGCTGCAGGGTGAGGCTGCCGCTGAGCAGGGCCGGTTCTCGCCGGGCCACGCCATCGAGGGCGAGCAGAAGCTCCTGTTGCAGCATCCACTCGCGGCCGTCTTCACCGCTGTAGCGCTGGATCATCGCCGCGATCGTTTGGCTGCCGGTGGGTTGGCTGAGCAGCGATTCATGGGTGTAGTTGCGGCCCACCACCACCTGCTTTTGGCGCACCAGAAGATCTGTGAGGGCGTCTTCCAGTTGCGGGTGCACCAGGCCCAGGGAGCCGCCGCAGCGGCGTACCACATTCCAATTCGCATCGGCCAGCGCGCGCCGGTAGATCTCCTCGAGCAGTGTTTGCGGCGTGGCGCTGCCGCCGGGGCCGCTGAGCTCGGCCTCCAGGCCGAGCCGATGCACCAGCTGTTCGAGCAGTTCTGCCTGCTCCGGGAGTGAGTGGCTCTGCCAGAGCCGCTCGGTGAGTGCCTCCACCGCGGATTCCTCCAGTTCCTGCTCTTCTGCGGCGGTGAGCGGTTGCTGCTCGGTGCTGGCTTGCAGCAGGGCGGGTGCGCTCAGCGCGGGCCGCGAGCTCTGAGGTGTGGCTTCTGCTGGAAGTTCGGCCCAGCTGGCCTGCTCCATCAGCTCCGGCAACGGCGCCAGCTGCACTGCCACACCCTGCATCAGGCCCGAGCGCAATTGCTCCCCGAGGCGCAGAAACGAATCCGGGTTGCGCTGGAACGGGCCTTCTTCCACAGGGATGAGCAGCACCGGTGCCCCCACGCCGCGCCAATGGCGTTGCAGTTGGCTGATCTCACTCTCTACGGCGTCCACCAACAGTTCGGGGTCGTCGGAGAGGTAGTAGGTGCTCTCTTCCAACACCGCCGGTAGGAAGGCCAGGGCCTGGCCGGCCTGGCGATAGAGCCGGGCCGTCACCATCGTTTCCATGCGCAGCGGCGGGTGGCCGCTCAGACCCAGCCGCGGATTGGCGCCCACGGCGGCCATGCGCTTGCCCAGTTCGGCGGAGCTGGCAATGGCCACCTCACCGGGGCGGGTCACCGCCAGACCGGCCTGCTCGAGGGCGGCGGCGATGTGTTCACGTGCCGGCACGAAGCTCACCAGCACCTGATCAGCCCCAAGGCTGCAGCCCAGCCGGCGACCGCTGGGGTCGAGATCCTCAGGCTGCAGCAGGCCCATCAGCATCAAATCGCCGAGCCAGGTGAGGCTCTGGGTCCAGAGCAACGGCACGTTGTCGTTGGGCACCCGCTCCTGGCTGCCGGGCTGAAGCCGCTCAGCTTCTACAGCCTGCTTCGGCACCACATACAGCTCCGGGAGGAGCTCCACCCCATCCACACTCACGGCCACCTGGCGCAACCGTTCACGCCATTGCCAGGCCTCGTTCCAGCGTTCCTCGCAGCAGGCGGTGATCAGTTCGTACGCCAGGAACAGCGGCCACTCGCATTCGATGTGCTCGAACTGGGCCAGTTCCTCGCGCTCGTAGTGGAGGCGGTTGTGGTCTTCCACCACCGTTTGGTGACCGTCGCGGCGGAAGCGCTTGTAGCCGTAGGGCCCGCCCAGCTCGCTGCGGATCTTGCGGCGGGTGCGTTCCACCAGGGCCGGATCCTCCACTGCCCAGGCGGGGTAGCCGATCACCGAGAGACAGGCCGCATCCACCTCCTTGCTGGCCGATTCCCGCGGCAGCAGACCGGTGAGGGCGCGGCGCAGCCGCACGATCGCGTCGTGGGGGATGTGCAGGCCGCACTGGCCATCGCCGTGGGGGCCGTAGAGATCGAGGCCTTCCAGCGCTTCCAGCGCCGCTTTCACCAGGCCGATCGAGCTGGCATTGCGTTCGGGCAGGCCGTGGTTGCCCTTGTCGCCCCGCTCCCAGATGCCGTAGTCGCGCACCCGGTAGGCGCGGGCCACGTAATACACCAGGTTTTGGATGAAATCGCGCTCGTGGCTGGTTTGCACCACCACCAGGCCGGAGCGCGTGAGCTGGGCGAGCTGCAGCAGAAACAGCGCCGTGGCATCGAGCTGCAGGTGTCCCCAGCCGTCGTCGGGCACCACGGGTTCACCGCTGCCGGTGTCGTATTTGGCGTGCAGCGCATCCAGCGGCGCGAGGCTGTGCTTGAAGCGCTCCACCTTGTGGGCTTGGCGCAGCATCGCGTTGAGCAGGCCGCGCATCAGCTGCAGCACCCGCTGCTCCAGCTCGAACACGCGCGTGGTGGCGCCACTCAGGCGGCGGTGCGCCAGGGCCAAGCCCCATACGCATTGGATCGAATACACGCAGTCGCGCACCCAGGCATCGCCGTAGTTGCCGTGCACCGTGTGGGCGGTGCTGGCGGGCAATAGGCCGGTGATCGGGTGCTGCCGTTGCAGCACCACGCGGTTGATCTGGGTATCGAGCTCCTGCAGGCGCTGCCAGGCTTCAGCCGCACTGAGCTGCAGAGGGGCTGCGGTGCTGGCCGTGGGTGCGCTGCTGAGCATCGTGGGCGCGGCGAAACCGGGCTGCAGCCATAGATTCTCTCGTGTGGCCTCTGCGCTCGATGGCATCAATGGCGACGGATGCGTCCCGCACTGGCTTTACGGGCCCTGCTGATCCGCCGTCGTGGACGGTGACCTCGGTGCTGGGCGTGCAGGTTGCGGTGAGCAGCAACGTGTTTGCCGCCGCGCTGGAACTCAAGCAGCGCGGCGGCGGTCAGATCGTGACGCTCAACGCTGAAATGACGATGGCCGCCAGGGCCAATCCCGAGCTGGGTGCCGCCATTGCGCAAGCCGATCTGGTGATCCCCGACGGTGCCGGTGTGGTGTGGGCCCTCGGACGGCAGGGCTATCGGGTGCGCCGCAGCCCTGGCATTGAGCTGGCTCGCCAACTGTTGGTGTATGCCGCCGCTCACCGGTGGCGGGTGGCTCTAGTGGGGGCTAGCCCCGAGGTGATGGAGCGGTTGGTGGAGCGGCTCCAGGCTGAGATCCCTGCATTGGATCTGGCCTTCACCATCCACGGCTACCAGGATCCGGAGCAATGGCCGGGCATCGAGCAGCAGTTGCAGCAAGCCCGGCCGGATCTGGTGTTGGCGGCCCTGGGGGTGCCTCGCCAGGAAACCTGGATTCAGCGGCTTCACCCCGGCCAGCCGGGCCTGTGGATGGGCGTGGGCGGCAGTTTTGATGTGTGGTCGGGCACCAAGCAGCGGGCGCCCGAGTGGATGGGGCGGCTGCAGATCGAATGGCTCTACCGGCTGATCCAGGAGCCCAGCCGCTGGCGGCGCATGTTGGCGTTGCCAGCGTTCGCCTGGGCGGTGCTGCGCCGCGGCTGAGGCCGGGCCGGGGCGCCATCGCGCAAAAAAGCGGCAGGAGCAAGGCCCCTGCCGCCAAATCTCTTGCCTGCGCGGCGTCGCCGCTAGATCAAGGATTGAGGTTCAGCGGAAGCCCACTGAGGCTTGCCACACAAAGGCCAGCAGCAGGAAGAAGAGGGGGATGATTGGCAGGATGTCAACCAGGGGCGCGAAGGCCTGATAGGCCTCGGGCAGCTGGGCCAGGGTCTGCAGGGCGTAGGCGGCCATCCCGGAATCTTCGTTGGCTAGAGGCGGACGCTACCACGTGTGTGCGGCAGGGGAGTCGGGTTCCCAAGGAGCGAAATCCTCTGCAAAACAACCGTCGCGGATGGCTTGGGCCATGGCGCTGCTGAAGCGCACCAGCTGGGTGATGTTGTGCAGGCTCAGCAGGATCTTGCCCAGGAGTTCGTCGGTCTTGATCAGGTGGTGCAGATAGGCGCGGCTGTGCACCGTGCAGGCCGGGCAGCTGCAGCTCGGATCAAGGGGCGTGTGGTCGTGGCGGAAACGGGCGTTTTTGAGGTTCCAGCGTTCGCCACCCACCAGGGCTGCGCCGTGGCGCCCTAGGCGGGTGGGCAGCACACAATCAAAGAGATCGAAGCCGTTGGCCACGGCGATCGCCATCTCCGGCAGCGTGCCCACACCCATTAAGTAGTGGGGTTTGTCCTCCGGCAGCAGCGGTCCCACTTGGCGCACGATCCGGTGCATCTCCTCGGCGGGTTCACCCACGCTCACGCCGCCCACGGCGATGCCCGGCAGGCCCATGGAGCTCACCACACGCGCCGATTCTTCGCGCAGATGCGGGAAGCAGCCCCCCTGCACGATGCCGAACAGGGCCTGATCGGCCTTGGTGTGGCTGCTGATGCAGCGCTCCAGCCAGGCGTGGGTGCGGCGGCAGGCGGCGGCCACCTCGGCTTCTGTGGCCGGATACGGCGGGCACTGGTCGAAGGCCATCGCCACATCAGCGCCCAGGGTCATCTGGATCGCCATCGAGCGCTCCGGCGTGAGGTCGATGCGGGCGCCATCACGAGGCGAGCGAAACACCACGCCCCGGTCGTTGATCGTGTTGATGTCGCCCAGGCTGAACACCTGGAAGCCGCCGGAATCGGTGAGCATCGGCCCGTCCCAGGCCATGAAGCGGTGCAGGCCGCCGCCGTCGGCCACGATCTGCTCGCCCGGCTGCAGGTGCAGGTGGAAGGTGTTGGAGAGCACCATCTCGGCGCCGGTGGCCTTGAGCTGGGCCGGGGTGACCCCCTTCACCGTGGCCAGGGTGCCCACCGGCATGAACCGCGGCGTGTGCACCACGCCGTGGGGCGTGTGGAAGCAGCCGCAGCGGGCGCGGGTGTTCGGGCAGTGGGCCGTGATCTCGAACGCGAACACCAGCGAGGCAGCAGGATTGGCTGATCCCATCGTTGCTGGCCGTGGCCAAGGCCCCGTTACGCGCCGCCTGGCTGGGTGATCTGGCCGGCTCCTGGATCTTCTACAGCGTGTTGCCGCTGCCGCCGGGGATCACACCGCGGTTTGAGCGCATCGCCCGTTTTGCGCCCTGGGTGGCTCTGGTGATCGGTGGCCTGGAAGCCGCGCTGTGGCAGGGCCTGGCTGGAGCTGGGCTTGTGGCGCAGCTGGCGTTGGTGCTCGCCCTGGGCAGTGCGCTCAGCGGCGGCCTGCACCTTGATGGCGCGATGGATACGGCCGATGGCCTGGCGGCGGGGCCGCAGCGCCGCCTGGAGGCGATGGACGACAGCCGCGTGGGGGCCAGTGGCGTGCAGGCCTTGCTGCAGCTGCTGTTGGTGCGGATCGGCGGGTTGGCGTTGTTGGCAGCCGGGGCGCCCTGGGCGTTGGTATGGGCCGCGGTGTGGGGGCGAATTGCGCCGTTGGTGGCCATGCCGTTGTTTCCTTACCTGCGAGAACCCGGCAGCGGCACCGCCGCGTTCCATCGCCGCCACTGGCAGGGTTGGTGGGCTGAGCTGGCGCCTGCGCTGCTGCTGCTGGGGGCACTCACCGCCCTTGCCGTCGGCTTGGGGGCGGGGCCTTGGTGGTGGTTGGGTTGGTTGGGGGTGCTGCCGGCGGTGCTCGTGCCGCTGGAGCTGGGCCGGCGACTCGGCGGTCACAGCGGCGATAGCTACGGCGCCTGCGTGGAATGGACGGTGAGTTGGAGCCTGCTGCTGATGGGCTTGCTCAGCTGGCGGCTGAGCGCGGCAGGGTGAGCCGAAAGGCGTTGCCCGCTGCGGGCAGCTGGGGGTTGAGTTGGCTGGCCGGCACCACCAGCTCGAGCTCGCCGCCGAGGCTGCGGGCCAGATCGCGGGCCAGAGCTAGGCCCAGGCCGCTGCCTTGCAGGTTGGCGCCGCTGCTGCCCCTCACCCCCTTGGCAAAGATGCGCTCACGCTCTGCTTCAGGGATCGGCGGGCCGCTGTCCCACACGCTCAGCTCCAGCTGATCTCCCTGGTGGCAGGCCACGCCGATGGCGCCACCGCTGCAGCTGTAGCGGAAGGCGTTCTCCAGCAGATTGGCCAGGATCTCGCTGAGGGCGCTGCCCTCGCCCTCCCAGCTGGGCAGGGTGGTGGGGGCCTGCCAGGGCCGCCCCTGCAGGTTGGCGGTGGCGGCCGCTCGCTCCAACAGGGGGGTGAGGATCTGCTCAAGGCTTTGCGGGCTGCCCTGGTTGAGGGCGGGCGGCAGCAGCAGCGGTGTGCTGGCCTCGCCGCTCACAAGGGCGGGCGCCTCGCTGAGGTGGTCGATCGCCTCCACGTAGCGGCTGATCTGGCGCTGTTCCCCCAGCAGGCTGTCCACAAGAGAGAGATTGCGGGTATCGCCATCGAGGCGCCGGCGCAGCAGTTGGCCAAAGGTGCGCAGTGCCGCCAAGGGATTGCGAAGTTGATGCACCAGCAGCCGCAACTGGTCGTCGCGTTGGCTGAGCTCACGGCCCAACCGCTGCTGCTCCAGATCCAGCCGCAGCGCTTCGGTGAGGCAGCGGGCCGTGGCCTCCAGGCGCTCACTCAGGCTTTCGGGCCAGGGCCAGCGATCGGCATCCACCCGCAGGGCGCCGAGCAGCATCGTGTCGTCGCGCAGTGCTAGCCAGCGGCGGCCCGCTTCTGCTGGCCGATTGCGGCGTTCTCCAGCCCGCTCGCTCAGGGCCAGGGATTGGGGCCAGTGGCCGATCGCGACCAGCGAGGGTTGGCCGCTGGGCTCCGGCACGGCCACATACACCACCAGCGCCAGCAGATCGGGCCGATCCGTGAATTGGGCCAGCTGCTGCTCGAGCAGCGCCAGAAACCGCTTGGAGACCTGCATCTGAGCGGGAACTGGGGTGGACTCAGGGCCGCTCAGAGGGCATGCCCAACAGAAAATTTGCCAACCGTGTTGGAAATCCGGGAAAAAGTCTTAAGATTCTCGGTATCGACCAATACCTCGCAGTCCGGGCTCGGGCGGCGCGGCGATCGGCCCATCCGGCACTGGTTGCATCTTGCTGCAATCAAGGCTACAGCAGTGGATGTTGCGTCCTCTGCTGATCGGAGCGGTGCCTTCGTGCCGCCCACCAGGACTGCAGGTGTATGGGCGTTGCCGAGGTCTCCGCTCGCGCGGTCGGTCCTCATCGTCCGTTCCATCCACCCTGCCCCACCGGGCTTAGCTCCATGTCCAAGAAGCGCAAGCGCATCAGCCGCCGCCGCCTGGCCGGCCAGCGGGTTCTCGCTCACGTGGCCACCCATAACCTCGAAACCGGCGAGTACAAGCCCGTTACCGCTGCCCGTCGTTATATCGCTGAAGGCAGCATTGTGCCTCCCGCGATCCTGAACGTGCGTCGCAATGAGCACACCACCGATCGCTTCTTCTGGGGCGAGAAGGGTCTGTTCAGCGCCCAGTACGCCGAAGAAAACCATTTCCTCTTCCCCTCCCTGCGCGAGATCGTCGACCGCATTGGTGAAGACACGCTCTTCGCTGGCCTGGAAGCCATGGCTTCCGACGACTGGGAAGAAATGGAAGAGTACGAATACGCCTTCGTTTGATCGGTGTTGATCACCGGTTGAACCAACAGCGTTTGCGCGCCAAGCCGGCCCTGATGGGTCGGCTTTTTTTTACGTCAGCTGCTGGCGCACGAAGGTGCCGATCGCTGGCAGCACCGTTTGATCAATCGTGTGGCCGCCTTCAAACGCCAGGAGCTCGGCGCGTTGACCACCGGCTTGCAGGCGCTCCAGCACCGTTTGGCTGGCGGCGAAGGGCACCACGGGATCCTCCCGGCCGTGGCTGAGCAGCACCGGCGCCATACCCGTGCTTGGTTCCCAGCCCTCGTGGGGGTAGCCGCTGCAGGCCACGATCCCCGCCAGGGGCAACCGGCTGCCCACATCCAGGGCCATGGCGCCACCCTGGGAAAACCCGAGCAGCACCGTGCTGGCCAGAGGCACGCTGCTGGCGAGAGCCGTGAGCCGTTGCCGCAGCGCTTCCCGGGCGGCCGGTAGTTGGGTCCAATCGATCGGCTGGAGGCCATACCACTGGCGACCGACCCCATAGGGATGGGGCTCCGGCGCTCGCAGCGCCACCACACTCACTTCTGGCCCCACCAGCAGGGAACCCAGGTCGAGCAGGTCGTCGGCATCGGCGCCCCAGCCGTGCAACAGCACCAGGCGCTGTTGGGCTTCGCTGGGGCCGAGCTGGAGGGCATCGGAGCTGGAGCCAGTCATGGGAGGGGTGCGCAGCTGCTGCGTAGGTTGGGCCTTCTGCCTCCACTCAACAGCCATGGCGCCCACGGCCCTGCTCAGCGTGTCGAACAAGGACGGCCTGGTGCCCCTGGCTGAAGGACTGCTGGCCGCCGGCTACCAGCTGATCTCCAGTGGCGGCACGGCCGCGGCGCTGGCGGCAGCGGGTTTGCCCGTGACCAAAGTGGCCGAGCACACCGGCGCCCCCGAAATCCTGGGCGGCCGGGTGAAAACCCTGCACCCCCGCATCCACGGCGGCATCCTCGCCAAGCGCTCAGAGCCTTCCCACCAGGCTGATCTCGAGGCCCAGGGCATCGCCACCATCGATGTGGTGGTGGTAAACCTCTATCCCTTCCGCGAAACCATCGCCCGCCCGGATGTGAGCTGGGATCTGGCGATTGAAAACATCGACATCGGCGGCCCGGCCATGGTGCGCGCCGCTGCCAAAAACCACGCCGACGTGGCGGTGCTCACCAGCCCCAGCCAATACCCCGCCTTCCTGGAGGCCCTTGCTGCCGGTGCCCTCAGTGAGGCCCTGCGCCGCCGGCTGGCCCTCGAGGCCTACAGCCACACCGCTGAGTACGACACCGCCATCAGCGCCTGGCTCGCCAGTCAGCTCAGCCAGGAGGAGGCCACGGCCGAGCAGCTCACGCTCAACCTGCCGGCCCGCCAGAGCCTGCGCTACGGCGAAAACCCGCACCAGAGCGCCACCTGGTACGCCCAGCCCGGCGCTGGACTCGGCGCCGGCGAGCAGCTGCAGGGCAAGGAGCTTAGCTACAACAACATCCTCGATTTGGAAGCCGCCCTCGCCACCGTGCGCGAGTTCGGCTACGGCGGCCAGCCCGCCGGCGGCAATGCCTTCCAGCCGGCAGCGGTGGTGGTGAAGCACACCAATCCCTGCGGTGTGGCCACCGGTAGCGGCAGTGCCAACGCTCTGGAGCGAGCCCTCGATGCCGATCGCGTGTCGGCCTTTGGCGGCATCGTGGCGATCAATGGCCCGGTGGATGCCGCCACCGCCGGCCACCTCACCAGCCTGTTCCTGGAGTGTGTGGTGGCACCGGTGTTCGAGCCGGCGGCCCGGGAGCTGCTTTCGGCCAAGCCCAACCTGCGCCTGCTGGAGCTCGACCCGGCCGCGATCGCGCGCGCCAGCCGCCAGCAGCTGCGCAGCGTGCTCGGCGGTGTGCTCGTGCAGGAGCTCGACGATCAGCCCGTGGATGAAAGCGTGTGGCAGGTGGTGAGCCAGCGCCAGCCCACGGCTCAGGAGCTGGAGGATCTGCGCTTTGCCTGGCGTTTGGTTCGCCATGTGCGCTCCAACGCGATCACCGTGGCCAAGGGCGGCCAGAGCCTTGGCATTGGCGCCGGCCAGATGAACCGTGTGGGTTCGGCCCGCATTGCCCTGGAAACCGCCGGCGAGAAGGCCAAGGGCGCCGTGCTGGCCAGCGACGGCTTCTTCCCCTTCGACGACACCGTGCGTTTGGCCGCTGAGTACGGCATCACGGCGGTGATCCAGCCCGGCGGCAGCGTGCGCGATGCCGATTCGATCGCCGCCTGCGATGAGCTCGGCCTGGCCATGGTGACCACCGGCCGCCGCCATTTCCTGCACTGAGGCTGACGCCTCTGCCCTAGCTTCGCCCCACTGCGCTGATCCCAGCTCGCTCCCATGCCCGAGAGCCTCGCGTTCAACCTCAACTTCCTGCATCCCCTGGCGATGTGGGCGCTGCTGGCCCTGAGTGGCTACGCAATGTTTCTCGGCATCAAGGCCAAGAAAACCCGCACTGCTGACGCCGAAACCCGCAAGACCCTGATCAAAGGGCAGTTCGCCAAGCGCCATTACCTCTACGGCAGTGCCGTGCTGGCGGTGATGGTGCTCGGCACCTTCGGTGGCATGGCCGTCACCTACCTCAACAACGGCAAGCTGTTCGTGGGGCCGCACCTGCTGGTGGGCATCGCCATGAGCAGCATGCTCGTGGTGGCCGCAGCGCTCTCCCCCTTGATGCAGCAGGGCAACCTGATCGCCCGCAAGATCCACGTGGGTCTGAACATGGGCGTGGTCACCCTGTTCCTCTGGCAGGCCGTGACCGGCATGCAGATCGTGAACAAGATCTGGGAAAACCGCCCCGCCTGATCGGCGACCCCTTCAGAACTGGGCCCGCCGCCGCGGCGGGCATTCCAGGTTGTGGGTGGCGTGGAAGTCTTCCTGCACCTTCCAGGTGAGCTTGCGGGAGATCTGGCGCACGATTTGGCGCAGCAGGTGATCGCCGCTGCTCTGCACCAGCGATTCCGGCAGCAGGCCGATCACCGAGGGCAGCTTGATCCACACACTCAGATCGAGCTCCCAACGCACCTCTGTGAGCGGCGCATCGGCGGATTGCTCCTCGAGCCGCAGCGCGGCGTTGAATTCCACGTCGTAGAGGTCGCGCAGGCCCGGTTGGAATTGCTCAGGCGGCACGGTGCAGATCCGATAGACGCCGGCGCTTTGCGGCAGCAGCTCCAGGCCGATGGTGGGTTCCACCTCGAACCCGAAGTTGCCGAAGCGGCCCAGGGTGAGCACGTAACCGTTGCGGCCCAAGGCGTTCACCTGCATCGGCGCGGCGCAGCGGCGGAACCAGCCCTCGTGGCGATCGAGGTAAGCCCCCACCAGCTGCGCCGGAGCCCGCATCTCCATCAGGTCGGCGAACTGGCTGCTGTAACAGCGCACCCGGCCATCGTGGCTGTGGCGCAGTGATGGCTGCAGCAGCTCGCTCGATTCAGGCAGGGGGTTGGTCACCGATGAGATCAACGCGGTCGGTTCTCCCCGGGCCTGAACCAGTGAATGTTGAGACAATGTAAAGCCCGGCTGCGGCCTGGATTGCAGTCGCTGTGACAGCCCGATCAGGCGTCGGCCAGATCCATCAGGCGGCTGATCACGTCTTCCACCACCCGATCCGGTGTGGAGGCGCCGGAGGTGATGCCCACCCGCAGCGTGCCCTCCGGCAGGAAGGGCTCCACCACCTCCAGTTCGCCCCCCAGGGGCTTGTGCTCGATGCGGTTGCCGGGGCCGATGCGCTCGGGGGTGTCGATGTGGAAGGAGCGGATGCCGCGGCTCACCGCGATCTCCTGCAGGTGAGTTGTGTTGGAGGAGTTGTACCCGCCGATCACCACCATCAGATCAAGCGGCTCATCCACCAGAGCGAACATCGCGTCTTGTCGCTCCTGGGTGGCATCGCAGATGGTGTTGAAGGCCACGAAGTGGTCGTTAAGTTCGGTGGGGCCGAAGCGCTGCAGCATCGTGCGCTCGAACAGCCGGCCGATCTCCTCGGTCTCGCTCTTGAGCATCGTGGTCTGGTTGGCCACGCCCACCCGGCTGAGGTCGCGGTCGGGGTCGAAGCCGGGGGAGCAGGCCTTGGCGAACCGGGCCATGAACGCCTCGCGATTGCCCTTACCCAGGATGTAATCGCACACCAGCTGGGCTTCCGCCAGATCGAGCACCACCAGATAGGTGCCGGCAAAGGAGCTGGTGGCCAGCGTTTCCTCGTGCTTCACCTTGCCGTGAATGATCGAGGTGATCGCGTGCTTCTTGTGCTTCTCCACGGTGTTCCACACCTTGGACACCCAGGGGCAGGTGGTGTCCACGATGTGGCAGCCACGCTCGTTGAGCAGCTGCATCTCCTGCACCGTGGCGCCGAAGGCCGGCAGGATCACCACATCGCCGCTGGCGACGTCGGAGAAGTCCTTCACGCCGCCATCCACGGGGATGAACAGCACGTTCATCTCCCGCAGGTGATCGTTCACCGAGGGGTTGTGGATGATTTCGTTGGTGATCCAGATCCGCTCGGTGGGGTAGTGGCGCCGGGTTTCGTAGGCCATGGCCACCGCACGCTCCACACCCCAGCAGAAGCCGAAGGCCTCAGCGAGCTTCACGCTCAAGCGTCCGTGCTGCAGCTGATAGCCGTTCTCCCGCAGGCTGGCGATCAGGTTGCTCTGATACGCCTGCTCCAGGCTGCCCGCCACTTCCTCGCCCAGGCCGAAGCCGCGGCGGTTGTAGCGATCCGAATGGTGCAGGGATCGCTTGAACGCGCGGGTATCCACGGCGGCGGGCACGGGGGATGCCAACTCTATGGGGCCTGGCCTCAGCTCTGGCGCTGCACGGGTACCACCCCCAGCCAGCGCACGGCTTCGTGATCGAAGCCATAGCGGCAGGGCAGCACTTCCACGCCGGCATCGAGGGCCTGACGGAAAAGCTCCCCGTAGCGCGGGTCGGCGCTGTCGCCGGGGGCGAAGCGGCTCACATCGGCGCGGCTCAGGCAGGGCACCAGCACGGCGCGGGCCTCCGGCAGCACGCCCATCAGCTCCTCGAGGTGTTTCTGGCCTCGCTCGGTCACGGTGTCTGGGAAGAGCGCCAGATCGCCGTCGGTCCAGGTGGTGTTCTTCACCTCCACATAGATCGGGCGCGGGTCGGCAGCGCCTTCGGCGGGGGTGAGCAGCAAATCGATGCGGCTGCGGCGGTTGGCGCCGTAGGCCACCTCAGCGCGGATGCTGGCGATCGGCCCCAGCCAGGGCTCCAGGCAGCCGGCCGCGATCGTGGCGCGCACCAGCCGGTTGGGCAGGGCCGTGTTGATCCCCACCCACACCGGCTCGCCAGCCGTGCCGGGCACCTGCGCCTGCTCCCAGGTCCAGGCCAGCTTGCGGGTGGGCGAGGGGGCATGGCGCAGCCGCACGCGCCCGCCCACGTGCAGCACCCCGGTCATCGGGCCGGTGTTGGCGCAGTGGGCGGTGACCACGTCGCCGGAATCGAGCTCCACATCCGCGAGAAAACGCTTGTAGCGCTTGAGCAGCACGCCCTCCTGCAGGGGCTCCAGCGTCAACACTGGCTGGGCTTCGGGTGCGGCGGCAACCGGCATCACGACAAGGCTTCTTCTGCAGGCAAGAATCGCTCGAGTTGGGCCCAAAGCCGCACCGGATGAGCGAACCGCCCAGCCCCGCCCCTGCCGCCGCCCGCTCCCTGCGGCGCATTGCCCTGATCGTGGCGGTGGCCACGGCCCTGAGCAAGCTGGCGGGCCTGGTGCGGCAACAGGCGATTGCGGCAGCGTTCGGGGTGGGGGCCGCCTACGACGCCTACAACTATGCCTATGTGTTGCCGGGCTTTCTGCTGATCCTCCTGGGCGGCATCAATGGCCCCTTCCACAGCGCCATGGTGAGCGCCCTCTCGCGCCGGCCCCGGGAGGAGGGCGCCCACGTGCTCGCCGCCATCAACACCCTGGTGGGGGCAGCCCTGATTGTGGTGACGCTGCTGTTGTTCGTGGCGGCCGATCCGCTGATCGATCTGGTTGGCCCAGGCCTGGATGCGGAGCGCCACGCCATTGCGGTGCTGGAGCTGCGCTGGATGGCGCCGATGGCGCTCTTCGCCGGGCTGATCGGCCTGGGTTTCGGCGCCCTCAATGCGGCGGATGAGTTTTGGTTGCCCTCGGTGAGCCCGCTCCTCTCCAGCGTGGCGGTGATCGCCGGCCTGGGGATCCTCTGGTTGCACCTGGGTTCCGCGATTGCGCTGCCGCAATACGCCTTCCTTGGTGGCGCCGTGCTGGCGGGCACCACGCTGCTGGGCGCGGTGTTTCAGTGGCTGATCCAGCTGCCAGCCCTGGCGCGCCAGGGGCTGCACAAATTCCAGCTGGTGTGGGACTGGAAGCACCCCGGCGTGCAGGAGGTGTTGCGGGTGATGGGCCCGGCCACCCTCTCCTCGGGCATGTTGCAGATCAACGTGTTCACCGATCTGTTCTTTGCCTCCGGCATCGTGGGGGCGGCAGCGGGTTTGGGCTACGCCAACCTGCTGGTGCAGACGCCCCTGGGCCTGCTATCCAATGCCCTGCTCGTGCCGCTGCTGCCGGTGTTTGCGCGGCTCACGGCCCCGGCGGATCGCCCTGAACTGATCGGCCGCATCCGCCAAGGCCTGATGCTCTCCAATGCATCCATGCTTCCGCTGGGGGCGTTGATGGTGGCCCTGGCGGGGCCGATCGTGGCGCTGATCTACGAGCGAGGTGCGTTCAATGCCAGCGCCGCTGCCCTCGTGGGCGGGCTGCTGATGGCCTACGGCGTGGGCATGCCCGCTTATCTGGGCCGCGATGTGTTGGTGCGCGTGTTTTATGCCCTTGGCGATGGCACCACCCCCTTCCGCTTCTCGATGGCGGGCATCGGCCTCAACGCCCTCTTCGACTGGCTGCTGGTGGGTGGCCCCACCCCCTGGGGTTTGCAGCTGCCGGCCCTGAATTTCGGTGCCCCGGGTTTGGTGCTGGCCACCGTGGGCGTGAATTTGATCACCTGCCTGGGGCTGCTGCTGGCTCTGCAGCGCCGGCTGGGTGGCTTGCCTCTGGCCGCCTGGGCCCGCGACAGCCTGTTGCTGCTGGTGGCGGCGTTGCTGGCCGGCGGGCTCAGCTTCGGCCTCTCGGTGCTGATCGCCTGGCCCACCGATCTGATCGGCTTGGTGCTGCAGTGCGGCCTCTGTGCGGCGGCTGGGTTGCTGGTCTATGGGCTGATCGCGAGCTGGGCTGGTGTGCCGGAGGCCACTCAGATCAGCCGTCAGCTCACAGGGCAACTCACACGCCGGCTGCCCTTGAAGCGTTGAAACAAGTGCTGCCCGTGCCTCAGAGCTCCACCACGCGCTCTTCGCGCACGTGGATCGGCACTTCCAAGTGGCTGCGCCCCACCATGGCAGGACCATCTACGGAATAGATGCGGGCCTCGATGCCGAAGTCGCGGAAGGCGGTCTCCATCTCCTGCATCAGTGCCTTCTCCACCTGCGCCTCGGCGTCCACTACTTTCCCGATCAGGCGGCTGCCCAGCGGGCCAATGCGCTGGCGCACAACCTCTCGAGCGTTGGTGACCTCGATGACCAGCACAGGGCCGCAGCGGGATGCGCAACCCTAACCGCGATTGGCGAGCAGATCCTCGAGATCCTGCAGCTGGCCGGCCGGCACGAGCCGTGCCAGAGGCAGTTTGCTGCTGCCGCCCCCGATGGGTACCTGCACCGCTTCGAGGGCCTGGCGTGCGCACACGCCGGCGCCTTGTTCCAGCCGCGCGGCACATTCGATCGCCAGGGCTTCCGCAACGCCGGCATCGCCCAGGTAGAGATGCCATCCGCCGATCTGGATGTAGAGCCGATCGGCAATCTCCAGTTGCAGATCCCGGATCTCGCTGGCGGAAAGGGTCATCGCGGCCTGGTGCGGGGTGCCCTCAGGATGGCGTCTGCGGCCGCTGGGCGACCACGCTGATCAGCTGCACCACCAGCACAAGCGCCCAAGCCTCGGTGAGCCAGGCCAGGTGGTTGAAGGGGTGGCGCATGTTCTGCACGAACCACAGACCGCTGTTGAGCGCGGCAAACACCATGGTGTGCAGCACCAGATTCACGATCCGGTTGAAGTGCCGGTAGGTGGGGTCTTCGGGGTTGGCGGGTCCGTACCAGCGGATCGGCATCGGGGTTTGGAAGCGGGGGTTTGTTGACGGGTGGGCCCTCGGTATGGGCACAATGTCAGGGCAGGCGAAGGCGCTTGTAGCTCAGCGGATTAGAGCATCTGACTACGGATCAGAGGGTCGGGAGTTCGAATCTCTCCAGGCGCGCCTTTCAAGTTCAAACCGCTCCTCCGGGAGCGGTTTTTTTGTGCCCGCTTCGGTTGCTGGCCATGGTCGGCTGGTGGTGGGCGCTGAGTGCTGCGGTTTCTTACGATCAGGGCCACTCACACCCCTTGATCTGCCATGGCGGAGTCCACCGGAGCAGCCGTGAACCAGTCGCTGGCGGCCGGTGATCCCGCGATCGCAGCCCTGATCGGCAAGGAACTGCACCGGCAGCAGACGCACCTGGAGCTGATCGCTTCGGAGAACTTCGCCTCCCGCGCCGTGATGGAGGCCCAGGGCTCGGTGCTCACCAACAAGTACGCCGAGGGTCTGCCCTCCAAGCGCTACTACGGCGGCTGTGAGCACGTGGATGCGATCGAGGAGCTGGCGATTGAGCGCGCCAAGGAGCTCTTCGGTGCCGCTTGGGCCAACGTGCAGCCCCACAGTGGTGCGCAAGCGAATTTCGCCGTGTTCCTGGCGCTGCTCCAGCCCGGGGACACGATCCTGGGCATGGATCTGAGCCACGGCGGCCACCTCACCCACGGCTCGCCTGTGAACGTGAGCGGCAAGTGGTTCAAGGCGGTGCACTACGGGGTGGATGAGGCCACCCAGCAGCTCAATTTCGACACGATCCGCCAGCTGGCGCTCGAGCACAAGCCCAAGCTGATCGTGTGCGGCTACTCCGCCTACCCCCGCACCATCAACTTCGAGGCCTTCCGCTCCATCGCCGATGAAGTGGGCGCCTACCTGCTGGCCGACATGGCCCACATCGCCGGCCTGGTGGCTGCTGGCGTGCACCCCAGCCCCGTGCCCGTGTGCGATGTGGTGACCACCACCACCCACAAGACCCTGCGCGGCCCCCGCGGCGGCCTGATCCTCTGCCGCGACGCTGAGTTCGCCAAGCAGTTCGATAAGGCTGTGTTCCCCGGTAGCCAGGGCGGCCCGCTCGAGCACGTGATCGCCGCCAAGGCTGTCGCCTTCGGTGAAGCGCTGCAGCCCTCCTTCAAGGCCTACGCCCAGCAGGTGGTGGCCAACGCCCAGGCTCTCGCCGCCCGCATCCAGGAGCGCGGCATCGACGTGGTGAGCGGCGGCACCGATAACCACATCGTGCTGCTCGATCTGCGCGGCATCGGCATGACCGGCAAGGTGGCCGATCTGCTGGTGAGCGATGTGCACATCACCGCCAACAAGAACACCGTGCCTTTCGATCCCCAGTCGCCGTTCGTGACCAGCGGCCTGCGCCTGGGCACCGCCGCCTGCACCACCCGCGGCTTCGATGAGGCGGCCTTCCGCGAGGTGGCCGATGTGATCGCCGATCGCCTGCTCAACCCCGAGGATGCTGCGATCGAGCAGCGCTGCCGCGGGCGCGTGGCGGCCCTGTGTGAGCGTTTCCCGCTCTACGCCGAAACACGCGAGCTGCAGCCTGCCTGAACGGCGCTTAAGCTCCGCTCGGCAGGCCTTTTCCCGGCCCCCCATCTGACCGCGCACCGCCCTCGATGATCTCCAGCCGGCCGGATCTCGCCGCTGTTCTGGCGTTCGGCATGGCGGCGGTGTGCACCGCACTGCTGGTGCCCATCGTGCGCGCCGCTGGCTTGCGCTGGGGCCTGATTGATCCGCCCGATTCCCGCAAGCAGCACACCACCCCGATGGTGCGCTTGGGCGGGGTGGGCATTGTTGGCGGGTTTGTGATCGCCCTGGCCTTGATCTGGCTGATGGGTGGCTTCGTGGAGCTGCCGCCCCAGCGCGATAGCCAGATTTGGACCACCCTTGCCGGGGCGCTCTGCTTTTTTGTGATCGGCCTGGCCGACGACCTCTTTGCTTTGCCCCCGCTGCCCCGCCTCGGCGGTCAGGTGCTGGTGGCGATGGTGGTGTGGAGCCAAGGGGTGCAGATCGGCGCGATCGATCTGCCCTTTCATCTCTTTGGCGGGCCGCCAGGCGCCATCCCGCTGCCCGATGGGCTCAGCTTGCTGGCCACGGTGATCTGGCTGGTGGGCATCACCAATGCGATCAACTGGCTTGATGGCCTCGATGGCCTGGCCGCCGGTGTGAGTGGGATCGCCGCGGTGGGCCTGCTGTCGGTGAGCTACAGCCTCAATCAGCCTGCCCCAGGGCTGCTTGCCGCAGCGTTGGCCGGAAGCTGCCTGGGCTTTCTGCGCCACAACTTCAACCCCGCTCGCATCTTCATGGGCGATGGCGGTTCCTACTTCCTTGGTTTTGCCCTGGCGGCGATCAGCATCGTGGGGCCGGCCAAAGGGCTCACCAGCGTGAGCCTGCTGCTGCCGCTGTTGATCCTGTCGCTGCCGCTGGCGGATATGTCGGCCGTGATCATGGGGCGCCTCAGCCAGGGCCATTCCCCCTTCTATCCGGATCGGCGCCATCTGCATCACCGCCTGCTGCGCGCTGGTTTCAGCCACCGCCGCACCGTGGTGCTGATCTACGCCTTCACCCAATGGCTGGCCGCCCTGGCCTTGGTGTTGGCCAATGCAGAACTGCGCTTTCTCTGGCTGGGACTGGCCACCGCCGTGCTGATCGTGGTGGTGATCGCCGCCCGCCGCAGCCTCAACCGCGAGCTGGCCGGGGATGAGCGCTGAAATCCTCTGCATCGGCACCGAGCTACTCCTGGGCAACATCACCAACGGCAACGCCCGCTGGATGGCCGAGCAGCTCGCCGCCCTGGGCATTCCCCATCACCGCCAGCTCGTGGTGGGCGACAACCGCGAGCGCCTGATCAGTGAGCTGCAGGCCGCGGCGGGGCGTTGCCGCGTGTTGCTCACCACCGGCGGCCTCGGCCCCACCCCCGACGACCTCACCACCGAGGCGATAGCCGCCGCCTTCGGGGCGCCCCTGGTGGAGCATCCCCAGGTGTGGGCCGAGATTCAGGCCCGTCTGGCTGCCCGCGGCCGCCCCTGCGCCGCCAGCAACCGCCGCCAGGCCTTCCTGCCGGAGGGGGCCACGCTGCTGCCCAATCCCACCGGCACGGCTCCCGGCATGATCTGGAGCCCGCGCCCGGATTTCACGATCCTCACCTTCCCGGGGGTGCCCAGCGAGATGCGGGCGATGTGGCAGGCCACCGCTGCTCCCTGGCTGGCGGCCGCCGGGCTCGCCGACGGCGTCTTCGCCAGCCGGATGCTGCGCTTCTGGGGGGTGGGCGAATCGAACCTGGCCGAGCAGATGGCGGATCTGCTGGAGGGCTCCAACCCCACCGTGGCGCCCTATGCCGGTGCCGGTGAGGTGAAGCTGCGGATCACGGCGCGGGCTGCCTCCACCGCGGAAGCGGAGGCCTTGCTGGCGCCGCTGGAAGCGGAGATTCGCTCCCGGGCGGGGGCGGCCTGTTTCGGTGCGGACGACGCGAGCCTGGCTTTGGTGGTGCTTGAGCTGCTGCGTCAGCGAGGCCAGACCCTGGCGGTGGCCGAGAGTTGCACAGGCGGAGGCCTGGGGGCTGCTCTGGCGGCGGTGCCTGGCGCTTCGGATGTGTTTCTAGGGGGCGTGATCGCCTACGCCAACGCCGTGAAGGAGGGGCTTCTGGGGGTTGGACCGGGTCTGTTGGAGGCCCATGGCGCTGTGAGTGATCCGGTGGCCCAGGCCATGGCGGAAGGGGCTCGGCGCGCCACCGGGGCCGATTGGGCGCTGGCGATCACGGGCGTGGCTGGCCCAGGGGGCGGCAGCGATGCCAAACCCGTGGGCTTGGTGCATCTGGCGGTCGCTGGCCCGAATGGCTGCAGCAGCGAGGGAGTGCGCTTCGGCACGAGCCGCGGCCGGGCCTGGATTCAAACCCTCAGCGCCGGCGAAGCCCTCAACCGGTTGCGCCTGCGGTTGCTCGCGGGCTGAGCAGGCCGGTATCGCTCTCCGCCCTAGGCTCGCGGGCTGCGTTGGTGGATGCGCCGTGAGCTCCGGCACCCTTTACGACAAGGTTTGGGATCTGCATCAGGTGGCCCAGCTGCCCGGCGGCTCCACCCAGCTGTTCATTGGTCTGCACCTCATCCATGAGGTGACCAGCCCGCAGGCTTTCGCCGGCCTCAAGGATCTGGGCCTGAGCGTGCGCCACCCCGAGCGCACCGTGGCCACGGTGGATCACATCGTGCCCACCACCTCCCAAGCACGCCCCTTCGCCGACCCGTTGGCTGAGGAGATGCTCGCCACGCTCGAGGCCAACTGCGCCGAGCACGGCATCACCTTGCACGGCATCGGCAGCGGCCGCCAGGGGATCGTGCACGTGATCGCTCCCGAACTGGGCCTCACCCAGCCAGGCATGACCGTCGCCTGCGGCGACTCCCACACCTCCACTCACGGCGCCTTCGGCGCGATTGCCTTCGGCATCGGCACCAGCCAGGTGCGCGATGTGCTGGCCAGCCAGAGCCTGGCGATGGGCAAGCTCAAAGTTCGCCGTATCTGGGTGGACGGCCAGCTGCAGAACGGCGTGTACGCCAAGGATCTGGTGCTGCACGTGATCCGCACGCTCGGCGTGAAGGGCGGCGTGGGCTTTGCCTATGAATTCGCTGGCCCGGCCATTGAGGCGCTCTCGATGGAGGAACGCATGACCCTCTGCAACATGGCGATCGAGGGCGGCGCCCGCTGCGGCTACGTGAACCCCGATCAGGTCACGTTCGACTATCTGAAAGGCCGGCCCTTTGCCCCCAGCGGTGAGGCCTGGGAGCAGGCGGTGGCCTGGTGGAGCAGCCTGGCCAGCGGTGAAGAGGCCGTCTTCGACGACGAGGTGCGCTTCGACGCCGCGTCCATCGCCCCCACCATCACCTGGGGCATCACGCCAGGCCAGGGCATCGGTGTGGATGAAACCGTGCCCACCCTGGAGCAAACCGCGCCCGACGAGCGTCCCCTGGCGGAGGAGGCCTACCGCTACATGGATCTGCAGCCCGGCACCCCGATCGCCGGTACGCCGGTGGATGTGTGCTTCATCGGCAGCTGCACCAACGGGCGCCTGAGTGATCTGCAGGCGGCGGCGGCGGTGGCCAAAGGCCGTCAGGTGGCGCCTGGGATCAAGGCGTTTGTGGTGCCGGGCAGCGAGCAGGTGGCTGCAGCGGCTGAGGCCGAAGGCCTCGATCAGGTGTTCCGCGCGGCTGGTTTCGAGTGGCGTGAACCCGGCTGCTCGATGTGTCTGGCGATGAACCCCGACCGCCTCGAAGGCCGGCAGATCAGCGCCAGCTCCAGCAACCGCAACTTCAAGGGCCGCCAGGGTTCCGCCAGCGGCCGCACCCTGCTGATGAGTCCGGCGATGGTGGCCGCCGCTGCCATCAACGGCCGCGTGAGCGACGTTCGCACTCTCCTCAACGCCTGATCCGGATGACCAGTTCCACGCTCTTCCCCGCCGGTCCGATCGGCCGTGTCAGCGGCACCACCGTGGTGGTGCGCGGCGATGACATCGATACCGATCGGATCATCCCGGCCCGCTTCCTCAAGTGCGTCACCTTTGATGAGCTCGGTCCCGCCGCCTTCGCCGACGACCGCGCCGAATTAGCCGGCAGCGCCACTGGGCCCCACCCCTTCGATCGCCCGGAGCATCAGGGCGCCTCGATCCTGCTGGTGAACCGCAACTTCGGCTGCGGCTCCAGCCGTGAGCATGCCCCCCAGGCGCTGATGCGCTGGGGGATCCGCGCCGTGGTGGGCGAGAGCTTCGCCGAGATCTTCTACGGCAACTGCCTCGCCCTCGGCATCCCCTGCCTGGTGGCTGATCACGACACGATGCTGGCGATTCAGGCCGCTGCTGAAGCCGATCCAGCGGCTTCCTTCCAGGTGGATGTGGCGCAAGCCCGCTTGAGCAGCGGCAACCAGAGCTGGCCCCTGGAGTTGGCTGCGGGGCCGCAGCAGATGCTGGCGACTGGCCAGTGGGATGCCACCGGTCAGTTGCTGGCCAACGCCGATGCCCTGGCTGCGACGGCGGCGCGCCTCCCGTATCTGAGCGGCTTCAGCGCCGCTTGATCACGGCTGTGGCCGCTCGCGTGGCGGCCACTCGCGCAAGTGTCTATCAAGGAGAGAGGACCGTTCGTGGCCGATGCGACTCCCCTCCTCACTCCAGCCGGTTGTAGCGGCCCTGTTGCTGGCGCCAGCCGCCGCCGCTGCAGCCCAGCCCTTGGCAGTTGAGCCCTATCGGGCCCCAGCCCCGCAGGTCTCAGTTTCACCGCCGTGGTCGCAGTGCCGCGGCTGCGATCTACGTGGAGCTGATCTGAGTGGGCTGCTGCTCAATGGCATCGATCTGCGGGATGCCGATTTGCGGGGAGCCGATCTGCGCGGCAGCAATCTGGAGGGCGCTGATCTCAGCGGCGCCGATCTGCGCGGCGCCTTGCTGCAGGAGAGCTGGCTGAGCAATGCGGATCTCAGTGATGTGGATCTGCGTCAGGCGAACCTGCGCGATGCCGTCTTAATTCAGGCCCTCACCCCTGGGCTGCAACTGGAGGGCGCCGTGTTGATCGGGGCCGACTTCACCGGCAGTGATCTGATGATTGGTGGCGATGAGGCGGGGCCAGAGCCATTGCCGCTGTTGCCGGGGCGCTAGGCCTAGAACCCTCGGCGTTGAATCGCCTGGTCTTGCGACATCGAGGGTGGCATGTAGGGAACAAACGGTAGGCCAGTGCCTCTGAAATTGAAGTCGTTCAGCTTTATCCTTACGCCACCAAGTCCTTGATACGGGCTGTAGTAGATGGCCAACTCGTAAGCGCGTCGTTGCCAGCGAAGCTCTACATATGAGTCAACGATGTCGCCGTAGAATTCAGAGTTCCCATCCACATTGAAGCCAATTCCTCCGCTGAAAATAAGAGGGCCAGCGAGTTGTTGGGTCAGGCCAACGCCTAATGTGCTTAAGTCAACAATGCGGTCAAAGCTGAAGGGGCTGACCCCCTGGCGGAGAGTGCCACCGCCAGCAATTGTCAATTGTGTGTAGTCGAAAAAGTTTTTCTGTAAGCGACCTAGTGTTAATGTTGGTCCTCCGCTAATTCCAAATGCCTGTTGGCTTGTGCCATCTCCAAAATATGACAAGTTCAAATTGAGATTCGTGTTAATTGCAAGGCCCGGTACTACTGGTGTTGGGCTGTAGCGTGTGCCGATTTCCGTTCCTGCATTGCGTGGTTTGCCGGTCCACAGTGGCAGGCGGCTGTTGATAGAGCCATAGATGCTGGCTCTCCAGAGGTCGGCAAGATTGGTGCTCTTAAACTCTGAGCCTTGGAAATTTCCTACCCCTGCACGCCAGAACATCTGGTTGGTGATGCTTCCCAGATTAGGTAAATCTTTTCTCTGCTCAAGCGACACGCCTAGGGCCGAGTAAACGTCTTGCTCGCCCAGTGATCCGTTCCAGACTCTAAAGCGATAAGCAGCAAAGCCCCGTGCCGTTGTTTTGCCGATCACGGGGAGATTGAATGACCGGCTGATGTCAGCTGAGCTGCGTGTTCCATTGGCAAAGTTGCTGGGGTCAAAAGTTGAAAAATTACCCTCCACGTCAATGTTCAGTCCTAAGACGCGTGTGTCAAATCGGGCAAGAAGACCGAATAAGTCGCCGATGCGAGTGGGTTGCGCTTGGGGTTCGCTGTCAACGGATGTGCCCGGCAACACGTAGCTGCTCGTCTTGCCGTCAAGTGCTCGCCTAACCATGAACTGGGGCTGGAGGTTGAGTGTGCCGCGCTTCCCTATTTCGATTGGTTTTAGGTTGTAGCCAAGGTAGAAGCCATCTCGGTCTTCAGAGTCAACGGCCAGCACCCAGCGATTTTCGACCTGCCGATCTTTCTCAAAACGTTGATTCCGTTGTAAAGGCAACGGCAGTCGGTCTTCAAGGATTAATTGGTTGCTTTTGGACTGGATGACTAGGTCGCCATTGGTTTCCTGATAGGCCACCACCCCACGTGCGTCAACCCAGGATTGAGCTGGGGTGAATGGGTCGTTGGTTAAAGCTGCGCGATCAGCTTCCCAGCCTCTTGGGGTTACTGTCAGCCTGTTGGCCTGAAGACGCCAGCGGCTGATTGTGCCTGTCACAAATTTCCTGTTCGCCGCGTTTGAAAGTGGCTGAAGCTGAATGGGCCTAACGAAGCCATATGTCAACTCACGGGTCGTGAACTCATTGTCTCCCTGGATGTTGTTGCCTCCCTGTCTTCTTACGGTCAGGCTTTGTTGAAATTGCAACCCTGAAATCCGCTGATCGACAAGTGCTGCAATCTTTTTGCGCCGTAGGGACTCTTGTTGTCCGGGCGTGAGCTTTTTGGGGCTTGATGTCTCGCTAGCGTTTCCCGCTGTTGTGCCGATGGCTTGCTGGGCTGATCCCAGCGCCACATTGTTCAACTGTTCGTCTAGCGCTTTGGGTTGGGGTTGTCCACCTCCATCGCAACCATCTGGAGCTGACATGGCTTCCACATAGCCTTTCGGCGCACTGCGTCCAAATCGGTATCGCATGCCAACCAGATAGGCATTGCTCCCCTCGCTAACGCCGCTATAGGTCCCATAGGCGCCTGAGCGGTGGTGGATCCGACCTACGAGCGACCATTCAGGTTTGATGAGTGCTTCTACCTCGAAGCCAAGATAGTTAAGGAAAGTGGTGAAGTTCTCTCGGAATGTTTTTTCGTAGTTGCTGACACTCGTGTTTAAACTCACTCCTTCAAAGAAAGCTAGGCTCAACCATGGTTGAAGCCACGCCCGAACGCCGAAGCTCCAGGTGAACTCACCAAAAGTCTGGGCGGGAGTGTTCGAGAACGGTACGTTTTGGTTGAAGCCTCCTCCGGGCTGTTCAGCAGCTCGGTGCAATAGGGCGTTTGTGTCAAATTCCAGTGCTAGCGGCCCAGCACGAAGCAGTCTTTTGTTGAGTCCTAGGCCTAGAAGGTATTCCGGTCGCAACTGCCCGTTGAAAATAAAGGTGTCCCCGAAATTGGCATCGATCATCTGGCCGCCCCAGAGGGTCGCTGCCCAGGGGTAGGGGCGCCAATCGGGTACCGGTGGCAGTGGCGGCGGGCAGGCCATTGTCTGCGCCTGCGGTGAGAGGGCCACCGGTGGCATCTCCCAGTCGTCGTCAGGGAGGAGCTCCGGTGTGCCGGCGGGTACGCCGACCTCTGCACTGCCGCCGCTCAGGGGTTGAGCCTGCAGGGTGTCGGCTGGGAGCTCGACAACGGCGAAGCTCACGTCGCCGTTGAAAGGTGCCACTGGCGCTGTCCAGTAGCTCAGCGGCAGCAGCGGGGCGGATGGTGGCTGGCTGGGGTTGAGGTCGAGGGCGGCGCTGTCGAGATCGAGAACGCCATACACCTCATCGATGTCGCCGCTGTTCTCGATCAGGCTGTAGCGGAGCTTGCTGGCCTGGAGGTATTGGTTGCCCCGTTGAAAGCGAATCCGGCCGCTGGCGTAGATGGTGCGGGTCGCGCTTTCGTATTCGAGGCGATCGGCCAGCAGGCGGCCACCCGCCAGGATCACCTTCACGTTGCCTGTGGCCACGAAGCGATTGGCCAGGAGATCAAACCCCTGGTGGTCGGCGCTCAGCTCAATCTCAATCGGTGGTCGCTGAGCCGGTGTGGCCTCAATCAGTCCTGATGGGGCGTCGTCTGATGACGCCGCAGCCAGTGGAGAAGGGCCTGGGTCTCGCGCTGATGATTCCGCGGCAACCGCGTGACCACCCATCACGATCGATGCCGATCCCAGCACCGCAATCAGACGGCGGACGCGTTGCGGGACTGGCACCGAAGGGAATTAAGAGGGCGTGATCCTGACACGCCTGCGGCAGAAACGCCGATCAGGCTTCAGGCAGAGGATCACTCCTCCAGGTCTTTGCGGCTGGGGGTACGGCTGGGATCGCTGGCCAGGAAGCCGAACACGAAGATCCCGATGAAGAAGAAGACGACGGAGTAAACCGAGATCTTGAGGGCGAGCATTGGTTCTGTCCGGCGGTGACAGGGAGTAACGGGCGCCAGGTGGGCCCTGAATGACCCTGCGGCAGCGGCATCATCCTATGGGTCGTGATCGCGTTGACCGATGCCGGAGGGCCCAGACGGCGCCGTTCGCTCCTGGATTGAAACGTTTCAGGGGCAATCGCGGCTGGATCTCAGGCCCCTTTGGCATCGCGCGACCCCTGCTGGCGCTGGCGATCTGGCCTTGCTGGATCCCTGGGGAGCCCGCCACCGGCCCGATTGGCATGCCCGCGGCCTGTTGATCTGGCCGCGCGGTGGGCGGTGGCTGGAGCTGGAGCTGGAGCTGATCTGCCCGTTGCTCTGGCAGCAGCGGCAGCAGGGAGATCGTCTGGCGCGGCTGGTGCTGCGTTGGTGGGCCGATGCGGTGGAGCTGCGGGTCAACGGGGAGCGAGTGCACCAGGGGGATCTTTTTGATACCGCTTGCCGCTGGCCCCTTCCGCCGGTCTGGTGGAGCGGCGAGCCCCTGCAGCTGGCGCTGCGCCTGCGCTCTCCCCTCCACGACGACGGTGCCCTGATCACCAGCGCCGTGGAGCAGGAGCCCCTGGATCCAGCCGATCCCAGCAGCGTGCTGGCAGCGCCACGGTTGGCGCTGGCGGCGCAGCGCTTGCCGGTTGAGGCGCAACCGGCCTTGCTCGAGCAGTTGGATGCCCTGGATCCGGCTGATCCCGCCAGCGCAGCGGCGCTGGAGCCTTGGCTGCAGCGGCAGGAGCAATGTCAGCCGCCTGGGCCCGTGCAGGTGCTGGGTCATGCCCACCTGGATCTGGCCTGGCTCTGGCCGGTGGCCGACACCTGGCAGGCCGCTGTGCGCACCTTTGAATCGGCGCTCACCTTGATGGAGCGCTTCCCCGACCTTCACTTCGCCCATTCCACCCCGGCGCTCTACGCCTGGATTGAGCAGCACCGCCCGGCTCTGTTCGCGCGGCTGCGGGTGGCGATGCAAGCCGGGCGCTTCGAGCCGATCAATGGCCCCTGGGTGGAGAGCGATTGCGTGCTGGTTGGCACTGCCTCACTGCTGCAGCAGTTCGCCCTGGGGCAGGCCTACAGCCGCTCCCGTTTTCCCGAGTGGCACCACAACCTCTGCTGGCTGCCCGACAGCTTTGGCTTCAGCGCTGGGCTGCCGGCTGTGGCCCGCAGCACCGGGGTGGAGTGGTTCTGCACCCACAAGCTCGCCTGGAACAGCGGCCAACCCTTCCCTCACCGCCTCTTCCGTTGGCGCAGCCGCTGCGGCAGTGAACTGCTGGCTTTGGCCACGGCCCCGATCGGCACCGATGGCGACCCCTTGGCGATTGATGCCTACAGCCGCGCTTGGCAGGGCGCCACGGGTGTGGAGCAGGCTCTGTGGCTGCCAGGTGTGGGGGACCACGGCGGCGGTCCGACCGCCGAAATGCTCGAGCAGCTGCAGCTGTGGCAGCAGCAACCGCTGGCTTGCCCGCAGACCCACGGCAGCTTGCGCCACTACCTGGCCGGGCTGGAGCCGCTGGCGCCGCAGCTGCCGGTGTGGCGCGATGAGCTCTATCTGGAGTTGCACCGCGGCTGTGCCACCAGCCGGCCGGATCAGAAGCGCCACAACCGCACGCTGGAGCGGTTGCTGCGGGAGGCCGACCTGGCCCAGGCCCTCCAGCACCTGCTGGCTCCCCCAGCGATGGCTCCCGCGCCGGCCGATTGGAAGCCGCTGCTGTTTCAGCAGTTTCACGACATCCTCCCGGGCACCTCGATTCCGGAGGTGTTTGAGCAGGCCGAGTCCCAGTGGCGCGCTGCGCGCCGCCAGGCCCGCCGCGCGCGTGATGCGGCCTGGCAGGCCCTGTTGCCAGCCCACCCCAACGGCTGGTGGTTGGTGCAGGGGCAGCTGCACGGCGGCGGGCCATGCACCCTGCGGCTACCGGCAGGCTCCTGGCGACACGTGCCTGGCCAGGTTGTTCTGCCCCAACAGCCGGCACCAGGCGGCGGCACCTGGGTGCAGCTCAACCTGTCCGCCGGTGTGGCGGCGGTCCCACTGGCGCGTGGGCCGCTGAATGCGGAGACAGCAGAGGTTGCAGCGCCCCAGCATCCTGTGGTGCTGCAGACGGAGGGCCAGAGCCTCCAGCTCAGTAATGGCCTGGTGCGGGCGGCGTTTGCCCCGCTCGGGCTCGAGCAGTTGTGGGGGGGCGATGGCGTGGCTCAGCTGGCGGGCCCGCTGGCCTGGTGCCGCTGGCGGGATCACGGGGAGTTCTGGGATGCCTGGGATCTGGCGGCCAACTACCGCGAGCACCCCTTGCCGTTGCATTGGCACAGCGGCCCTGAGGTGGCGGAGCAGGGTCCGCTGTGCGCGCGGCTGGTTTGGCGGGGCCGCTGCGGCAGCAGCCGCCTGCGCCTGGACGTACAGCTGCGGGCGGCTTCGCCCTGGTTGGAGCTCAGTCTCCAGGTGGAGTGGTGTCAGCGCCACGAACTGCTGCGGCTGGAGCTGCCCTTGGCCCACGCCGCCTGCCGCTACGCGGCCGATACCCCAGGCGGTGTGATCGAACGTCCCGCCGCGGCGGTGCATGGTCGTGAGCAGGCCCGTTGGGAGGTGCCCGCCATCAGTTGGTTGGTCTCCCAGAGCGCGGCAGGTGGCGGTTTGGCGGTGCTGCTGGATGGGCCCCAGGGGGTGTCGGCGGATCCAGAGCGCCTCGGTGTGTCGCTGCTGCGCGCACCCACCTGGCCGGATCCCTCCGCCGATCAGGGCTTGCAGCGGTTGCGGGTTGCGCTGATGCCCTGCGCCCAGGGCTGGCGGCAACAGGCGGTGCCGCTTCAGGCGCAGCGCTTCCGCGAGCCCTTGTGGATCCGCCCCGCAGCCGGTGACGCTCTCCCACAGAGCTGGCCGGCCCTGGACCTGGGCTCAACGGCTCTGCAGTTGGTGCAGCTTCAGCGGCTGGAGCAGCCCGGCACGGCACGGCTCACCCTGCAAAACCTGAGCCCCCAGCGCGTGCAGCTGCGATGGCCCGCGGGCTGGTGCGGTCGCCGCGAGCCAGGGGAGCCCACCGCCGATCTCCATGCAGATGACCTGCTGCTGCCTTGGCAGCTCGGTCATTGGCAGATCTGGCGTGGTTGAGGCGAGGCTCAGTCGTCGTGATCGTCGAAGGGATCGGTGAGCCCCTTCGACGGTGGCCCAAAGGCCTGATAGATCCCGAAGCCGGTGAGGCCCAGCAGCACAGCCAACACGGCCAGCGCCACGGACATGGCTGGGGACGACGTTTCCATCACAACTCTCGACAGGCACAGTCGCGGCGGCTGCCGCGGCCCTTACAGTAACGAGACTGACCCTTGCCAGAGAGCAAAGCCCGTCATGGCTCAACGCACCCGCCTGGGAGATCTGCTGCGTCCCCTCAACTCCGAGTACGGCAAGGTTGTTCCCGGCTGGGGCACCACCCCCGTGATGGGCGTGTTCATGGCCCTGTTTCTGGTGTTTCTGCTGGTGATCCTGCAGCTGTACAACAAGTCGCTGCTGCTCGACGGCATCACCGTCAACTGGAACGGCGTCGGCTGATCCGATGAACGTCTTCGGAGTCGGACTGCCAGAGCTGGCGGTGATTGCGGCCATCGGCCTGCTGGTGTTCGGCCCGAAGCGTCTGCCCGAGTTGGGCAAAACCCTGGGACGCACCCTGAAGGGTTTTCAGAGTGCGTCCAGCGAATTTGAGAAGGAATTCCGCAAAGCGGTCGACACGGTGGATGCAGAAGTGAGCGCCACCAACACGTTGTCCGCTGAAAAGCCGAAGGTTGCCGAAGCTGCTCCTGAGCCTTCGTCAGAGGCCTGAGCTGATCCGTTGAGCGTGCATGGCTGGATCTAGCGGCGCCGCCCCCTTGCAGTTGCTGGTGGGCCTCGGCAACCCGGGCGACAAATACGCCGGCACCCGCCACAACGTGGGCTTCATGGCGCTCGAGCGTCTCGCCGCCGAAGCCGGCGGCAGCTTCAAGCACCAGAGCAAGCTGCATGGGTTGCTGGCCGAGGTGGGCGTTGGCGCGCAGCGGTTGCGCCTGCTCATGCCCCAGACCTTCATGAACGACAGCGGCCGCGCGATCCGTGCCGCTCTCGATTGGTTTGGTCTGGATCCGCTGCAGATGCTGGTGTTGGTCGACGACATGGATCTGCCCCTGGGTCGCCTGCGGTTGCGCACCAGCGGTGGTGCAGGCGGCCACAACGGCCTGCGCAGCACCATCGCCCATCTGGGCGGGCAGGAGTTCCCGCGGCTGCGTATCGGCATCGGTGCGCCGGCCCTCAATCCCGTTGAGCGCAAACAGCGCACGGTGGGCCATGTGCTCGGCCGCTTTGCAGCCGCTGAGCAGCCGGTGCTGGATGAGGTGCTCGCGGAGGTGCTGGCCGGTGTGGATCTGATCCAGAGGCTGGGTTTTGAGCGCGCTGGTAACCGATTGAACGGGTTTGTGGCGCCGGCTGCCGCCAAGCTGGCGGAAGCCCCGCTTGGCTGAGGAGCGTTGCTGTGAGTCGTTTGCCCACCACCACAGCACAGCTGCGGGTGCTGCAGCAGAGCTTCAGCCAGCGCCTGCTGGAAGGCGAGGTGAGCGCAGGCGGCTTTCAGTGGACGTTCAGTTGGTTTTTTGATCGCGGTGAGTTGCTGGTGGAACCCTCGCTGGGCCGCGCTCTGATCCACGATGCGCTGCTGCGCTTTCTCCTGAAGGCCGACTATCAGCTGGAGCCCGGTGGGGATTACGCCTTCACCGTGCGCGCGAAGTTTTAAGCGCGGCCTCAGCGGCCGAGGAGCTCCAGGTCTGGACTGCGGCTGAGCGCCTGGCCCAGGTGGCGCTCGAGCAGCAACTGGGCCACCACATCATCCACATCCCTTGGAGGCACGCGCAGACCGCGGGGCAGCCATCGCCGCCAGCCGCGGGCGGGCTCTAGTTGCCAGAAGCGATCCCTGGCGGCGAGGGTGGTGCCCGCCTCAGGGATCAGCTGCATGTGCAGCTGCTGCGCGCGGAGCCACTGCTGCCAGGGCCGGCTACCGGTGCCATCCCCCAGCAGCACCGCTGCATAGCCCGGGCTTTGCGCCCACTCCAGCAGCAGCACCCGGCAGCGCTCCGGTGGCAGCACGCCGGCGGCCAGCACTTGCAGCTGCTCCAGATCGGCCAGCACCAGGCCGCATTTGCTCCGGCCCGGATCGATGGCGGCGAGGTGGCTCACCGCGGGAGCGCCCGCAGTTCCACGGCCACCGGATCCACCAGGTCGCTGTTGCGCAGTGAGATCGCCTGCAGTTGCACCACCTGGCCGGTAGGGCGGTTGATGAGGGTCTGGCTCAGCTGGTTCACGCTCGCGGCATCGAACTGAAGGCCGCTGGCCAGGCTGCCGGCCCGCTGCACGGTGTTGTACGCCGAGGCGAGCAGCAGATTGAGGCGGCTGCGCACCTGCTCCGGGCTGCGTTCATCGCCTTCCAGCACGGTGGTGGCCAACTGTTCGCCCGCTTTCACCACCTGCTTGTTGCGGCGCACATCGGGGAAGGCCACCACCTGGCGTTCGCCCTTCAGCACGTTGGCGGCTGAGATCAGGCTCACCACCCAATCGCCCCGTTTGCTCAGGATGCCTTCGAGCTTGGTGATGTCGCTGCGGGGAACCAACAGGATCTGGCGGTTGGGGGGCTGCCCCGGCAGCACCCGCTGGAACACGTTGATGTTGGTTTGGCGGAGCAGGGCTTCGATCACCACCTTGGCCTGCTCAGGGCTTTGGATCCGCACCTTGGCAATCTCCAGCGGTTGGCCGCTGCTGATCACCACATCGCCGCGCCTGAGGGCGATCAGGTTGGTTTCCAGCTGCTGCAGCTCTTTGGCCGAGGCGCTGATGCGCGTGTTCAGCCGCGTCAGCTCTTCGCGGTTGCGGCGGATGTCGGCATCCTTGGCGCCGATCTCGCGGCTGAGCTGGTCGCGTTCCTGTTCCAGTTGGCGGCGCTGTTGCAGCAGCGGTGCCAGCTCCTTGCGTAGGGAAGCGGCCTGGGCTTCCACCATGCCCAGTTGGCTGCGGGCCTCCTGGCGCCCCTGCTCTGCGGCATTCAGATCGCTTTGGCTGCGCTCGAGGGCATCCCGGCCTTCGCGCAGGCGCCGCTCCAGTTGGTCGAGCTCAAACAGGCCGGTGCGCAGCCGATCGCTCACCAGCAGCATCAGGCCGAGCGAGATGGCACTGATCAGGCTGCCGGTGAGCACCGTGATCACCACGGCCGTGCGACGCGGCCGCATCCCCAGCAAGCTGAGGCGCGCTTTGCCCACCTTGGAGCCCAGCCGATCGCCGAGGGTGGAGAGCACTCCACCCAGCAGCAGCAGCGCCAGGATTAGCAGCCAGCCCGACACAAGCTTGCGCGACGACGCTCAGTATCGGTGGACAGCGCTCAGCTGAAGCGCTTGGCCAGGGCCAACGGATCAAACACCGTGATCTTTTTGCGGTCGATCTGCACCAGACCCGCGTTGCGTAGATCCCCCAGCAGGCGAGTGATCGTGACGCGCGTGGAGCCAATGGCTTCGGCGATCGCCTGGTGCGAGAGACGCAGATCAATCGTGATTCCTTCGCTGGTGGGGACGCCGAAATCGCGGCAGAGCACCAGCAGAAAGCTCACCAGCCGCGATGACATGTCGCGGTGGGTGAGGGTTTCGATCATGGTTTCCGTTTGCAGGATGCGTGAGGAGAGGCCTTGCAGCATCAGCAGACCCACGCTGGCGTCCTGCTCGATCGCCTTGCGCACCGAGGCGGCTGGGGCCGTGACCATCTCCACCCGGGTGAAGGCGACAGCGTGATAGAAGCGGTCGGATCGCTGGCCCGTGAGCAGCGAGAGCACCCCAAACAGGCTGTTTTCCCGCAGCAGCGCCACGGTGATCTCTTCGCCCGATTCATACACGCGCGAGAGCCGAACAGCGCCGCGCCGCAACAGATACACCTTCTCGGCCGGATCGCCCGGGAAGAAAATGGTTTTGCCGCGCTCCACTGTTTCGGTGGTGCTGCCACTGAGGCCACGGATCACATCCAGCAGGGTGGCGTTGGAGGCCACGGGAGATCCGGCCACCGGTGAGAGCCCTGCGGCGCCGGTGGTGGGGCTTGGGGAGTAGCGGCTGAAGCCTGGCTGGGCGCCGACCATAACGGCGGGGCAATTTGAGGCGGACCCTACGGATCACCCCTGCGGACTCTTGTAGTGATTGACACTATTTCGGGGCTTGCTCCAGCGCCTGCAGCTGACTATGCCGAAGCCGCTGCAGCCCGTCGTCCGCCAGATCCAGGAGTTGGTTGAGCTGGTGCCGCGAGAAGGGAGCCCCCTCGGCGGTGCCCTGCACCTCCAGCAGTTGCCCCTGGCTGTTCATCACCACATTGAGATCCACCTCGGCGCGGCTGTCTTCGCTGTAGTCGAGGTCGAGCAGGCCATGGCCATCCACCAGCCCCACCGACACCGCTGCCACCTGCTCCAGGAGGGGTGAGCGGTTGAGAACGCCGCGAGCCTCCAGGCGCTGCAGTCCCAGGGCCAGCGCCGCCCAGGCACCGGTGATTGAGGCGGTGCGGGTGCCGGCATCGGCCTGCAGGACATCGCAGTCGATGTGGAGGCTGCGTTCGCCCAGGGCTTCGAGATCCAGGCAGGCCCGCAGGCTGCGGGCGATCAACCGCTGGATTTCCTGGGTGCGGCCCGACAGTTTCATCAGCTCTCGCGGCTGGCGGCTCGGGGTGCTGGCGGGGAGCAGGCGGTAGTCCGCGCTGAGCCAGCCCTTGCCGGAGCCCTTCCGCCATTTCGGCACACCCTCCTCCAGGCAGACGCTGCAGATCACCGCGGTGCGGCCGGTGTGCACGGTGACCGAGCTCAGGGCAAAACCCATTGGATCCCAGTCGAAGCGGGTTGGGCGCAGTTCGCTCGGGCTGCGTCCATCGCTGCGGGAGGGGGCTGCGGGCATCGTTGGGGCCTGGATCTGCGTTGGCCCGATGGTACGGGTGTTTGCACTACAGGTAGTGGCTGATGCTTGCCCATCGGTTCACCACCGCTACATTCAGGATTCAGCGCGGCGGCCAAGCGGAGATGACGGCGAGCATTGCAGCCCTTCCCGGCAATGGCTCCAGCGGCCCATTCCGGCCTGGTCATCGAGCCGGCGGTGGCGGGCGAGCCGTGAGCTCGGTGTCTGCGCCTGGGCGCAGCCTGCGCCTGGTGGCGCAGCAGGAAGGTTTGCTGCAGGTGCACACCGCTTCGTTTCGCGGCAGTTTCAGCGGCGTGTTCAGTCAGGCCCTGCGCAGTGCCGGTCTCGGTAGCCGGGTGTTGATCAGCCAGTTCCTGAAAGGCGGGGTCGACCAGGGGCTGGAGCGCAGCGTCTGGCTGTGCGGCCGGCTGCAGTGGTTGCGCCCTGCCGTGGCTGGTTGCCTGGCGGAACCAGCGGCGGCCGATGCGGCTGGGGCCGCGGAGCGGGAGGCTGTGCGTGAGGTGTGGGCGTTCACCCGCGAGCAGATGCTGGCGGGTCAGCTGGATCAGCTGGTGCTCGATGAGCTGGGCCTGGCGGTGGAGCTCGGATACCTCGAGGAAGCGGAGGTGCTGGCGGCTCTCGAGCAGCGGCCCTCCAACCTGGATGTGATTCTGACGGGACCTTCCATGCCCAGCGCCCTGCTGGCGATGGCGGATCAGGTCACGCAGCTGCGCCGAGGTTTCTGATGCTCAAAAACGACCGCTGGATTAACGAGCAAGCCGCAGCCGGCATGCTCGAGCCCTTCCAGCCCAAGCTGGTGCGCCATCTCGATCCCGACAACGGTGCCCAGCCGGTGCTCAGCTTCGGCTGCTCCTCCTACGGCTACGACCTGCGCCTGTCGCCTCAGGAATTCCTGATCTTCAAGCACGTGCCGGGCACGGTGATGAACCCCAAGCGGTTCAACCCGGCCAACCTCGAGCCCGCCCCCCTGCACCGCGATGAGGACGGCGACTACTTCATCCTTCCGGCCCACTCCTACGGCCTCGGCGTAGCGCTCGAGAAGATGAAGGTGCCCGCCAACATCACCGTGATCTGCCTCGGCAAGAGCACCTACGCCCGCCTGGGGATCATCGTGAACACCACCCCGGCGGAAGCCAGCTGGGAGGGCCACCTCACCCTGGAGTTCAGCAACTCCTCGGGGGCCGATTGCCGCATCTACGCCAACGAGGGCATTTGCCAGCTGCTCTTCTTTGAAGGCGATCCCTGCGAAACCACCTACAAAGACCGCGCCGGCAAGTACCAGCACCAGCCGGAGCGCGTCACCCTCGCCAAGGTGTAACGCTCAGGGAGCGAGCCGCGCCTTGTGTAGCCGGCTCTTCTCGTACCAGGCGGCGATTTCCGGAGCCCAGGTCTGCATGTGGGGCCACATCAGATCGCACAGCACGCGGATTTCCTCCTGGGCATCGAGCTTGGCGCGCAGGTCCATGAAATGCAGGAAGGCGCGCAGCGAGAAGCTCACGACGAAGTGCTGGCGGTAATCGAAGGGGAGGATGCCGCGGGCATGCTCTTCGGCGAAGCCGGCGGCGAGCATGTCGCGGTAGCGCTCGGCGGCCAGGCGGCAGAGCTCGAGATCTTTGCTGCGCTCCTCGGCGGTGTAGGCGTATTTCTTGCCCTGGCGGTCGCTGTAGTGCCCTTCGGGGCGTAGGTAGAACACCTCTTCGAGCTCGAGTTCGCCATTGGCGGCCCGGCAGATGCGATCGCCCGTATAGCGCATCGACTGCACATCGAAGCTCACCCCCACCCGGTGGGTGCGGGCCTGCTGCATCACCGAATGGGGAAACCAGCCCACATTCAGCACGATCTGGGCGTGCTCCAGCGGGCCGTAATGGCCGCGCTCACCCGCTAGCAGTCGCTTCACGCAGATCTCGCCGGCCTTGGTTTCGTCGGGCCACTCAGCGCGATCGGCGGCCACAAAGCCCTCGCTGTAGTCCTGGTGCATCGCCGCGTAGATGCACTGCTGCGGGTTGGGGGTGGCGGCGATCAGCTCAACCCGGAAGCGGTTCATGGGGCGTGGCGCCTGGCGGCTGCAGGGTAGGCGGGGTTGGCGGGATCAGCTGTGGCTGCGGGGGCCTGCCATCGGCGTTGCCGCCAGGGTGGGTTGCAGGGCGCTCTGGGTGGCCAGGCCCGCCAGCTGCGGCAGCGGCGTGTCGGCGATCAGGGCCGTGGTGAGCGCTTCGAGCTCGGGTTTGCTGCGGGCGCCGAGGGCGCGGCCGATGGCGCTGCCGGAAGCATTGAACAGCTCCAGCTGGGGAATGCCGTTCACCTCGTAGCGGTCGATCTCTGGTTGCCACCGCGGGTTGTCGACATTGAGGAGCACCACGTCGAGTTGGCCGTGGTGTTGCTGCTCAATCGTTTCCATCGCCGGCGCCATGGCTTGGCAGGCCTCACACCAGTCGGCGTAGAACTCCACCAGGGTGGGGCGGCCGTCGCCCAGAGCCACCGAGAGGTCGAGCGATTGGCGGGCCAGTTTCTCCAGCGGTGCGGCCGGTTGCAGGCCGCCCCGCAGGGCAAAGAGGGCCAGCGCCAGCACGGCGCCAAGGGCGGCCAGCAGCATGCGGGCGCGGCGTCCCAGCAACGGTTGGGCCGGGGAGTCGGGCGTGGGTGCGCTCACGGTGGGGCGGCGGTAGGGAGCCTGATGGCGTTCCACAATCTGCCAGTTTTCTGGCTCTGGTTAGCCTGTGTGCCGGTGGGCCAGACCGCGTGAAGCGCCGCATCACCCTCCATTTCCCCCGCGAGGCCGTCCACCAGCCGATTGCCTATCGCTTGGCGGTGGAATTCGATATCGCCGCGAAGATCCTGCGGGCCCAGATCGCTCCGAATCAGAGCGGCACCATGGTGGTGGAGCTCTCCGGTGATATCGATGATCTGGCGGCGGCTGAGCACTGGCTGGAAAGCCAGGGGCTCGGCCTCAATCGCGCTTCCGGTCAGATCCGGGTGGATGCTGAGCGCTGCGTGGATTGCGGCATCTGCACCAGCGTTTGCCCCAGCGGTGCCCTGAGCTGTCATGCCCCCTCTTGGCAGCTCCAGTTCGACGCGCAACGCTGCCTGGTGTGCGAACAATGCATACCCACGTGCCCGTTTGAGGCCATTGCTTTGGTGCTGGAGCCATCCCCTTGAGAGCTGTGTTTGGTCTGCTGTTGCTGCCTGTGCGGGCACCGATGTTGTTGGTGCTGCTGTTGGTGAGTGGCTACATGGGGCTGCATTGGGCGGAGGTGGCCCCGCTGATGCTCAACCGCGCCGAGACCCCTCTGCAGCTGGAATTGGCGGGGCCGCTGTTCTGGCCTCTGCAATGCCTGCAGGCCCTGGTGGTGGTGCTGTTCTGCGCGATGCCGGATCTGCTGCTGCGGGAGTTGTCGCAGCTGATGGCTGCCAGCAAAGCGCTCACCTTGGTGGTGACCCTGCTGATCGTGATCACCGGGGGCTTGTACCTGCTGCACCTGGCCGTGTTGGCGGAGGTGCTGGTGTTGGCTTCCTCCGTGCTGCTGGCCCGCCTTGATCTCAGTCGGCTCCGCGTGGCGCCGGCCCCGTGGCTGGGGGCCATCGGCTTGAGTGTGTGGGTGCTGCTGGGCATCAATTTGGGGGCGCTTGTGCATGAGCGCCTCGTGCCTGCGCTCGCTTAAAACGCCTCGCAGATGGCGCTGGGATTGCGCTGCAGCACCTGATAGCTCCAGCGGTTGCCCAGCACCTTTTTCACGTAGAGGCGGGTTTCGGGATAGGGGATCGCTTCGCTCCAGAGCTCGGGCTCCAGCTCGGGGTCTGGCAGGGCAGGGCTGAGCCAGCTGGCCACCGCGCCAGGGCCGGCGTTGTAGCTGGCGACCGCGAGGAACGGCTGCTGCTTCCACTGCACCAGCAAGCGATGCAGATAGCGGGCCCCCAGCTGGGCGTTGAGAGCAGGCGTTTGCAGCTCGGCAGCACTCACGGGTCTTCCGGCCAGTTCGGCGGCGGTCTCAGGCATCAGTTGCAAGAGGCCGATCGCCCCCACTGGAGAGCTCACCCCAGGGCTGAACCTGGATTCCTGCCGCGCCACGCCCCAGAGCAGGTTGAGGTCAACCCCCTCCTGCTGGGCGGCCTGTCCTAGCTCCGCCTGGAAGCGCCGCGGGTGTTGTTGCTGGGCTCGCTGCCATTGCGCGCGGCAGCCCGGCTGCGGTAACCGCAGGTTGGCGAAGTCCAGTTGCCCCAGGCCGGTCCAGTCGTCGCCGATGGCGGTGCGCAGACGCCCTTCCAGCAGCAGTTGCCTGGCGCCCTGGGGCCGGCGACCGCCTTGCTGATGGCGCCAGCTCTCCCACGCCTCGAGGGCCTGGCCGGTGCGCCACAGCTCATCGAGCCGATCGTTGCCACTGGCCAGGGGCTGCCAGCTCAGTTCGGTGCTGGGGCCGGCTGGCGTGGGTGCGGAGGCCGGCAGCGGTTGCTGCAGCCGCACCCTGGCCCGCCAGCTGTAGTAACCCACCGGTTGGGTGCGCAGCAGCGTTTGCCAGAGCCGTTGGGCCTGCTCCGTCTGCCCTGCTCGCTGGGCGAGATAGCCCTGCCAGAACAGCTGCCGAGCCGCCAGCACCGCCGGCAGCTGGCGGCTGGGGATGGCCCCCAAGATCTGGCCGGCTTCCGTCCAGCGCTGCTGGAGCAGGGCCTTGCGGGCCAGTTGCCACTGCAGCTCCCAGCTGCTGGGTTCCTGGGGCCAGCGCTGCAGCACCGGTTGCCAGGGGATGCGTTCGTCGAGGGCCAGCCGCGCCTGCACCGCCGGCTCCTGCTTCAGAGTGGCAGGCAGCTCCTCCAGCCGCGCCAGCGCTGCAGCGCCGGGTTCATCGGCCAGCAGTGCTGCGGCCTCGCGGGCCAGGGGGCTACTGGGCTGTTCTTGGGCGAGCCGCAGCAGCAGCTCCTGGCCCCGCTCCTGCTCGGCGCTGCCACCCCGCAGCAGGCCGCGGCCCAGGTTGAGGGCCAGCTCGGGTGAGGGCTGCTGCTGCCCCAAGCAGCGCTCGGCCGCCTCCAGTTGGCCCACTTCCAGCAAGCCGCTGCTCAGCAGCTGGCGCTGCTCGCTGCTGAGCAGCGGTTTGGGGTTCTCGCAGGCCCGCAGGAGCTGTGCCTCAGCCCCTGGCCAGCGGGCACCCCAGCGGGCCAGATGCAGGCTGTCGCCCGCGTCCAGTGCAGCCGCGAGGGCGGCTGGGTGGGCGGGAAAGCGTTGTCGCAACGCCGCGCTTTGCCCAAGGGCATACAGCGCATCGGCACTGGCTGGTTCCTCGGGGAAGCGGCGCAACAGGCTGCTCCAGAGTGCCTGGGCCTGCTGCGGCCTGCCGCGTGCTGCTGCGTTCTGGGCTGCTTGTTTCAGCGCCACCGCCGCCAGCGGGCCCTTGCCCCAGCCTTGTCCCTGCAGCCATTGCTGGCGCTCGATGGCTGTGCGCTCGGGCTGGGCGCTGAGCAGCAACGCGGCATCGCGGCGGCGTAGGGGATCGACGCTGCCGAAGCGTGCGGCCTTCAGCTCCGCCGTGCTGCTGGTGGGGTTGAGGGGAGGCGCCAGCTGCAGCAGTGCCTGCCGGGTTGCGGCCAGGGCGATGCCGCTGCCGAGGCAGGTGGCGCCGATCAGCAGGGCGGCGGAGGGGCGCAGCTGGGGCAACGCGGTGCAACAGGTGTTGGCATTCTTGGGGAGATCTCACCCCCAGGCCATGGGCCGGCTGCATCTGCCTTCGCTTCCGCCAAGCCTCACGGTGTTGCCGGGGTGGCGGCAACGGCGGCGGGTGCTGCAGGTGTGGGCCCTGGCCGGCTTCCTCCTACTGCTGCGCCCCCTCTGGCCGCTGCAGCTTCTGCCCGGCTGGCTGGTGGGCGGCGTGCTCCTCTGGGCCGTCACGGAGCTGCTGCTCTGGGCCTGGTGGCCGCGGCGTTGGCGCTGAGGTCTCCGCCTAGCCTGCAGGCCGCTTCAGGTGTGGTGGTGTGATGGCCGATTCGGCTGCGTTCTCCCTGGCGGCGTTTCCTCTGGGAACGCCTTTGCCTCAGGGCACCGCCGCCTTCGGCACCGATGGCATCCGCGGCCGGGTGGGCACGCAGATCACCCCTGCCCTGGCGTTGCAGCTCGGCTACTGGTGCGGCCAGGTGCTGCCGCCGGGCGGGCCGATCCTGCTGGGCAGTGATTCGCGCAGCAGCGGCCCGATGCTGGTGGCGGCTTTGGCGGCTGGGCTCACGGCGGCTGGCCGCGATGTGCTCGACCTGGGCCTCTGCCCCACCCCGGCGGTGCCCGGGGCGATCCGCCAGCTAGGCGGCAGCGGCGGATTGATGGTGAGTGCCAGCCACAACCCCCCGCACGACAACGGCATCAAGGTGTTCGGCGCCTGCGGCGCCAAGCTCGGCAAGGAGCAACAAGCGGCGATCGAGGCGGGCCTCCATGGCGGCAGCGAGCTGGGCGGCGGCTTCCGTGCCAGTGGCACCTGGCAGCAGCGCCCCGATCTGCTGGAGGCTTATCAGGAGCGGCTCCTGGCGAGCGTGGCTGGTGCGCGCCTGGAGGGCTGCCGCATCGTGCTGGATCTGTGCTGGGGCTCGGCCACCAGCTGCGGCGAGGCGCTGTTCCGTGCCCTTGGCGCGGATCTCACCGTGTTGCATAGCCAGCCCGATGGCAGCCGCATCAATCAGGGCTGCGGCAGCACCCATCTCGAGCCCCTGCGCACGGCGGTGCTGGAGCGGGGCGCGGCGATGGGCTTTGCCTTCGACGGCGATGCCGACCGCATGCTCGCGGTGGACGGCCGCGGCCGGGTGGTGGATGGCGATCAGATCCTCTACCTCTGGGGCCAGGCCCTGATGGCCGATGGCGTGCTGCCGGACAACCGAATCGTGGCCACGGTGATGAGCAACCTGGGCTTCGAACGGGCCTGGCAGGCGTCGGGGGGGGGTGCTGGAGCGCACAGCTGTGGGCGATCAATACGTGCACGCCGCCATGGAGGAGCTAGGGGCTGCCCTGGGCGGTGAGCAATCGGGGCACATCCTCTCGGCCCGCCACGGCATGAGCGGTGATGGCTTGCTCACCGCGTTGCAGGTGGCCAGCTTGATCCAGGCGCGCGGCGGCTCCTTGGCTGATTGGATGGACAGCAGCTTCCAGCCTTATCCCCAGAAGCTGGTGAACGTGACCGTGCCCGACCAAGGGCGCCGCACCGGTTGGCAGAGCTGCACGCCCCTCAGCGATGCGGTGCAGCAGGCGGAGGCGGCGATGCACGGCTCCGGTCGTGTGCTGGTGCGGGCGAGCGGCACCGAGCCACTGTTGCGGGTGATGGTGGAAGCGGCCGAGCAGGCTGATGTGGATCATTGGAGCCAGCATCTGGCGGCCTTGGCCGACCAACACCTCAACGCTGCATGAGCGCTGCCGCCGCGAGGCTGAGGGCACCGCTGCAGGCATCGCCGGCGGGGTCTTGAAGCCTCGCCTGAGGTAGCCGCTGCCGCAGGGCAGTGCAAAAGGCTTGCTGGAGCGCCTGGAGGTGCAGCAACGCTCCTCCAACCCCGCACACAGCGGGGGCGCTCAGCTGCAGCTGCCGGGCCACGCTCTCCGCCATCACAGCCAGGGCCTCGGCGGAGCGTGCGATCACCGCCTGGGCATGGCGCTCGCCTCCCAGCGCCAGCTGATCCAGCACCGGTGCCAGGCGGGCGAAGCCAGCTGCTCCAAAGTCCGGCGCCACCACAGCGGCCTTCACCGCTTGGGCGGAGTCAGCACCGAGGGCCTGCCACAGCGCAGTCCGCAGCGGCGTGTCGGCCATGCGTCCATCGGCCATCTGCACGCTTAGGGCTAGGCCGTCGCGGCCGAGATCCATGGCGGAGCCCGCTCCATCCAGCAGCCAGCCCCAGCCCCCGCAGCGCTGGATCTTCCCCTGGCCATCGCTGCCCGCGGCGATGCAGCCCGTGCCGCTGATCACCAGGATGCCGGCGCCGCCGCTGAAGGCACCGGCCAGGGCCGTGCGCTCGTCGCCCACCACCACGGCTCGCTCGGGCGAGAGCTGCAGGGATTGGGCTGCCAGCGCGGTGCCTTGCTGTTGCAAAGCGCTGCGGGCATCGATGCCGCTGGCGCCGATGCCCGCAGCCGCCAGAGGTGTGTTGGCGTCGAGTGGGGCTGCTGCCAGAGCGGCCCTGAGGCTGCTCTGCAGTGCCGCTGCAAAACGGCTGTCGCCGCCGGCGGCCGCCAGATGGGAGACCCCACTGCCTTGGCCTTCGCTGAGCACACGCCAGGTACCGGTGGCGTCCAGCACCGCCAGCCGGCAGGTGGTGTGGGTTTGGCCGGCATCGAAGCCGGCGAGGAGCCGTGGTGGGGCCTCAGGCATCAGCGCGGCTCGCGCTGCTACGGCTCACGCTCAAGGTGGCCAGGCAGAACCAGCCGGTGAGCTGAACCTCGGGGCGGAAAAAGATCGTGTCGGTGGCGCCCTGCACGCACAGGCCCGCGATCGCGGCCAAGGCGGCCAGGGCCGGTAGGGCCCAGCTCGACTCGCCCTTGAGCTGAGCCCAGCCGGCGCGGATGCTGGCCGCCAGCAGGCCGAGGCCCGCCATCAGGTTGGGGATGCCGCCTTCCACCAGCAGCTCCAGGGGAACGGAATAGGCGCTGAGGGCGTTGAACTTGGGCTGCTGGTAAAGCGGATAGATCAGGTTGAAGGCGCTGTTGCCAGGCCCGATGCCCAGCCAGGGCCGGTCTTGGATCATCTCGATGGCGGCCAGCCACACGTTGATGCGGAAGTTGTTGGAGCTGTCCTGGCGGCCCGCCACCAGGCTCATCACGCGGATGCGCAGCGGTTCGATCTGGGTGACGGCCACCACCAGCACCGCCACGGCAGCGCTGATCAACAGCAGCGGAAACAGGCGGCGCCAGAGGGTGGGCCAGTGGCGGGTCTGCCGCAAGACCAGCAGCAGCACCACCGCCCCCAGGGCGCCAAGCATGCCCAGCCAGCCCCCGCGGCTGTAGCTGAGGAAGAGCGCAGCAGCTCCAACCAACAGCGAGGCGGCGGCAAACAGGCGCTGCGGCCACGAGCGCCAGCGCAGCAGCGCGACCAGGGCAATCGGCAGGATCGGGATCAGATAGCCCGCCAGCAGATTGGGGTTCTCGAGGGGGCCGTACACGCGGATCGTGCCGTCGGCCACAGAGTTGGGATCGGCCCAGCGGGCCAGCTCGCTGGTGTCGCCATAGAGCTGGCGGATCGCCAGCACGGCGCTCACGAGTTCCCCCGCCAGCAGGGCGGCCACGATGCGATTCCACCACTGCGGCGCACAGGCCAGCAGCTCACGCATCAGGGCGTACACCCCCAGATAGCTGGTGAGCTTGAGCAGCCCTTTGAAGGCCGCCATCGGCACCGGTGAGAAGCCCGTGGCCAGCACCGCCACACCCAGCATCACCAGCAGCCAGCCGCTGATGCCGCCGATCCGTCCTGCAGGCGTGCAAAGGGCCCACAGCACCCACAGCAATCCTGCCGAGAGGATCAAAAGGCTCAATCCACCCCGGGTGACCAGCGGCAGCCCGGCCATCAATGCGCAGAGCACGAGCCCAGCCAGCAGGCTGAGGCGTGAGCTGATCGGGCCCGCGGCAGCTCCGGCCAGCAGGCCTTGCCAGCGCAGTAGCCAGGGGGTGGACGGCGCCGGGGCCAGGCTCATGCCGTGGGGACTGCAGAGTCGAGCGGATTATCGGTGTCTTCCAGCCATTGCTCCAGGTCTGTCAGTTGTGGCAGCGGTGCATCGTTGCGTTCGAAGAGCACCCGGTACACCGGTAGCCCTTGGTTCAGCACATAGGTTTCCCGCTCAGTGGGCACCGGCAGGGGGTTGCTCGCGCGCCAGGGGCGGGCGTCGTCGGCCGGGCGACTGAAGCACCCGCACGCTTCGGTGAGCGCCACCATCGGATCGATCACGGCGGGCACATCGCTCTGGAGGAAGAGGCGTTTGCCCGGGGCCAGGGCCGCGGCAATGGCCAGCAGCAGTTCCGGCTGCAGCACCCGCCGCTTGTGGTGCTTTTTCTTGAACCAGGGATCTGGAAACTGGATCGACACCAGCTCAAGCTGGCCGGCCGGCAGCGCCGCCAACCAGGCCTGCAGGCTCACATTGGCGTTGCAGAACAGGTAGTGGAGGTTGCCCAGGGCGAGGGCTTGGCGGTCGGTTTCAGCGGCCTGCACCAGCGCCCGGCGGATCTCCACCCCGAGGTGATTCACCCCGGGCCGCTCCGGGGCGAGGGCCAGCAGGAAGCGGCCACGGGCGCAGCCGATATCAAGGTGGATCGGCTGGCTGGGATCGGCAAACAGATCCGCCGGGGCGGGCAGCTCCAGCGGCAGTTGAAAGAAACGGCTGAGGGGATTGACGTGCTGGCGCACCATGCGGCTCAGGAGGCAGGGCTGTCGTCGGGTTGATGGTTGGGCACAAGGAAGCCCCAGCTCGCGGTGTAGCCGTGCAGGTGGGTGGCACCCGCCACCGGTCCGATCTCGCCATTGCAGAAGGCGCCGGCCACGGGCACCCGTTCAAATTGCTCCCGACAGGCGCTCACATCGCCATCGGGCTGGCCGTAGAGGCCCTCGCCGCGCCCGAGGCAGGCAAAGAGCAACGCCGCCAGGGGTTCGGGCTGTCGCCGGCGCTGGCTGCTGAGCAGTTGCCGCTGCTCCTGGCGTGACGCGTTGGCATCACGCAGTTGGAACTGCACCCGCTGCCCCACGCGCAACCGTTCACCCACAGCCACCGAGCCCGTGCGGGGATCAACGCCAATCAGGTTGCGCACCAGAAAGGCGGCGTCGTCGGGCGTGTCGCTGCTGCTGAGCTGAAAGCTGCTCTTGGCCACTCCCAGAAATAAGGAGTGGCGCACCAATTCGCGCTCCTCCGGCGTGAGCTCTTCGAGGATCCCCTGCAGGCAGGCCACGGGTGTGCCTTGGTGGTCGCCATCACTGAGGCGTTGCACCACATTGCGCTCCGCCTTCTCCACCTCAAACACCGGCCCAATCGGCCGGCATCCCTGGGCTACCACCGGTTCAAGCCGCCAGGCACCACCGATCAGGCAGCCCACGGCGCCCTCCACCACCTGGTCGTTCAGCAGCAGCGAGCCATGGCTGGCGTTGTGCTGGGCGGCGATGCCGCCCACCTTGGCTGCCTGGGGATAGGCGTAATCGAGGCCGCTGATCAGGTCGTTGATTGCCGGGCAGCCCGGATCGATGAACAGCAGCATCGAATGGGCGTTGTCGGGCTGGGCGCCCACCCAATCCACCCAGTGCTGGCTGGGGCCATCGAGATCCGGCAGGCCGCCGGCCTCAAGATGAAACAGCTGCAGTTCTGAGCCCGGCAGCTGGAACAGGCTCACGCTGATGCCGGGTTGGTGCTCCAGCTCGTGGGGCTGGCCCTCGGCATCGGTGCCCACCACGCCACCGCCGGCGCAGCCGATCCAATGGCGGCTGGGGATGGCGGCGCGCAGCAGTGGCAACAGCCGCTGCAGATCGGTGGCGTAGGCGGTGGAGCAGAACACCAGGGCCAGATCCGCCTCGCCCCGCTGGCCTGCGCTTCGTAGTTGCTGGCTGAGGTCGGCTACGGCCGCTTCCAGGGCGGGCTGATTGCTGAGGGCGGTGCAGCAGCGAGCCTGTTGGCGTGTGCGGCGCCGCAACAGCGGGCCGATCCTGGACTGCAGCGGATTGGGAAGGCGAAACGTCCGAGCCATGGATGGACCCTACCGCTGCTGGCTGCAGCGTCAGGCCCGGGATAATGACGGCTTGCCGCCCAACTCTGCGTGCCAGACCTGCTGCTCTATCGCACTCTTGTCTGGCTGGACTATCGCCTCGCTGCGGTGTTCGCGGTGGGGTTGCCGCTGGTGCTGCTGGTGTGGGCCGCCTGGAAACGTGAGCAGGCTCTGGTGCGCTTGATGGGCATCTATTGGAAGGTGGCGAGCTTGTTGTTGATCACGGTGCTGTTGCTCACCGACAACAAGCCCCTCGGCTATCTGCTGGCGTTTCTCGCCCAGGGCCTGGTGGTGCTGAGTGTGTGGTTCTGGGTGGATCTCAATGAAGAGTTGGCGGATCTACCTCCTTGGCGGCCGTTGCCGTTTGCGGTGCGCGCCTGGCGCTGGGGCTTGAGTGTGTTTGGGGTGCTGGGAGCTCTGCTCAGTGCCCGCGCCCTCGATTGCGTGCGCGGTGGTGTGACTCGACCGGTGTGCCGGGTGTGGCTGGAGGCCCCGGATGATCTGCATGGCGGAGCGGCCAGCTTCTTCAATTTCGTGTTCGGCGGCAGCTGGACCGGCACCATCGCCGCCTTCGTGGGTTACGTGGCCCTGGTGGCCTACGGCGTGGGTGCGCTGCAGTGGTTGTTGGTGAGGCTGCCGAAGCAGGGGCGGGTGGCCGGTGGTTTCTGAGTTGCTGGCGCGGTTCGAGGAACTCAGCCGCAGCCGCCCCGATCGGGTGCTTCGGCTCACCGGAGAGCTGCCCGGCGATGGCGGCGCGATGGAACCGTTTGAGCTGCTGATCTTCCGAGGGTTTTCCAGCAGCGTCAGCCATCCAACGGCGTTTGATCCCGATCAGCCCGCTTTGCCGGAATCGGCCCGCTTGATGAGCGCTGAGCTGTTGCAAGGGCCACTCAATCCCGCTGCGGAACAGCGTGTGGCAGGCCCGCTGGATCCCGAGCTGTTGCTGGAGCCAGATCGCTGGGGTTAAGCCTTCAACGCAGGCTGCAGAACCGCCGCCAGTCGCCGCAGAGCTCAGTGAGCGCGGCATCGTGCGCAGCGAGCTGATCGGGGATGGCCAGCTCGAAATCGGCGAAATCGAAGCCGGGTGCCACGGTGCAGCTCACCAGGCTCCAGGCGCCACCCTTGGCCGGTTCGGCCGCAAACCAGTGGCCGGCGGGCACCACGTGTTGGGGGCGTTCGCCGCGGCTGAGCTCCATCCCCAACCACGTGGTTTGTGCCACACCGCTGGGGCTGAGCTCGTGCACCCAAAGCCCGTCACCGGCGTGGAAATGCCAGGCTTCGTCGGAGTGGAGGCGATGCCAATGGGAGCGCTCGCCGGCTTGCAGCAGAAACAGGATGGCTGTGCTGGCTGGCCTGGGGCCACGCGGTGTGGGCACCGTTTGGCTGGCCCGGTAGGTTTCGCGGAAGTGGCCACCCTCCGGGTGCGGGGAGAGCTGCAGCTGCTCGATCAGGTGCACGCTGGGGTTAGCCGAGCACGGTCACGCATCGGCCGCAGAGGGTGGGGTGGTTGCTGTGCTGGCCGATATCGGTTTCGTAGTGCCAGCAGCGCTCGCACTTCTCACCGGTGGCCTTGGCAATCCGCACCGTGATGCCGGCCTCGCTGGCTTCCGCCAGCACCTCGGCCGGAGCGCTGCCGCCCTGTTGCAGGGCCGACACCAGCAGCCAGTCGGCCAGGTTGTCGACGTTCGGGTGGGCTGAGGCCTGCAACCAGCCCAGCGCTTGGGCGGTGGCTGCCGCACCTTCGGCCAGCTCCAGCTGCACCTGAGCCTCCAGGGAGGCGCCCAGCTGACCGCCGCTGCGGCAGCTCTCGAGCTGACGATTCACCAGAGCGCGCAGGGCAAGGATCTGCTCCATCGGCGTTTCCAGCTCGGCGCGGCGCCATTCCGCCGGCGCGGTGGGCCAGCCCCGCTCGAACACCGAGCGCTCCTGTACCGCATAGGGCAGGTTCTGCCAGATGTCTTCGGCCATGTGGCACAGCACCGGCGCGATCAGGCCCGCCAGGCGCTCCACCACCAGGGCCAGCACCGTCTGACAGCTGCGGCGGCGGAACTCTTGGGCACCGCTCACATACAAACGGTCCTTGGCGATGTCGAGGTAGACGTTGGAGAGATCCACCACGCAGAAGTTCTGCAGCGCCTGGAAGAAGCGGTAGAACTCAAAACGCTCGAAGTCTCCGCTCACGCTGTCGATCAGGGCAGCGGTGCGCTGCAGCATCCACTGATCGAGCAGCGGCAGCTCGGCATAGGGCACGGCATCGCGAGCGGGATCAAAGTCGTGCAGGTTGCCCAGCAGGTAGCGGGCGGTGTTGCGCACCTTGCGGTACACATCCGCCAGCTGCTTCACGATCCCCGGGCCCAGGGGCACATCAGCGGAGTAGTCCACCGAGCTCACCCAGAGGCGCAGCACATCGGCGCCGTAGGGAGGCTCCTGCTTTTCGTTTTTGCCGCCCTCCACCAGCACCGCGGGATCCACCACGTTGCCGAGGGATTTGCTCATCTTGCGGCCCTTCTCATCGAGGGTGAAGCCGTGGGTGAGCACCCGCTTGTAGGGCGCGTGGCCGTTCACGGCCACCGAGGTGAGCAGGCTGCTCTGGAACCAGCCGCGATGCTGATCGCTGCCTTCGAGGTAGAGGTCGGCCGGGTAGTGGAGCTCAGGGGCACGGCTCTCGCTGCCCGCAATACCGCCCAGCACGCCGGCCCAGGAGGAGCCGGAATCGAACCACACGTCCATGGTGTCGGTGCCTTTGCGCCATTGCGCGGCATCGGCGGCATAGGGCTCCGGCAGCAGGCCGGCTTCATCGCGCTCCCACCACACATCAGCGCCGTGCTCGGCGATCAGGGCTTGGATGTGATCGAGGGTGGCCTGGTTGAGCAACACCTCACCGGTTTCGCGGTGATAAAAAACCGGGATCGGCACGCCCCAGGTGCGTTGGCGGCTGATGCACCAGTCGCCCCGCTCGCTCACCATCGCCTCGATGCGGTTGCGGCCGCTGGCGGGCAGCCACTCCACCTGGGCGATCGCCTCAAGGGCCGCGGCGCGGAACCCTTCCACCGAGGCGAACCACTGCTCGGTGGCGCGAAAGATCGTGGGCTTTTTGGTGCGCCAGTCGTAGGGGTAGCGGTGTTCGTAGCGCTCTTGCTTGAGCAGCAGCCCCGTGCCCTCAAGGGCTTCCAGGATCGTGGGGTTGGCGTCTTTGAGCACGTTGGTGCCGGCGAAGGGGCCGGCTTCGGCGGTGAGATTGCCGGCTTCATCCACCGGGCAGAGCACCGGCAGGCCGTACTTCTTGCCGGTGTTGAAGTCGTCCACGCCGTGGCCCGGCGCGGTGTGCACCAAGCCGGTGCCGGCTTCGGTGGTGATGTAGTCGCCACCGATCACCACCTTGCTGGTGCGCTCCAGCAGCGGATGGCGATACACGATCCCTTCGAGATCGGCTCCTTTCACGCTCAGCAGGGGCGTGAGCGCGAGTCCCAAGCTGGTTTCCAGGCTTTCGCGCAGCTCAGCGGCTACCACCAGATGGCGCACGGCTGGGGCGGCGTTGTCGCCCTGGGGTGCCACGGCGCAGATGGCGTAGTCGAGGCGTTCGTTCACCGACACCGCCAGGTTGGCGGGCAGGGTCCAGGGGGTGGTGGTCCAGATGGCTACGGCGAGGCCGCCGGCAGCGGTGGCGGCCTCAGCGCTGAGGCCGGCGGCGATCAGCTGGGCGGCCAGGGCCTCCGGCAGCTCCACCGCCGGGAAGGCGGCATACACGCTCGGGGAGGTGTGGCCATCGGGATATTCGAGTTCGGCCTCCGCTAGGGCGGTGCGGGAGCTGGGGCTCCAGTGCACGGGTTTGAGACCCCGGTAGATGTGGCCGGCCAGCACCATGGCGCCGAACACGCCGATCTGGGCCGCCTCGTAGCTCTTTTGGAGGGTGAGGTAGGGCTGATCCCAGTCAGCCCAGATGCCCCAGCGGCGGAAGCCGGCTTTCTGGCCTTCCACCTGCTCAAGGGCATAGGTATGCGCCTTCTGGCGCAGGCTCACAGGGGTGAGTTCGGCCCGTTCGCTGCTCTTGAGGCCCTGCAGCACCTTCAGCTCGATCGGCAGGCCGTGGCAGTCCCAGCCCGGGATGAACCGGGCCCGCTTGCCCTGCAATAGGGCCGTTTTATTGATGATGTCTTTGAGGATCTTGTTGAGGGCGTGCCCCACGTGTAGGGCCCCGTTGGCATAGGGGGGGCCGTCGTGCAGGGTGAAGCTTTCGCCGGGGTTCTGCTGGCTCAGGCGCTCATAGAGCTGCAGCTCCGCCCAAAACGCCTGGATCTCCGGTTCCCGCACCTTGGCGTTCGCCCGCATGGAGAAGGGCGTCTGCAGCAGATTGAGGGTGTCTTTGTAGGAGGTCGCGGGCGCAGAGCTGGCGGTCACGGCGCCTGGAGCAGCAAGGGCCGATTATCCCGCTTGGCTGACGGCGGCTTGGAGCAGCTGATCGATTTCGGCAAAGGAGCTCACCACCGCCGTGGCTTCAGGCGTGGTGGGCTGGGCTGCAGGCGCGGAGGCGGAGGCCTCTTCAGCGCGCACCCAGCGCTTGCCGCTGCTTCCCTTGCTGCCGCCACCGCGCTTGAGCGCCGCCAGCACGGTGGCCGATGCGGCACTCACTGCCGCGATGCCCTTGGCCACACTCACCAGCAGCTCGTTCAGGCTGGTTTGCCAGCGTTCGATCGAGAGCAGGCGCTGTTGCTCCTCGGGGGTGAGGGCGCGCCAACGCAGTTGCAGCACCTCCACACCGAGGCGGCCGATCAACAGCCCACCACAGAGCACGGCGAGCATCGGAGAGCCGGTGAGGCGATCGGCGCTGGTGACCAGCGTGAGCCCCAGCAGCAGCACCACCGCACCCCACATGGCATCGCGGGGCCGCGACAGCTCTGTGGCCAGCAAGGGCAGGAGCAGCACGGCCAGGCCCACCACCAGGGCAAGCGATCCGCTGAGGCTGGCCACCATGACTGCATCGAGATTGACCGCATTCTCGGTGCATCCGTACAGTCGCGCCATGCCCACCTGGCGGAATTGGTAGACGCGCTGGGTTTAGGTTCCAGTGGCTTCGGCTGTGGGGGTTCAAGTCCCCCGGTGGGCATCGGGGGGACGGCCCCAACTTCCTAAGGTGGCCTCAATGTTGGCCGGTGCAGCCAGGGAATGACGCAAGCTCTGGTTCAGTCACCGGAGATGGACGGCGCCTCGCGGGAGCTGCGGGCATCGGTGAGCGCTGTGCCGCGCGAGTACCTCGATCCGCCGGCCGCCTGGAACCCCACGGTGGGGCTCTTCCTGGGTGGTTATGGGCTGGCGGCCCTCACGATCGCAGGTTGGTTTGTGTGGGAGTGGCCGCTGCTGCCGCTGCTGGCCACAGGTTTTCTGGCCCTGCACCTCGAAGGCACGGTGATTCACGACGCGTGCCACAACGCGGCCCATCCGAATCGGTTCTGGAATGCCTTCATGGGGCACGGCGCGGCCCTGTTGCTGGGCTTCAGCTTTCCGGTGTTTACGCGCGTGCATCTGCAGCACCACGCCCATGTGAACGATCCGAAGAATGATCCGGATCACATCGTGAGCACCTTTGGCCCGCTGTGGTTAATTGCGCCCCGTTTCTTCTATCACGAATATTTCTTCTTCCAGCGCCGCCTCTGGCGCCGCTATGAGCTGCTGGAGTGGGGCCTTGGCCGCGGTGTGTTTTTCGCCATCGTGCTGGCTGGCATCAAATATGGCTTCATTGATTTCATCTTCAACTGCTGGTTCGCGCCCGCTTTGATGGTGGGTGTGACCCTGGGCCTGTTCTTCGATTACCTGCCTCACCGGCCGTTCCTGTCACGCAACCGCTGGCACAACGCCCGGATTTACCCCGGCAGGCTGATGAACTGGCTGATCATGGGCCAGAACTACCACCTGGTGCATCATCTCTGGCCTTCGATTCCTTGGTTTGAGTACAAACCGGCCTATGAGGCCACCAAACCGATCTTGGATGCGAAGGGCTCACCCCAGCGCCTCGGCTTGTTCGAAAGCAAGGGTGACTTCACCAACTTCATTTACGACATCCTGCTGGGCGTGCGCAGCCACAAGCGCCGCCGCAGCAAGTTGCGCCCCATCGCCGGACTGCTGCCCAGCTTCAAGGCTCGCCGCCATGTGGTGGCGCTGCTCCACCGCACGGCGGTGTCGCCGAAACGCTGATCAGTCCGCGAGGATCTTCGGCACGCGGAAGAAGTCGCCCTCGCGCTGGGGGGCTTCATCGAGCAGCTGTTCGCGCACTTCGGTGGGCACCACCACGTCGTCGCGGGTTACGTTCACCACTTCCACGGCGCGGGTGGTGGGAGGCACGCCTTCGGTGTCCACCGCCTGCAGGTGATCTACGTAGTCGAGGATCCGCTCGAGTTGGGTGGTGTAGGTGGCCACCTTCTCCTCGGGTAGTTCAAGGCGGGCCAGCTTGGCCACCTTGCGAACGTCGTCGGCGCTGATGTTGCTCATGGGCAGAACCTAGCTGGAGGGCTCCTCCAGGAAGCGTTGCAGATCGGCGCTGAGGGCAGTGGCCGCCACCTCCAGGAAGCGATGGCCGTGTTCGGCCTTGGCCAGTGATGGGTCGGAGCCCATGCGGCCATCGGGATGGCGGCGGCGGAAATCGTCGGGTCCATGGATCGGGCCAGCGGGCGCCGGCTCGGGCAGGGGCCGCTGCTTGCTCTGCAGGGTGGGCTCCAGCGCCAGGGTGATCGCGATCTCGCTCGGCGTGGCGTGGTGGCCTTCTTTGTCGCCGTAGAGCTCCCGCGCCAGCCCCATCGCTTCCGGTGCCATGAACCAGTTGGCGAGCTTGCAGCGCAGGTTGGGGGCCGCGGCCAGGCCCCGGCTGGCCGCGGTGCCATAGGCCTGGGCGAAGGCGGCCTTGGTGGTGGCGATGTTGCCGCCGTGGCCATTGATCACATAGATGCGCTCAAAGCCGTGGCGGGCCAGGGAGAGCACCAGGTCGTGCATCACCGCCAGCAGGGTGGAGGGCTGCAGGCTCATGGTGCCGGCAAAGCCCAAGTGGTGTTCGGCCATGCCGAAGGCCTGGGCTGGCGTGACGAGCACACCGCTGCGGCGCCCCACCTCCAGAGCAACCGCTTCGGCGGTGAGGGCATCGGTGCCGATGGCGCCGGTGGGGCCGTGCTGCTCGGTGGAGCCCAGCGGCACGATCACCCCCTTGCAGCGCTGCAGATAGGCCTCCACCTCCGGCCAGCTGCGCAGCTGCAGCCGGATCTCTTCAGCACTGGTGGCAACCACGACGGCGGATCAGCTCAGGTCAGCTCAGTATCCCTAGGATTGAGAACAGGTGGTTCCTGAGGGCACCCCATGCTGCAGCGCAAGCTCTACCGCTTTCAGTGCGAGCAACGGCCGATCTGGGTGTTTCTGCGCGATCAACAGCGCTGGATTGAAGAGGCGCTGGTGGTTGAGCTGGAGGGCGACCTGGTGACCCTCCGCTACGACGCTGAAGACGACGACGAGTCGCACAGCTGGGAGGAATGCGTGCGGCTCGATTCGATCGGCGCGGTCAGTACCCGCCTGGCTTACTTCAGTCGCAGCGCCCAAGCGGACGACATCGAGGTGACCGGCGACTGCCCGGAATCCGAGCAGCTGCCGAGCCAGGGCTGAGCCATTAGCCCAGCTGCAGGGCAATCCAGAAAAAGAAGATCACCAGCAGCACCAAGCCATCCAGACGGGTCACCCGGCCGCTGGTGGGCCTCACCAGGAACAGGGTGAGCCCGAGCAGCACCATCTCCAGGGGGTCGAGGCCGAGGATCACATCGGTGTGGATCAATGCTCCGATGAGCAACACGGCCGGCACCGTGAGGCAGAGGGTGGAGAGGACGGAGCCATAGAGGGTGTTGAGTGAGCGCTGCACCTCGCCGCGGGAGGCGGCCTGGAAGGCATTGAGGGCTTCAGGGGCCAGCACCAGCAGACCCACCAGCACGCCTCCCATCGAATTAGGTAGCCCCAGATCGGTAATGCTCGTTTCGATCAGCTGACCCATCGATTCGGTGATCAGCACCAGGAGCAGCAGGCCGGCGCCCAGCAGGCTGATTGATGGCAGAAGTGCAATGGTGCGATCCGATTCAGCCGCAGCGCCCTCCAGCCACTTGGCCTGGGCGGCACTTTCGGTGAACAGGGTTCGGTAGGTGCCGGTTTGGTAGGTGAGAAACACGCTGTAGAGCCCAACCGCTGCCACGCTCAACACCACATTCACCGGCGTGGTGAAGTTGGCCGCATCGGTGGACTGGGAAAAGTTGGGGGTGATCAGGGCCATCACGCTGATGGCGGAAATCAAGCTGAGATAGGTGGAGGATCCACTCAGATTCATGCTCGCCAGCTCGCTGGCGGAGCTGAGTGGGGCGTCGAGCTGCCGCACTTGCTCCTGGGCCGCCAGAAAAATCGAGATCCCTTTCACGCCCGTGAGGGCGATCATCAATACGGCGAACATCGAATCCCGCGCCAGGGTTGGGTTCTGCTCGCCGGTGGTCATGGTGCTGGCGATCAGAGCCAGTTCCACCACGATCGCTGAGGCAGTGAGGATCAAGGTGCCGTAAGGCTCCCCGAGCTTCAGGGCCAGCTCATCAGCGTGATGGGCCACGCGGGTGGCGAGCACTAGTACCACTGCGCTCAGGAGCAGCAGCCCCAGCAACACGGCTGTTCCCGTTTGCTCCAGCAGCCAGGGGAGCGTTTCGGTGAACGTCAGGCATGCCAAGACGGCGCTGCCGAGCAGGAGGCTCAGCAGGGTGGAGCGCATGGGGATGGTGAATGGGTGCTGGGGCTGGGTCGGGGTGCTGGGCCGGCTTCAGTGGGCGGTGCCGTTGCCGTCGTAGTCGTCGGTGTCGTAGTAGCCGCCCTTGGTGCCGAAGAACAGGGTGGCCAGTACGAACAGGCCGCTGCCGCCGATCAGCACGGTGGCGAGGGTGAAGCCGGAGCTGTGGTCCATCGATCCGTTGCTGTGATCAGCCCAGTCTGCTGGAGTTGATCCCTGCTGGGCAGTGGTTGTGTCGGGCTGTGATCCAGAGCGCAAAGCATGGCTGCCGTCGCACCTACCCCCATCCTTCTTCGCCCGCCCAGCGGAGGTCGTCGCTCCCGAGCTCATCGGCTGCCTGCTGGTGAAGCGCCAAGCGGACGGCGAGTTTCTGTGGGGCTTGATTGTGGAAACGGAGGCGTATTCCCAAGACGACCCCGCCTGCCACGGCTACCGCCGCCGCTCCCCGAGCAACGAAACGCTCTTTGGTGAGCCAGGGCGTTTCTATGTGTATGTCAGCTATGGCATCCACCACTGCGTGAATGTGGTGACCGATCGGGCGGAGTGGGCCAACGGTGTGTTGCTCAGGGCTGTGGCTCTGCCCGATGAGCCGGAGCGGGTGGCAGCAGGTCCGGCATTGTTGGCACGGCGCTTTGGCATCGATGGCCGCCGCGATGCTCAGCCTGTGGATCCAGAGGCAGGCCTGTGGCTGGCCGCCAGATCTCCGGGCTGGGCGGCGATCGGCCCCGGCGATTTGGTGCAGACCACCCGCATCGGCATCAGCCAGGGGCAAGAGCTGCCCTGGCGCTGGTATCTGCGCGCCAGCCGCAGTGTGAGCAAGCGGGCTCGGGGAGATCGCACACCAGCCCGGGCGGACGCCCTCAGCGTGGCCGCGTTGCCGGCGGGCTTCTAGCCTGAAGATGTCTCTCGCAGCCCACCTTGAGCGACTGGACCCACCGCCACGTGCTGGATCTGGCGGCCTTCTCGCTCGATGACTACGCCACGGTGTTGGAGTTGGCCCAGCGCTTTCGGGTGATGCCGAGCTCTGGCGCCCGCAAACTGCCGGCGCTGCAGGGCCGCCTGGTCACCACGCTGTTTTTTGAGCCCAGCACCCGCACCCGCAGCAGCTTTGAGCTGGCGGCCAAGCGTTTGTCGGCCGATGTGCAGAGCTTCTCGCCGTCGTCGAGCTCGCTGAGCAAAGGCGAAAGCCTGCTCGATACGGTGCGCACCTACGTGGCCATGGGCGCCGATCTGTTGGTGGTGCGGCACCGCTGCACAGCCGTGCCGGCCTGTTTGGCCCGCGATCTGGATGTCAGCGGCGAGCGCGTGGCGGTGCTCAACGGCGGTGATGGTCTGCACAGCCACCCCAGCCAGGGCTTGCTCGATTTGTTCACCCTGGCGCGTCAGTTCAATCCAGAGGCCCCAACACCGGAGGCTCTGCGCGGCCGGCGCATTGTGATCGTGGGCGACATCCTTCATTCCCGCGTGGCGCGCTCCAATCTCTGGGCACTCACGGCTTGCGGTGCGGAGGTGGTGCTGTGCGGGCCCCCCACGTTGCTTCCGGATGCCTTTGGCCAGTTTGTTGCAGCGCCGCCGCCCGGGCAGGCCAGCGATCCGGTGGCCCAGCGATCAGCCATCCGGGTGGAGCGGGATCTTGATCGTGCTCTGCAGGGCGCCGATGCGGTGATGACCCTGCGCCTCCAGCAGGAGCGCATGAACCAAAACCTGCTCACCAGCTTGGAGAGCTATCACCGCGCCTATGGCCTCACCCATGCACGCCTGGAAGCCTGCGGCTCCACGGTTCCCGTGCTGCATCCAGGCCCTGTGAACCGCGGGGTGGAGATGAGTGGCGCCCTGCTCGACGACCTGCAGCGCTCGCTCGTGGAGCAACAGGTGACCAATGGCATCGCCGTGCGAATGGCACTCCTCTATCTCATGGCCGCGAGCTAGTGGCGATCAGAGCAGCTTGAAGCCTTCGAGCAGCAGGCCGTAGCAAAAGCCGATCCGGCTCATATCAAGCAATTCCAGCCCCAGCCGGTCGCCGCCGCGGCGGAGCAGGGGTTTGCGGGCGCGGATTGCCAGCTCCATCAGCACCACACAGATCAGCGCGGCTGGGGGATCCAGGAAAGCCCGTGCACCAATGATGGTACTCACGGCATTGCCGAGGAAAAACGTGCTCAGCAGCACGATCAACAGCACGGAGAGCCGCCGCCAGGGGTTGCGGGCCCACTGCTCCAGCCGGGGCCCGGCACCACCGAGGCTCTGCTGAAGCCTGGTGCGCTGCAGTGGGCGGGAGCTGCTCAATCAGCGCTCAGCTGTCGGCATCTTTCTTACGGGAGCCTTTGCCTTCCAGCAACTCCAGCAGTGCTTCCATCTGCGCCATCACACCGCGCACCTCACCGGCTTCCGGCAGCAGGCCGTCGTCCATCACGCCCTGGTGCATCTCGCGCAGTTCCTGGCGGATGTAGCGCAGGTGGCTCACCACCTGCTCGCGCTTCGACTGCGACATGCGTTCGACCGGGGACGGACTGATCTGTCCCTTTTACCGCATCGCCCTCTAGCAGAGACCGGGCCATGGTCAGCCCTGCGAATCCCACAGCCCTCAGGAAAGGGGCCGTGTGGGCTCACTTTTGGCCGAACTGGGCTTTGGCCTCTTCATAAAAGGCTAGGTCGATCCCATCGCGACCGGCCTCGCTGGCGAGGGCTTCAATCCGCTTGCGCACCGCCGGCCGCACGAAAAACGGAATCTCCTTGAGCTTGGCTTCGGCGTCTGGGCTCCAGTTCATCGCTGCCGCTGCCAGGCCTCGTGAGGTGGATGGAGAATAGGGGACTCGAACCCCTGACCTCTGCGGTGCGATCGCAGCGCTCTACCAGCTGAGCTAATTCCCCTGGCGGCCCCTGTCTGGGGCTGTTGCGAGAACTTATCAGCCTTTGCTGGTGGCGTTGCAGCCCGGTGTCTCTCCCCCCATGACCCAGTCCGCCGCGATCACGCCTGAGCTGCTGGCCTCCCTCGATGAGGAGGCGGTGGCGGTGTTGGCTCGGCGTCTCGAGGAGGACGACTACCCCAGTCCCTTCGCCGGGCTGCAGGACTGGCACTTGCTGCGCGCGGTGGCCATCCACCGCCCTGAGCTGGCGCGGCCCTACGTGCACCTGGTGGATCAAGAACCCTTCGATGAAGACTGAGCCGCCGCCGCCGGCCTTGCGCTTGGATCCGCTGGCGGGCCGGCGCATCCTGGTGGGCATCAGCGGCAGCATCGCCGCGGTGAAGCTCCCTCTGGTGGTGAGTGCGCTGGCCAAGCGCGGCGCCCAGGTGCGTTGTGTGATCACCCCCAGTGCGGCCCAGCTGGTAAGCCCCGTGGCCTTAGCCAGCCTCAGCCGTGAGCGCTGCTATCTCGACGCCGACCAGTGGAGCCATACCGCCCCGCGCCCGCTCCATGTGGAGCTGGCGGAATGGGCGGAGTTGGTGCTGTTGGCGCCGCTCAGTGCCACCACCCTGGGGCGCTGGGTGCATGGTCTGGGCGACACCCTCCTGGCGTCCACCCTGTTGGCCACGGAGGCGCCGGTGCTGGCTGCCGCGGCGATGAATACGGCGATGTGGAGTGCGCCGGGGGTGCGCGCCAACTGGGAGCAGGTGCAGCGGTTCGAGCGGGTGTTGCCGTTGGGTCCTGCGGAGGGGCTGCTGGCCTGTGATCGCCAGGGCTCGGGCCGGATGGCGGAGCCGGAGCTGTTGCTGTTGGCGCTCGAGAGCCTGGCCAGCTGGGGCTGGCAGCGCGATTGGCAGGGCCGCCGCCTGCTGGTGAGCGCTGGCCCCACCCGTGAGTGGCTCGATCCAGCCCGTTGCATCAGCAATCCCAGCACGGGGCGTATGGGTGTGCTGCTGGCCCAGGCCGCCCGCTTGCGCGGAGCTGAGGTGGACCTGGTGCATGGCGCGCTTCAGGTCGCGCCCGCCTGGCTGGAGGGCCTCACGCTCCATCCGATCGACACCGGCGCGGAGTTAAAGCAGGCGTTGGAGCGTCTCCAGCCCCGCGCCCATGCCATCGCGATGGCGGCGGCGGTTGCCGACCACCGGCCGGCACGCACCCTCAGCCACAAGCCCAGCAAAGCGGAGCTGGAAGCGGTGATGGCTGGCCCTTGGGCCCCTGTGCCCGACCTGCTGATGGAGCTGGTGAGCCGGCGTTCAGCGGGGCAGCGCATCCTCGGCTTTGCCGCTCAAAGCGGGGATGTGCTGCCACAGGCCCAGGCCAAGTTCGCCCGCAAAGGCTGCGATTTGTTGTTCGCCAACCCGATCGATCAGACCGGTGCCGGTTTCGGCAGCTTCACCAACCAGGGTTGGCTGTTGGGGCCCGGTGCTGCGGTGGAGCGGTTGGAGTCGATGGGCAAATTGACCCTGGCCCACCGGTTGATCACAGCTTTAGGGGCTTCCTCTTAGGCCGCAAGGGCGGCGCCTGAGTCGCCGTTCTGCAGCAGATCCATGAAGGTGCGCAGTTGCAACCGAGGGATGTAGGGCCAGCCACCGCTCTTCTCCATGCCCTGGAGCAGGTTGAACAGGGCGCCGCGGTCCGCCGGCAGGCTGGCGCGGAAGGGGCCGTCCTGAATGGAGCGGTGCAGTTCCTCGAGGCGGCGCAGCAGCAACAGCAGCGCCTCAGGCTCGCCATCCACTTCATCCGCCAGGGCCTGGAGGCTCATCAGTTCGGCGCTGAGGCGCGCTTCCCAGTCGCCTGCCGCAAGGCTGCGGGTGGAATCAGTGGAGATGCCTTCGTTCATTCGGTCTGGATCTGCGGCTCTCGCATACAGGTTGTTGAGAGCCGCGACATGGTACGCGGAATGGGCTTTTTGCACCGGTAGTATCCGCAGCGGGCGCACCCCATCCAGAGGTTTTCCCCTGTCAGACCGGCTTCTCCCCATGCGTTTCCGTCCTCTGCTGGCCCTTGTGCTGGCGCTCTGCCTCACCCTTGTGACCGCCTGCAGCGGTGGCGCCAAGGCTGTTGATCGGGCCAACCTCACCTACGACGACATCCACAACACCGGTCTGGCCAACGACTGCCCGACCCTGCCGGATTCGGCGCGCGGTTCGATCAGCCTGGATGCGGGTGCCAAGTACCAGCTGCGCGAAATCTGCATGCACCCCTCTGAGGTGTATGTGAAGGGCGAGCCCGCCAACAAGCGCGTGGAGGCTGAGTTCCAGCCCACCAAGATCCTCACCCGCTTCACCACCAGCCTGGATCAGGTGTATGGCGACCTGGCGGTGGTGGGCAACGGCATCAATTTCAAAGAGCAGGGCGGCATCGACTTCCAGATCGTGACCGTGTTGCTGCCAGGCGGTGAAGAGGTGCCCTTCACCTTCTCCAGCAAGGAGCTCGACGCCACCGCTGACGGTGCTGCGATCACTACCAGCACCGATCTCAACGGCAGCTACCGCGTTCCCAGCTACCGCACCTCCAACTTCCTGGATCCCAAGGGCCGTGCCCTCACCACCGGTGTGCAGTACGCCCAGGGTCTGGTGGCTCTCAACGGTCAAGACGACGAGCTCGCCCGTGAGAACAGCAAGCGCTACATCGACGGCACCGGTGAGATGAATCTCTCCATCACCAAGGTGGATGCCTCCACCGGTGAATTCGCCGGTGTGTTCACGGCGGTTCAGCCCTCCGACACCGATATGGGCAGCCACGATCCTCTCGACGTGAAGATCACCGGTCAGCTCTACGGCCGTCTGGAGAAGGCCTGATTCGCTTCAGGCACTGTCTGATCACAAGGGGCCCTCGGGCCCCTTTTTTGTGCCTTTTTGTGCTCTCGACCGGCGGATATCCATGGATATCCGCCGGTCGAGAGTCTTCGGGGCGAACCCGACTGCGCACTCTGGGAGAATCGCCGCCAACACCCGTAGCGATCTCCCGCCGCCATGACCAGCACCGTTGCTTCGCCCAAGGGCCTGATCGCACCCCACGGCGGCAGCCTGGTGGATCTGCGTGTGCCGGCGGACCAGCACGAGTCGGTGAAGGCCGGTGTGGATCACGTGGTGGAGTGCTCCGATCGCAACGCCTGCGACGTGGAGCTGCTGATGGTGGGCGGCTTCTCGCCCCTGCGCGGCTTCATGCATCAGGAGGACTACCAGTCGGTGGTGGAGAACCACCGCACCACCAGCGGCCTGCTGTTTGGCCTGCCGATCGTGATGGACACCCAGCGCGATGACATCGCCGTGGGCCAGAAGCTGCTGCTCACCTACCGCGGCCAGGAGCTGGCGGTGATGACCGTGGAGAGCAAGTGGGAACCCGACAAAGCCCGCGAGGCGGTGGGTTGCTACGGCACCTCTTCGCTGGAGCACCCCGCTGTGAAGATGATCGCCACCGAGCGCGGTCGTTACTACCTCGGCGGTGCCATCCAGGGCCTGGAGCTGCCCAAGCGGGTGTTCCCTTGCAAAACGCCGGCTGAAGTGCGCGCAACTCTGCCTGAGGGGCAGGACGTGGTGGCCTTCCAGTGCCGCAATCCCATCCACCGTGCCCACTACGAACTGTTCACCCGCGCCCTCGACGCCAGCAATGTGAGCGATCAGGGCGTGGTGCTGGTGCACCCCACCTGCGGCCCCACCCAGGACGACGACATTTCCGGTGAGGTGCGCTTCCAGACCTACGAGCGTCTGGCCGCTGAGGTGAATAACCCCCGCATCCGCTGGGCGTATCTGCCCTACTCGATGCACATGGCTGGCCCGCGCGAGGCGCTGCAGCACATGATCATCCGCAAGAACTACGGCTGCACCCACTTCATCATTGGCCGCGACATGGCGGGCTGTAAGTCGTCGATCAGTGGCGACGACTTCTACGGCCCTTACCAGGCCCAGGATTTCGCCCGCGACAACGCCCCCGAGCTCGGCATGGAAACCGTGCCCTCGCTCAACCTCGTGTACACCGAAGAGGAGGGTTACGTGACAGCCGAGCACGCCGATGCCCGTGGCCTGCACGTGAAGAAGCTCAGCGGCACCCAGTTCCGCAAGATGCTGCGCAGCGGCGAGGAGATCCCCGAGTGGTTCGCCTTCCGTAGCGTGGTCGAGGTTCTGCGGGCCGCCGCCTGAGAGCGGTTAACATTCCTTAATCACAGCGGAGATCCAAGTGAAGAAGCGCTGGCGCAATGCAGGCCTCTACGTGCTCCTAGCCGTGGTGGTGATCGCCGTGGGTACGGCCTTCCTCGACCGTCCTGATCCGGCGAATGCGCCGCGCACCCTCCGCTACAGCGACTTTGTGGAGGCCGTGGAGGGTAATGAAGTGTCGCGGGTGCTGATCGCCCCCGATCGCGGCACCGCCCAGGTGGTGGAGAACAACGGCCAGCGCGCCGTGGTGAACCTTGCCCCCGACAAGGATCTCCTCAAGCTGCTGGAAGACCACAAGGTCGACATCGCCGTGGAGCCCTCCCGCCAGGCCCAGCCCTGGCAGCAGGCGATCGGCTCGCTGATCTTCCCGCTGCTGTTGCTCGGTGGCCTGTTCTTCCTGCTGCGCCGCGCCCAGGGCGGCGGCGGCAACCCCGCGATGAACTTCGGCAAGAGCAAGGCTCGGGTCCAGATGGAGCCCCAAACCCAGGTCACCTTTGGTGATGTGGCCGGTATTGAGGGCGCCAAGCTTGAGCTCACCGAAGTCGTCGACTTCCTCAAGAACCCCGATCGCTTCACTGCCGTCGGCGCCAAGATCCCCAAGGGAGTGCTGCTGGTGGGCCCTCCGGGCACCGGTAAAACCCTGCTGGCCAAGGCAGTGGCCGGCGAAGCGGGTGTGCCCTTCTTCTCGATCTCCGGTTCGGAATTCGTGGAGATGTTCGTGGGTGTGGGCGCCAGCCGCGTGCGCGATCTGTTCGAGCAAGCCAAGAAGAACGCTCCCTGCATCGTTTTCATCGATGAGATCGACGCGGTGGGTCGTCAGCGCGGCGCTGGTCTCGGCGGCGGCAACGACGAGCGCGAGCAGACCCTCAACCAGCTCCTCACGGAGATGGACGGCTTCGAGGGCAACACCGGCATCATCATCGTGGCTGCCACCAACCGCCCCGACGTGCTGGATGCGGCACTGATGCGTCCAGGCCGTTTCGATCGCCAGGTGGTGGTGGATCGCCCGGATTACGCCGGTCGTCTCCAGATCCTCGGCGTGCATGCCCGCGGCAAGACCCTCTCTAAGGACGTCGACCTCGACAAGATCGCCCGCCGCACCCCCGGTTACACCGGCGCCGACCTCGCCAACCTGCTCAACGAAGCCGCGATCCTGGCCGCGCGCCGTGAGCTCACCGAAATCTCCATGGATGAGGTGAACGATGCGATCGAGCGCGTGATGGCTGGCCCCGAGAAGAAAGACCGTGTGATGAGCGAGAAGCGCAAGCGTCTCGTGGCGTATCACGAAGCTGGCCACGCCCTGGTGGGTGCGCTGATGCCCGATTACGACCCGGTGCAGAAGATCTCGATCATTCCCCGTGGCAACGCCGGTGGCCTCACCTTCTTCACCCCCAGTGAGGAGCGGATGGAATCGGGCCTCTATTCCCGTGCCTATCTCCAGAACCAGATGGCGGTTGCCCTCGGCGGCCGCGTCGCCGAGGAGATCGTTTACGGCGAAGACGAAGTCACCACCGGTGCTTCCAACGACCTCCAGCAGGTGGCCCGGGTGGCCCGCCAAATGGTCACCCGTTTCGGCATGAGCGATCGTCTTGGTCCGGTGGCCCTGGGCCGCAGCCAGGGCGGCATGTTCCTCGGCCGCGATATCGCCGCTGAGCGCGACTTCTCCGAAGACACCGCCGCTGCCATCGACGAGGAAGTGAGCCAACTGGTGGCCGAGGCCTACAAGCGCGCCACAGCCGTGCTCAATGGCAACCGAGTGGTGCTGGATGAGCTCGCCGAGATGCTGGTGGAGCGTGAGACCGTGGATGCGGAGGACCTGCAGGAGCTGCTGATCCGCAGCGACGTGCGGGTGGCTGAGTACGTCTGACCCCTCCGGCTTGATCAATGGCCTCCGCCGCCAGCCTTTGCTGGCGGTGCTGAGGCCGCAATCTCTAAACCAGGCTCGCCTGCAGCTTGAGCAGCTGCACCAGGCGGGCCTTTGTCATGCCGAATTGGCTGTGACCCCATCGCCGGACTGGGTGGCGATGGCGCGCGAGTTGGTGATCGATTTCCCGGAGCTTCGCCTCGGTGCGGCCTCGGTGCGTTGCTCGGCTGGTTTGCAGGCAGCCCTTCAAGCGGGGCTTGGCTACGTCGTGTCGCCGATCCTCGATCGCGCCCTGCTGGAGCAGGCGGCAGCAGCGGCGATCACGCTGGTGCCAGGGGTGTTCAGCCCCACCGAAATCACTGCGGCGGTGCGGTGGGGGGCCCCGGCTGTGAAGCTCTATCCGGCCGCGAGCCTTGGCCCCGGTTATTGGCGCGCCCTGGCGGGGCCCCTGCGGCCGTTGCCGTTTTGTATTGCCGCCGGAGGCCTTGCCCCAGGCGATGCCAACGCTTGGTATGCCGCTGGCGTCGATGCCCTGGCCCTGGGGAGTTGCCTGTTTGATGACGACCAGCTCGATCCAGCCCTGAGTCAGCTTGTTGTCACTTTGAGATCCAAGTGCTACCCCTGAGATAGACGATGTTGTCTGTATGTCTCAGCTCACGATCAAGCTCAGCGACAAGGCCGATGCCCTGATCGCTCAGCTTCAGAAGGAGATTTTCAATCGCCGCCGCAAGAAGGTATCGGCCTCCGGCGTGGTGGAGACCCTGGTGGAGAGCGGCGCCAAATCCCAATCCGACAAGCGCTTCGCGACCTCCTGGAAGAACCTGATCAGCGACATCGAAAAGGCGGCCAAGCTTGCCAACGCCCACGGCAGCAAGCCCGCCAATCTCAGCGATGCGGAATGGGCCATGGTGCTCAGTCACCGCGCCCGCTCCGGCGGCTCCAAAGCTGCAGCGAAGCCGGCTTCACCATCAGCCAAGACCAGCCGCCGTCCTGCCGCGGCGAAGACCACCACGGCCAAGCCTGCGACGGCGCGCAAAACAGCAGCCAAGGCTGCCGCTAAACCCGCCGCGAAGGCCAAGCCCAAGCCGGCTAAGGCTGCCCGCAATCCGGTGAAGAAAGCCGCCGTGAAAGCCGCGCCTAAAGCCAAGGCTGCGGGTGGTTCCTCGGTGGCGCGCCGCATGGCGAAGGCCGTGAGTCGTTTGAGTGCTGCAGCACCCGTGGCGCCCAGCAGCAACGGAGCCGCTCAGCTCACCAGCGTGAGCTGAGCGGCCTTGCGCTCAGGGTGGATCACCACAGGCTGCACTGCCCCTGTTGGCGCAGCAGGTGATCCGCCAGCACCAAGGCCACCATCGCCTCCACCATCGGCACGGCCCGCGGCAACACACACGGGTCGTGGCGCCCCTTGGCTTCCAGGGTGGTGGCTTCGCCGCGGGCGTTGATCGTTTGCTGGGCCTTGCGGATCGTGGCGGTGGGCTTGAATGCCACCCGGATCACGATCGGTTCGCCATTGCTGATCCCGCCCTGAATGCCGCCTGAATTGTTGGTGGCGGTGTGCAGGGAGCCATCGCCGGTGGGCAGGAAGGCGTCGTTGTGTTCGCTTCCTTTCTGCAGGGTGCCCTCAAAGCCGGAGCCGATCTCGAATCCCTTGGTGGCCGGCAGCGACATCACCGCCTTGGCCAGATCCGCTTCCAGCTTGTCGAACACCGGCATGCCGAGCCCCACGGGCGCCTGACGCACAACGCACTCGATCACGCCGCCGCAGGAATCGCCATCGCGGCCGATCGCCTCAATCCGCTCGATCATTTGCCCTGCCATCGCAGCATCCGGGCAGCGCACGATGTTGGCCTCTACATCCTCCAGCTGCACTGTGCACGGATCGATCGTGGCTTCCAGGGTGTGAATCCGCTTCACCCAGGCGATCACTTCGGTGCCGTGGGCTTTGGCCAGTAGCTGTTTGGCAATGGCTCCCGCGGCCACCCGGCCGATGGTTTCCCGGGCTGAGGCACGGCCGCCACCACTGCGGGCCTGGATGCCGTATTTCGCCTGATAGGTGGCATCGGCGTGGGAGGGCCGGAAGGCCACCTCCACCTCCTTGTAATCCTGGGGGCGCTGATCCTTGTTGCGCACCACCATCGCGATCGGCGTGCCGAGGGTCACGCCATCGAGCAGACCGCTGAGAATCTCCACGCGATCATCTTCCTTGCGCGGCGTGGTGATCTTGCTCTGGCCGGGTTTACGCCGGTCGAGTTCCGCCTGAATCGCTTCAAGATCGAGCTCCAGCCTTGGCGGGCAGCCATCCACGATCACCCCAACCCCGCCACCGTGGGACTCGCCGAAGGTGCTGATGCGGAAAAGGTCGCCGAAGCTGCTGCCCATGGGCCGAATGCGCTGCAGCGAGCCTACAAACTGGGCCTTGCGTGAAGCCTGTCGTACCGGTGAGGAAAGAGGAGCGGGCCGCCCTGATCCTGCAGCGTTTGGAGGAGCACTACCCCACCACACCGGTGCCACTGGATCACAGCGATGCCTTCACCTTGTTGATCGCGGTGCTGCTCAGCGCCCAGTGCACCGATAAGAAGGTGAATGAGGTCACGCCCGCTTTGTTTGCAGCCGGGCCGACTCCGCAGTCGATGGCTGCACTACCCGAAGCCACGATCCTGGGTCACATTCGTCAGCTGGGGTTGGCCAAAACCAAAGCCCGCAATGTGAAACGGCTGGCGGAGTTGCTGCTCGAGCGGCACAACGGTGAGGTGCCGGCCAGTTTCCAAGCCCTGGAGGCGCTGCCTGGTGTGGGCCACAAGACGGCCTCGGTTGTGATGGCGCAGGCCTTTGGCGTGCCCGCTTTCCCGGTGGATACGCATATCCATCGCCTGGCGCAGCGCTGGGGCCTCAGCAGCGGCGTGAGTGTGACCCGCACGGAAACCGATCTCAAGCGCCTGTTCCCGAAGCACGCCTGGAACAAGTTGCACCTACAGATCATTTTTTATGGCCGCGAATTCTGCACGGCCCGCGGCTGCGACGGAACGGTTTGCCCGCTGTGCAGGGAGCTGTATCCCAAGCGCCGCAAGCCGGTGGCTTGGATCAAGGCTTGAAGCACTGAGCAGGATTCCGCATCCACCAGCCGTAGCCCACAACAAAAAGCCCCCGCTTGCGCAGGGGCCTTCCGATCCAACCGAGGTTGAACCATGTTGAGAGTCAACCTCAGCCGATGGCGGGGGCAGTCAGAGCCACGGGGGTGGCTTCGGCTGCTGCCAGGTCGAGGGGGAAGTT